>NZ_JYGE01000011.1 GCF_003012055.1 Peptostreptococcus russellii | reverse complement strand
GAACTTTACGATCCGAAGACCTTCATCGTTCACGCGGCGTTGCTGCATCAGGCTTTCGCCCATTGTGCAATATTCCCCACTGCTGCCTCCCGTAGGAGTTTGGACCGTGTCTCAGTTCCAATGTGGCCGATCACCCTCTCAGGTCGGCTACTGATCGTGGCCTTGGTAGGCTTTTACCCCACCAACTAGCTAATCAGACGCGGGTCCATCCTATACCGCTAACGCTTTGATACACCGAAGATGCCATCAGTGTACGTTATCATGTATTAGTATGCTTTTCAGCATGTTATCCATGTGTATAGGGCAGGTTACCCACGCGTTACTCACCCGTCCGCCGCTCAGTCTTCTTTGGTGCAAGCACCAAAGGGACCGCGCTCGACTTGCATGTGTTAAGCACGCCGCCAGCGTTCATCCTGAGCCAGGATCAAACTCTCGTTAAAAAATTTGTCTGCTCAGATAATTATCTCGAAATATCTGGCTTGGTTTGTTTGTGGTTTAAACAAGTTTGCTTGTTTAAACAGTTAATTTCAAATGCTTTATTTAAAAAGCTTTATTGAATTAACCTGCTGTTCAATTTTCAAAGTTCATATGGTGCCCAAAGGCGGAATCGAACCACCGACACGGGGATTTTCAATCCCCTGCTCTACCGACTGAGCTATTTGGGCAAAAGTGGGCCTAGCTGGACTCGAACCAGCGACCTCACGCTTATCAGGCGTGCGCTCTAACCACCTGAGCTATAGGCCCATATTAAAAATTACAAAATTTACGAATGGCAGGGGTAGAGGGACTCGAACCCCCGGCGCACGGTTTTGGAGACCGACGCTCTACCAACTGAGCTATACCCCTATATGGTTTAATGGTGGACCATCAGGGACTCGAACCCCAGACCTACCGGTTATGAGCCGGGCGCTCTAACCAACTGAGCTAATGGTCCACTGTTGGCGATTTCTGCAGTTCTAAAACTTTGTGGTGCCGAAGACCGGAATCGAACCGGTACGAAAGTATAAGTTTCGCAGGATTTTAAGTCCTGTGCGTCTGCCAATTCCGCCACTTCGGCATATTACGTGGCTACTTCCTACTCTCCCAGGCAGTTTCCCACCAAGTACCTTTGGCGCTGGAGAGCTTAACTTCTGTGTTCGGTATGGGAACAGGTGTATCCTCTCTGCTATAATAACCACATATTTAATTGAAGTTTGTACCTTCAAAACTGAGTATATTTAGTAAACTTTGACTCCATCGTATTTATTGGTCAAGTCCTCGATCTATTAGTATCAATAAGCTACATACATTACTGCACTTACACCTTTGACCTATCAACCAGGTAGTCTTCCTGGGATCTTAACCTTACGGTGGGAAATCTTATCTTGAAGTGGACTTCGCGCTTAGATGCTTTCAGCGCTTATTCTTTCCATACATAGCTACCCAGCTATGCCCTTGGCAGGACAACTGGTACACCAGAGGTATGTCCACCCCGGTCCTCTCGTACTAGGGGCAGATCTCCGCAAATTTCCTACGCCTGCGACGGATAGGGACCGAACTGTCTCACGACGTTCTGAACCCAGCTCGCGTACCACTTTAATGGGCGAACAGCCCAACCCTTGGGACCAACT
>NZ_JYGE01000010.1 GCF_003012055.1 Peptostreptococcus russellii | reverse complement strand
GGACATACCTCTGGTGTACCAGTTGTCCTGCCAAGGGCATAGCTGGGTAGCTATGTATGGAAAGAATAAGCGCTGAAAGCATCTAAGCGCGAAGTCCACTTCAAGATAAGATTTCCCACCGTAAGGTTAAGATCCCAGGAAGACTACCTGGTTGATAGGTCAAAGGTGTAAGTGCAGTAATGTATGTAGCTTATTGATACTAATAGATCGAGGACTTGACCAATAAATACGATGGACGTCAAAGTTCACTAAATATACTCAGTTTTGAAGGTACAAACTTCAATTAAATATGTGGTTATTATAGCAGAGAGGATACACCTGTTCCCATACCGAACACAGAAGTTAAGCTCTCCAGCGCCAAAGGTACTTGGTGGGAAACTGCCTGGGAGAGTAGGAAGTAGCCACGTAATAAGCTCTAGCATTTATGCTAGGGCTTTTTTATATAAAAATAATAATATTTAATAGTGCTTTGTTATTATTTTTGCTATTCCAATAGAAAATAGAGTATGTAAGGGATTGAATAATCTATAAGTGCTTGACATATGTTTCTACTTATTTATAAAAAAGATCGGTATATAAGTATAAAAAGGATAAATATATATTTTATGATTTTAGTATAAAAATTGTTGATTTATATTTGTGGATATCATACAGAAAAGATATATCAATTATAAATAACTATCTAAAATATTAAAACTATTAAATAAAAAAGGCTATTGTATATATAACAAGCATAATATCAAGATGCATTAGGTATATATAACTAGAGCATAAAAATGATCAAAGGCATATAAAAGCATAGCTAAGTATAATCTATAATGAATATCTAGATCTTCAAAAGATCATTTGAAAATATTAATATTATACTAATACTAAGAAGAAAGAAAAAAACAGTAGGCTATTTATAGTAATAAAATATATCTCTAGCTGATGAGATTAATTTTCTTGGAAATTAACAATTATTTTAGAGATATTTAAATTTTTAATTAAGCAGTTATACTTTACATCTATTTAATATAGTAGATAATAAAAAATATTTATATTAGCTAGATTAAAAAATATTAAAGTATTTCTAATATATTAAAATAAAAAAATGATAAACTTATATCCTTTGAAGAATTGAAAACAAAGAACTGTCGCTTTTGTTATTAAATTCAGAAAAAACTTTTTTATTAAAAATACTTGAAAAAAATAAATACATATGCTATATTATTACTTGTACTTAAGAAAAAGAAAAAACAAGAAAAACAAAAGATAATAATGTAATGTTTTTCTCAATAAATGATTAAAAAACTTTTGAAAAAAAGTTGACATAATCAGTAAAGTATGCTATTATATAATAGTCATCAAGAAACGATGACTTAAATAAAATGAACTTTGAAAATTGAACAGCAGGTTAATTCAATAACGCTTTTTAAATAAAGCATTTGAAATTAACTGTTTAAACAAGCAAACTTGTTTAAACCACAAACAAACCAAGCCAGATATTTCGAGATAATTATCTGAGCGGACAAATTTTTTAACGAGAGTTTGATCCTGGCTCAGGATGAACGCTGGCGGCGTGCTTAACACATGCAAGTCGAGCGCGGTCCCTTTGGTGCTTGCACCAAAGAAGACTGAGCGGC
>NZ_JYGE01000009.1 GCF_003012055.1 Peptostreptococcus russellii | reverse complement strand
GGACATACCTCTGGTGTACCAGTTGTCCTGCCAAGGGCATAGCTGGGTAGCTATGTATGGAAAGAATAAGCGCTGAAAGCATCTAAGCGCGAAGTCCACTTCAAGATAAGATTTCCCACCGTAAGGTTAAGATCCCAGGAAGACTACCTGGTTGATAGGTCAAAGGTGTAAGTGCAGTAATGTATGTAGCTTATTGATACTAATAGATCGAGGACTTGACCAATAAATACGATGGACGTCAAAGTTTACTAAATATACTCAGTTTTGAAGGTACAAACTTCAATTAAATATGTGGTTATTATAGCAGAGAGGATACACCTGTTCCCATACCGAACACAGAAGTTAAGCTCTCCAGCGCCAAAGGTACTTGGTGGGAAACTGCCTGGGAGAGTAGGAAGTAGCCACGTAATAAGCTCTAGCATTTATGCTAGGGCTTTTTTATGTAAAAATAATTATATTTAAAATCTCAAGAGTACTTTACCATTCCCATAGAAAATAGAGTATGTAAGGGATAGAGTAAAATTTCATAAAAAAGTAATATAAATATAAAAATAAGTAGATTAGAGTGAAGGCATTTATCAGAAAAAGCTATCAAAAGATTGGAGAATTCTGTAAACAGAAACGTTAATTTATTAAAAGTCAATAAATGGGTATATATATAATATAGACATTATAATAGATAATATATATTTGAAATTTGATAAGGAGGTAGCTTATGAGAGAAGGTTTAAAGAAAGCTAGATGGATTTCATTAATAATAGGTATATTGCTTATTATTACAGGTGTAATATTCTTTACAAATCCTGTAGGCTCATTAATTTCTTTGGCATATTTAATTGCATATATGTTTATGGCTACAGGTATATTAAGAGTAATAAGATACTTTACGGGCTCTATATTTAGATCAGGGTCATTTTTAATCCTATCTATCCTAGATATATTACTTGGTATTGCGATGTTATATACACAACCATTTACAGCTATTACATTAGCTATGTTTTTAGGATTCTGGGAGATGTTTACGGGTATCTCTGAGATAGCAATCTCAATAGACTTAAAGCAAATAGAAATGCCTAGATGGTGGCTAGGAATCATATCAGGTGTACTTGGTATAGTTCTAGGTGTTATGATTATAAAAACACCTGCACTATCATCACTGTTTATAGCTATTTATGCAATTATATATGGATTGACATTTGTATCTACATTCTTTGCTTTGAGAAAATTTAAAGAATAAGTTAAAGAAAAAGCCAGTTGTAAGCAGCTGGCTTTTTTTATTTTACAGAGATCTATAAAATTGAAGATTTGGATATAGTTTTAATTTAAAAGGACTGACTTAATAAATATTAGTAAGCTATAAAGTTGTAAATATAGGATTAATATCGATTAATTAGACTCTAAAATATATAGTAGACTCTAATTATTATATATTAAAGACATAAGCTAGCAAGCTAATAATTTATTAGCAGTCTATAAATATATAATTAGCATAGACTAGTGTAGATCATATGCTTCAATATAATAGTAGCTGCTAAGTCAGTATATATTATTAAATTCTAAATACATAAGTGATTACATAGTTAGTATATACTTGTAGTTTTAAACATCCAGCACTGCACCTTTAAAAGAAAAATCATATATAAAGAATGTGGAATCTTGATTTGAGTTATAGAAATCAAAAAAAGTTTTTTCTTCATTATTTTTCTTCATACCCAAGTGGTCATAGAATTTAAAGTTACAGCTAGTATCTGTAAATAGGAAAAAATCTTCTAGGCTATTTGATTCCATATAGGATTTTGCCATTTCAAAGAGTGATTTACCGATTCCAAGTCCCCTATATTCCGAGTTCATCGCAAAGAAAGCAAGCTCAGCTGAATAGGGCTTTCCACTATTTTTTAAAAGCAGATCGTCGATTTCTCTTACTTTTTCAAATACAGCTAGAGCCTCTCTGCCCTTTTTACTTCTTTTAATTGAAATAAGTGAATGTAGTAATTTTAATCTATACTTTAGTGGAGATTTATGGTTTTTTATATTCTTTGCCATAATCACACCCAGAACCTCTCCATCCATTTCTGCAACCTGTGTGTATGTTTGATTACACAAGCAGCTAAAAAGAAATACTTCAGATAATAGTTTTGAAACTCTATCATCACAAAATTTATCATAATTCCAAGTTTTTCTAATAATCTTTTCTATTTTTTTCTCATCTTGATCTCTATATTCTCTAAATGTTACCTCTTTTTTCATAATTTAATTCCTCCAAAATAAGATTATAGCACGATAAGATTATATAGTATAGAAATACTTAATAGGAATAAAAAGTAAATATTTTAGGAGAGTGAATATACAAGATATAGCAAAAATAGAGTAAAGAAAAAACTATGGAAGTAATCAGATGGCTTTAAAAAGTAAATAAGAAAATAGGAAGAGTAAATAAAAAATTAAAAAACATATAAGTTTAGTAAAGCTAGGGTAAGTATGGTGTAGAATAATAAGGAGAAGAATACAAGCAATAGCAGGAAATTAAAGTATAAAGTATGAAAGCAATAAAACTATTAAAGTATATAGTAGTGCTACTAAAAAAGATGGTGGCTATTTAAGTAGAAAGAAGAGAACTTGCTTCTAGAGCCTTAAAAAGTTTTGAGATATCAAGTTATTGCTATATAAAGTATAAAAAGCCTTTTATTGTATAAAAAAAGAAAGTAAGAAGATTTATTTTTAAAATAATATTAAAAAAAGCTTGCAATTTATATAATATAGTGGTATATTATTACTTGTCCTTAAGAAAAGGGCACTAACAATTTTAAAAAGATTAAATACTTAATAAAAATAAAAATAAAAAAGTATTGACAAAAGCTTTTAAAAATGTTACTATAAATAAGTCGTCAAAACACGACACACAATGAACTTTGAAAATTGAACAGCAGGTTAATTCAATAAAGCTTTTTAAATAAAGCATTTGAAATTAACTGTTTAAACAAGCAAACTTGTTTAAACCACAAACAAACCAAGCCAGATATTTCGAGATAA
>NZ_JYGE01000008.1 GCF_003012055.1 Peptostreptococcus russellii | reverse complement strand
ATTCCGCCACTTCGGCATATTACGTGGCTACTTCCTACTCTCCCAGGCAGTTTCCCACCAAGTACCTTTGGCGCTGGAGAGCTTAACTTCTGTGTTCGGTATGGGAACAGGTGTATCCTCTCTGCTATAATAACCACATATTTAATTGAAGTTTGTACCTTCAAAACTGAGTATATTTAGTAAACTTTGACTCCATCGTATTTATTGGTCAAGTCCTCGATCTATTAGTATCAATAAGCTACATACATTACTGCACTTACACCTTTGACCTATCAACCAGGTAGTCTTCCTGGGATCTTAACCTTACGGTGGGAAATCTTATCTTGAAGTGGACTTCGCGCTTAGATGCTTTCAGCGCTTATTCTTTCCATACATAGCTACCCAGCTATGCCCTTGGCAGGACAACTGGTACACCAGAGGTATGTCCACCCCGGTCCTCTCGTACTAGGGGCAGATCTCCGCAAATTTCCTACGCCTGCGACGGATAGGGACCGAACTGTCTCACGACGTTCTGAACCCAGCTCGCGTACCACTTTAATGGGCGAACAGCCCAACCCTTGGGACCAACTACAGCCCCAGGATGTGATGAGCCGACATCGAGGTGCCAAACCTCCCCGTCGATGTGGACTCTTGGGGGAGATAAGCCTGTTATCCCCAGGGTAGCTTTTATCCGTTGAGCGATGGCCCTTCCACGCAGAACCACCGGATCACTAAGTCCGTATTTCTACCTTGCTCGACCTGTATGTCTCGCAATCAAGCTCCCTTTTGCCTTTACACTCTTCGTACGATTTCCGACCGTACTGAGGGAACCTTTGAGCGCCTCCGTTACCTTTTGGGAGGCGACCGCCCCAGTCAAACTGTCCACCAGACAGTGTCCCAAGACCAGATTCATGGCCTATGGTTAGAGTCCAAACACTACAAGGGTGGTATCCCAAGGGTGACTCCATCAAAACTGACGCCCTGATTTCATAGTCTCCCACCTATCCTGTACATGTAGTATCTAGCCCCAATGTCAAGTTACAGTAAAGCTCCATGGGGTCTTTCCGTCCTGTCGCAGGTACCCGGCATCTTCACCGGGATTACAATTTCACCGAGTCTGTTGTTGAGACAGTGCCCAAATCGTTACGCCTTTCGTGCGGGTCGGAACTTACCCGACAAGGAATTTCGCTACCTTAGGACCGTTATAGTTACGGCCGCCGTTTACTGGGGCTTAAAATCACTGCTTCGATTGCTCTAACAGATCCTCTTAACCTTCCAGCACCGGGCAGGCGTCAGCTCCTATACATCGTCTCGCGACTTAGCAGAAACCTATGTTTTTGGTAAACAGTCGCTTGGGCCAATTCTCTGCGGCCTCATTTCTGAGGCACCCCTTATCCCTAAGTTACGGGGTCATTTTGCCGAGTTCCTTAACAACAGTTCTCTCGCTGGCCTTAGGATACTCTCCTCACCCACCTGTGTCGGTTTGCGGTACGGGTACCTTTAATCTCGATAGAGACTTTTCTCGACAGTGTGAAATCAGCTGCTTCGCTACTTATTTTCGCTCCCCATCGCGCCCCAGCATTAACTAAACGGATTTACCTATCTAGTCTGCCTCAACGCTTGGACACACATAACCAACAGTGTGCTCAGCTTATCCTACTGTGTCATCCCATCTCTCAAGCAATTATCGGTAGTACAGGAATATCAACCTGTTGTCCATCGCCTACGCCTTTCGGCCTGAGCTTAGGTCCCGACTAACCCAGGGAGGACGAACCTTCCCCTGGAAACCTTGGGTTTACGGCCTGAAGGATTCTCACCTTCATCTCGCTACTCATGCCAACATTCTCACTCCCATGCTGTCCACGACTCCTTACGGTATCGCTTCAGCCTACATGGGAAGCTCCCCTACCCATCATAAAAATGATGTCGTAGCTTCGGTAGTATGTTTTAGCCCCGGAAATCTTCGGCGCAGAATCACTCGACCAGTGAGCTATTACGCACTCTTTAAATGAGTGGCTGCTTCTAAGCCAACATCCTGGTTGTCTGTGCAATCCCACATCCTTTACCACTTAACATACATTTAGGGACCTTAGCTGACGATCTGGGCTTTTTCCCTCTCGACTATGAACCTTATCACCCATAGTCTGACTCCTGAATAAAAGATTATGGCATTCGGAGTTTGATAGTCTTCGGTAGGTACAATACCCCCTAGGACATTCAGTGCTCTACCTCCACATCTCTACATTCAAGGCTAGCCCTAAAGCTATTTCGGGGAGAACCAGCTATCTCCGAGCTCGATTGGAATTTCACCGCTACCCACAAGTCATCCCCGCATTTTTCAACATACGTGGGTTCGGACCTCCGCGAAATTTTACTTTCGTTTCATCCTGCTCATGGGTAGGTCGCTCGGTTTCGGGTCTACGTTAGGTGACTAATTCGCCCTATTCAGACTCGCTTTCGCTTCGGCTACACACCTGAAGTGCTTAACCTTGCCACATAACGTAACTCGTTGGCCCGTTCTACAAAAAGTACGCGGTCACGCCAATAATGCGCTTCCACAGTTTGTAAGTGTAGGGTTTCAGGTTCTATTTCACTCCCCTCCCGGGGTTCTTTTCACCTTTCCCTCACGGTACTATTCACTATCGGTCACTAGGTAGTATTTAGCCTTAGGGGGTGGTCCCCCTTGCTTCCCACAAGGTTTCACGTGTCTCGTGGTACTCTGGATCATATCAAGAGATTTCTTGGCTTCGTATACGGGACTATTACCCTCTGTGGTTGAACTTTCCAGCTCTATTCTACTTGCAATAACTTCTCCTTAAGATATGTCCGCAACCCCGAACTAGTAAACTAGCTCGGTTTGGGCTCTTTCGCGTTCGCTCGCCGCTACTAACAAAATCGAATTTCTTTCTCTTCCTTCAGGTACTTAGATGTTTCAGTTCCCTGAGTTCCCCTCTATACACTATGTATTGATGTATAGATACTCAAACATTACTTTGAGTGAGTTTCCTCATTCAGAAATCTTCGGATCAATATGTATGTGCCACTCCCCGAAGCTTATCGCAGCTTATCACGTCTTTCATCGGCTCCTAGTGCCAAGGCATCCGCCCTACACCCTTAATAACTTGACCAGTTATTATTGAGATTTTTCTAATTTATTGTCTTTCGACAAGTTTAAAGAATAATTGGTGTTTTAATGAGTTTTCTCTCAGATACATTAGTATCATTTTTATATTAATTATCCGTTAGGATAATAATAGATGTCATTGTTATCACTAAATATATTCAGTTTTCAAGGTACAAATTTTGAAAATTCTAATGAACTTTCAAAATCGAACAGCAGGTAATTCTCCTTAGAAAGGAGGTGATCCAGCCGCACCTTCCGATACGGCTACCTTGTTACGACTTCACCCTAGTTATTGATTCCACCTTCGACGACTTCTTCCTTGCGGTTAGATAATCGGCTTCGGGTGTTTCCAACTTCCATGGTGTGACGGGCGGTGTGTACAAGACCCGGGAACGCATTCACCGCAGCATTCTGATCTGCGATTACTAGTAACTCCAGCTTCATGTAGGCGAGTTTCAGCCTACAATCCGAACTGAGAATGGCTTTAAGGGATTAGCTCCACCTTGCGGCTTGGCAACCCTCTGTACCACCCATTGTAGCACGTGTGTAGCCCTAAGCATAAGGGGCATGATGATTTGACGTCATCCCCACCTTCCTCCAGGTTATCCCTGGCAGTCTCTCTAGAGTGCCCAACTTAATGCTGGCAACTAAAGACAAGGGTTGCGCTCGTTGCGGGACTTAACCCAACATCTCACGACACGAGCTGACGACAACCATGCACCACCTGTCATCTCAGCCCCGAAGGGAAGGTAGGATTAACTACCGATCTGAGAGATGTCAAGCTTAGGTAAGGTTCTTCGCGTTGCTTCGAATTAAACCACATGCTCCGCTACTTGTGCGGGTCCCCGTCAATTCCTTTGAGTTTCACACTTGCGTGCGTACTCCCCAGGCGGAGTATTTAATGCGTTAACTGCGGCACCGAGGGGGGTAACCCCCGACACCTAATACTCATCGTTTACGGCGTGGACTACCAGGGTATCTAATCCTGTTTGCTACCCACGCTTTCGTGCCTCAGTGTCAGTTACAGTCCAGAAAGCCGCCTTCGCTACTGGTGTTCTTCTCAATATCTACGCATTTCACCGCTACACTGAGAATTCCACTTTCCTCTCCTGCACTCAAGTCTTCCAGTTTCGGCGGCTTAATACGGTTGAGCCGTAGCCTTTAACCACCGACTTGAAAGACCACCTACGCACCCTTTACGCCCAGTAAATCCGGATAACGCTAGCACCCTACGTATTACCGCGGCTGCTGGCACGTAGTTAGCCGGTGCTTCCTCACAGGGTACCGTCATTATCTTCCCCTGCGACAGAACTTTACGATCCGAAGACCTTCATCGTTCACGCGGCGTTGCTGCATCAGGCTTTCGCCCATTGTGCAATATTCCCCACTGCTGCCTCCCGTAGGAGTTTGGACCGTGTCTCAGTTCCAATGTGGCCGATCACCCTCTCAGGTCGGCTACTGATCGTGGCCTTGGTAGGCTTTTACCCCACCAACTAGCTAATCAGACGCGGGTCCATCCTATACCGCTAACGCTTTGATACACCGAAGATGCCATCAGTGTACGTTATCATGTATTAGTATGCTTTTCAGCATGTTATCCATGTGTATAGGGCAGGTTACCCACGCGTTACTCACCCGTCCGCCGCTCAGTCTTCTCTGGTGCAAGCACCAAAGGGACCGCGCTCGACTTGCATGTGTTAAGCACGCCGCCAGCGTTCATCCTGAGCCAGGATCAAACTCTCGTTAAAAAATTTGTCTGCTCAGATAATTATCTCGAAATATCTGGCTTGGTTTGTTTGTGGTTTAAACAAGTTTGCTTGTTTAAACAGTTAATTTCAAATGCTTTATTTAAAAAGCTTTATTGAATTAACCTGCTGTTCAATTTTCAAAGTTCATTGTGCGTCGTGTTT
>NZ_JYGE01000007.1 GCF_003012055.1 Peptostreptococcus russellii | reverse complement strand
AGACCTTCATCGTTCACGCGGCGTTGCTGCATCAGGCTTTCGCCCATTGTGCAATATTCCCCACTGCTGCCTCCCGTAGGAGTTTGGACCGTGTCTCAGTTCCAATGTGGCCGATCACCCTCTCAGGTCGGCTACTGATCGTGGCCTTGGTAGGCTTTTACCCCACCAACTAGCTAATCAGACGCGGGTCCATCCTATACCGCTAACGCTTTGATACACCGAAGATGCCATCAGTGTACGTTATCATGTATTAGTATGCTTTTCAGCATGTTATCCATGTGTATAGGGCAGGTTACCCACGCGTTACTCACCCGTCCGCCGCTCAGTCTTCTCTGGTGCAAGCACCAAAGGGACCGCGCTCGACTTGCATGTGTTAAGCACGCCGCCAGCGTTCATCCTGAGCCAGGATCAAACTCTCGTTAAAAAATTTGTCTGCTCAGATAATTATCTCGAAATATCTGGCTTGGTTTGTTTGTGGTTTAAACAAGTTTGCTTGTTTAAACAGTTAATTTCAAATGCTTTATTTAAAAAGCTTTATTGAATTAACCTGCTGTTCAATTTTCAAAGTTCATTGTGTGTCGTGTTTCGACGACTTAATTATAGTAACATTTTTAAAAGCTTTTGTCAATACTTTTTTTAAATTTTATTTTTATTAAGTATTTAATCTTTTTAAAATTGTTAGCGCCCTTTTCTTAAGGACAAGTAATAATATACCACCTTATAATTATATTGTCAATGCTTTTTCTATATTTTAGTTTGATTTTTTATAAAATAGATCAATTTATAAGACCTTAATAGAAAGTCAACACACTAAAAAAGCTTTAAATAAGCTATTTAAGAAGCTTATACCATATATGAAAATATTATTGTAAAAATCTCCATCCTCTAATTCTCCTATACTTTTTGGGTACTACTGTATAACGATTTTCCCACACTATGAATATATTTTTATAACACTCATAACTCTATAGCTTTATAATATTCTTGATTTCTGCTCACTAACTTATAGCAGATTGTATCATATTTACTGATTTTCTACTGTATCATTGTTTTACGTTTGATAACCCAACATAGATTTTCCTACATTTACTAATTTTTACTGTGTCCATACTATCTGTTTGATAACCCACATAGATTTTCCTACACTTGCTGACTTTATACTATATCTTTATTTCCTATTCAACAGCCGTACGCAATTTCTATTCAATAGCCCTGCATAAACTTTTTCCTAGCTAGCCTTTTATTTTAATTGTTCTTTCACTACTCTTCATCTTCACAATACTCTAAAATATCACCCGGACTACACTCAAGATATTTACAAATGCTATTCAAAGTAGAGAACCTAACTCCCTTAGATTTTCCAGTTTTTAGTATTGATAGATTCGTACTGCTGATTCCTATCGCTTCCGAGAGCTCCTTCAAAGTCTTTTTTCTTTTAGCCAGCATAACATCTAAATTTACCACTATAGACATCTCCCTGCCCCCTAACATCTCTTATTTTTATCCAATACCTCGTTATCATTCTATCTAGAAAGCTTTATATATCACTTTATATATCACTTTCTAGATAATAAATTCTATTTTGATAAATTAATTCAATATTAAGTAATATATTTTATGCAAAACATAATGAAATACAAAAATAGCTTGAGTAAAACTCCCAAAACTAAAGTCAAAAAATAATATATGCCCAACAGTCAATCTTAAAACCATTGAGCATATTAATTATAAATCACCTTGCTTTCAAATCTTTCAAACAGCTATTATTAATCAATCATATAATTTATAAAAACTAGAAACTTGCCATACTAGATCACAGCAAACCCGCTACTAGCAACAAAAATATAAATCTTTCAAAGCACTCACTCTATAAACTCAACCACTCACTCCCAATACATCCCAAAGCTAGTCCACTACTATTTACTATTGCCATTAAATCCCTTCTTGACTATTATCTCTGGGTAATCTATGTAAGATATATTCATATCCACGCCACCTTCACTAGTTGATGGTATACCTGCTATCTTTCCCTTGTTTGTGTACTGCCAGACATAGACATTGCCCAGTCCCTTGTAAGCGTGAGACTTGGACTCCCACCTAGCTATCCACAGATCGTATCTAGAAAGCCTAGACATATCCAGCTTGGAATCTAGCCAGTACTTCATAGTGTACAGACCAACATAGTAGCCAGCCCTCTCCAGCCTATCCAGAAATGCCACAGCAATATCTGTCCTTTGCCCATTAGTCAAACTTCCCTGACACCTAAAATTCTCCAAATCAAGATAAACAGGATAAGAAAACTTCATCCCCTCCAAAGAATAAAGAAACATATCCGCCTCCTTGATAGCCTCAGAAACATTAGATGCATAACAATACCAGTAGGCACCAACATTTAAATTTGCCCTCACAGCCGAGTTGTAATTTCTCACCCAGTTAGGATCTTCCCCAGTATAGCCCGAACCTGCCTTGATAATAACAAAATCAAGACCATTTTTCTTTGCCAATTCAAAATTACAGATACCATTGTACTTACTAACATCCACGCCAAGTCTTTCCATATCATTACCTCCCAAAATTAAAGTAAAACTTATACACATAAAATACTTTTGATAAGGTCATTATATATTTTTTGTCCACAATATCTTACCGTAGTATGTGGAAAATGTGGAAACTAGCTAAATATTTTGAAAATAAAGTAAAAATAAGATTTCCATACAATAAAATAGAAAGACCTAGCAGAGAACTCTATAAAACATCTCTCAGCATCTAGGAAACATATAGCTAATACAAATATACAGATACTAACAATACACAGATATTAACAACTCATAGATATTAACAACACATAGATATTAACAACATACAGATATTAACAACACACAGATATTAATAACACACAGATATTAACAATAAAAAAAGAGAGTGCCATATGACACTCCCTTAAATATATTCAAATTATAAGATATCTATCTTGAAAAATCTAAATACTACTTCTTAAATGTACTCTCAACCTTTTCTGATACACTGCTAGTACCACCGATTATATATACATTTTCTATATCACTAGAAGATATATAGCTCTTGATATCCTTTGGTAGGCTATCCTTACGAGTCAATAGTAGTGGTCCCTCATACTTGTTGTATAATGTAATAGCAGCTAGACCATCTGGATACTTCTCACCACTTGCAAGAAGAGCATTCTTAGGATTATTGAAATGCTTTGCAATCTTGGCAGAAGTCTCATATCTATCACGACCAGAATATCTATATCCAGCAAAAGAATTGTCCATAGAAGTATGTCCACCAACTATTATATTCTTGTCGCTCTTTTTGTCTATTCTAGAATCAACATTGTGTCCATCCGTTAGAACAATAGCTCTCTTATCCTTGGCTGCAATAGGACCAGCAGATAAAGCATCAGCAAACTGCTTTCCGTTTACTAATACTGGAGCTTCGTTGCTTCCACTAGCTCTAGTGACTTCCTTGTATACTTCCATAGAAGTCTTGTATCTATCTGAACCGCTCAATCTGATTACTTCTCTGTTTTTGTCGTCCTTATTCTTAGATAACTTGAACTCTATCTTGTTTGATATACTCTTAGTACCACCCAGTATATAAAGCTTGTCAACTTTCAATCTATCTAGCTCAGCCTTGACATCATCAGCAGTTGAACCTTCATTTACCAATAAAAGAGGTGCCTCGTGAATAGCTGCAAGAGCCCCACCTGATAGAGCATCTGCAAAGTTTTCACCACTAGCTACTACAGCTATATCAGACTTATCATATGCCTTTTTGCTTAGCTTGATAGCAGTAGAATATCTGTTGCCGTCACTGTATCTAGTAACCTTAGAATCTATCGGCTTGTCTGTATCAGGCTTATCAGTATCTGGCTTGTCTGTATTACCATCTGGAAGATTAATAGAGTCACGTTCTTCTACTACACTTATTCTCTGTAAGAAATTGTTTGGTTGCTTCAAAGTAATCTCTATAATACCGTGATCAGGGAACCAAGGAAGAGATACAGAGTTTGAATTTCTAACACTAATCTCTTTTTTTACATATTCATCATCTTTAAACTTAGATTTACCATCCTTGTCCTTATCACCATTTCTCTTTGCCTTCTTGAATGTATCTTCTGTATTGTAATATTTAATTACAAATTTATCGTTTTTTCTACTATTATCATAGTAAAAACTTCTATCACTCATAGCACCTATCTTTAATGTTATTCTAGCAGATCTAGCATCAGGTCTAAATATAAAGCTATCTACTTCCTTATCACCAAAATTTCCTAATATAAAGCCTTCATACTTCTTTTCATCTTCATAAGTAGAAGTAGCATATATTTTATTTTCACCTAAAATAGTATCTAAATTGCGCTGATCACTATCTAGCTTTGTAGTTGGACTCATAGTATTTTCTCCCATAAGTCCAGCATATACTCTCATATTAAATTCATCTTTATATACGGCATCCTTATTGCTATCTTTTATTGATAACTCTATCTTAGATCCCAAATTTTCACAAGGAATATAATATCTGTACATTGTCTTGTCAGAGCTATACTCAACACTATAACGTCCGTAATTTTTCAATAGATATGTCTTGGCTCCATTTAAAGTTACTATTAGTGGCTCTTTGTCCTTGTCATTATCAAAAGCCTTTTCACTTAGGTCTATCATCAGATATCCCTTGCCTGAAAAAGGAGTGCTAACATTTACCTTTAAGTTCTTAGACTTTGGCATGTTTACCTTTGTATCATATCCAACATTTGCCTTTACTGATATTTCATCAGCTATAGTATCACCTTTGTCAGTATCATCCTGAACTTTATCATCTTCAGATTTATTGTCACTATTGGGATTTTCTTTATCTGTCTTATCGCCTGTTCCTTGATCATCTCCCTTAGTAGAAGTATCCAAGATAGCTGTTTCCGGCTTTGTTTCACCTTCTGCAAATGACGAATACATAGGAATAGAAGCCAATATAAAAGTAGAACTCAATAAAATGGCAGCTATTTTTTTATTAAGATTTTTAATTTTCATTGTATTACCTCCATAGTAGTTTGTGTATTAATTATATCTAATTGATATATGCCTTTCAATAGTTATTAAATCCAATTAATTTTCTCTAAAAAAAGAGAGTGAGAAACCTCCCACTCTCCAATTTATCTATTAATTGTATATATCTAATCTATTAGATTGTAAATCTTATAAGTCTAGCTTATCAACAACAACCTTCATAACGTCAGAAGATACAACTCCACCTACCTGATAGATGTTAGCTCTCTGATTATCAAGAACTCCGCCATCCTTCATTAGGTCTACCTGATCCTTAGTTAGCTTATTACCAGATAGAACTATTGGTGATCTCTGAGCAGCTGCAAAAGAACCAGCAGTCTGAGCATCTACTAAGTAGTCATTTTCTCCTGATGCGAAGATTGCACCATTTACTGATACCTTTGAAGTGTCTGTACTCTTAGAGTTTACATAGAATTCCTTTATAACTTCAACATTTGTATCATATCTATTATCTCCAGATATTCTCTTTCTTGTTGCAACCTCTGCAGTTCCCAAGTCTCTAAGAACCTGAGTACTTAGACTTTGTTCCCCACCTATTAGGTATGCATTATTAGTTTCCAATTTTGTTTTAATGAACTCTCTAGTTTCTCTATCTATACCATTCTTATCAACAACAAGTATTGGGCTTACTTCAGTATCATTTTCACCTGGCTGATACATACCTATATTATTCTTCATAGATGCAATAGATGAAACTGACATAGCATCTGCCGCGCCTTCACTTCCAACTATGAAAGCTCTTTTGTTCTTTAAACCATCATACTTAAGTCTCTTAGCAACTTCTAGAGAAGTAGTCTTTCTATTTGAACCAGCTAGTCTCTGTACAACAGCGCCGAATTCATCTTCTAACTGCTTAACAACCTTAGCTGGTACAGACTGTTCTCCACCTACTATGTATACAGTCTTGTTCTTAAGTGACTCACAAGCTCTATCTATTTCCTTGATAGTATCTCTATTTAATCCAGTGTTTGGATCTGCTAGTAATATAGGAGCGTTCTTAGCTGAAGCTAGAGGAGCTGCTGCTAGACCATCTAGCTGAGCCTTTCCACCTACTATTACTACTGATTTAGCAGTGTCTGGCTTGAATTGTTCTTCAGAAACAGCTATAGCTGTAGCATATCTATTAGATCCTGCTAGCTTAGTGAAGTGTCCTGATACTACTTCTACGTTACCCTTAAGGTCACGAAGTACATCGTATAGGTCTCTCTGACTATCACCCTTTACTACAAACTTAAGAGTCTTAGTTACATCCTCATCATTTGCATCTTTAACATCAACATTAAATGTAAGCTTGTATCCGTCTCCAGACTTGTCTATCTTAGCATCACCTAACTTGATATTACTTTCATTTTTATTAAGAAGTTCATAGTTAGAGCCACGGAAATTAAATCTCCAAGGTTCCTTCTTTGCATTTATTATTCCATTAACAAAATCCTTACCTTCAGAAGTATATCCATCTTCTCTAGTGTAGATATTTTCTAGTCCTAGAGACTCTTCTACAGCATTTGAGTCTACAGTGTAAACCTCAGTATCTCCATTCTTTATATCAATTACTACTGACTTATTGTCACCTTCATTTTCTATAGTGTCAAACTCTTCTATAGATTTCATGAATTCTTCACCATAGTTATTATTTATCTCAATATCTCCATCTTTATTAACTGCAAATAAAACGACACCATCTTTTGTTTCAGTGAAGTCTAGTGCATCGTCACCTAATTCTAATGTAATCTTCTTTCCACCAGTTAATTCTACTTCCATCTTAGTAATTTCAGCTATAGTTTTTCCTGCTACAGCTTCCTTATTATTTATAACATATTCGCCATTTTTATAATCATTTGACCAAATCTTTAAAGATTCAACAAAAGTTTCATCTTTTTCTTTTCCTTCAGCTACTCTATTTGCTTCATTTACATAGGCAACTAAATACTTGGCAGTCTTTGTAAGCGAAACTTCCTGATTATTTTCAAATATCCATTTTCCGTCATTCTCAATTGATTTAACATAGTGCTTCTGATCAGTCTTTTTTGTAGATGAACCATCCTTAGAACCCTTATCTATTATTGCTACTACTGGCTTTTCTTCTGAATTACTATAAGATTCTAGTAGAGTTCCTAGCTTAGTAGCATTATCAACTACATACCATCCATCACCTTCTATTGCTCCATTCACTATCTTTACAGTATCTGTAACATCTGCATTAAACTCTTGGAAATCTTTGTATGCACTTGCACTATACTCCTTAAATCCTTGACCAGGCTTATTTACTAGTACTATGTACTTAGAGTTTAAGTAATCCTTTGCTAGTGATGAGCCAGTTGGTATAGTTATACCATTAGCCTTCTCATTGTCATACTTGTCATTTAGTGCCTTTCTTGCCTTTTCTACCGCTTCGTTTACTGAAACGTCCTTGTGATTAGTCACATCGGCATTTGCTATTGCTGGTGCAACAGTTGTTACTGCAGTTGCAGCAGCCATTAAAACAGCTATTTGTTTCTTCATTTTTATCATTCCTCCCAAACATATTATTCAATTACATTTCAATCGCGTTAATTATCCTGTACCAATGACAAAATAATCTTTACACTTCTCACACTCTAATATTATTACAAAACTGTAATAATTTCAAGTGGTTTTCGAAAAAATTGTGCTTTTTCATGTATTTTAGCCTTTTTTTTATCAATATTTTTCTTCAACCGTACTTTATTATACATTACTATTATTAATATTTCAACATTTTACGCAAAAAAAATGCTATCTCTGGCAATATTTTTAGAGATAGCATAATTTTTATTTTTTTTCTAAACTTAAATTGAAATTTATTCCTGATTACAATTCAAATTCTAAGCTTTTTATCCTTTGACAGACTTTACTTTTCCTTATCGGCAAGCTCTTTTTCTCTTTCTTTTTTACATTTTATTAGGTATTTCTCTACTTCTTCTTCTCTCATAGTATATTCCCTAGATTTTTCTCCTTTTTTCTTGTCCAAATCTATGACTATATAGGTTTTTGAGTTCTTCTTTTTTCTTATAAATAATTTATTTCCTTGTTTTGCTAGTAGTTCTTTGTGGTGATCGTCAATTGTTTTTGCTAGTTGTGCAAACAATCTTAGATATGAGTGGTCATGGTTATCTTTTACGTCGCTGATGTATCTTCTGATTTGTTCTGGACACTTCTCTATTAGTTCGGATATTTCCTTGTCTGTCATACTATACTTTTCACTCAGCATTCCTGCTGTATGTATACATATATTTTGTCTTATTTGTCTCTGGCTCTCTATATATATTCTCCCCCCTTGAAATTCTTTAAGCACTCCTATTATTATTCCTGCCAGCTCTTCTAATGATGGGTTGGAGAATCTAATGACAGATAATACTATTATCTCTAGGTTTCCTAAGTGTTTCTTTGCTTCTTTGAGTAGTTTTTTACTGTCGCTTTCTTTTAATGATAGCAGTGCTTCTGAATTGAGCATATCTCTAAATACTACTTCTGGATCTTTAGATGATATGTTTTTGTAGTTTTTTCTGACCTTTCCACCCAAGAGATTTATCGCCATCATTATTCTTAATATGTCCATATCTCCTACTATCTGAGCTATTGAATCTTTTGCCATAAACTTATCTTCTCTGCTTTCATCTCTTTCTTTTCCTATTTCATTATCTAAGGTGTTCTTTTCTAAAGTCATACTCTACCTCCTAATATTTAATTTCTGGGAAGTTTCCTTCCCAGAAATTATTTTGTTTATATTATTTAGCCTCAATTATTCTTGCCAATTCAGATATGCATGTTGTTAGTTGATCTATCTTCATCTCCATTCTCACCAGTAGGTAAACAGATATCGTTATCGGAAATCCCACATTTTGTATTATAGATATTATAGTCTTACCATCCATATTCTGCTATTTTGTCTCCTTTTTTATTTGCGAGTTGATTTTTATTATCTTCGCTACTTTTATTGAGCTACGGACTGAGTGCCTATATTCTCTATATTCCTAGATCAAACTTTTTTACAGAAGTATCTATTATGCTTGCATCTTCTACTGCTTCTATCTTCATTCCTGCTGGATTGATGATATTTTTTTCCACTATTATGTCCATAACTTTCTTTATTTCCTCTTCTGTAAGGTCTTCACGTGGATTTTTAAGTACTAAATTATAACTCTTCTGATCGATTCTCTTGAACTTTAACTGTAACTTCTTTGTATTTTCCATTTTTTTGTCCTCTCTTATTAATATATGCAATTTTTAAAAAATCCATTACTTTTTTTAAACAATTTTTTATTATTTTTTTACTTCTTACTACTTTTGCTACTTTTTACTATTACTACTTACTTTACTTTTTTTATTGCTTTACTCCTTTTATCGCTTTACTTCTTTTATTGCTCTAGCTATTTTATTACTTTACTTCTTTCTTGCAAACTAGCTAAGCTATCTTTTACTTATTTTCTATCTTTTATTTCTTTTGCTACTTTTTACTTACTTTGATATTTTCTGCTTACTTTTACTCATCTACTACTATTTCGCTTTGTAGTCTGTGTATTCCTAGTAGTGGTAAACTTTGTAGGGATGCTAGTTCATTTGCTAGCTGATATATATCATCATCACTTGCCCCTTTGTTAATGTTTTTGATTGATAGACTCATCAACTTTTTCTTTCCTGTGTTTGTTTCTCCCTTGCTAAATACCATCTTTAGAGTGATTTCCTTATCTTCTAACTTTGCCATACTTATTACCTCCTTGTAATTTTATCTCGCTGCAGCTTTTATTTGACTGTAAGATACCCTTCTTACAATTACTATTATAGTTACTTTTGAGGCTATCTATTACCGAGTTGTGTGGAAATAAAAAAGAAGCTAAATAATATTATTTAGCTTCTCAAATGTTTAAAATACTTGTTTTTTAAAATTATTTTTCTATTTATTTGTTAGTATTCGCCATACTATGTGGGCGATTTTAATCACTCTAGCATTTAATTATGATGTTTTGAGATTTACCTTCTTGGATTCTCTTATTACCTGTATGTTGAAGTTCTTATCCTTTGTATACTCATACATCTTCTTGCTTACATCTCCCATGTTCTTGATGTCCTTGCCATCTATGCTGACTACTATATCTCCTGGCTTGATTCCTGCCTTTTCTGCTACTGATCCGCTCTGTACTGACTTGACTACTACTCCGTTGTCTACTCCTAGGTTCTGTCCCGTATATGATACATAGCTCTTAACGTCTAGTCCTGTAATACCTAGTACTGGTTTTTTGTAGTTTTTGTCTTCTATTACCTTCTGAACTATTGTCTTAGCTGTGTTGATAGGTATAGAGAAGCCTAGGTTGTCTGCATTTGCCTTTACTGTGTTGATACCTATTACCTGACCTTCTTGATTTAGTAGAGGTCCTCCGCTGTTTCCAGGGTTGATACTTGCATCTGTCTGTATTAGTCCAGACATATTGGTATTTTCTGTAGATACATCTCTGTTTAGACCGCTGACTATACCTTGAGTAACTGTTGTCATAAGGTCTGTTCCTAGTGGGTTTCCTATTGCTATTGCTATATCTCCTACTTTGACTTCATCGCTATTTCCTAGTTCTGCTGGCACTAAATCCTTCTTGTCGACCTTTACTACTGCAAGATCTAGTGTTGTATCGTACCAGATGACGTCTCCCATCGTTGATTTGCCTTCTTCATAGATTACCTTCACGTTCTTTGCTACACCGTCACCGACCACGTGAGCGTTTGTCAGTATGTACCCTCTCTTGTCTACTACAAAGCCTGTTCCGCTTCCCTGTACTGTCTGTTTTACATTGAAGAAGTTGCTTTCTTGTATTGTCTCTGATATTATTCCGACCACAGACGGCGATGCCTTCTCAGCTACTGCTTGATATACGTTTTGATTTTTTGTTTCGCCTGAGTTTACTATCTTCACATTGTTTTGCTGTGCTTTTAGATCTGAAGATTTATCCTTCATCATATTAAATGTAAGAACACTGCTTGATATTGATGATATTAAGGCTACTACTATCACGCTTATTATACTTTTTGTTTTCATTAAATTCATCCTTTCATTTATATGTTTTCTCTTTTTTGTATTATCTAGATTATATAAGCATTTTCTTAAAATAAACTTAAAAAAACATTTAGGATAAATTAAGGCTATTGCTAGGATTCTAGCATTTTTTCTTGAGTGAATGAGAATATTTATTATTTTGTACTTTAAAGTATATTCTTCTCTTTTAACTAGTGTATATCTACATAAAAAGAGACCTATGAATTTCATAGGTCCCTATATTTAACTAATTATCTCTAATTCTTATACTATTGTATTTTCTAGACTTAAGATTTTACAAGCTTTAAACTTAAGATTTTACAAGCTTAGATATAGCTATCTACTCTATATCTTCAAAGCTATAATATTTTATACTATCTCTATAAAACTATTGTCTATAAGATTAATACTTCTAGTGTTTTCTATATTTACAGTCTTGCCTCTAGTTTTGCCTTTTCTTCTTCATATCCTGGCTTTCCTAGTAGGGCAAACATATTTTTCTTATAGGCTTCTACTCCTGGTTGGTTGAAAGGATTTACTCCTAGCATACAGCCGCTCAATCCACAAGCTATCTCGAAGAAGTAGACCATCTGACCAAATGTATATTCATCTAGTTTTTTCACATTTAGCACTAGGTTTGGAACTTCTCCATCAGTATGTGCTAGTAGTGTTCCTTCAAATGCCTTGTGGTTTACATAATCGACAGTCTTGCCTGCTAGATAGTTTAGTCCATCTAGGTCGTCTTTGTCCACTTTGATTTCAAGGTCTCTTCTAGGATTTTCAACATTGATTACTGTTTCAAATATAAATCTTCTTCCATCTTGTATATATTGTCCCATAGAATGTAGGTCAGTAGAGAAGTTGACAGATGCAGGGAATATTCCCCTATTGTCCTTTCCTTCACTCTCTCCAAATAGCTGTTTCCACCATTCTGAGAAGTACTGAAGCTGTGGCTCATAATTGACCATTAGTTCAGTTTCTTTTCCTTTTCTCTGTAGGATAGTTCTAGCTACTGCATACTGATATGCTTCGTTCTTTGATAGGTCGTCTGTAGAGTAGTTCTCTCTTGCATCTGCAGCACCTTTCATCATAGCATCAATATCAAAGCCCGCTGCTGCTATTGGAAGTAGTCCTACTGCTGTAAGAACTGAAAATCTTCCCCCAACATCATCAGGTATTACAAATGTTTCATATCCTTCTGTATCTGCAAGAGTTCTCAGTGCACCCTTGGATGCATCTGTTGTTGCATATATTCTCTTTGCAGCTTCTTCCTTGCCGTATTTTGCCTCTAGATTTTCCTTAAATATTCTAAATGCAAGTGCAGGCTCTGTTGTAGTACCTGACTTGGATATTATATTTACTGAATAATCTCTATCTCCTATTAGATCTATCAGGTCTAACAGATATGATGAGCTAATACTGTTACCTGCAAAGTATACTTCTGGAGCATTTCTATCTTCCTTCTTTAGATTGTTCTTAAATGCACTTCCAAACATCTCTAAAGCTGCCTTTGCTCCTAGGTAAGAGCCACCTATACCTATTACTACTAATACGTCTGAATCTGACTTAATCTTTTCTGCTGACTTTTTGATTCTTGCAAATTCTTTCTTGTCATAATCAACAGGAAGATTTATCCACCCCAAAAAATCACTTCCCAAAACTTTGCCTTCATGAAGTAAATTATGTGCCACACTTACAAATGGCTGCATTGCTTCAATTTCTCTCTTTTCAACAAATGTTTCTGCCTTACTAAAATCAAATCTTAAATTACTCATAATACTCTCCTTACTCATATCGATTTCTATCTTGCCATAATCACATAGCATTAAAATTGTCTTCTTTCTTATAGTTACCCATCATCAACGGTCTTTATTGATATATTCACTATATTGCAAATACTTGGCTATAAAGTGTATATATATCACTATCAAATACCATCTATGATATATTATAACACTTTTTTGAAGTTTTATTTGTAATTTCTGTGTTTTTTGATATTTTTTGGAGCTTTTTGGTAATTGTCAGTATTATTAAATATTTCTTGGAGAAAACTTTTCTATTATTTTTTCGGCACACTTAATACCGTCAACTGCTGCTGTTACTATACCACCAGCATATCCAGCACCTTCTCCACAAGGATATAGATTTTTTGTATTTACTGATTCTAGTGTTTCAGAATCTCTCTTAATTCTGATTGGTGAAGAAGATCTAGTCTCTATACCTGTAAGTACTGCATCTTCCATTGCAAATCCGTGAAGCTTATGATCTAACTTTACAATACCATCTCTCATAGCTTCCACTACAAAATCTGGTAGGCAATTTGATAGATCTGTCATAGTTAGCCCTGGCTGATATGATCCTTTAACACTTTTGATAGATGTAGATGCCTTTCCTTCTAGGAAATCTCCCACTAACTGAGCTGGTGCATTGTAGTTTTTTCCACCCAATTCATATGCTAACTTTTCGTATTTTTCCTGATACTCTATACCTGCTAGAGGGCTATCTGACTCAAAGTCTGATGTTTCAATATTTACCAATAGTCCACTATTTGCATTTTCTAAATCTCTCGCGTGTTCACTCATACCGTTTGTTACTAGATGACCTTCACTACTTGCAGAGGCTATTACACTTCCTCCTGGACACATACAGAAAGTATATACACTTCTTCCATTATCTGCATGAGCTGTCAATCTATAGTCTGCAGCACCTAGCTTTGGATGATCTGCAAACTTTCCATACTGAGTTTTGTTTATCATTTCCTGAGGATGTTCTATTCTCGCTCCCATTGCAAAAGGTTTTTGCTCCATCTCAACACCATTTTTGTATAGGCTTCTATATGTATCTCTAGCACTATGTCCTATTGCTAGGATTACGTGCTGAGTAGGAAGTACTTCCTTGTCATTTATTACTACTGCTACTAGCTTGCCATCTTCAATCTGTATATCAGTTACCTGAGAATTAAATCTAACTTCTGCACCAAGATTTATCATTTCTTCTCTCATATTTTTGATAACACCCTTTAGTATATCTGTACCAACGTGAGGCTTATGAGAGTATTGGATATCTTCTGGAGCTCCAAAGTTTATAAATTCAGATAAAACTTTTTCACATCTTATATCCTTTAGTCTTGTAGTTAGTTTTCCATCTGAAAAAGTACCTGCTCCACCTTCTCCAAACTGTACATTAGAATTTGCCTTTAGCTTAGAGTTTTTCCAAAAGTCATCGATATCCTTTGTTCTTGTATCTACGTCTGCTCCTCTTTCCAATAATATTGGTGAGTAACCTCTCTGTGTCAACAATAAAGCTGCAAAAAGTCCTGCTGGTCCAGAACCAATTATTACAGGTCTATGCTCTAGTTCTTCACTACCAACCTTTATATCTCTATATTTATTAGTCTTGATCTCTACGCAGTCCTTTGGCTTAAACTTCATCAATCTCTTTTCATTATTCACCTTTACATCTACTGTATATACTAGACTGATTTTCTCATTTTTCTTTCTAGCATCTATTGATTCTTTATATATGCTGTAATACTTGATTTCGCCATCTCTTATCTTTAACTTTTTACAAAGTTTTTTTCTAACTAACTCTATTGAATCGTCTATATCTATCTTTATATTTGATACTCTTAACATAACTTCTCCTCTTAATATACGCTTTTATTAACTGTATATGCCAATAAAAGTAATATTGTAACAACTAATTTTTGTATTATTTCAATATAATAAGAATAGTTCATAGTATTCCTCCTTTAATAATGTTTTATATTATCATCCTGTATTTCTTATATAACCATATAAGAAGGCATAAAACAAAATCGAAAGAATTTTCTAAAAATTATTCAATATATTGATTTTCCAAGTCTTTATCCAAGTCTACTTGACCCTTATATTATCTAGCAAATTTAAAAGGAGGCTAAAGATAGCCTCCTACAATATTACTCGTTTGAAATCATTCCTCTGATTACCTTCATGTTGTTGAATATCTTCTCTACAAAGTCCTCAGCAATTTCATTATCAAGTAGTTTTATTTCTAAGTTTTTATCGTTTTCTATACCTTTATCTGCACAGTAACTATGAGCTATTTCTAATATGTTCTTCTTTTCTTCTTCAGTCAATGAATATTTCTTATAATCCACTATTACATACTGAAGTAGTTCTTGCTCTCCTGATTTGTTATATCCTATCTCTATATGATATATAACTGCATATAGATTTTCCATACTTTCTTCGCCATTATAAACTGGCACTGCTGGATTGGATTTTACAAAACTAGTTGCAACAGGTATACTATTTCCTATTTTTAGCTTCATATTGCCTCCCACGGTAATATATTAATTATTCACTTATAGATACTAAAGAAGTTATTTCTTTATTTCTCTTAGCTAGAGTGCTTGCACTTACTCCATAGTTCTTCGCTATAGCAGTTTGAGTTACACTTTCTCCTATTGATTTTCTATAGTGATATTCAAGACCTGATGCCCATCCATTTTCAGAACCAGTAATCTCAGTCTTTCCTGCTACATCTTTCCATAGCTTGATTACAGCTTCAAGAACAGATGAATCTTCTATCTTTTCCTTTAATATCTTAGTCATCTCATCTTCTTGTGAGTTAGATACTTCATCTGCTGGCTGAGTTTCTTCTACAGTTTCTTCTTTTGCTTTAGTTTCTTCTGTATTTTCAGCTAGATCTTCTGTTTGAGTTTCTTCAATATTTTCGGCTGACTCTTCTTTACTTGATTCCTTTGATTCTTGATCATCATCTTCAGATTCAACATAGTCGCTCATCTGTAATAGCTGTACTATATATTTATAGAAGAATAATGTATTAACCATTACAAAGTATTCCATACTTACCTGATTTGGCTTGCTGCTTTCATAAGCCTCCATAATACTATTGTATATTACATCCTTAGTTTCGGCTTGAATTCTTATAGTAAGGTCTATCAATATATATGTATCATCAATTAATACTGGTCTTGCTATTAGATAGTCACCCTTAGTAAATTCACCCAAAATCTTTGAGTCTAGAGTATTATATTTCTTTCCTGTAAATAAATCCTTAATTGTTACTTCTCTTCCATCAACGCTATCTATTTCAAATAAGCTTGGGTAAGAATTTACACAATTTGATATTATTCTCTTTTCTGTGCTATTGAACTTCTTCTTATTTAATATGTATATAGCAGGAGTCATATCCTTGCCAATTACATAATCATATGAGAAGTATGACGCAAAAAATCTAGCCGCAGCTTCATCATCCTTTGTATTTTCATCAAAAAATGTTTCCTTAGCTTCTTCTTGATGCTTTCTTATTTTATCGTCTTTTCTTATTAACTCCTCTAAGTATCCACTTAACTTTACTATAGATTCAGTATACTTTTTATCAATTTTTTCCTTTTTGCTGTCTAAAGCCTTGTTATTTAGTATTTCTACCTTATCAACCTTATCTTTATCCATACAACAGTTTTTATATTTTTTTCCACTTCCGCAGTAACACTTATCATTCCTTTTTAACATCTTTATTGCTCCCTAATATTAGATTGTATTACTCATAATAATACGATTTCTCTATTATTATACGAGTTATTTCTGTGTATTTAGCTTTTACACAGTGGTTTTATTATATCACATATATCAAGGATTGAAAATACTAAACATACCTATTTAGGAAATAAGTTAACTAATATTGTGTATTCACCAGTTTTCTCATACTTATTGTACATTATTTGATCTATTTTTACTTTTTTGTTTTGTTTATCTAGGTAATTTATAAATTTTATAAAGTCTTTATTTTCACCTCTGAGCATTATTCTATATTTATTTTCATTTTCTTGGCTAGCTTTTTCAATTGATACTATATTAGGATCCATTGAAGCTTCTTGATAGAAGTCTCTGTTGCTATTTTTTTCTAGCTTAGACTTTTCGTTATTGTCCAAATCTAGATTTTCCCCTCTTTTTCCTATAGTATCCGTGTCCTTTTCTTCATAACTATCTATCTCGCTACTATCAGCCTGAGCTATTTTAGTTTTATCATCTATCTTCCCACTATCAATATACTCGATTTCACTTTTCAGGGCAGTGTTTTTTTGAGTATATGGAGATAAAATCAAGGCATTAAGAAGAAAGATTGTAGTTACAAGCATAATAGATATGGCAAATTTTTTCTTATCCATTATTTTCTCCTATTTCTTTTGCTATCTTGTATTCTCTTTGATACTTACTTCTATATTTATGATTTTTGCTAGATTTACTTTTATATTTTTATGCTCATTTTTACTATATATACTTTTATTTTTTCTCCATTACTGCTATCACTATCCTTGCCATTTTTATCTTTTTCTTCTTTATTTTTTCTTCTATTTCTTATTTTATCGTCTTTTTCTTCTTGATCTTTACTTTTTTCTTTATCTTTACTTTCTTCTTTTTCTAAGGCTTTATCTTCTTTGTATTTTTCCCTATCTCTTTCATTTTTATAATTATTTATATTATTTTCTTCCTTATTTTTTAGCCTATCTTCTCTGTTGTTATTATCATATCTATCTGGGCTAGTTTTTTCTACTGCTATTTTTTCTGTTTCTTCTATCACTTCTATACTTTCAATACTTTCTTCTGCATAGGAGTATAGATATTTATTATATTTTTTTAAGATATTTTCTTTTTCTTTTTTACTAGTTTTTTCCCAGCAGTTTTTTTGACCATTTTTTTCTTCAAAATCTTTTTTTCTGGCTTCTTCTTTACTGTTTTTTTCTTCAGTATAGTCTTTCCTGCCTTGATTACTTTTTTCTTGATTGTTTTTTTGCCTGCCTTCTTCTTTATCTTCTTGATCAACTTTCTCTTTGAGTTTTCCTTGATTATTGTTTTCTTCCCTGCTTTTTTGATTACCTTCTTCATTATTTTCTCCTATACCATATATCTGCTCTGCTTCATTAAGAGAAATCTCTTCTGTCCTTATATATTCTAGCTCAGCACCCTCTAAGGCTTTTTCTCTTAATATTGATTTAATTTGTGACTTATCTGAAAGAAGAAATTCAAATACTATTTTTTCTTGATCTATATCTATATTTTTTACTTTTTTCGATAAAACTGAAGAGATATCATATACTTTCCATATATCTACACCATAAATATTTTCAAAATTTTTATTCTTTCTCAACCCTTCTTCTCTATTTTGATTTATAGCTGTCTCTTTTTTCGTTTCTTTTTCATTTTCAAGGCTTGTGTTTTTAGCCAATACATTTACAGTTTTTATAGATGTTATTATTAAAATCAAAAAAAGTAATTTTAATACTTTCATATAAAATGATTTTGATTCTTCTTTTTCATAAAAATTACAGATATCTTTTTTCTTAGTCTGTAACTTTTCTATAAGAGCATATTTCCCGAGATACTTTTTGAAAGTTACTTCTTTTTCTAGTAGTTTATATCCTTGATTTTCCTTATTTCCAAAGCAAAGTATGCTTTTGCTTCTAGAAAGATATGATATTAGAGATGAATCTATATACTCAGTACTGATTGTCATCATACTTTCTACTTTTGATTTTTCTTTTATATATAAAACTATATCTTCCTTTCTAAATTCTAGGATAGGAATAGTTTTTTCTTCATTCTCATCAGATATATCCATACTGTCTACAATATCATACGATGCATATATTTCTCTACATTTTTTCTTGGATAGTTTACTTATATTTTTCATAAGTTCAATAATATATCTTGGGAATATACATATCCTAAATTTGCTGAAATCATCATTTATTTTTTCTATTTTTTCATAGTGCTTTATAAATTTTTTAGAGTCCAGACCTTTGATCTGACTCAACTTTATATCTATTAAATTTTCCACTTCTTTTTTGCTTGACTTAGATAGGAGTTCTACATCCATCAGTAGAACTTCACTGCTCTGAGCTACACATATTAATTCAGCAATTTTTATATTATTTTCAAGCTCTAATACTCTTATTTTATCACATATTTCAAAGCAAAGTTGATTTAGCTTATAGCTGGTATTTTTTATTTCAGAAGGGTAGTATCGGTCAAGCACTATATTTATCTTGTCCTTTTTTCCGTCTACAACTAAGAGACTGTATCCATTTGTTTCAAATATTACATATAAACTGCTCAACTTCATACTATCCTCCTTTTTAACTACTTTAAACTAATATTAATCAATTTTTAAAACTCATTTTAATTACTTTTAAACTCTTTTAAGTCACTGTTATCTTATCCTATTTTTTAAATATTTTTAAGTTATTCTAGCCATTTTTCAAAGTCTTTTTAATCAATTTAAGCCTTTTAAATTCCTTTTTATTTATCTTATTTGTTTTACAAAATATTTTTAATTATTATCAAGTCATTTTAAATTACTTTTAAATATTTTAACTAATCAATTTTAGTCATTTAATGAGGACTTATTTTTATCAGGTTTTGGGTAAAATGTTTTTTCTCCTACCTTTACCAGTATATCTCCGCCTTCTTGAGCATCCTCCAATATACTAAATTCCTCCTTCTTTTCACTTTGAGGCTTGGGAACTCTATTCAAGTAATGTTTTTCTTTTAGTTGAGTTACATTTTTATATACCTCTGCTCCGTCTCCATTTTCTTTTGACATATAGGCAGCTGTGGCTATTACAGATGCGTTTGCATAATCAGTATTTTCCTTTGCCATTTTCTGAGCACCATTATATTTTATAGCTACTATTCCAGACAATATACCTATAATTGTTACCACTACTATCATCTCTATCAGTGTAAAGCCCTTTCTTCTTTGACATTTTGACCTTAAAGTATTGTTTATTTCCGTTTTCTGACCTAGTCTTTCACTTACTTTATTGTAATCTAAGATTTTAATATCTTTCTTACTATTTGATTTTCCAATCTTTTTTGACATAACTACCACCTTTCTAAAAGCACTTTATTTTCTGATACTTCTACAAATAACACTGCTTGTCTTTTATATGCCCTTTTAAGTTAATCTCCTTACTTTGACTCTATTTTTGCAGTTTTAGTTATTTGCTATCTTACACTTCAGTAAATAATACTTTTATATTTTCTAGACCCTGTAAGTAAATATAAAACTTGCCTTATTCTAGGATATACTCGATATAATATCAAACATAGGAGATAGCAACACTATCATAGTTGCTCCTATTAATACTCCCATCAAAACTATCATTACTGGCTCAAACATTTTGATAAAATTTTCTAGTTCAATATCTAATTCCTCTTCATAATATTTTCCGACAGTATCCAAAGCTTCATTGAATCTACCAGCCTCTTCACCTGATTCTATCATTGATATAAAAATCCTAGGAAATATACCTGATAGTTCTAGGGAGTCAGTTACATTGTTGCCCTTTTCTATATTATTTTTAGCTATTTTGAGTCTATCCTCTGCATAGCTATTGTTTAATATTTTGCTTGATATATCTAGTGCATCAACAATATGTACTCCACTATCTAGCAATATACTCAAAACTCTTGAAAATTTATCTGATATAATAAGGACATTTATTTTCTTGACTATGGGTATTTTAAAGAGAGCTTCATCTATCCATAACTTATATCTATAATCTCCTTTAACTGAATTAATAATATAGCCAATGATAGCCACTACACTTATGAATATATATACTATATTTTTCCTTAGATAATTAGATATAGCAAATACTCTTCTAGTGGAACTTGGAAGCTCCATACTTTCTATAGAAAATGCCATCTCGAAGTTTGGAATGACAAAGAGCATCACAAAATTTAGTGCAATAATGGAAACTATTATTAATATAACTGGGTATATTGAAACACTTATAATTTTAGACCTTAATTTATCTTCACGCTCATAATATATAGATAATCTCTCTAATATATAGTCTATATTTCCACTTATTTCCCCAGCGTGAATCATATTAACGAAAAACTTGGAAAACTGATTGCTATTTGCAAATGATTCGGCTAGACTTTTTCCTGACTCTATATTTTTCTTGCTTATATTTAAAGCTCTTGCCATATTTATAGAAGAGGATCCTATTATTGTTTCAAATATCTTCACTATATTACAGCCAGACCTAGACATACTGGACATCTGCCTGCACATTATTTTTATTTCCTTATCCTTTAGTTTTTTCTTATCAAATATCTTCATATCACCACCTCTAAATAAAGTGAAATTATACTAAAAGTCCTTTATGGAGTCTTCAAAGCTAATCATTCCACTTTTTAATGCAACTTCCTTGATATATTCTATATCCTTGTCTGACACTATTGCTTCTTGAATCTCCTTATTTATTTTAAGCAGCTCATATATAAGCTTTCTTCTTGATATATTTTTGCTTGAAACTAATTTTTCATTCTTGCCTTTTGATTTTACCAACCTTTGTGATACTACTCCCAAAAGGCTTGCCTTGATAAGATATGGCTCTATACCCATATCCCTGAGTCTTGCTATAGATGATAGAGCATCATTGGTGTGGAGCGTACTGATAACAAGGTGTCCTGTAATTGCTGCTCTAATTGCTATTTTGGCTGTTTCATAATCTCGAATTTCCCCCAAAATAATTACATCAGGATCTTGTCTCAAGATAGCTCTTAATCCATTGTCAAATCTTATTCCCGACTTTAAGTTGACCTGTATCTGATTTACTCCTTCAATCTTGTACTCTACAGGGTCTTCTATTGTCATAATATTTATATCCTGATTCTTTATTTCATTTAATATGGAATATACAGTTGATGACTTGCCACTTCCTGTTGGTCCAGTAATCAGCAATATTCCAGATTTCATTGTAATTATTTCATCCATTATTTCTATTGCTTCTCTTGAAAATCCAAGGCTTTTTCTATCCTGAATAAAGTTATTTCTATCCAATATTCTAAGTGCCAACTTTTCTCCATAAACAGTCGCTATACAGCCAAGTCTAATATCTACATCAAAGCCCTCCTTGTAGTAGCTAAACCTTCCATCTTGAGCTATTCTTTTTTCTGTTATATCACAAGATGCTTTTAACTTTATTATTGTGGACAGTTCTATATAATCTTCTATGGTATATCTGCTGACATTTATAAGATCTCCCTCTATCCTGTATCTCACACGAGCATAAGAATCAAAGGGTTCAATATGTATATCACTTGCTCCCCTTTTTACAGCTATTTCTATTAGATTTTCAAACATCAACTCAGCATAATTTTTATCATTTCTATCACTTCTTTTATAATATTCGCCTATATTTTTAAGTATCTCCTCCTCACTTTTTTGGATAACTATTATTTCTCTGTTTGATATTATCCTCAGATTATTTATAAGATTTATATCAAAAGCCTTCATCTGAACGGTTAATTCCTTGTCGTTTATACTTACTGGAAATATGGTGTTTGAATATGCATATTCTACATTAATTATATTTGACAGAAGCTTATCCATATCTTTCTCCTTTATTTATATTCTGTGTATACACTTACAGTAATATAGTCTTTTTTATAAAAATATCTAATCTTATTTCAAATTATATTTTGCAAATAAAAAAGACAACACTGCAAGGCAATGTTGTCTTTTCATTTTATATATTATTCTTGTGAAGACTCTGTATTATCTTCTAAAAATTCTATTTTTTCTTGACTTGTATCTTTTGAAGATTCTTCTGTTGTTATTTCAAATCCATGAGATTCATATTGGAATACTATTTCATCCCAAAGATCCAAAATACCAGATCTTTTAGATGATGACGTAAATATTATTTTTTCATCATCCTGCATATCCAACTTCTTTCTGATGATACTTCTGTGTTTGTCATACTGTCCCTTAGATATTTTGTCTGCCTTTGTCGCTACAACTATGCAGTTATATCCAAAGAACTTTATCCAATCATACATCATTTTATCATCTTCCGTAGGCTCATGTCTAACATCCACAAGTAGTAAAATCGCACAAAGCTCATTTCTACCTGATAGATACATCTCCATAATCTCGCCCCATTTGCCCTTTTCTGTCTTGGCTACTTTTGCGTATCCATAACCTGGTAAGTCTACAAAGAAAAACTCCTTATTTATTAAATAAAAGTTGATTGTTCTAGTCTTTCCAGGAGTCTGGGAAGTACGTGCAAAGCTCTTTCTATTCAAAAGTCCATTTATCAATGATGACTTTCCAACATTTGATCTCCCTGCAAGTGCAATTTCTGGTATTCCATCAACTGGATATTGACTTCTATTGACTGCACTCATAGTAATTTCTGTGCTTTTCACCTTAACTTTAGGATCTCTTTCTTCTTTTTCTTTATTCTTTCTAGTGTATGGATATGGAGCATCTCCACTTTTTTTAGTCTTTTTTGCTTTTAGTTTCTTTGCTGTATTCTTAGTTTTATTATTTGCCACTATCTCACCCTATTTCTCTAGTAAAGCTACATCAAGAACTTCTTGCATCTTCTCTACTAGTACAAATTCTATATCATCTCTTACATTTTCAGGGATTTTCTCTAAGTCAGATTCACAATCCTTTGGTAGGATTATCTTTCTTATTCCCATTCTGTATGCCGCTAGTACCTTTTCTCTTACTCCACCAACTGGAAGTACTCTACCTCTTAGAGTAATCTCACCTGTCATAGCAATATTTCCAGGTACTGGTCTATTTGTAAGTGCTGATATAGTTGCAAGTGTCATAGTGATACCTGCTGAAGGCCCATCCTTAGGAGTTGCACCTTCTGGAATATGTATATGTATATCCTTTTCTTTATAGAAGTTTTCATCTATACCTAATTGGTCAGAAATTGATCTGATATAAGAAATACCTGCTCTAGCAGATTCTTTCATTACATCTCCCATCATACCTGTCAATACTATATTGCCTTTTCCTGGAAGAGCACTTACTTCTACTTCTAGAGTTACACCACCTACTGCAGTCCAAGCTAGTCCATTTACAAGACCTACCTGAGGCTTAAGATCAAGTGGATCTTCCTTGAACTTTTCAGCTCCAAGATACTTAACTATTAGCTCCTCAGTCATCTTTACTGGCTGAAGGTCTGGATTTTCTGCCATTTCTTTTACCACTTTTCTACAAAGTTTGGCAACTGTTCTTTCTAACTGCCTTACACCAGATTCTCTAGTATATCTACTTATTAAGAACTTTATTGCGTCATCATCCATTGTTATAAAGTCTTTTTCTAATCCATTTTCTTTTAGCTGCTTCTTTAATATATATCTCTTTACAATCTCTAACTTTTCTTCTTCTATGTAACCTTCTATATCTATTACTTCCATTCTATCATATAGAGGTCTAGGTATCTGTCTTAGATCATTTGCTGTTGTAATGAACATTACCTTTGATAAATCAAATGGTAGTTCTAAGTAATGATCCACAAAGTACTTGTTCTGTTCTGGATCTAAAACTTCAAGCATAGCTGAAGTTGGATCTCCCTTAAAGTCATTTGACATCTTGTCAATCTCATCAAGTAATATTACAGGATTCTTTGTCTTTGCTTCCTTGATAGAGTTGATTATTCTACCTGGAATAGCTCCTATATATGTTCTTCTATGACCTCTTATTTCAGCTTCATCTCTTACACCACCCAAAGATATTCTTACAAATGGTCTTCCAAGAGATCTTGCAACAGACTTTGCTATTGATGTTTTACCTACCCCTGGAGGTCCTGCAAGACATATAATAGGTGACTTTAGATTTCTAGACAGCTTTCTAACTGCCAGATACTCAAGTATTCTTTCCTTTACATCATCTAGAGCATAGTGATCTTCATTTAATATTTTTTCAGACTTTTTAATATCAAATCTATTTCTAGACTCCTTATTCCAAGGTAGAGAGAATATTGTATCCAAGTAATTCTTTGATACATTATAATCAGGTGTACCTAGAGGAGTTCTTTCAAACTTTTCTATTTCCTTTTCTATCTTTTCATAAGTTTCAGCTGGAACCTTCAATTTTGCTAGCTTTTCCTTGTACTCACTTACTTCGCTACCTTCTGCAGTATCTCCCAGTTCTTTTTGAATTGCCTTTAACTGCTCTCTTAAATAGTAATCCTTCTGAACCTTATTCATTTGCTTTCTTACATCTAAACTTATCTTCTTGTCGATTTTTATTACGTCTATCTCGTGAAGTAGATATTCATAAAGCATCTGCATTCTTTCTTTGATGTCCAAAGTAACTAATATCTTTTGTCTATCAGTAAACTTTAAAAATAAGCTTGATGCTATGATATCAGTTGTCATAGAGAATCCCTGTGAATCAGTAAGATCCATAGATGCATCTGATGGTATATCTGCTGCTATACTAATATATTCCTCAAAGCCCTTCATCAATCTTCTTGAATATGCTTCTAAGTAATTGTTATCTTCTTCATCAAATCTATCTTCATCAAATTCTATAGGTGTTATTTTTCCCACCCAAGCATCATTTTCGTCTATTTTCATAGATTCAAGTCTAGCTCTTCCTATTCCTTCCACTAATACTCTAATTGAAGAATCAGATGTTCTCATTACCTGCTTTATACTACATATAGTACCTATGCTATATACATCTTCTAATTCAGGATCTTCTATTGAAGAATCGAATTGACTGACTAGGAAAATCTTCTCGTCATTTATCATAGATAGCTCAAAGCTCTCAATAGAGTTTAATCTTCCTATATCAAAAGATTGTAGTATACATGGAGAAATAGAAATTCCTCTCAATGGTATCATAGGCATCTCTATAGTTTCCTTGTAGATAATTACCCCATCTTCTGATCTTGAGACTTCTTTTGAAGCCTTATCATCTTCATTTATTTCTTCTGCAATTTCTATATTGTTTTCTACTTCATCAAACATATCGTCCAATGATTTCTTTATATCTTCATCATTTTTATTCGCCATAATTTCTCCTTCCCGTTGCATCCTATATGCAAGTCGTATATTATTAGCAGTCTAAATATTTCTTAAATGTAATCCTTTTACTTACATAAGCAAGTAGGTGTATTAACTATTATATATATGTGTATACCTAAATTCAACATCTTTCTACCAAAAATTTGCAAATTATTGTATTTTTTTGTAAAAATATGCTTCTTATATAGATTTACCTGCAAAAAATAGACTATTATAATATGTTTTACTAATAAAATTCTCTTTTAAAATTATGCTTTATTTTCTTTTTTTTTAAAAATAAAGAAGTGGCTCAAAAGAGTCACTTCCTAAATTCAAATAATTATTATCCTATGAAATAGGTTCATCATTTACAATATCATGTATATCTTTGTAAACTACAAGAGGATCTGCCCCATCTTCTATACACTCTTTTGTTACAACTACCTTTTCAACATTTTCCATAGACGGTATTTCATACATTGTGTCCATCAATGAATGTTCTATAATACTTCTAAGACCTCTAGCCCCTGTATTTCTTTCTATTGCTTTTTTAGCTATAGATTTAAGAGCTTCTTCATTGAATTCTAACTCAGCATCATCATAATCAAATAACTTTGTATACTGATTTACTAGTGAGTTCTTTGGTTCAGTAAGAATTTTAACTAAAGATTCTTCATCTAATAGATCTAGTGTTGCTATTACTGGTATTCTACCTACAAACTCTGGTATTAAACCAAACTTTAGTAAGTCATCTGGAATTACCTTTGAATATAGCTTTCCAAGATCCATATCAGTTTTACTCTCTATTTTTGCACCAAAACCTAGTACTTTTTCATTACTACGCTTTTGGACAATCTTTTCTATTCCGTCAAATGCACCACCTAGTATAAATAAAACATCAGTTGTATCGACCTTTAAAAATTCTTGGTGCGGATGTTTTCTTCCACCTGTTGGAGGAACATTTGCTACTGTTCCTTCTAGAATCTTTAGAAGTGCCTGCTGTACACCTTCACCACTTACATCTCTTGTGATTGAAGGGTTGTCAGACTTTCTTGATATCTTATCTATTTCATCTATGTAGATTATTCCCTTTTGTGCTTTTTCTATATCGAAGTCAGCAGCTTGAACTAGTTTCAACACTATGTTTTCAACGTCTTCACCTACATAACCTGCTTCAGTAAGAGAAGTTGCATCTGCTATAGCAAATGGTACATTTAGTATCTTTGCCAAAGTCTGTGCTAACAAAGTCTTACCTGAACCTGTTGGTCCTAGTAAAAGTATGTTACTCTTTTGAATTTCTACATCTTCTGATTTTTTTCCACTATATATTCTCTTGTAGTGATTGTATACTGCAACTGAAAGTGCCTTTTTTGCACTCTTTTGCCCAATTACATAATCATCCAAAATATCCATTATTTCTTTTGGCTTTGGAAGATTACCTTCTAGGATTTCTTCTGAATCATCCATTTCTTCCTTGATGATCTCACCGCATAATTCAACACATTCATCACAAATATATACACCAGGACCAGCTATTATTCTCTTTACTTGGTCTTGGTTTTTACCACAAAACGAACATCTATACTGTTTGTTGTTATCTTGCTTAGGCACTCTATCACTTCCTTTCACTGTGAATAATCCTGTTTATTTCATGATTTCAACTCTAGCTTACAATATTGTAGCTATAACTACATTATAACACTAGTCTTGCTATTTTTATACACCACTAGAAATTACTTCGTCTATTAGACCAAAGTCCTTAGCTTCTTCTGATGTCATAAAGTTATCACGTTCAGTGTTTTGCTTTACAATATCTAATGGCTGTCCTGTTCTCTCAGATAAAATATCATTTAACTTCTTCTTGGTATTCAACAAGAACTTTGTATGTATTTCTACATCAGTTGCCTGCCCCTTTGAACCTCCAAGTGGCTGGTGAATCATAATTGTACTATTTGGTAGAGCATATCTCTTGCCCTTAGCACCCGCTGCTAGTAAAAATGCACCCATTGATGCAGCCATACCAACACATATAGTGCTTACATCTGGCTTTATATACTGCATAGTGTCATAAATTGCCATTCCAGCCGTTACACTACCTCCTGGAGAATTTATATATAGATGTATATCTTTGTCTGGATCATCTGCTTCTAGAAATAATAACTGAGCTACTATTAAGCTTGCAGTTGTATCATTAACTTCATCTCCTAAGAAGATAATTCTATCTTTTAGAAGTCTAGAATATATGTCATATGATCTTTCTCCTCTACCATCTTGTTCTACTACATATGGTACTAATGCCATATCTGCACCTCCACTTCTCAATTTTAGATAAAGACCACAAAACTTTGTGGTCTTTATCATTATATATATTACTCTTTATACCTAAATATAACCTATACTAAACGTTCTTTGGCTATATGTATAATTTTTTTATAATAAACTATATCAATACCAGCTAAAAATACACTTAAATTCCAAAACATTTTAGCTAGATTATGCTATTATATAAACTCGGTAATTTTATTTTATCACTAACTACTTAATCTTTGCAGCGTCTAATAAAAGTTCTACAGTCTTATCATTTTTAATTCTATTTTTCATTCCTTCTATTTCAGTATCACCGATAGCTTCTTTGATCTTTTCTATTTCCATATTGTACATAGTAGCAAAGTTTTGCATATCCTTTTCAAGATCTTCTGCAGTTACTTCTACGTTTTCCATTTCAGCTATCTTTTCGATTACTAGAGTATTCTTAACCATGTTTTCAGCTTCTTCTCTTCTAGCTTCTCTTATATCTTCTATAGTCTGTCCTGAAAGTTCAGCGAACTTTTCAAGAGACCATCCCTGATAGCTTAACTGCATATTTATTTCTTCTAACTGTCTGTCTAGCTGAGTTTCAATCATTGAAGCTGGTATGTCTATTTCAACACCATCAGCAACAGCGTTTACTACTGCATTCTTTAATTCGTCCTTAGCATCCTTATCAGCCTTTTCCTGAAGCTTAGCCTTGATATCATTCTTTAATTCTTCTAATGATTCAAATTCAGTTGTATCCTGTGCAAAAGCATCATCTAATTCTGGAAGTTCCTTTTTCTTAAGGTCATTTACAACTACCTTAAATACTACTGGCTTTCCTGCAAGTTCTTCTGCTGGGTAGTCTTCTGGGAAAGTAACGTTTACGTCAAATTCTTCTCCAACTGGCTTTCCTATCATTTCATCTTCAAATCCTGGTATAAATGATCCAGAACCTACTTCTAGTGAGTATCCTTCAGCAGTTCCGCCTTCAAATGCTTCACCGTCTAAAGTTCCTGCAAAATCTATGTTTGCAATTAGTCCATTTTCTACTGGACCTTCAACGTCTACCATTCTTGAATTCTTTTCAAGAAGAGCGTTTAATTCATTAGTTATTTCTTCTTCTGTTACTTCTTTTTCTATATTTTCAACTTCAATTCCCTTGTAGTTTTCAACTGTTACTTCTGGCTTAGTATCAACTATAGCTATTAAAGTTAATGATCCGTCGTCATTGATTTCCTTTATATCTAGGCTTGGCTGACTTACTACGTCTAGTTCTAGTTCTTCAACTGCTGAAGGATATACTTCTGGTAAAATTATATCTAAAGCGTCATTGAAAAATACTCCCTTACCGTAGTTCATTTCAATTATCTTCTTTGGAGCCTTACCCTTTCTAAATCCTGGTATATTGTATCTAGACTTAGTCTTATTATAAGCCTTATCTATAGCCTTTTCAAATTCTGCACCATCAACAAATATTTCAAATTTTACAGAATTACCTTCTTTGTTTATTAATTCAGATTTCATTAAATTTTCCTCCTAAGTTTAATCTCTATAATATTCTTCGATTGTCATTATATAAAAACACAATTCAACCATTTAATTATACTATAAAATACTTGAAATTGCACCCACTTTTACAAATTTGTCCACATTGATTAATTGTTTTTTACAAAATACTATATTAAATCATATAAACTTCCGCAATAATGATATTTCATTTATATTGTGCTTTTAAATAAATTTTTATAAATACTAGTTAGATTTTATAACAATTTTAACTAGTAACTCTATCTTACCATAAAGTTTGACTTTTTGAGCACTTTCAAAGCTTTTTTAAAAGTTATTTAAAAAGTCTTAGCTCTTTTTTACAAAAACCTGTACTCATATGTGAAACTTCCATTTTCTATATCCATAATTACATAGCTTTTATCTATTCCGTCACGTGGAAGAGACAGACTTCCTGGATTAATCATTTGGACTCCCATAAGCATTCTATCTTCTTTTACATGAGTATGACCAAATATTGCTATTTTTGCAGATTTCTCATGTGCTATATCCGCAAGATTTCCAAGTCCATACTTGACGCCGTACTTATGACCATGAGTTAAAAATATTTTAACTCCTTCAACTTCAAAATCTATATCTCTTTCTACATTTTCAAAGTCACAGTTTCCAGCTACTGCTATTACAGGTTTTTCTGTTCTTTCCTTTAGATATATTGAATCTCTAAAGTTATCCCCCGCGTGAATTATCAAATCTATGTCTTTTTCTATTATTGGAACTATTTTATCCATATATTTTTTTACACCGTGGGAATCTGATAATATTAATATTTTCATATTTTGCCTACTTTCATAATTAACTATTGCTCAATTTCTAGATTTTAACTATAAAGTAGCCAATTATTGATACTATATAGTTCTTGAATCTATTATGTTTTCTAGCTGTATCTTCATCTTTTCAAGGGCTCTAGATCTATGGCTAAAGCTATTTTTTAGCTCACTAGGAAGCTCTCCAAATGTTTTATCATATCCATCTGGAATAAACATACAGTCATATCCAAAGCCATGGCTTCCTCTTTCTTCCTTAGCTATTCTACCATCTACTACACCACGAGATAGGATTTCTTTACCATCTGGAAATACTACTGCTATGACACATACAAATCTAGCAGTTCTCTTGTCCATAGATACACCTTCTAATTCTTTAAACATCTTAATTCTATTTTCTTCATCACTTGCATTTTCTCCAGAGTATCTAGCTGAGTGCACTCCAGGTCTTTTGCCTAATGCATCAACTTCTATACCTGAATCGTCTGCTATAGATATTTTTCCAGTTTCTTTTGCTATTCTTCTAGCCTTTATAAGAGCATTGTGCTCAAAAGTCTTTCCATTTTCAATTATTTCTATATTTTCAAGACCAAGATCTTTTAAAGACTTGATTTCAAAATCAATGTCAGACAAAAGTTTTTTGATTTCTTCAAGCTTATGTGCATTTCCAGTTGCTATTACAGCTTCTCTTTCATATTCACGCCCTATGATAGAATCTGCTACTTCTGCTAGAATTTCTCTTTGTTTTCTCATTAACTCTTTATTACCCTTTTCAGCGTATTCTAAAATCTTAGTTAGCTCATCTTTTGTAAAGGGTCTTTCTTCTCCAGTTCCCTGTATTTCAATAAATTCGCCTCTATTATTCATTACTACATTTGTGTCAACCTCTGCGTTTGAGTCTTCTTCATAGCAAATATCTAGTCTGACATCACCATCTACAACTCCAACACTGATAGCTGCCATCATTGAATGAATTGGCATTTTTTTAATTTCATTATTTTTGTATAGAGTGTATAAAGCATCCGCAAGTGCCACGTAAGCTCCAGTGATAGATGCTGTTCTAGTTCCACCATCAGCCTGTATTACATCACAATCTATCCAAATAGTTCTTTCACCTAAAGAATTCAAGTCTACTACCGATCTTATTGCACGTCCTATTAAACGCTGGATTTCTTGGCTTCTACCGTCTACTTTTCCCTTGTTAGAATCTCTTCTTTTTCTCTTTTGAGTTGCACTTGGAAGCATTGAGTATTCCGCACTTATCCAACCACTTCCTGTACCCTTTAGAAAAGGTGGTACTCCATCTTCTACACTAGCAGTACATATTACTTTTGTTTCTCCTACTTCTATAAGCACAGACCCTTGAGAGTATTTTGTAAAGTTTCTAGTTATTTTTACATCTCTAATTTCGTCAAGTTCTCTTCCATCAGGTCTTACACTATTTACTGAATTATTATTTCCCATTATTATATACTACACCCCATTTTCAATTATTTATTAAGAATATCCAATATCTCTTCTTGAGTATTCATATCAAGCATAGACTTGAATGTGTCTTCATCTATTACACTCACTCCTAGTTTTTCTGCCTTTTCTAGCTTTGAGCCAGCCTCTTCGCCTGCCAAAACAAAACTTGTAGACTTACTTACACTGGAAGTTGCCTTTCCCCCTCTAGCTTCTATAAGCTCTTTTGCTTCATTTCTTTTCATAGTTGGAAGCGTTCCTGTCAGAACTATCTTCATCTTATCAAATATTTTAGCTATATCATCATATTTATTATGATTTGCTTCAAAGTTAAGACCTGCTTGGCGTAACTTTTCTATGGTTTCTATATTTTTATTTTCTTGGAAAAACTTAACAACACTATCACTCATCACTTCTCCAAAATCTTCTATGTTTACTAGTTCTTCTTTTTTGGAATTCATTATTTCATCTAAGTTATTATAGCTGGCAGCTAACTGTTTAGCTCCCTTAACTCCTACAAACTTAATTCCTAATCCATTGATTAGTCTCCAAAGTTCATTTGACTTTGATTTTTCAAGAGAATTCATAAGGTTTTCTACGGATTTTTCTCCCATTCCCTTAATTGGAATTAGCTCCTCTGGATTCATATAGTATAAATCTTCCATTTTTTCTATTATTTTTTTATCCAAAAGCATAGTAATAATAGACTCTCCCATACCGTCTATATCCATAGCATCCCTTGATACAAAGTGTATTATACCTCTTCTTATCTGTGCAGGACAAGATATATTTATACACTTTACAGCAGACTCACCCTCTATTCTCACTGTTTCTTCACCACACACTGGACAAGTTGTCGGCATAGTGAATATTTTTTCCTCGCCAGTTCTATCTTCTTTTGAAACTTCTACTACTTGGGGTATTATCTCTCCTGCCTTTTGAACTATTACCATATCACCGATTCTTATATCTCTTTCATTGATATAGTCCTCATTGTGAAGAGTCGCTCTAGCTACAGTTGTTCCTGCCAATCTTACAGGTTCTAGTATTGCTGTAGGTGTGATAGTTCCTGTTCTGCCTACCTCTACTTCTATATCTTTTAACTTTGTCTTCTTCTTTTCTGCTGGGAACTTAAATGCAGTAGCCCATCTCGGACTCTTAGCTGTAAATCCTAGCTCTTCTCTTTGTTCTATTGAATCTACCTTGATAACCATACCATCTATATCAAATCCTAGCTTATCTCTGTGTTCAGTCCAGTAATTAATATGCTCTATCACATCGTCTATCTTCTTACATACTTTATAGTCTTCACTAACAGTAAATCCAAGGGACTTCATATATTCAAAGGACTGGCTATGATACTCTAGCCCTAAATCTTCAATATTTTCTAGATTGAAAATAAATATATCTAAAGGTCTCTTAGCCGTAAGCTTTGAGTCTAGCTGTCTAAGTGAGCCTGCCGCAAGATTTCTTGGGTTTGCATATGTTGCTAGCTCATGTTCTTCTTGATAGTTATTGATCTTCTCAAAACTTTCCTTAGATATATATACCTCTCCCCTAGCTATTAGCTCTCTTTTTTCATCTATCTTTATAGGTATTGATTTTATAGTTTTTATGTTTTCCGTAACATTTTCTCCTATATAACCATCCCCTCTAGTCGCCCCTACTGATAGGTATCCGTCTTCATATGTCAAGCCTACTGACAATCCATCTATTTTAAACTCAACTACATACTGCACTTCACCAGAACAGTTTGATCTCACTCTTTTGTCAAAGTCTCTAATTTCACTCTCTGAAAATACATTAGAAAGACTCAACATTGGATTTTTATGTGTATAGCTTTCAAATTTAGAAAGAACTGCTCCGCCAACTCTTGAAGATGGTGAGTCTGCCTTTTTAAGCTTTGGAAAGCTCTCTTCAAGATATATCAAAGACTTCATTATTCTGTCATAGTCATAATCTGATATCTCAGGATTATCCTCATTGTAATAGAGATTGCTGTGATAATCCAACTTTTCTATAATAACTTCCATTAATTCCTTTGCTTCTTTTTCATCTAATTTTGCATTTATTATATCGTCATAATTTAATTCTTTCATAATCATCTCCTAAAAATAGTCTTACATTTCATTTTATCACAATTTAGCATTGCCTTTCCATAGTTATTACATTATAGGCAACGAAAAATGCTGTTACAGAGTAACAGCATTTCTATTGAGTAAATATTAGTTTTGAATAGTCTATTCTAAAAATCCAGATTTTATTACATCATCTGCATTTGTAGTTGCTTTCATTTTCTTTCCGTCCATTATATCGACTATGTTACCCTCTTCATCAATTAAAAAAGTTGTTCTAACTACGCCCATATAAGTCTTTCCAAACATCTTTTTTTCTTTCCATATACCATACTTTTGGATTACTTCAGTCTCTGGATCAGAGAGTAATACAAATGGTAACTCATGCTTATTTGCAAAATTAGTATGAGATTTTATTCCATCCTTACTAATTCCAATGACCTCTGCACCCTTTTCAATTATCTGAGGGTAATTGTCCCTAAAGTTACAAGCCTGCTTAGTGCAGCCTGGGGTATTATCTTTTGGATAAAAGTATAATATGACCTTCTTACCCTTGTAATCTGATAAGCTGACACTCTTGCCATCTTTATCTTGAAGAGTAAAATCTGGTGCCTTATCTCCTATATTCATAAATTACCTCCCTTAAATTTCTCTATGTTATCTTTATACCCAGATATAAGTAATTTAAAATTTTAAAGTTGATTTTATGATTCCTTTTTTTCTTTAGATAATAAATCTCTTATTTCAACTAGAAGTTCTTCAGATGTAGTAAGTGCTGGAGCTTCCTCAACTACTTCTTCTTCTGTTACTATATTGCCCTTTATTCCATTTATAAGCTTAATAAATGCAAATATAGACAGTGCTATAATTAAAAAATCTATAATAGACTGTAAGAAAGCTCCGTATTTGAACTGAGCATTCCCAAACTCGATCATCAAACCTGATATGTCTGTACCACCTGTAATAATTCCTATAAATGGTGTTATTATGTTTTCAACCAAAGATGTTACAATCTTTGAAAAAGCACCACCTATAACAACACCGACTGCCAAGTCAAGAACATTTCCCTGCATAGCAAATGCTTTAAATTCCTCAATAAATTTTTTCATAAACCTTTGTGACACCTATGCGCCACATCCTCCTCTCCTTATTTGTTTTTAAAATAAATTATATTGATTGTATACCCCTATTTATTAAAATAATTCTATATTTTCAATATTATTATGAAAATACATATATTTATTTAGAATTAAAAATAGATTTGTTTTATGAATTTCATTTTATTTTAATAATTTTTAGAAAATTTCTTCTATATTATATTTCAGATATAATATAACATACTATTTCGCTTGTTGACAATACAATTGCATAATAAAAAGATAGGCTTTTAAAAGCCTATCTCAAAGTATCCATATATAACTTTCTATTCTTCTGAAGAATCTTCTTCCTTAGCAAAGAACTCTTCATATAATGCTTCACACATATCTACTGGAGTTGCCTCTGGTATAAAAGGTGCCTTGTAAGTCTTAATATAAAGAACCACAGGACCACTTACCTTATAAACATCCAATTCTATTTCTTTTTCTTCTGTTTCTTCAATCAGTCTGTAAACAAACATAAATGAACCTATTTGGTATCCACTTAAGTTAAATTCATTTACTTCTATTCTGTTTTCCATTTCACACCTACTTTACAAAATTAAGCTTCTGGCATTTCCCAATTGTGATGAACATTCTGTACGTCGTCATCTTCTTCTAAAACGTCAAGAAGTTTTTCCATTGATTTTATTTGTCCTTCTTCATCTAAGGCAGTTGTAGTTTGAGGTATCAACTTAACATCAGCTACTACAAACTTGTATCCCTTTTCTTCTAGTCCGTCTCTTACATCATTGAAATCTTCTGGAGTTGTGATTACTTCAAAACCGTCTTCATCTGGTATAAAGTCTTCCGCACCTAGCTCTAGTGCAGCTTCCATAAGCGCCTCTTCTTCTGCACCTTCATTTGATATAAGTATCTGACCCTTTCTATCAAACATAAAAGCAACACAGCCCTGAGTTCCAAGGTTACCATTGTTCTTATCAAAGTAGTATCTTATATTACCAGCTGTTCTATTTTTATTGTCAGTAAGAGTATCAACTATTACTGCTACCCCACCTGGTCCATATCCTTCATATACTATTGACTCGTAATTCTCTCCTTCTCCTGCTCCAACACCCTTTTTGATAGCTCTATCAATGTTATCATTAGGCATATTATCAGACTTTGCCTTAGCTATAGCTGTTTTAAGTGTTGCATTGTATTCAGGATCTCCGCCACCTTCTCTTGCTGCTACTGTAATAGCTCTTGCGTGTTTTGTAAAGACATTTGCTCTTGCTGCATCCTGCTTACCTTTTCTTGCCTCAATATTGTGTATACGACCCATATTTTCACTCCTTATATTTTAATCATTTAGTGCCTTTGCACTGTTTCTTAAATATTTAATAATATATGTAGATTCTACATATTTATATAGACTATCTAAATAATTTTTTTCAAAATTAGTATCTAATCTCCATGTAACTCCATCTATGATGTCACAACAGTATATTTTATCATATATTTATTTATAAGTAAATATTCAAGAAATTCAGCAAAACTCTATTTCATACTTTAAAACTTCTTTAAAATAGTCACTTACCTAGATAGTATAAATCTATCTATAAATTTTATATGATCTATTAAATTAGACCTATCTAGCCTCTATTTTAAATCTTATTCTCTATAATTTACTTGAATATAGGAGGCTTTGGAACTGGGACTCTCTTATGTTCACTTACTCTATGAAGTCTTTCTATAATTTCTAAATCTTTCTCTGGAACATCTTCTCTATTTCCTGAAACTACCATATCTATGTAGTTGTATGTTGTTCCCATCTCATTTTCATCAGTCTGACCTTCCCATAGACCTGCTGAAGGTGCCTTATTGATTAAATCTTCATGTATACCTAGCTCTTTTGCCCATTCATATACTTCGCTCTTTGGAAGATTTGCTATAGGTAGCATATCTACTCCACCGTCTCCGTATTTTGTGAAATATCCTGTATACATTTCAGCTGCATTATCAGTTCCGGCTACTAGGTACCCCAGATTATTTGCTACTGCATATAAAGCTCCCATTCTTACTCTAGCTCTCAGATTTGCATCTGTCATTTTAAGTGCTTCTTCACTGTATATATTTTTTTCTTTCAACTGATCAGTTACTTGATCTAGTATTAATTTTTCTGGTTCATCTAATGTTAGTTCTAGATACTCTATATTACAGCCATCTATAACTTTCATTCCATCTTCTTTATCTTGTGGATTACTCTTAATATTCATTATTACTCCAACAGAGTTATCTGGAAAAGCTTCTTTTATCAAGTAGGCAACAACTGCAGAATCTATACCGCCAGATACGCCTACTGCTACACCCTTACAGTGAGCTTTTTCTACCATCTCCTTTATCCACTCTATAGTCTTGTCAATTTGTTCTCTTCTAGTCAACATCTAGTTTCCCCTTTTCTTAATTGTATTACTAAATTAATTTATTATCTATGTCAAATATTAAGACACGTCTATGCTTAGCATTATATCATAGTATTTGTGATTTGAACTATCTTCTATGCTAATATATTACCATCTAAAACAGATAAGTAAAATTCTTCCCCTTCTACTATTTCTGCATTTCCACTGCTAAATTCTGTTGCCAAAGATTTCAGATCCTCTATCCTCTCTTCTTCACAATACACTATTATTTTTACATTATCCGTATATTCTATGTCTTTGACAGTATAAGATCTATTAGCTAATTCATTTTGCATTTTCCCTAAAAGTGTATATTCTAAAGATATATCAATCTCTTTAAAAGGTCTTTTCTCAACTATTTTACCTGCTTCTAGGGCTATTTTCGCTCCCTTTGAGTATGCTCTAACTAGTCCACCTGCACCCAACTTTATACCACCAAAATATCTTGTAACTACTAGTACTACATTTCTTAGGTCTTCTTTTTTTATAAGCTCCAAACTTGGTATTCCAGCTGTTCCCTGAGGTTCACCATCATCACTATATCTTTGGATATTCATATTTTCTCCAATAGTATAAGCCCAGACATTATGAGTTGCATCCTTATACTTGGACTTCATCTCGTCTATAAATTCCCTCGCCTCTTCTTCGGTTTCTACTGGCTTTGCCTGACCTATAAAAAGCGATTTTTCTATTGTGAATTCATCTATACCATATTTATGGAGTGTTCTATATGCTTTCACAAATTCACCCCCATTTCTTTATTTATATCAACTTATTATTTATTATTGAATATATTTTACAATTATTATTTTACATTATATCTCTACAACTTTGCAACTTTATCACTAAGATTAATATACAGTATTTGGAGTTGATTCTTGAAAGTAGATTCTAGAATATATTTTTACTCTATATAACTTACTTTTTTATTACTTATAATCTAGCATTTTATTTTTTACAAGCTTAGTTTTTACTGCTTATAACTCAGATATTTCACTGTCTATAAGCAATATTTTACTTTTTATAAATATATTTTTGCTCTATATAGCTTACTTTCTTTGTCCTTTCTTTAATATCTTATAAATCCTTTAGTATATTAGCTACTTTATATCTTATTTTTTATATTAATATATTATTTTTTTATGTTCTTAGCTTCTTTATCTACTCTTAGTTTCTTTATTTTTCATAAAAAAACATGGTGCTAAAATAGCACCATGTATATAAATTTAATTCATATCTTCTTTAACTAACCCTGATCAGCTATCTTATAGTTTTTGTATTTTTTGTATGATACATCTACTAAAGACTTTTCTTTACTATGAGTTAGCATTTCTAAAGCCTCAGAAACCTTATAAAATCCGCCATCTAAAAATTCACCACTCATATCAGATAAGTCAGAATCTGATTCCATTACATACCACATGATAGCATTACAAACTCTCTGATTTCTACTTCTTGAAAAGAATTCATATATAGTATCACCTGCAATATCCAGTATCCTTGCATTAGATCCAGTCTCGAGTTTTACCCTTTGAATCGCACTCTCATGAGGAAGGCTGTCACCAACTATTTTCCCCTTGGGTAAAGTCCACTCACCTCTATCATTCTTAACTAATAAAACCTTATTTGCATAAAATACTACACCGCCAGAACAACGTCTTACTATCATTTAGAATCCCTCCATTTTCATAAATACTCTTCTCTGCGCACCTACGCGAGTTATTTGTTGATACTGAATTTTAAATAGAGTTTTTCAATAGAAGCTTCACAAGCTCTAATAACATACTCTTTCTCAAATCCAGCCTTGTTCTTAACAAGATTTTCAAGAATTCTTATACTTTCCCTACTACCGATGTTGCCAAGATATTTTGCACAATACTGCCTAACTTGAGGGTTTTGATCAGAAAGACCAAGCTCAAGAATGTGACTGCTATCCTCTGATCCAATCTTACCTATTGCTGAATAGGAAATTCTTCTCAGATTAGAGTGGGCTCTCTCTGTTAATGGATATATTATATTCAAAAACCTACTATCCTTCAACTCTCCAGCTGCCCAAACTAAAACCATCAAATCATCTACATTCTCCATAGTAAGAATAGCTTTATAGATTTTTCTCTTAAAATCAGTCAAAGACCCTTCTCCCAACTGATTTAAAAATACTAGCCTTTCTTCTTTAGCTAAAGATAAAAATAACTTCATAATATCCTTTTCCTCAGACTGGCTAACTCTATTGTGCTTTCTTATCGATAATTTTGCTTTTATCAAGTCATCATTTATATCCTCAATAGATTTATTTCTGATTCTTGATATTTGTGGAACTGTAAGAGACTTCTTATAAAGGAGATATGTAATAAAATAATCTTCAAGGCTATCTAAATTTTCCCATCCTATTACCATCTTTCCCCCCTACAACTATTGTCATAGCAAGCTTTTATTTAAAAGAAACTTGCTATATACAAAACCCATAAATAATTTTTTGAATTTTTGTACTTCTTATTCTTATTATATCACTTTATAAGTATAAAATCATCTTTTTTAGAGAAAAGTATAATTAAATAATAAAAAAACCACTGCAAAATTTGCAGTGGTTTATAATCTTCTTTAGTTCTAATTTTAAAATTAGAGTTTTTATTAAAGAGATGACTTAGAGTAGAATTCGACTACTAGTGCGTCATTTATTTCGATTGGCACTTCTTCTCTTTCAGGCATTCTTGTTAATACAGCTGAGAAGTTATCCTGATTCTTAGTTATATAAGAATGTTCATTTAAAGCTGCTGCTTCAAAGTTAGCCTTGAAAAGTTCATTAGTTCTGTACTTTTCTCTTAGAGATATTTCATCTCCAACGCTTACTATAAATGATGGTATATTAACTTTCTTTCCATTTACATGAATGTGTCCGTGTCCTACCATCTGTCTAGCCTGTCTTATTGAGTTAGCTAGTCCCATTCTGTATACTAGGTTGTCTAGTCTACATTCTAAAGTAGTAACAAGTGCTGTACCAGTAGGTCCCTGAGCCTTCTGAGCCTTTCTTACGTAGATTCTCATCTGCTTTTCGCCTACACCGTAGTAAGCTCTTAATCTCTGCTTTTCAAGTAACTGCTGTCCGTATGGTGAAAGCTTCTTATCGCTTCTTGCAGTTCCTCTTCCAGCTCTGTCCATAGCCTTTGGATGGCCACATACGTTTAGTCCTAGTCTTCTAGATAACTTGAACTTTGGTCCTCTTGTAATTGATGACATAATTTTTCTCCTTTTTAATTTAAAAATATTTTGTGGATGTACAATTTTGTACATTGTCCGCTTTAAGATGGATGTGTGAAGCAAACAACCCGTATAAACAATCTGTCAATTGATTTATACACATACCTTGCTTTACTACATTGTCCATTTAAAGGATTTTGTCATATTGGGTTTATACGACTGTTCTATTATACTATCTGTTTTTCGTTTTGTAAAGCCTTTTTTGTTTTTAATGGTTTTCTTCATATTTTTCTCTATGTATAATACTTGGCTTATTGCTATTAAGTACTAAATATAACTCAATCTCTCTTGTTTTTAACCCTTAAAATTTTTCTAGTTTTCACCATTTTCGCTATTTAAAATTATCAATTTATAAGTCTATAAAAGTGGTGCAAAGAATCTAAGTAGACATTGAATAACTCTCTTTGTTAGACTTCTTTTGTCATTTAGATAATCATTAGTTACTTCCTCACTTTCAGAAAGTACCTCATCAAAGTCTTCCTTAATTTTAAATATTTCTCCCATATTATACATAAGTACTCCATTTTCAAAATGAAGATACAAACTTCTATAATCCATATTTATTGTTCCTACTACTGCAACACTATCATCACATACATACTGCTTTGCATGCATAAAACCAGGAGTATATTCATATATTTTTACTCCACCTCTTGCTAAAGCATTGTAATATGATCTAGTCATCTTGTATATTAGCTTCTTGTCTGGGATTCCAGGTGTAATAATCCTAACATCAACACCTCTCTTGGCAGCAAGTACCAATTCATCATTTGTAGCATCATCTATTAGCAAGTATGGTGTCATTATATAAAGATATTTTTTAGCATTTTTTGCCATATTTAAATATACGTTTTCTGCTAGCAACTCTTCTTTTAGAGGATTTTCTCCATAGGGTTGTACAACTCCCCCGTTTTCTGAGTAGCTTTCATCTGCTAGATTTATATAATCTTTTATATCTTCTTTTTCCATGTAGCTAGGTTCAATAGCATACCACATCTTTAAAAACATTACAGTAAAGCTGTCGGTAGCTCTACCCCTAATCATTACTCCTGTGTCTTTCCAATATCCATATGGACTGCCTATATTAAAGTATCTATCAGCTATATTATATCCACCTGTAAATGCAACTTTACCATCTATGACAGTTATTTTTCTATGATCTCTATTGTTCATAAAAACATTTAACAAGGGAAGCATTGGGTTAAACACTAAGCATTTAATTCCCTTTTCAGCAAGTCTCTTACGAAAGCTTTTACCTATAAATCCTATACTACCTATATCATCATATAATATTCTTACATCTACGCCTTCTTTTACTTTTTCTTCAAGTATATCCTCTATATCTCTAAAAGATACCGAATCTTCTATTGCATGATACTCCATAAATATAAAACTTTTTGCTTTTTTCAATTCTCTTTTTTGAGCTTCTATACCTATATCTGCATCCTTATGATACTCTATTTGACAGCCTTTGTAAGCAGGATAGCCTCCTACTTTTGATATATAATAGCTCTGCCCATACAAACCCAGATCTTCCTTGGATATTTCATCAAGTAGTTCATTATCAGATTCTAAGTTATTGCCTATTTTACCAACTATATTTCTAAATTTCCTTTTGGTAAAGTATAAAGATGCATCTCCTTGGAATAATATATAAAGAATTAATCCAGCTACTGGGAATACCAGTAATAAAACCATCCAAGGGATTTTTATATCTGATTTCGTATGTCTTCCGTATATTCTAAGAACTACAAGTATTGCTATTGCCTTAGTTATACCTGCAGTAATAGGATAGTAGTCTTGTATCTTATATACCTGAAACATAATCCAAACTATTTGAAGTACAAAACCAAGGGCGGCTATTGCAGCACGTCCAATGCTATTTTTGCTTCTTTCTTCCAAATACAATCACTCCTTTTCTACTGTCTAATCTAACACTTTATTCTTTATTCTGTCTAGCTATTTTGGATATTTCACCAAATTTTTCGACAATATATTCATAATTCTCTTTTTTGTGCGGAAGGATACAGCCTGTACAGTCTTTTATTCCTCTATCATTGTACCTGAAGTTCCCTCCACATTTATTTCCCAAAGCATACAAGGGGCAATAGCAAAACAAACAATTGAAACTCTCTGTATCTTTTACTTTGTGACATGGAAAATACTCACATTCTTTATGACTAAAAAACTTATAATTATCACTCATACAAGCACTCCTTTCATTTCTTTGTTAAAAAATACTCCATAACTTTAACTTCATTACTTATATCAAAGTTTCTATTTTTAATAAATTAAATAATCACTTTATAATAAATATATTTTTTAGTAAAAAAGCTCTGTTTTCTTTAAAAACAATTTCATTATGTTATTTTTATCATTTTATTATACCATACAAATCCGGCTATAAAAAGCTTCTGTCTTACTGACTTTAGATTATTATTTGTCAAAGTATGTTTATTTAATTGCTAATAAAAATATTAAAAATATGGTATAATTATAGTATAAAGAAAGTAAAGAATATTTAGGAAAGGAGATATTCTATATTAAGATAGGTGTAGGTTTTATCTTGATAATAAGAATAAATTTTAAAATTTAATGAGTGATTTGAATATTAATAATGAAGATCTTATGAATCTTCAAGAAAAAGCACTCTGTGTAGGTCTTAACCTTACATCATCAAACAGAGACACTGAAGGAATATCTATAGAGGAATCTATGGATGAATTAAAAGAGCTTGTCAGAGCTGCTGGTGCTCAAGTTGTGGGTGAAATAGTACAAAACCGTTCATCTGTAGATACTGCTACCTATCTGGGTAGTGGTAAAATTGATGAAATAAAAAACTACGCCGAGGGATTAGACGCTTCGATGGTCGTATTTAACGATGAACTATCTGGAGCTCAAATAAAAAACATAGAGAATATTGTCGGTAAGAAAATAATCGATAGAACAACTTTAATTCTAGATATATTTGCGCAAAGAGCTAGAAGTAAGGAAGGTAAGCTACAAGTAGAGCTTGCTCAACTGAAATATAGACTCCCTAGATTGTACGGTATGGGAGGGCAAATGAGTAAAACTGGAGCTGGTATAGGTACAAGAGGTCCAGGTGAACAAAAACTAGAAAAAGACAAAAGACATATTTTAAGCCGTGCAAACAATATAAGAAAAGAATTAAAAGAAGTTGCCAAAAATAGAGATGTACAAAGAGCACAAAGACAAAAAAATAAGATTCCAATAGTAGCCTTGGTAGGATATACAAATGCTGGTAAGTCTACTTTGCTAAATGAACTGATAAAAACTCATCCTGACTATGAATATGAGAAGGAAGTTTTCGTTAAGGATATGCTTTTTGCAACACTTGATGTAACTCTAAGAAAGGCCCTACTTCCAAATAAAAGAGAATTCTTGATAGTTGATACTGTTGGTTTTGTTAGTAAACTACCTCACGATTTAATAGAAGCCTTTAAGGCAACTTTAGAAGAGGTTCAATATGCTGATTTAATAATTCACGTTATTGATGCTACTAACGAAAGCTCTGATATTCAGAAACTGACAACTGAAAGCGTTTTAAAAGACCTGAATTCAGATGATAAAAAGACAATTACAGTATACAATAAAATCGATCAGTTAAACTTAGATGTCTATCCAAAGAATCAAGATGACCTTGTATATGTTTCCGCAAAAAAAGGAATCAATATGGACAAGCTAGTCAATCAAATTCAAAACTTTCTTATGGAAGACAGCTATGAAGTCAACCTATTAATACCTTTTGATAAGGGAGATATATTTAGTGCTATTAAGGATAAATATCCTATCGATACATTTGAATATACAGACCAAGGAATTGATTTGGTCGTATCTCTTGATGAAGTTGACTACAATATATATAAAAAATACATTAAAGAAATTTAGTATAGGTGTACAGTTTATTTAGGAGGTTAATATGGAAGGACTAATAATATCAAATAAAAATGTAAATAGCTTTGATGAAATTGCAGTAACAATAGCCGTGGCTGAAGGGGAAATAATTCATGCTACAAGCGTTGAGGACTCTATGATAGAGCTAAAGGAACTTGTTCAAGCAGCAGGTGCTGAAGTAAAAGCTGAGATTACACTTCACCAAAAGATTGATGAGGACTATTATTTAGATAAAGAAGCTCTAGATTACTTAATGACTGAAATCAAAAATCTAGATGTCAATATGTTAGTATTTATAGACGAACTAACAGGAATGCAGATTAAAAATCTTGAAGATTTAACTGGTAAAAAAATAGTTGATAGAACTATGCTTCTTCTTGATATATTATCAACTAGATCCAATAGAAGAGAAACTAAGCTTGAAATAGAAAAGGCACAGCTGAGATACCGTCTTACTAGACTTGAAGGTTTTCAGGGAATATATAAGTACGGTAATGGAATTTGTGTAAATAATCCTAATGGCAGAAGACTGCTTACAGATGAAGAAAAAATAAGAGAAAAGCTAGATTCACTAGAAGTTGAACTTGCTATTACTGTTAAAAATAGATTTGTACAAAGATCAAAAAAGGTTGGAAACGAACTTCCTTTAGTGGCTTTCATTGGCTATACAAATTCAGGCAAGTCTTCCATTATGAATAAACTTCTTGAGCTAGACCCTGATCATACAGAAGAAAGTGCTGTTATTGTAAAAGATAAGATGCTTTCTACCCTTGATATGTCTTTAAGAAAATCTACACTACCAAATGGCAAGGAATATTTGCTAGTTGATACTGTTGGATTTGTCAGCGACCTACCAGGTATTATGAGAGCTGCATTTAGATCTACATTTGAAGAACTAAGCTATGCAGACCTTATACTTACTGTATATGATGCCAGTTCATATGATTTGGATATTCAAAAAAATATTATGGACTACACTATGCAAAGAATCGGAATTACAAAAAAGAAAAATATTAGTATACTAAATAAGGTAGATAAAATTGAAAATATTCCAGAAAGCACTGATGGAAAAATCTATGTTTCTGCAAAAACAGGATATAACTTTGATCACCTTATAAATGTTATTGAGCAAACTCTTTTTGAAAACGAAGAAGAAGTTACTCTTTTAATACCATATTCAAAATTTGATATATTCAATGAAATAAAGGAAAAGAAAGTAATTGAAATAGAAGACTTTACTTTAAATGATATCGGTGTAGAACTTAACATTGTTTTAAACAATGATGAATTTGAAAAGTACAAAAATTTTATAAAGTAATCTAAGATTATTTTTATAATCAAACTCAATATAAAATAAAAATGTGATGGTCAATTTGACCATCACATTTTTATTGGATAACACAGCAAATAGCGGTATAAGCAAGCCTGTTCATACCACAAAGTAAATAAATACTTCTCTATCAGCTCACTTTTAATCTATATTTAAGAATATAGTTTTATATCTTAATTTATAGTTGCTAGCTTATATTTTTAAAAAATTAGAACTATAATAGAATTTATTGCAACTAATTTTATAATATAGTATAACATAGTTTTAAGAGTTAAGTATATCTAATATCATGGAATATCTATCTTTATAAGAATAATTCCATTTTCTACACAACTCTTTTGCCTCTATCTCTGTATCTACATTTAGATTTAGAGTCATAATATTTTTACGCCCCTTTATAACAATTAAAGTGACTACATACGATGAATCCCCCTGAACAGAATAGCTAGACTGTCTCTTTATTACAGAAGAAAATATTTCATCGCTATTTTCTCTAAGATACTCATCTATCTTTTCCCTAAAAAACTCTGGTATTCTATTTTGGAAGTATATAAGTACCTCTAGTCCACTCTGAGTTATTGCATAGAGCGTTGTATCATTTTTATTATATCTCATTATAAATTTTGACTCTATCATCTTTGGTAGCAATACCATAAGAGTAAAATAATTCATTACATCTGTTTCCAATATTATCTGTGTAAGTTGTGAATCTGTAACATCTTCTTCTAGATTGTTTAAAGTGTATAACACAACTAGTTTTTCAAGTATCAAATCATCTGTACTATTTTGAAACATATCTTTCTCCTATCTATACTATAAGCAATGTATCTTCCCCAACACAAAGTGAGAAATTTTATATTCTAATAATAATTTTAGATGAAATTTGCAAATATGTCAAAGTTTTTAAAATTATTTTTTGATATAATATATCTTTTTCATACATATTTATGACAAATAGATTATTTTTCACTTATAAACATTAACAAATTATAACAATAACGCAAAATAAATTGAAGTTTTATAAATAAGTGCTAAAATAAGAGTGGACGTTGAGAAAAATTAAAATTAAATATGCACTTAAAATATGAACTACTAGGATAATTTTAATTTAAAATTTTAATATATTATATTTAAGGAGTTATTTGCGATGATTATTAAATTTATAAAAAAGGTAACTGCTATAGGGCTTTCCATAGTTATGCTCTTGCCAAATGTGGCATTTGGAGCTTCCCAAAGATTTAGTGATGGATTTTCTAAGTCTTCTATTATTTCTGATTTTGATACAGGAAGAGTTATCTATGAGAAAAACCCTGATGAAAAATCAGCTATGGCAAGTATGACAAAGATTATGACCCTGCTTTTAACATTTGATGCTATAAAAGAAAAAAAGGTTAGCCCAAATGATGTAGTCACTATCGAAGAAAGTGATGTGAACAGAGAAGGTACAAATATAAAGCTAGAAAAAGGCGAAAAAATAACATTAAAAAAACTAATGGATGGTATGATGATCGTCTCTGCAAATGATGCAGCTCTTGCCATAGCCCGCCACGTTGGAGGAAGCTATGAAAAGTTCAATGAGATGATGAATAATAAGGCAAAGGAAATTGGAATGAAAAATACTACTTTCTACAATCCTAATGGCCTACCATATAAAATAAATGCTGACGGTAGTTCTACAGAAAACACTACTACAGCTAGAGATGTTTTAACTCTTTCTAAATGGATGTATGCTCACTATCCAAAAGAGCTAACAGAAATTACCAATCAAGAAAAATTAGTAGATAGTAAAAAACAGATTGATGAGAAAAATACAAATCCTCTGCTACCTTTAATCAAAAATGTTGATGGCTTGAAAACTGGCTTTACAAGTAAGGCTGGCTACTGTCTTGCCTATTCTATGAAGACTGATAAAGGAGATGGAAATGACGACTCTAATAGGCTTCTAGGTGTAACTATGGGAGCTGGTACAGAAAGAGATAGACAAAGCTCAGCTTATAATTCACTTGTCTTTATTAATCAATATTATAAGACTAAAATTCTTTATGAAAAGGACAAGGAAATTACTACTACAAACTTAAATGATTCTGATAGACTGAATGCAAAGGTCTTTGCAAAGAAAGATGTAAAAACTTTGAAGAGGGTGGATGAAAACTTTAAGGAAAAAATAAATTATAAAAAAATAAGTATAAAAGATGCTAAGAAAAAGCCAATTGGAGAGTTAGTTGTTACAGACAAGTATGATAATATTGTTACAAAATCTGATATATATATGAATGTCTCAGATTTGTCCTTTACTTCTAAGATCAGATTATACTTTGGAGCATTAAAAAATCAAATCAAGGGTGTAAACTCTACAGGAGAATATCCAGTATTTACACTTAAATAGCAATTTAAATCAAAAGAGCTATTGGCATATGCCAATAGCTCTTTCAAATTAGATGATCTATAATAAAAATCTTATAATAATTAGGAAGTATTATAAGATTAAATTACTACTTTAAACTTTGAAAGACTATCAATCCCCCCTAAACTTATTAATAGAAACTCAAATCTAAGTAGCAATATTAAATATTACAAATCTATCTTCTAGCAAGCACAAATATTGTATCGTCTAATGTGCTAAACTTTATATCCGTTTTTTCTAATAAACCATATATAAAACTTCTTCTTAGAGGAATATAATACTTATTAAAATCTACATCTAAGTAAGTCCAATACTTCTGTGTAGTTGGTCTATTTCTTGTCCAAACTACCTCATCAAAGCTCTCACTCATTATCTTATTGAACTCTTCTGTAACTCCTCCATCTAATAGTAGATTTCTAATTACATAATACATATATATCACTGGACGGTTCTCATATTCCACATTTATTTCTTGCCCTAATTTGTATAATTCCTCTTTTAGATGATCTAACAAGCCCTCATCTTCTCCAACTACTCTCTTTACTGAATAGGCAAATCTATTTTCAACCTTGCCTAGTGTCTTTTCCCACCACTTTACATCACCATCGTGAGTTATTGCTATGCTACAGTCTTCTATTTTTCCATATTTTTCGTCAAGTATTTCTCCTAAATTCATATCTGGCAGCTGCTCATTTGCCACCTTTACTACTGCTTGAACAAACTGCTCCTGTTGAAGTATTCTTCTATAACTTTTTTTAAATTCATTATTATTTTTCTCGATCATATAATCTACACCCCTATATCTCAATATTTCAAACTGCACTTTTATCTATATCAGTTTGTACGCGATAATATCTTCACAATTTTTATATTCTTACACTTTACTATTGAAGTCATTCTACCTTAAAAAATTAATTTATATATTATAATACCCTTTTCTATAAATATCCTATGTATTTATTTTTTGTAATTAACATTGTATGTGAAAACATTTTCTCTACTTCTTTCTATTATACAATAATTAACAATATTTTTATAGTCTTTTATCGAATGTTTTCAAAACTTTTTCACTATTCTTTTTTTTACTTTATTTTATTAACAAAGAAAGGCGACCAAAGGCCGCCTACTTTATTTTAAAATAAAATATTTTTATCAACTTGTTATTTTATTAATAATTCTATATCATCTTCTACTGTTCCAATTCCCGCTATACCAAAGTTTTCTACCAAAACATTTACTACATTTGGAGATAAAAATGCTGGAAGAGTTGGTCCAAGGTGAATATTTTTTACTCCTAAAGCTAGTAAAGCTAACAATACTATTACAGCCTTTTGTTCATACCAAGCTATATTGTAAACTATTGGAAGCTCATTTATGTCGTCTAATCCAAACACTTCCTGAAGCTTCATAGCAATTACTGCTAGAGAATATGAGTCATTACACTGTCCAGCATCCAATACTCTTGGAATTCCGCCTATATCTCCTAGATTCAATTTATTATACTTATATTTTGCACAACCTGCTGTAAGTATCACTGTGTCGTTTGGAAGTGCCTTTGCAAAGTCAGTATAGTAATTTCTGCTCTTATGTCTACCATCACATCCTGCCATTACAACGAACTTCTTAATATCTCCAGCCTTTACAGCCTCTACAATCTTGTCTGCTAGTGATATCACCTGATTATGAGCAAATCCACCAACTATACTTCCTTCTTCAATTTGAGTAGGAGGCTGACACTTTTTCGCATGTTCAATTATCTCAGTAAAGTCTTTTTCTCTTCCTGTTGATCCTTCTATATGCTTACATCCAGGGAATCCAGCTGATCCTGTAGTGTATATTTTATCCTTATAACTATCCTTTGGAGGAACTATACAGTTTGTAGTCATAAGTATAGGACCATTAAAACTTTCAAATTCTTCCTTCTGCTTCCACCAAGCATTTCCGTAATTACCTACTAGATTATCATACTTTTTAAGCTCTGGATAGTAATTTGCTGGCAACATCTCAGAGTGAGTATATACATCTACTCCAGTTCCCTTAGTTTGTTCTAGCAGCTGCTTTAAATCGCATAAGTCGTGACCTGATATCAATATTCCAGGATTATTTTTAACTCCTATATTTACTTCTGTTATTTCAGGATTTCCGTAAGTTGAAGTATTTGCATTGTCCAAAAGTTCCATTCCCTTAACACCTGCTGCACCAGTATCTAGTACAAGAGCTATTAGCTCATCTACACTTAATGCAAGAGTTGTTTTGTACATAGCTTCTTGTAAGAATATATCTACCTCTTCATTGTCAAATCCTAATACATTTGCATGCTTAGAATATGCTGATAATCCCTTTAATCCATATATTACTAGTTCTCTAAGACTTCTTACATCTTCATTTTCAGTTGCAAGAACTCCTACTTTTCTAGATTTTTCATCCATTTTTTCCAAATCTCTCTCATCCCAAAGAACAGCTTCTCCAAGGTTTTCCTTATTGTCAAGCTTTTCTAGTAAATCCTTTTTTATATCTAAAGTTTGATAGACTCTATTTACAAACACATCAAAGTCAAAGTTTGCATTTGTTATAGTTGTAAATAAATTTAGAGTGATGTGATGATTTATTTCCTTAGAAACTTCCTTACCCTCTGCTCTTAGCTTAGTTGTTACTTCTGAAAGTCCCTTTGTCGCATACATCAATAAATCCTGCATTCTAGCAACTTCTGAAGACTTTCCACATACTCCCTTTACTGTACATCCTGAATTTCCTGCTGTTTCCTGACATTGAAAACAAAACATATTTAATTCCTTCATAACTATTCTCCTCTTCTTTTTATATTTCTAGCCAAAATTTTTGACTAGTTGATTGCTATATTATGTTTTATATGTAAAATGTTGTTTTCTAAATTTTCCGCATATTCTTATAATATACCCTTTTTAAACCCATATAAACACAAGCAAGCATTTTTTATAAAGAATTCAACCAGTAATTATTGTCTTAACTTGTTTTCTTTATCTTAATTATTATTATATTCTAGATAAATAAAAAAGTCCGTTGCAGATGCAACGAACTTAATATTTTTGAAACTTTATTGGCTTATATTTTAGCTATAAAAAACCATAAATTTACTTACTAGTTCTGAGAACCATATATATATTTTTTTTCAATAGCTTTATCAAAGCAGTATCTATATATAGTTTTCTAATAATTATTTAATATGTGTTTATTTGTATAAAGTTTCTTATATATTTTTATAAAACTTCTTATTTATTTTTATAAAATTTCTTATTTATTTTTATAAAACTTCTTATTTGTTTTTTATAAAGCTTCTTATATGACCTACTAGATAGAGTGAACCTGCCGCAAATATTGCTTTTTTCTTTGACAAAGTATTTTTTGAATCTTTAAGGGTAGCCTTACTTCCCTTTTTCTTCTTTGATTTTGACTTTATATTTGTCTTTGATTCTTTATCCAACTCTTTTACAGTGTCCAGTGCGTACTCAACAGCAGAGTCAACATCTTCTATACAGACTATATCCTCACTGTACATTCCTACTCTATAGGCAAGCTCATCTACCTTCATTGCCCTTGGGTTATCAGGCAAAGTTATAATAATTCTATCAAACTTTGGAATTAAAATCTTTACTATTGCATCTACTTCTTTATCAGCCAATACACCTAGTATAAGAGTCTTATCCCACTCATCACTAAATAATCTATCTATCTCATTGGCTAAAAGTTGAGCAGCTTCTACATTATGTGCACCATCTATAATAAATATTGGCTTCTCAGAAATAAGCTCTAGTCTGCCTGCCCATCTACTGTTTAATAATCCCTTTTTCAAAGATTCTTCCGTAATGTTGGTAAATATATTATTTTCTCTAAGATATGATATTGTATTTATGGCCAAAACAGCATTTCTTATTTGATGCTCACCTATCATTCTTATTTTTATATCTTCAAATCTATTACCTAGATAATCAGTAAAGCTAAATACTTGATTATTCAAATTTGACTTCTTTATATCTATATTAACATTATCAGTAACTATGAGCTTTGCATTTCTTTCTTTTGATATATCCTCAATCACTTTTTCAACATTTTTTTCTTGACCATCTTGACCATATAGTATCACTTGACCATCTTCTTTTATAATTCCTGCCTTTTCAAAGGCGATTTTTTCTACTGTATCTCCTAATATGCCTATATGATCCTTACTTATAGATGCTATAACGCTTACAAGTGAGTTATCTATTACATTTGTGGCATCAAATCTTCCTCCAAGGCCTACCTCTAATACTAGGGCATCTACCTTTTCTCTATTATAGAAATAAAAAGCTGTAGCAGTAACAATTTCAAATTCTGTTGGGTGATTGTGTCCATCAGCTATCATCTCTTCTACCTTTTCTCTTACATCTGTGACACACTGAGCAAGATCCTCGTCTTTTATTTCTTCTCCATTGATTCTAATTCTCTCATTAAAATTCTCTAAAAAAGGTGATGTATAAAGTCCAGTTTTATATCCACTTTCCACTAATACACTTGATATAAAAGATGCAGTTGACCCCTTACCATTTGTACCTGCTATATGAATAATATTAAGATTATCCTGAGGATTATCTAGCCTTCTCAATAACTCTCTAATACTATCCAAGCCCAAAATCATTCCAAATCTATCCACACCGTGTATGTAATCTATTGCTTCTATATAATTCATTTTAAAACAGATAAAATCTGTGCTCCCTTCGATTTATTTACACTTACTATTATACATATAATCTATAATTTTTAAAGTTTATTATTTTTTATATTTATCCCTTCTTATGCAACTGCCCGATTTATATATTATTTTTTGCTTTTTCACTTTTTTATTTATCTTCTTTTTTCTTTTGCTAATTATTGTACTTTTATTAGTAATTTGCCTAGCAAATCTATTTGTTTTTATTACTCTTCTTTTTATTAGTACTTTATTGCTATTTTTATAATTCTTCTTTATATTTACCTTCTTTTTTCTCTTACTAGTAATTGGACTTTTGCTGATATTTACCTACTAAGTCTATTTTTATTACTACTTTTTTATTACTACTTTTTTATTACTACTTTTTTATTACTACTTTTTTATTACTACTTTTTTATTACTACTTTTTTATTACTACTTTTTTATTACTACTTTTTTATGTGTTTTTATTATTTTTTTAGTGTTTTTATTATTTTTTTAGTGTTTTTATTATTTTTTTAAGTATTTTTACTACAGTTTATATTTTTACTTTTTTTTATTATTTTTTATATATTTTTACTACTGTTTATGTTTTTTCTTTTTTATATTTTTATTAATAGATATATTTTATAGCTTCATTTTACTTATATTGAAAAATCTATATATCTTTCAATAGGTATTTTTCCCCTTAAAAAGTAGATCCTTCTTTGCATTTTATTTTTATTTCTGAATGCTTTTTATGAATTTATTTAATAAATAATTTTAAATGTAATAAGCTTAATCTAATATTACAGATAATTGAATGCTTTTTTATTATTATTTCATTCTTGTATTGTATTTTAGTGAAAAACTGGGTATAATCATACTGTTGGATATAATATTTTAATTTAAATTGAATAACTTTTAAAGTTTTTTTATTGTATATAAATACATATAAAGTAATATTATTATTTTATAATCGTATTAAGTGTCTATAGTTTGTATATTATTACTGATATTCTAAAATGTTGCTATAATTTTTTAGGCTAATTTTTTTAGATTTTTATTCAATAGATACTCTCATATATTATTAGATATTTATAAATAGCTTTATATATATGATTTTATAAAAAAACTTTAATAGTTTATTTAAAATAAAAGTAGACTTTTAATGCACTATGATAATGATTATACATATAATTTGAATTTTTCACTCAATAAACTTAGTGCTTAGCTAAAAATATATTTAAATATTTTCATTGACATTGTAATTGTAGGAGGTAAAAATGAAAAAGATTGATATTTACGAAGAATTAAAAAAAAGAATAGTTAGAAATGAATATAAGCCTGGAGATGTTTTAAATGAGATAGAGATTTCTAAAGAATTTAACATTAGTAGAACTCCTGTAAGAAGTGCATTCCAAAGATTAGAAATGGATAAGCTTCTAAATATTGTTCCTAGATATGGTGTTCAGGTATCTTTTATAGATTTTACAAATATGAAGGCTCTATTTGAGTTGACAAGTGTACTTGATCCTATGGCAACAAGATTAGCTGTAAAAAATATTACACCTAAAAATCTTGAAAGATTAAAGGAAGTAACAGATGAGTTGGAAACATTCTGTGCTGCAGACAACTATCAAAAGGCAATAGATCTTGATGAAGAATTCCATTCTATTATAATGGATGCCTGTGGAAACTCTTGGCTAACATCAACTCTTCAGTCTCTTCATCTTCATACTGAAAGACTGTGGCACTATTGTAATGAATACTTTACAGATATGAGTATCTTTACAAAAAGATTTAATGGAATTATAACAGCCATTGAAAATCAAGACGAATCTGCTGCTGAACAAAGTTCTCTACAACATATAAATGATTTCGTTTCAAAGGTAAAGGAAGCGTTATTCTAAGTTGTATGTTTATAAACATACATTTTATAGAATTAAGAAAAAATCTAAGAATATTTAAAATAGTTTTAACAATAAACACTCATAATTTTTTATTTTTTTATTTGTATAGATTTATTCTTTTCTTTTTTTTGTAAATATATAATATAAATCAATATTATTTTTATATAGCATTTTATAAAAAAGATGCAATTAAAATAATAATAAATTAATTCAATATTATTGTAATTTTTGCACAAATATTGTATGATAAATAAGGGACAAAGTATATTTTGATCCTTATTTATAAAATAAAGCCTTAATTTTTTTGGCTATACAGTATTAAGATTTTTTTAATCTTATTTATTTTAGGAGGTTTGGAAAATGAACAATATTAGCAATCTTGAACCTAAGGAAGTTTTTAAGTGGTTTTATGAAATAAACCAGCACCCAAGAAGTTCAGGAAATGAAAAAGAAGTAAGTGATTTCTTAGTTAAATTTGCAAAAGATAGAGGGCTTGAAGTTTATCAGGATGATATCTTAAATGTAATAATAAAGAAGCCAGGTACTCCAGGATATGAAAACTCTGAAACTTTAATAATTCAGGGGCATATGGATATGGTTTGTGTAAAGACTGATGATTCTGATCACAACTTTGACACAGATCCTATAGAAATGGTAGTTAACGGCGACATAATGACAGCTAACAACACTACACTAGGTGGAGATGACGGTATTGCAGTTGCTTACGGACTAGCGATATTAGACGCTGACGATATTCCACATCCTCCACTAGAATTATTGGTTACAACAAACGAAGAAACTGGTATGGATGGCGCTATGGCTCTAACTGCTGAACACCTTACTGGTACACGTTTATTAAACATTGATACTGAAGAAGAGAAGGAATTTTTGGTAAGCTGTTCAGGTGGTTCTAACATTGATATGACTTTCGATGTAAAGAGAGAATCTGCTAGTGGAAAAGCTTATGAAATAGTTGTTTCTGGTCTTAAGGGCGGTCACTCAGGTGGAGAAATACACAAGCAAAGAGCAAATGCTATAAAGATGGCTACAAGAATATTAAATGCTATAAAAAATGATGTAGTACTAGCTTCTATAGAAGGTGGAATCAAGCATAATGCTGTTCCTAGCTATGCAAAGGCTGTATTCTTTACTGATGATTTTACAAAAATAGAAGAAACTATCAATTCTATGATTGCTGACTTAAAGGAAGAATATAGAGTTGAAGATCCAGGTCTTACAATAGCTGTAAAGGAAACTGAAGCAAAGGATGCTTATGAAAAGAATTTAAGTAATGATATTATAGAATTCTTAATGGCTCTTCCTGATGGAGTTCAGTATATGAGTAAGGATATAGAAAACCTTGTTCAGACATCTCTAAATAACGCTATAATAGCAGAAGAAGATGGAAAGCTTAAGCTTATAACTTCTGTTCGTTCTGCTTCTACTAGCTCTCTAAGAGAAATATTAGATCAGCTTGCTATAATAGCAAACAGATTTGGTGCTACTTCTAGAGAATATGCAGCTTATCCAGCTTGGCAGTATGAAGCTGATTCAAAGTTAAGAGATATTGCTATTGAAACTTTTGTTAAGCAGTACGGTGAAGAACCTAAGGTTCATTCAATACATGCAGGACTTGAATGTGGACTATTAAAGGGTATACTTCCAAACACTGATATGTTAAGTTACGGACCTCAGATAAGAGATGCTCATACTCCTAAGGAAAATATGAGTATATCATCTGTTCAAAGAGTTTGGGAATTTACAAAGAGCTTACTTGCTAACTTAAAGTAATAAAGTAATAAAATAATATAGTTATAAACAAAATGGTTGCCAATTTATTGGCAACCCTTTTTAAATAATCTTATTTAACTTTATTTAAAATTGCATCTTAATATATTCACTCTATACTAACTTTCTATCCAAAATAGTTCATCAAGAGTCTTATCCAAAACTTTACATATAGATACACAAAGATTGATTGTAGGATTATAATCGCCCTTTTCTATGGCAATAATTGTCTGTCTAGATACTCCTACCAAGTCTGCTAGCTCTTTTTGAGATAAATCTTTAGCCGCTCTAGCCGATTTCATCTTTAGATTTTTCACTAATCTTCATCCTCTCTCTTAGATAGTTGATCATCAATTTTTGCTCTAAAATTAACTGCAAACATAACAACTAGTAACATCAATACAACAAATATATTTATTGACTTTATTGTCAGCATACCATTTACAACTAATCCACCTGAAAATACCATAAGTATCGCACAAATAATATTTATTACTGTTGCAATGACCAATACTCTTATATACTTTTTTCTATTCATAGATATATAAAAATATGCATCAAATACAATTGTATACACTGCAAAAACACAAGAACCTACAATTATAATTATTAATGAATAGACCCACTTATCTAAAAAAGCTCTTCCAACTAAAAATTCTGCAAAAAGTAATAATAAAATACTAATTACCATCGACTTAAATCCGTGCTTATATGCTCTACCTCTGATTAATTCCTGACGTTCATCATATTTTTTAACTTCTCCCTTTGAGAATTTCTTTTTATAGATTAGACCTAGGACTGTAACTATCAATACCCCTAAAAAGATTCCCATATTAAAAGCATTATTATGTTCCATACTATACCTCCGCTTATTATAGTAATTAATTTAAGTATATTTTTACTTAATACTCAAATCTATATTCTATATAGTAATTTATAATCGTCTCTTTGTCAAGTATATATTACATTTTTATATTTTTAATTATTAATATAAATTCTTATATTCTTTACATAGTTTATAAAGCTACTTGAAAGTAACTATAAAATATCTAGTCTTTATATTTTAAAATTAAAAAAGCACCGCCATTTACATAGCAGTGCTTTTTTTCATTTTCTTATATATTATTATCTAGATTTTAATATATCTCTATTTTTTATAAAATATTAGTTGAATTTAGCTAGTCTTTCCTCGATTGTTTTTAACATTTCTTCAAACTTTTCTTTCTTTTGCTTTTCCTCTTCAATCAACTTATCTGGTGCCTTATTCATAAAACCAGGGTTATTTAGCTTACCTTCAACTCTCTTAATTTCAGAGATTGCCTTTTTCTTTTCTTTATTTAGTCTTTCTTTTTCCTTTTCAAAGTCAACTAGTTCATCAAGTGGTATAAATATCTCAACTCCATCTATAACTACTGACACAGCATCTTCAGGTATTCCTGTCTTATCATCTTTGATTTCAACATCTGAAGCTGATGCAAGAGATTTAAAGTATTCTTTTCCATCTTCCATAGCTTCTCTTTTTTCATCAGTAGGAACTATTATTGTCTTTGCTTTCTTTGATGGCGGTACATTCATTTCAGTTCTTACATTTCTTACACTTCTTATACCATCCATTATTAAGTTCATTTTTTCTTCTTCTAATTGCATATCATCTTTTTCATCATAATGTGGATATTCTGCTCTTATAATATAGCCTTCTACTGTTGGAAGATATGAGTATATTTCCTCTGTGATAAACGGTATAAATGGATGAAGAAGCTTTAATATCTTTTCAAGAACATAAGTTAGAGTATAAAGAGCTGCTCTTTTTGCATCTCTATCTTCTCCGTATAATCTTGGTTTTACCATTTCTATATACCAGTCACAGTATTCTGACCAAGTAAATTCATATGCCTTTTGTAGTGCCATTCCAAGTTCAAACTTATCCATATTATGAGTTACTTCTTTTACAACCCCATTAGCTCTAGATATTATCCACTTATCTGCAAGAGTGAAATCTTTTTGCACAGCTTCTCTTGTTAAATTCTCTAGTAGAGACTCATCTTCTAGATTCATAAATACAAATCTAGATGCATTCCATAATTTATTATTGAAGTTACGAGCGAACTCTACTCTTTCTGTATAGAATCTCATATCATTTCCTGGTGAGTTTCCTGTTGCAAGAGTAAATCTAAGAGCATCTGCTCCATACTGATCTATTACTTCCAGTGGATCTATACCATTTCCTAGAGATTTTGACATCTTTCTACCTTCTGCATCTCTTACTAGTCCATGAACCAATACATGGCTAAATGGCTTTTCATTCATACAGAACATTGCACTAAATGTCATTCTTACTACCCAGAAGAATATTATGTCATAGCCTGTTACCAAAACGCTTGTTGGATAATAGTAATCTAACTCTTCAGTTTTTTCTGGCCATCCAAGAGTTTCAAAAGGCCACAGTCCTGATGAAAACCAAGTATCTAAAACGTCTTCATCTTGTTCTATGTTTGTAGAGTTACACTTGCTACAGTGAGTAGGAGCTTCTTCTGATACCATTATTTCTCCACAGTCTTGGCAATAATATGCTGGTATCTGATGTCCCCACCATAGCTGTCTTGATATACACCAGTCTCTGATGTTTTCAAGCCACTGAAGATATGTCTTATCAAATTTATCAGGAACAAATTCAAGTTCATTTTCCTTTAATAAATCTATTGCAGGCTTTGCTAGCTCATCCATCTTTACGAACCACTGAAGTGATAATCTAGGCTCTACAACTGAGTGACATCTATAGCAAGTACCTACTGCGTGATCATGCTTTTTGATGTGCATTAAGTAGCCTTCTTCTTTTAAGTCTTCTACTATTGCTTTTCTACACTCATATCTATCCATACCTTCATACTTGCCAGCTAAAGAATTCATAGTAGCATCATCATTCATTACATTTATTTCTTCAAGATTATGTCTTTTTCCTACTTCAAAGTCATTAGGATCATGGGCTGGAGTCATCTTTACAGCACCAGTTCCAAAATCTTTTTCAACATAATCATCTGCTACTATTATTAATTCTCTACCTACTAAAGGAAGTATTGCAGTCTTACCTACAAGATGAGTATATCTTTCATCTTCTGGATGCACAGCTATACCTGTATCTCCTAGCATTGTTTCTGGTCTAGTTGTAGCAATTTCTAAAAATTCATCACTATCCTTGATAGGATACTTAATGTGCCAGAAGTTTCCTTCTTGATCCTCGTGCTCTACCTCTGCATCAGAAAGTGTAGTCTTACAATCTGGACACCAGTTTATTATTCTGTTTCCTCTGTATATATGACCTTCCTTGTAAAGTTCTACAAAGAACTTAGTTACTGCCTTGTTGCAGCCTTCATCCATTGTAAATCTTTCCTTATCCCAGTCACATGATGCACCAAGCTTTTTAACCTGATTTACTATCTTACCACCGAATTCATCTTTCCAGTCCCAAGCACGTCTTAAAAATTCTTCTCTTCCTACTTCATACTTAGTCTTTCCAGTTTCACTCTTTATTCTATCTACTACCTTTACTTCTGTAGCAATTGATGCATGGTCTGTTCCAGGTATCCAAAGAGCCTCAAATCCATCCATTCTTTTCCATCTAATTAATATATCCTGTAATGTATCATCTAGTGCATGCCCCATATGAAGCTGACCTGTGATATTTGGAGGAGGCATTACTATTGTAAATGATTCTTTGTCTTTGTTTACTTCTGACTTAAAGCAATCATTGTCTTGCCACTCCTGATACAGTCTGTCCTCGAAATCCTTTGGATCATAATTTTTAGGTAAATTTCTTTCCATAATTTCCTCCTTTTAAAATACTCTTAAATATCATATAATATTCACTAATATTATTTTCTTTGAAATTTTTATAAATTTAAATATAAAGATATTTGTAATAAAAAAGAGCCTTTCATCCACAAAGGACGAAAAGCTCGCGTTACCACCTTAATTCCAGACAAGTCTGGCTCTTTGAAGTCTTTAACGAAACTAACCGTATCGCACTACACATCAACACTTCATGCGACAAACTACAAAGCTACCTTCAAAATACATTCATTGAAAATCTCACACCTTTGATTTTCTCTCTGGGAAATCCTGTAAATTTACTCCTCTTTGTCTGAGTCTTTAAATTTAAACTTGTTCAATGTATAGATTATATAATAAAAATATTAAGTTTGCAATATCTATATTATATAATTTATATCTCAAGCAAAAAAATATATGACAATAACTAAATATCTTTAGTTTTTTCGCTATTTATTTTTGTAAATCAATTTTTATCTTCTTTTATTAACCATGAACTACTTCAATCATTTTTTTATTAATAATAGCTGAATCAATAGCAGTAGGTATATTTATTACATTACTTCTCAGCTCTTCAAAAGAATTCTCTTGTGTTTCTATCATCTTAAATATATCTTCACTAGTTATTCTTTTGTTTTCTATTCTTCTTTCAGCAATATTTATAAAACCATTATTAAAGTCACTTAGTTTTGACTTTATTCCAACAAATTGCTCGTCAAATAACTCTGGATTTGTAAGATAGATTGCAGCTATTACATCCCAGAGAACTATAGAATCTTGATTGTATTCATTTTTGAACTCATTCATCCATTTTTCTATTTTTTTAATAAGAAACTCATTTTTAAGATTATGATTTTTTACAGCAAATTTATTCTTCAAGTCATTTAATTCATCAAAGGAAAATTCTACATCCATACAGTTATTTCCTGTTAGAACAGAAACATTTGAATACTGTGTTAAAACTTCAAAAGCTCCCTCTGGGCAAACTGAAAAATTCAATTCCTTCATTGTTTTATCCCCAAACTTAAGAGCTTCTGTAATTCCTCCCATTAAAACCACTTGTCTTGTATGTGCTATTACACTAGTGTCAATTATCCCAGCATCTAATAAATTTTGCATCGATCCAGTTGCTAGAATATCTACTTCACCTGGATACTTGTTTACCATTGATACTATAAAATTGGCTGCATCATTTTTTTTAACTTCTTCTTTTTCCATATTTGTATTATTTTCATATTTTGAAGCGTAATAATCGTGCATAGTGTATCCGCCCCTACCCTTATATACGTTTATATCTGCCCCTATTTCTTTTACTAGGTCAAGCGTTTGATTATAAACATAATCTAGTTTCTCATTTCCATAAGTACAAGTCACTCCCAAAAGTTCTACGTCTGGATTATTGATAAGATAAAGAAGGGCTAGACCATCATCGATATCTCTATTGTCTATACCCATTGTATTATCGCAATCAAATATTACTTTTTTCATTTTTACACCTTTCTATGTATAAACACCTATCTATCATATAGGCTTATATTTTGTATCCTGATAATTATTTTATATTTATAGTTGTGTATTTATATGAAAATTAATCTATCTAGCTATTTATATTTATAACAAGTTTCTTTCCAAATTCCAGATGAAATTTTCTTCTCCTGAATTGCTTAGACTCCATATAAAATCTAAAATACACAAGCATATCCTAAAATTTAATATATCAAAATTTTATAGCCTCAAATACGCCAAAGTTTTATTTAAATGTAAAATTAAATTTCTTTTAGTAACGTATTCCCCTATATATTATATATTATTTATACATAAATCTCCACAAAGTTTCTAATTAACATATTATATTTTAAAATTATCCTGTAATCTATATATTTATGCCTTTTTTCTACTTTAAAAGCTTATTTTTTTAATAATATAAAGCATACTTTTTAACTTTGGGAATGAATTCTTTATATCATTATACTTTTTTATTTGTATTTTCATATTTTTTGCTAGTATATTTCTCTTTTATTTTATAATTTTTATCATTTTAGAGAGATAAACACAGCTTTTCTCATCAAATAAGATAGAGCTTTCCTTCATTTCATTAAAGTTTAAATTTAAAATCAATACCGCTATCCATTTAGCTATGGCTTTTCTTCAATATAAATAAATATTGATATTATTATAAATCACATAGAAGCTAACCTTTAATTTTATCAATAAATCTAAATTCAAAATCAATACTACTTTTCATTTTTACTTTGGTATAAATATAGATATTATTATAAATCGGATATAATCTAATTTTTTATTTCATTAATAGATAATAAAATTTTCTATCTTCAACACTATGCTATCACCTTTTTCATATGTTTTCTTTGAAAAATCTTCTACTTTAAGACTTATAAATTCCTCTTCAAAATCCCTATTTTCTTCTTCAATTAATTCTTTTATAGGAAAGTCTATTTTTCTATTATTAGAAAAAAGCAAAGAATCTTCTTTATCAATAAATGGATATAAATCTCTTTTATTTACTTTTACAATATGTTTTACACTCACCCCTGAATAATTCGAACTTTCTAATATAGCATCTATATAATTTATTCTGATAGAGTTGTTGATTTCACTATTTTTTTCTTCTCTTGACTCTATGAACTTTTGTTTTTTTTCTAGCAAATCCAAATCTTCTTTTTTATCACTTTCAAGTATTTTTATTTCTTCTGGCTTAATAAAAAGCTTCTTGCCTTCAATTTCTATAAAGTTATCGTCTAACATAAAACTAGCAATATCAAAATTATTTGGTTTTTCATAAATCTTTTGAGGAGTATCGATTTGTTTTATTTCTCCATCTAGCATAACTCCAACTCTATCGCTAAAAAGAAGTGCCTCTTGCTTATCATGAGTCACTAATATTGTTGTAATATTATGTTTTTCTTGAAGCCTTATTGTCAACTCTCTCATTTTTTCTCTTAAATGTGTATCTAGACTTGAATAAGCTTCATCTAAAAGCAAGAGCTCTGGTTCTACAGCCAATGCTCTAGCCAATGCTACTCTTTGTTTTTCTCCACCTGAAAGTTTACTTACTTTTTTATTCTCATAGCCAACTAATTTAATCTCTTCAAGCAAGATCTTAACTTTTTCTTCTATAAATTTTTTATCCTTTTTTCTAATTTTAAGACCAAATCCTATATTATCATATACATTCATATGCGGAAATAAGAGATTTTCTTGACTTACAATGACTATATTTCTTTTGTTACTAGCAAGATTGCTTATATCTCTTCCATCTAAAAGTATTTCCCCTTCAAAATCATCCACAATTCCTGCCATTATTCCCAACATTGTGCTCTTTCCACATCCAGATGGTCCTAATATGCTTAATCTTTCACCTTCAAATAAAGATAGCTTCATATTTTTTAATACTTTATTATTTCTAAAACTTTTATTTATTCCCTTCATCTCTAACTTATACACTATTTTCTCCTTCAACTGCTATATAAACATATAATCATCTAATTCTTTTTTATAAATTCTCTTTAAAAATGCTTCCATAATAAATAAAAGAAAAATTGTAGTCACTAAAAATATTACTCCATATACAGATCCCATCATTCTGTCAGCAGATTGTATAAAGGGAAACATATCCATAGTAAATGTAATAATCCTTCCTCCGCCTATTAAATATACCAAGAAATACTGACTAAATGAAACTATATAACACATTATTGCTGCAGAAATTATCCCTGGCATAATCATCGGTAATACTATAAACCTTATCGTATTTAGTCTGCCAGCACCTAGTATATACGCCTGATCTATGTATCCCCTTCCAGTAATTAAAAATACATCTTTAATCATATTAACAGCATATGGTATACATGGAACTATACTTACAAGAATTACCCCCAAGTATGTTCTAGCTAGACCTAATTTTATAAACTGTATATTTAAGCCCATTCCAATAGATACTGCCGGAATTATTATTGGAGAATATACAATGTATCCAACTATTTTTTTCCCCTTAAATTCATTAAAAGCCAATGCTTTGGCACAAGGTATAGAAATTAATACGGTAATTATAGTAGTCATAGTAGATATAAATACGGAATTTTTCAAAGAATTTAAAATCCTAGAATTATTCAAAAAGACATATTTCCATCCTCTCAAACCAAAATTTGAAGGCAATATATCTGGCCATCTATAATTATTTGTAAAGGACCATATAAACATTACTACAATAGGCAGTACTATTGTTGCTAGCGACACTATTATAATTGCCTTTATCAAAATATTTTTAAACTTATTCATCTCAATCTGCCTTTCAATATTATTTATTATTATAACTATCTTATTCGAACGTCACTTTTCAAATATTGCTTAACAAGAGTACTTTTTGTATCATCTTATGAACCTTGCTTACAAAATCACTTCACTAGACTTATCTATTAAAATCATTTTATAAATCTTGCTTATAAAATAGCACTTGTAAAAATCACTTTTTGAATGTCAATTTAACAGTCTTAACCATCAATAGTAATTTTTGTAATATTTTGCTACTTTTATTTATCAAAATCACCTTTTAAATATAATCTTATGAGTATTACTTCATAAATATGACTTTAATAGTATTTCCATACAAGAACATCTATTTTAAGCAGAGTTATTTAGATTTTATATACCTATTCCACATAATTTTTTCCAAGTATCAATCTCTTAATTATGTAGTTAAAGAATATTACAAAAAAAACACAAAAGGCAACTATTACCATGTTCATAGCCATTGCATATGGTCTATTTGACATTATTGGATTTTGATATTCTATAAATGCTTTTATTGGTAAAGTTTTAGGAAGTGTGCTTCCCAACAACATTGGAAGTTCATATGCACCAAAAGAAAAGGAAAAAACTATTGTAAATGTAGATAAAATGGTTGGAAGCAACATAGGAAGAGTGACCTTCATAAATGCGTATAATTTGCTTGCTCCCAAATTTATTGCTATCATTTCGTGCTTTAAACTTATCCTTCTCATCACTGCCAAACAAGTCAATAATATATATGGAACTTCTTTCCAAATATAAGAGATAATAATCCCAACTCCATTTGAACTGAAAAGTACATTAGAAAATATATCCTGTGCATTATCTATTCCCAATCCATAAAGCACTCTTGAAATTATCCCCGAATCAGATAAAAATGTAATTGCAAATAATGCTACTATTATATGAGGTAGCATTATTACCAACTTATAAATGATGTCAATACTTACTTTTGATCCTAACTTTTGCAATTTTTTTCTTTCTAAGTGTAAAATCATTCTAGCTAGCAAAACTCCTAAAATAACACTTATAGTAGATGAAACTGTTGTGATATAAAGAGTATATAACAAACTTTCTATAAATGATTCCTGCTGAAATATATCTATATAGTATTTAAATGTTATATCATTCATCCCCATAATAGGAAAATATCCGAGACTCTGAATTAGAGCCCCGAATATCCCTACTAGTAAGACAAATAATAAAATAAACATAACTGGAAAAATCTCCAAATATACTTTATACTTTTTTTTATTTGCCATATATTTTCTCCTACTTACTAGGTATTTCTTCTAGCCATATCTTCTCTATTACTGGAACAATATCCGCTGGAAGCTCTGGCTGTCTCTTCTTTAAAAGTTCTTGCTGAGTAAGAGTTGCACTTCCTAGCTTTACACTTTCTATTTCCTTTTTTTCTTCTTCACTTAATTTTGAGTTGTCTATTACTGGTAGATCTCCCCAAACATCTGGTTTATACTTCTCATTTTGTGATTCAAAGTTAAGAATCTCATTTATAACTACCATTGCTCCCTCTTTATTAGGTGCATTTTTTGCTATTGCTAAGAAATGAGTGTTGCCAATTGTACCCTTGTCAAATACAGAAGTCTTGGTATTTTTTGGGAAAGTTCCCTTTTCCACCATATTAGATGCAAAATTCGGATTATAACTTACATCAAAATAAACTGTTCCATCTGCAAACATATTGTCTAGCTGAGTAGAATCCGTTGGGTAAGTCTTACCCTCTTTCCAAAGATATGGCTTTAGCTCCTTTAAATAATCCATTGCTGGCTTAACTGCTTCTCTTACAGCTTTCTCATCTTTTGGATCAATATCTTTTAATTTTTCATATCCAACCTTTTCATACACTATATTTCTCACAAATGCTGAACCTGTAAAATCAGGTAGGGCTGGGTATGTTATTTTTCCCGGATTTTCTTTTGCTGCTTTTAGTAAATCATCTGCACTCTTAATAGGCTGCAACTTGTCAGAATTATAAACCATAACTAGCTGTGCCTTTCCAAATGGTGCTTCATATCCTTTTGTTTCATATCCAAAATCGTACTTCACTTCATCTGAAGTCTTATCTACATACTTATCCATATTAGGTAATTTATCTACAAAAGGCCCAAACAAAAGATTGTTTTCCTTTGCAGTGTAGAAGTTCTCTCCATTTATCCATACAACATCAATATTACCTTTTTCTTCTTTAGCCTGTACACTATTTTGCATATTGTTTAATACTTCATCAATATCCATACCTACACGCTTAACAGTAATATCGTAATCCTTCTTCATCTTATCTCCTAGATAATGGTCTATCCAATTATTCGTTTGATCTGATCCACCCCATCCATAGATAGTTACCGTAGTTCCTTTTGAAGCCTTTAGAATATCATCAAAAGACTGCTCTGTTATTTTTTGATCCTGATTATCGCCAGTTTCTTTTTCATTACTATTTGATCCACAAGCAGTAAGAGTTAATGCTGCTGCTAAAAATAGTGCTGAAAATTTAGCTAAATATTTCATAAATACCTCCTTTTAAATATAAATATTATTACATATTAATTATCAAATATAATTATACCATTAATTATTTAAACTTCATTATACACGAAGACACTTTACTATGGATTTACCTATACATTTTTTAAATATATAAATAGATTCTTATTACTTTTATCTATAATTAATTTTAAATAAAAAATTATTTTTTTTTATTATAGAATTACATCTTTTAAAAACTTCTTATGTTTTCCTATTCTTTTTTGAATAAAGTAAAGCGTTTTCCTAGTTTTTAAAAATAATATAAGCAATTTTCAAAAATATGCCATTGTTATTTATTATCATTCTTTAATAAATATTTCAAAAACATATTTTCCATATTTATTTTATTAATGTTCTGTGATATACTAAAATACGGTTGTTAAGAATGATGTTTAAAATACGGTTTATAAGGTAAATTTAGGAGGTATTTCAATGAGCTTAAAGGGTATTTTTACCGCGATTGCAAAGGTTCGCCGTGACGTATTTACAGAGGTTGCTAGATTCGCATATGAAGGGGATGAAGATTACAATAAACTGGAAGAAATTCCATACAATATTGTCCCTGGTGAAATAGCATCTTTTAGAGAAAGTATATTTCTAGAAAGAGCTATAGTAGGAGAAAGAGTGAGACTAGCAATGGGGATGCCACTGAGAACAGTGAATGAACATGCACCACTATCTACTGGTATAGATGAGAGTTCTGTAAAAAATACAATATATAAGGCTCCTTTTGTAAACATTATAAAGTTTGCATGTAATTCATGTCCAGATAATGTTTATAAAACTACTGATATCTGTAGAGGATGTTTGGCAAGACCTTGTATGGAGGTCTGTCCAAAGGATGCTATTTCCATGGTTGATGGAAAATCTTTTATTGATCAGTCAAAGTGTATTAAGTGTGGTAGATGTAAATCTGTCTGTCCATACTCAGCTATTGTTAAAATGGAAAGACCTTGTGCGGCATCGTGTGGAATGGATGCAATATCATCTGATGAATTTGGTAGAGCTATAATTGATTATGACAAATGTGTATCTTGCGGTGTATGTATATCATCTTGTCCGTTTGGAGCTATAGCAGATAAAACACAGATATTCCAAATTATAGAATCAATAAAATCAGGCAAAAAAGTGATTGCAGAAATAGCACCAGCTTTTGCAGGTCAATTTGGAGCTAAGGTTACTCCTGAAAAGTTAAAAACTGCTCTTCTTGAGTTAGGTTTCCATGATGTAGTAGAAGTTGCAATCGGTGCAGACTTATGTACTATAGAAGAGGCAGAAGATTATTTGTCAAAAGTCCCAAATAAAATAGACTTTATGGCTACATCTTGTTGTCCAGCATGGTCTGTAATGGCTAAAAAACTATTCCCGGAATTTAAGGATAATATCTCAATGGCAATGACTCCTATGGTCTTTACTGCCAGATTTATAAAGCAAGAACATAAAGATGCTAAGGTTGTATTTATAGGACCTTGTGTATCAAAGAAGCAAGAAGCTACTAGAAACTCTGTAAAGAGCCACGTAGACTATGTTCTTACATTTGAAGAAGTAATGGGTATGTTCCAAGCAAAGAATATCGACCTTGAAGCTATAGAACCATCTGAAGAAGTTAACTTAGGTACAGGTGCAGGTAGAGGTTTCGCTGTTTCTGGCGGAGTTGCAAACGCAGTTGTCGATGTTATAAAGAAGATAGATCCTGATAGAGAAATGAAAATAGATAGTGCTGATGGTCTAAAGGATTGTAGAAAGATGTTACTTATGGCCAAAGCTGGTAAGAGAGACGGTTACCTACTAGAAGGTATGGCATGTCCGGGTGGATGTGTTGCTGGTACAGGTACAATTCAGCCAGTAAATAAAAGTACTGCTACGGTAAATCTTTATAAGAAAAATGCAGATTTAAAGATAGCAAATGAAAGTCAATTTTCAGAAGTATTATCAGAACTTGATTCTGGATGGTTTGATGATTGGTCAATTGAAAAATAAATAAAATATTTAGGCATGGTTTTTTTCCGTGCCTTTTTTTGTTTTTAATTATAACTCAAGGTTAAATCAAAGTACATAACTATAAATTCTTTTAAAACAAAAAAGAGAGGAATCTCCTCTCTTTAAATTTTTATACTATTTTTGTTGTAAAATCCTCTATATTCCACACATCATTTACTATGTCCATAAAGAATTCTGGCTCATGACTTACTAATAAGACAGTACCCTTGAAGTCTTGTATAGCCCTTTTTAGTTCATCCTTTGCCTCAACATCTAAATGATTTGTAGGCTCATCTAGAACCAAGAAATTTATTTCCTTTAACATTATTTTACATAGTCTAACCTTAGCAGCTTCACCACCTGATAATACTCTCATCTGACTAGTTATATGATCATTTGTTAGCCCACACTTGGCTAGTGCTCTTCTTACATCTACATTATCAAGACCTGGAAACTCATTCCATACTTCTTGAAGAGCTGTATTAGTATTTTCGTGAGAACTTTCTTGTTCAAAGTATCCTACTTCAAGATAATCTCCTAGATGGACTTCCCCATCAAAAGGCTTAACAATTCCTAATAGAGTTTTCAATAACGTTGACTTACCAATACCATTCATTCCCTTAAGTGCAATCTTATTGCCTCTTTCTAGCCTAAAGTTTAGAGGCTTAGTTAGAGCTTCATCATATCCAAGTACTAAATCCTTACTTTCAAATACTACTTTTCCAGATGTTCTTGCAGTTTTAAAATTAAATTCTGGTTTTATCTTCTCTCTAGGTCTTTCAAGTACTTCCATCTTGTCTAGTACCTTTTGTCTTGAATTTGCCATTCCCCTAGTTGCTACTCTAGCCTTATTTCTAGCAATAAAATCTTCTAACTTCTTTCTTTCTTCTATCTGTTTTTCATAAGCTTGCTCTTCTTGACGTTTTTTAATTTCATTTAATCTTTCAAATTCGTCATAGTTACCCTTATATCTGTTAAGCTCTCCATTTTCAAGATGATATATAACATTGCAAGTGTCATTAATGAAAGGTATATCATGAGATACAAGAACAAATGCATTTTCATAATCCTGTAAATAACTTCTTAACCAATTTATATGTTCTTCATCAAGATAGTTTGTAGGCTCGTCTAAAACTAATATAGTAGGATTTTCTAGTAAAAGCTTCGTTAAAAGTACCTTTGTTCTCTGTCCACCAGATAAGTCTGCTACATCTTTATCCAGACCAATATCTCCTAATCCCAAACCATTTGCAACTTCCTGAATCTTTGCATCTATAGTATAAAATCCACTATGTTCTAGCATAGTCTGTATATCTGCAGTATCTTCCATATACTTTTCCATCTCTTCTTCAGTAGCTTCGGCCATTTTATCGTATATTTCTAGCATCTCTTTTTCAAGTTCATACATATTATTGAAGGCTCCTCTAAGAATATCTCTTATAGTATTTCCCTTTTCCAATACAGTATGCTGATCTAAATAGCCTACCGTTACTCTATTTGACCACTTTATACTACCCGCGTCTGGCATTAACTTCATTGTGATTATATTTAAAAAACTCGACTTACCTTCTCCATTAGGTCCCACAAGTGCTATATGCTCACCTTTTCTTATTCTAAAAGACACATCTTCCAATATTGTTCTCGAGCCAAATCCATGACTTACTTTTTCTACTACTAACATACTTTCCTCCATTTACATAATTTTCTTTAAGCTATTAATTATTCCTTGATTATTAATTTTGCTATTACTTCTTTAATGTCATTTCTTTAGATATCACTTCTTTAATATCACTTCTTTAATATCACTTCTTTAATTCTCAGTGTTTTTCTATATATATTAATTAGCAAATATAAAATTCTGCTCAAAATCTCATATAAATACAGTGCTATTTGTCTATTTTTATATATTGCATAACTTTAGAGACAAATCTCTATTAATATCACTCACATCCAGTGTGAATATTTAATATAAATTTATCATATCCATACTTATTTTCTAGAATGATTATTTAAAATCTACATACTAAAATATTATAGCATATTATGTATAAATTACATTATTATTTTTAAAATATAAACAATTAATTATAGCTATTTTCTCCAATCTCTCAATTTTGTAAGATAGGCCTTTTTATCAGCTTAATTATTGTAATATACACATTTTTAATGTATAATTAAAAACAGTAAGGAGGTAAAAACTGAAATGAAAAAAGATAATCCTGAAGCTAAAAATAAAATAAGAAGAAAATCGGCTAGTTCTAATAGCAGATCTCCCCGTAATTCTTCAGATTCTAGATCGAGTGCTAGAAAAAACTTTACTCTTCCTTCAGAGAGAAAGAAATCAAGTTCTAACACACAAAAAAAGTCTAGACCTACATCAACTTCAAGGAAATCTTCTACATCTACGAACCCTTCGTCAAAAACTAGGGCTGTAAGTGTTTCAAAAAATAAAAAACAAGACTCTAGTAAAGTAAATAGAAATGATAAAAATAGTAAGAGAAATAGAAACAATTCCTCTGCTACTAGAGGCAGTTCAAAGGCTTTACAGAAAAAAGTCAGAAGTAGAAGAAAGAGAAAAGTTGTCGGTGGCATAATAGCTGCCTTAATAGTATGTTTTGCACTAGGTTTGGGGTTTGTTTTCGCGTCTTTGAAAGACATCAAACCCGTCAATGAAAATCTCTTAGATAAATTGACTCATCAAACAACTACTATTAAATACTCAAACGGTGAGACAATGTCTACTGCACCAACTCTTTATAAAAAGACTCCTATTCCACTAAGTGATATGTCGCCTTATTTAAGAAAGGCTATTGTATCTATAGAGGATGAGCGTTTTTATTCGCACAGTGGTGTCGATTACTGGGGACTAGGACGTTCTGTAGTTAAAACACTACTTGGCAAGAGACAGGGTGGTAGTACAATACCTATGCAGGTTTCAAAAGTACTACTTACTAGCAGTGATCAGACGCTTAGCCGAAAAATCAAGGATATATACTATGCTCTTGAAATGAGCAAGACAGTAAGCAAAGATAAAATTTTAGAAACATATCTAAATAATTATTTCGTTGGTAAGGGTCTTTGTGGTGCTGAAGCCGGTTCAATGGGCTACTTCAACAAACACAATAAAGATTTAACACTTGGAGAAGCTGCAATGCTCGCTGGTGTAACAAGAAATCCATCGAAGTATGCACCTTATACAACTGCTCGAATAACAGGTGATGAAACAAAGACAGACTTAAATCATAAACTGTTATTTTTCCTACCTACTGAAGGTTTAGCAGAGGCAAATAAGGCTGAAAAAGATATGTATGAAAATCTATATGAATGGGATTTAATAGATGAAGATACTTATAAGCAACTTAAAAGTGGAGAGCTTCTAGTAAGAAAGGCTATTAATAACCCAGATGCAAAGGTTAGACAAGAAACTGTTCTTAAGAAAATGAGAGAACTTAATGTTATTACTGAAAAACAATATGTAGAGGCTGTAAATGAGCCTATCAGTATTCAGTTCCCAGATTCAAAAGAAAAAGTTGCAAACTCAGTTGAGAGTTTAATTGAATATGACGTTATAGATGCTTTGATGGAACAAGGTAAGACTGAAGAAGAAGCAAGAAATATGTACTATAATGGCGGTTTGATTATAAACTCAACTATCGATCCAAAAATACAAGAATCAATAGAAAAACAGTATGAAAACGGAAATAACTTCCCTAATGATACTGTTGCAGACAATGGTTTAAGTCAGCCTCAATCTGCTTCTGTTGTAATAGATTATAAAACTGGAAATATCAAGGGATTAATTGGCGGACGTAATATTAAGGCTAGAAAGACTCTAAATAGAGCTCTAACACCTTATCAGCCTGGTTCTACTATAAAACCTTTATCTGTTTATATTCCTGCCATTGATACAGGAAAAGTTACTCAGTCAACTCTTATGTCAGATGCAAGAGGCGGCTATAGATTTAAGGAAAATAGAGAGGATAATCCTAATACAACTACACAAGGATATGGATCTATGTCATTGAGACACGGTATGGCTCTATCTTCTAATACTATTGCCTATAAAACTGGTGAATTATTAGGACCTACATATGAAGACTCTATTGATGTTATGATCGATTACCTAAGAAACTTTGGTATCACAACTATCCTTGACTTTAAGGAAGAAAATAAAGCTGGTATGCAAAGAAGTGATAGACATTTCAACTCACTAGTACTTGGTGGTCTAACTAAGGGTATTACACCTCTTCAGATGGCTGCAGCATTTGGTACAATTGCCAATGGCGGTGTTTATGTAGAACCTGAAATATTTACTACTATTACTACATATAACGGAGAGCTTATAGTTAAAAATACTCCTCAAACTCACAAAGTTGTAGATCCTGCAGTGGCATATGTTATGACAGATATGCTACAAGCAGTTGTTACAGAAGGTATTGGTAAGAACGCAGCTCTAAACTCTGGAATTCCAGTAGCTGGTAAGACTGGTTCTACTAATAGTTATCTAGATACATGGTTTGTTGGATATACTCCATACTATGTTGGAAGTGTGTATATTGGTGATGATGCTGGTATTAAAAATGATGATGGTTCAACTATGCAAAGAAGATCTATAGAAGGTGGTGGATCTATGTCATCTTCAAGACTTTGGGCAAAGATTATGAATCCAGTACACGAAAACTTAGAATACAAGAAATTTGAAAAGCCAGATGGAGTTTACATGACTGGTATAAACCCTATAGATGGAGGACGTGCTTCTTATGGTGTAATGGCTGCATTCTTAGATGCTACTTCTCCTGACAGATATAGTTCAGGTGCAGGATATTATCAAAAGAAGAGCACTACTAACTATAGAAGAAATACAGGTTATACTAGAAAGTCATATAACAACTATAACCAAGGTACAGGCACTACTAACAATACAGGCACTGCTAACACTGGTGGTGCTACAGGCAATACTGCTGGTGTAGGAACAGGCGCTGGCACAGGAACAGGAACAGCTAATACTGGAAATGTTCAACAAGGACAAGGCTATTAAAATCAAAATAAAAAGACGACATGTTATGTCGTCTTTTTTTATATTATAATTTTATAATTCCATTATTTTTCCAGTTATTAATATCTATCTTACATTAATTCTTATTTTTTGCAAAAAAAAGACAGCAATTAAAGAATTCCTCCTTTTTATGCTGTCATCTCATTTATATTTATTAAGTTATAAATATACGCTATTACTTAGATTTTCTGTTGGCTCTTTCAATATTAAGTTTATTTCCCTTAATCTTTCTGTTTTTCATCTTTGTTATTATTGTCTTGGCCATATCCTTATCAACATCTACAAATGTATATTTATCATACACATCTATATTTCCAATGTGACTACCTTTGACACCAGTTTCTCCAGCTATTGAACCTAATATGTCTTTAGCTTGAACCTTTTGTTTTCTACCAACATTTAAGAATAATCTAGTCATATCTGCAGCACTACGGTTTTTTCTTCTATTGTTTCTACCATTGTTATTGTTATCTCTAGATCTTTCTTCTTTTATTTCCATTTTTTCTTCATCGCCGATGCTATTTTTAACGATTGCAGCACAGATTTCTACCAAAGAATACTCTTCTTTTTCGCAAAATTCTTCCACCCACTGTACTTGCTTAGTCATCTTTCCTTCTTCTAAAGTTTCCTTTATAGAATCAAAGAATTGGCTAATCTTCTTACCTTCTACATCTGCTACTGTTGGTATTGGATGCTTTTCTATCTTAGACTTTGTATATCTTTCAATATCTCTTAGTCTTCTCATATCTCTTCCAAATGCAAAAGAAAATGCTATACCTTCTCTACCAGCTCTGCCTGTTCTACCTATTCTATGAACATAATATTCTTCGTCCTGAGGTAGGTCATAGTTGATAACACATTCTACATCATCAATATCAATACCTCTAGCTGCAACATCTGTAGCAACAAGTATATCTATAGTTGACGCTCTGAACTTTTCCATTACAATATCTCTTTGTGCCTGCTTCATATCTCCGTGAAGAGAGTCTGCAGAGTATCCTCTAGCCTGAAGGTTTGATACTAATTCATCTGCACCCTTCTTTGTGTTTGTAAATATAACTGTTAGCTTTGGATCATACACATCTACTACTCTTGTTAAAACTTCTAATCTGTTTGAATTTCTAGTCTCTATATAGAATTGTTTGATATTTGAAACTGTAAGCTCTTTTCTTACTACCTTGATATGAACTGGATCATTTTGATACTTCTTAGTTAAATCCAAGATTGACTTTGGCATAGTCGCTGAGAATAATGCAGTTTGTCTTTCTTCTGGAACATTAGTTAATATAGTTTCTATATCTTCTCTGAATCCCATATCCAACATTTCATCTGCTTCATCTAATACTACCATTTTTATATTAGACAACTTTAATGTCTTTCTATTTATATGGTCTATTACTCTACCTGGAGTACCTATTACTACCTGAACCCCGCTCTTTAGAGCTTTAATCTGTCTCTGTATTGGCTGTCCACCATATACTGGAAGAGTTCTTAATCCACGCATATGTGAACTTAGCTTCTTGATTTCTTCTGAAACCTGAATAGCCAACTCTCTTGTCGGGCATAAAATTATAGCCTGAACTTTTTTATCACTTACATCAATTTTTTCAAGAATAGGAATACTGAATGCTGCTGTTTTTCCTGTTCCTGTCTGAGCCTGACCGATAACGTCATTTCCTTCTAACATAGTAGGAATCGCTCTTGCCTGTATTGGAGATGGTTTTTCGTAACCTAAATCCTCAACCGCCATTTTTATTTCTTTTCTTATTTCTAACTCATTAAAATTATTTATTTCCATAAAACTTCCTTCCTTTACAATACCTATTTATTATACTTGCAAAATACATTTTTTGCAAACTATTTTTTTAAAGATTTTATAATCTTTTATTTAACACTATAAAAAAATTTTCAAGAAAATCTTTTTATTATGTTAAAAATACTTTAATATACTCTATAAATTATTTTTTTACATTTAGCAGAAAATTATATTTATTCCTTCGACTTATTTTAAATTACTTATATTAGATATATATCATTTTATACTATCTATAGAAAGTATTCTCCTAAATCTAACTACTAAAATTAAAAAGCACTTAGATTGTTAATCGATCTAAATGCTTTTTAATCTTATTTAAATAAAAACTCTTTCCACTTCTCAATATCACGATTCCCTATATCATAACCTTGATTATATATAGATGCTAATTTTTCTTTATTTGTTTCTCTATTTGTTATATTCATTTCTTCCGGATATACTACATATGCCTTGCCTTGTTTTTCAAGTTCTTCTATTTTGTCACATTGTTCATTATATACTTGAGATCTATTTATAAGGGCTTCGGCAACTCCAGGATAGTCCTTAAAATGTCTTCTATAAAACTTCGGATGTTTCACCGCTTTTTTTCTATAATCTTTTTCTTGAGTTCTAACAATAAAGAATTTATCAAAACCATCTTCTATAGCAATATCTAATGCTATTCCACCAGTAAGTCCACCATCATAATATATTTTATCATCAATTATTGTAGATGGCATCAAAATTGGTAAAGACGAAGATGCTCTAGCAATTTTCATTATATCTTCAAGAGAGTTTACATCTGAATTTGTAAAATTCCTTGCTCTATCTTCTTCAACATCATAGGCTACTATTCTATACTTTGCTGGGTTAGCTAAAAAAGTTTCATAATCGAACTCCAACCATTCTCCAGGTCTTCCAATTTCTTCATATATATATTCACTATTAAAGAATCCATTTCCCCTAAAAAAAGATTTCCAACCACCAAAGTTCGGATCATCAACCAATTCTATAAAAGAGTCCCATGTTCTTTTTTTATCTCTAGATAGATAGTTTAATGTTGCAGTAGTACCAGCTGAAATTCCTGCCACATAATCAATATATATCTCATTTTCTAAAAGTGTATTTACTATACCAGCTGTAAATGCACCTCTCATTCCTCCACCCTCAAATATTAAGGCTGTATTTTTAACATTATTTTCTAACTCCATACAAATACCTCCATATATATTAAAATTGCGCACTATAATCTTTAATTATAATGCACAATCCTTAATTTAAAATAAATTTATTCATATGATATAGTTTCCACAACTGATTTTTCTATTGCTGAATCTATTAAGGCTTCTACATCTAACTTTTCTTCTGATTTTTCTATTTTTTCTAACCTAGGCTTAGTAACTGGCTTTTTAGGAGAAAATAATGAGCAACAATCTGCCTCAGGTATTATTGAAGTTTCATATGTTCCTATTTCTTCTGCAATTTTTATGATATCTATCTTATCCATTGCTATTAAAGGTCTAAATACAGGCACAGATACAGATGCATTTGTACAAACTAGACCCTGCATTGTTTGAGATGCTACCTGACCTATACTTTCTCCAGTTATTATAGCATCACAATATCTACTCTGACCTATCTTTTCGGCTATTCTCATCATAAATCTTCTAGATAATATTGTTGTTTCTTCTTCATTACAATTTTCTGCTATAGCCTTTTGTATATTCAAAGTATTTACCATGTGTAATTTTATTGGACCGCAATATTTAGAAAGTATTTTTGCAAGTTCTCTTACCTTCTCCTGAGATCTTTCATTTGTAAAAGGATAAGAATGAAAATGTACAGCCTCTATATCTACACCTCTTTTGGCAACTAACCAAGATGCAACTGGACTGTCTATTCCACCAGATAAAAGAGTCATTGCTTTTCCATTTGTTCCAATAGGCAAGCCACCATAACCCTCTACTGAATCTGCATATACCAATGTATGTTCATTTCTATATTCACAAGTTATCTTGACTTCTGGATTTCTAACATCTACACTTACATCAGGGTTATTTAAAGTTGTAAGTACATAACCACCTATATCTATACTCATCTCTTGTGAAGTCATTGGGAAGCTCTTGTCTCCTCTTTTTGACTGTATCTTAAAAGTCTTTGCTCCATTTTTCACTTTTTCCTCAAGCATCAAAAGTGCAGTATCTTTCAATACTTGGTAATCTTTTTCTCTCTTCATAGCAGGACAAACTCCAACTACACCAAATACCTTTCTTACTTCATTCATTACCTCTTCATAATTGCTATCATCTACGTCTATATATATTCTTCCGTATTCCTTATAAACATTGAATTTACCAATTGATTTTAGCATATTTCTAATATTTCTTATAAGTTTATTTTCAAATATATATCTATTCTTTCCCTTTACTCCTATTTCACCATACTTAGCTATTAGTATATTGTACATTTCTCATTCCCTTTCAATTCTACCCTTTAATTTATGCTCTGTTTTGAGCTACTATCTTCTTTTTCTTTTAGATAAAAGTCTAATCATTTCCACATGAGACTTTATTTTTTCTACAGTGTAGTCTATTTCTTCCTTTGTATTCATATCACAAAGACTAAATCTCACAGCACCTTCTATTTCATTTGGACTCAAAGCAATTGCATTTAAAACGTGACTTCCTTTTTTCTTAGCAGAGCAAGCTGAACCAGTAGATACTGATATATTATCTCCTTCTAAATAGTGAAGAAGAACTTCTCCCTTTACATCAGCAAAAGATACATTTAGTATATGACATACTCCTTTTTCTAAATCCGAATTTAACTTTATGTCATCTATATTTTCTGATAGCTTTTCCCATAAATAATTCTTCAAATTGTTTATATATGATATATTTTCTTCTAGATTTGAAAATACTATCTCTACAGCTTTTCCAATTCCATATATCCCTGGAACATTTTCTGTTCCTGATCTAAGGTTAAACTCCTGTCCACCACCTTCTAAAAGTGGCTTGAATTTGCTGGTATCTTTTATATACATAAAGCCTATTCCCTTTGGTCCGTGGATCTTATGCCCACTAACACTCATAAAATCAATATTCATATCGCTTAATTTAAAGTCTACTTTCCCGTAAGCCTGAACAGCATCTACATGAAAAAATATTTTATGATTTTGTTTTTTCAATAGTTCTCCTATTTCCTTTATTGGCTCAATGCAACCTATTTCATTGTTTACAAACATTACACTGACCAAAGAAGTTTTTTCTGTAATAGCAGCTTCTAGTTCTTCTATATTTATATATCCCTTACTATCTACATCTAAAACAGTTATATCAAATCCATCATCTTCCAGACTTTTTACTGTGTTTAATACTGCAGGGTGTTCAATTGCAGTAGTGATAATATGATTTTTTCTCTTTTTATTGAGTGAGGCAACGCTTCTAATTATTGAATTATTGCTTTCAGTGCCTCCAGAGTTAAATATTATAGATTTATCTTCAACGCCAAGAGTTCTGGCTATATTTTTTCTTATTTGTTTTATTTTTTTCTCTATCTCAAATCCATCTCTATACGCAGCAGAAGGATTAGAAAAATCATCTGTCAATGAAATTATCATTTCTTCTACAACTTCCTTATATGGCTTTGTAGTTGCACTATTGTCTAAATAGACCTTCATCAGATCAACCCCTTTACAAAACTTTATTATACCACAGATATTCCAAGTATTAAATATTTTAATAGAATTATATTTTCATTTTTATCTATCAATTTTTATCTATCAATTTTTATAAAATAAATATGGTGCCACTAGACTTTTTCTAATAGCACCATATTTATTTGACCTAAACTCAAATAAGTTAAATCTATTTTTTCTTTCTCTTAAGCTAAATTAAATTCATACACTTTAGTCCAAATACCCAAAATGTAAATGTAACCGCCGAGAATAAAGTTGTCATTACTATTGTATTTGACATCAAAACATAATCATTATTCATACTCTTAGACATTACGTAAGCAGATATAGCAGCTGGTGAGGCAAGCATAATAAGTATTGCAAGTAAGGAATCATTTCTAAATCCCATAGATACTGCTATTGGCATAAATATCAAGGGAAGTATTACTAGCTTAATAGATGTCGAAATAAAAGAATGCTTAAATTTAGCTGTTAAATCTTTAATCTCAAAGCCCGCTCCTATAGATATTAACATCAATGCCGTTGCTGTGTCACCTACACGACAGAGAGATTGGTGAATTATAAATGGTATCTTTATTTTAAAAATACAAAATGGAAACCCTAGTGCTATACCAATTATCAAAGGATTTTTTACAATAGATTTTAATACTTTTCCAAAACTCAACTTTATAGCCTTCTCATCTTCCTCTTTATCTAAAACACTCAATTTATTGTCTTCTAAATCATCTCTATCACTTACTTCTTTAATGTCTTTTTTCTTATTTCTAAAGTTTGAAGAAATAGCTAATATAATTACAGAATATGCATTGAAGAGTGGAACCACCGCCAAAATCATCAAAGGAACCATACCAACTCTTCCATACACATTCATTGCAAAAGGAATGCCTAGTATGGCTGCACTTCCTCTAACAGACCCTTGAGTAAATGAACCGACCATAGTCTTATCCTTTAAAAATATATATGACAGTAACCAAGTTAAAAAGAACATAATAGTAGTCACTAACATACAAAATATTACCAATTTCAAATTGCTTCTAGGATCCATATGCATATCTGCTATATCTAAAAATAAAGTGATAGGAAGAGCTACTCTAAAAGCAAATTTATCAGTAACCTTCGTCCATTTTTCTGTTATAATACCCCTTTTTATTAAAAACTTTCCTAAAACAATAATTAAAAAAACTGGCATGGTTGCATTTAATGCAAACATAAAATTTTCCAAAACCAACACCTCTTATCTTTTTTGTCTAATGTATACACAACAAGACACATCTATCAGAATAATTCTGATAGATGTATTTATAAATTTATTTAATTTACTTCATCATGTTTTTGTAATCCATAATCTTAACTGCATCTTCTTTCAAATCTCTAATCAAATCACTATCTACCATATATTTATTTGATTTATTAAAAAACAACATAAAATTATCTTTTTCTCTTATATCTTCCTTCCACTTTAAATAGTTAATACTATCAAAATTTGACCTATCAAAATATGCATATATAGCATTTTCAACAGTCTTGCCATCTCCCATACTGATTTCTTGACTAAATTCAATTGAATCAATTTTAGGGTTTTTTCTTAAATTTTCTAAAATATCCGAACTTTGGTAGGCAAAATTCCTAAGTTCTGTCTGTCCTTCTGTATGAGAAGTACTATAATACACTATTCTTAGTATTCCTTTTTCTTCATTGAATACAATCCTATTTACTGAGCCATGCTTATCCTTTAGATGCTCTGAATATTTAATTGAGCTAGGTGATATTGTATCAATATCAACATTCTTAGCTAAATTATCCTGATTCAAAATATCTACTGGATCATTTTCAAGCCTAGAAAATGGATCTATCTTTACAAATGCAAATATAAGTACCGTCAGAAAGACTACAAATTTTATTAATGGATAAAATCTTTTCATATTATATAAGTAGTTCTCCCTTTCTTAATAATAAAAATAAGTCACAAATAAATAGTGACATTGGCGGTATAGTTTATTTGGAAACTTATCTATCTGAGTGTATCCCTCTAATTAAAACACTTCTATTCCCTTCCCAAAAAAAGTCAACTACCACTATTATATACGATTTTATATAAATTAGAAACACCCAATTTAATTTTATAAATATATATAGATATAAAAAGAAAAACAACCGACTATAAGTCATAATGACAGTCGGCTGTTTTTGCATTAAATTTATAATATTTTTTTAAAGAAGTCCCTCGCTCTATCACTCTTAGAGTGATTAAATACATCATCTGGCGTTCCATCTTCTACTATTTTACCCTCGTCTATAAATATAACTCTATCTGCCACTTCTTTTGCAAATCCCATCTCGTGAGTTACAATTGCCATAGTCATACCTTCTTTTGCAAGTTCTTTTATTACATCCAATACCTCATTGACCATTTCTGGGTCAAGAGCTGATGTAGGCTCATCAAACAACATCACATCAGGTTCCATAGCTAAGGCTCTAGCAATAGCTATACGTTGCTGCTGCCCTCCTGAAAGCTGTGTAGGATATGCATCTTTCTTATCTATTAAGCCAACTCTATTTAATAATTCCTCAGCCTTTTTCATAGCATCTTCCTTGCTTTTTCCCTTTACCTTCATAGGTGCTAAAATTATATTATCTATTATAGTTTTATTTGGAAATAGGTTGAAACTTTGAAATACCATACCTATTTTTTCTCTTACCTTATCTATTTCTTTTTTATTATCTAGTATACTTTTGCCTTCAAATATAATATCTCCAGATGTAGGTGTCTCTAATAAATTCATACATCTTAGCACAGTACTTTTTCCAGAGCCAGAAGGTCCTACAATTACTAGTATATCTCCCTTATCTATCTCTAAATCTACACCTTTTATTACATCTAAATTTCCAAATGATTTATGTAGATTCTTTATTTCCAATAGTGTATTATTTTCACTCATTTTATTCTCCTTTATCAACTTCTACTTTTATTTATCTACTGTCATTTTCTTTTCTAGTAAAGCAATTGCCTTAGACAAAGTAAATGTTATTATAAAGTATATCAAAGCTGCAAATAAATATGGCCCGAAAGCTTTATATGTAGAATTTTTCACTGTATTTGCAACAAACATAATGTCTGCTATTCCTACAAATGATACGATTGCAGACTCTTTAACCAAAGTTACAAACTCATTTCCAAGTGCTGGAAGTATATTTTTTACAGCCTGAGGTACTATTATAAACCTCATCGCCTGCCAATAATTAAATCCTAAAGAACGACTTGCTTCCATCTGCCCCTTATTTATCGACTGTATTCCTGATCTCATAATTTCTGCTATATAGGCAGCTGAATTCAATGTAAGAGCGACTAAACCACCTGTAAATTCAGTTCCCATACCAAGTATGCTTGGAAATTGAACTCCTACTTGAGGAAGTGCATATGCTATAATCATTATCTGAACTAGCAAAGGTGTTCCTCTAACTATCTCTATATATACTCCTGATATTACTTTTAGTACCTTAGAATTAGATATCTTTGCTATACATATTACTAATCCCAGTATAAAGCCCGCTACTAGAGCTAGTAAAGATATCAATATTGTTACGCCCGTACCTGATAGGTAAGAGCCAAAATAATCTCCTATATATCCCATTTTATCTCCTCTTTCTTATATATTATAATTTCTATTAAATACTGCAAGAATAACTATTAACTAATAATTATTTTTGTAGTATTTAATAAACTTAATTTATATACGCCACTATAATTTAAGTGGCGTATATTTTTTCTTCTTTCTTTTACTTTAATACTATTTTTTTATTATTTTTTGATACTCTCTTATTATTTTTCTTCTTTTGATACTAAGTCAACTGCATTAGAAAGAATCTTATCGTACTCACCGCTAGAATTTAACTCTTTTATCTCATCATTTAAAAGACTTATAAATGTTTTATTATTACCCTTTTTAACTGCAATAGCCATTGCTTCCTCATCGCCACCACTTGTTAATTTTAATCCTTCTAACATTTTAATACCATCATATTTTCCTTCATTTATCTTTGCAACCTTATTGTTTAATACAACAGCGTCTACATTTCCATTTTTCATATCTGTAATTAAATCTGGAACTGCTGCCAAAGCCTTGTAATCATCTTTCTTAAGTCCATCTCTTACATATGTTTCCTGAGTAGAACCCTTTTGAACCCCAAGTTTTAGCTTCTTTAATTCATCTTCTGACTTTATATTTTCCTTATCTCCAGTCTTTACAAGTACTCCATTTTCTCCCTTGAAATAAATGTCTGAGAAGTCCACTGATTTCTCACGAGTAGGATCTGGAGACATTCCTGTAATTACCATGTCAACCGTATCTGCTTGTAGAGCTGGAATTAATGCATCAAAATCCATTGCCTTAACCTCAAGCTTTACTCCCATCTTATCTGCCATCTTCTGTGCAAGATCTATATCTGCACCAACTATCTTGCTTTTACCATTTTCTGATATTGCAAATTCAAAAGGTGGATAGTCTGGAGATGTACCTACTACAACTGTTCCTTTTTCTTTAATCTGATCCAAAGCTGCCTTGTCAGAATCTTTACTACTGCCACATCCTACAGCTCCAACCGCCATTACTGCTACTAAACCTAATGCTAATAATTTTTTTAATCCAAACTTCATTTTTCATTCTCCTTCTCTTTAAAATATTATAATTTGATACAAAAAAAGCCCCTCGGTCCAAAGACCAAGAGACGAAAATTCCGCGTTACCACTCTTATTGACAGCAATTAAATATAACTTTTCAAAATAGAATTTTAAATATCATTTACTGAGTAAATTAAATATCAAAAATATAAATTAATAAAAAAGAAATACATACATATATCTTATAATTTATCTATTTTTTATTACTATCAATGAGATCTTTATATAAAAAAAAGCCCCTTGGTCCAAAGACCAAGAGACGAAAATTCCGCGTTACCACTCTCATTGACAGATATACTGTCCTCTCAAACCCTTAAGGCGGGCAACCTACTAAAATACTCTATTCTTCTAGTAACCTCCAAAGCTCTCTTCACTGTAAAATCCAATATCAGGCTCACACCAACCCCAACTCGCTGTAAATTCATTTAAGCTACTCTCTTTATCATCGGCTTATATTATGTTATAATACTTATTATACGAGGAGATATTTTAAATGTCAAGCAATTTTCTAAATATATTTTAAAATTCTTTTTATTTGGCCTTTTTATAGAAAATCTAGCTATTCTACTTTTAACCCTTATATTACATTTTATTTCTATTTAGCTTTTTTGCTTTTAGTTTTCTTGCTATTAGTTTTTTCATTTTTCATTTCATTTAAAAATCTAGATTTTGATATGCTCTTTCCATATCTTTTTAATGGGCTAGAAATCACTAAATTATTTTTTGCACGTGTTACTCCCACATATAAAAGTCTTCTTTCTTCTTCATAGTTTTCATCTTTTATCTCTTCTTCATCTGAAGCTATATATGGAATAACAGAATCATTTACACCACTTATATAAACATTGTTAAATTCCAAGCCTTTTGCACTATGCATAGTCGATAGTACAACTCCTTCATTCATCATATCTTTTGCTGAATTTGATCTCTTATCCGTTCTTTTTTTCATCTCTTCTCTAACAAGTTCAATATGCTCAAAAAATTCAAATAGCGTTTTATATGATTTTGCCGATGTCTCTAATTCATCCAAAATATCTACTATTTGTTTTGCCTTTATTTTTCTGTTATGACAATACTCTAGTATATATCTATCATAATCTAATGTCGTTCTAATATATGATATTGCATACTCTGGAGCAAGTCCCCTTATATAGTATAAATCATCATTTAAGTCTTCAAGATCTTTTTTTTGGAAAGATTTTATATCTTCATTATCCATTAATGATTCGAAAAAATCCTTAGATTCACTTGCCTCTTTTATAGCATATTTAGATATGTATCTAAATGGTTTGTTTATAATTCTAGCCCAATCGTTATTTGTAGCTATATTTGCCGCTATCTTCATATAAGATATTATATCTAAACTCACCCAATGATCATATATACTCTTTGCCAAATCCTTCAATACAAATGGTATTCTATAGTCCATAAAAACATCTACAAATGCTCTTGCCTGCCTATTCGTTCTATACATGACCGCAAAATCACTATAATCAAAATCACTGCTATTATCCTTCTTATTTTTATCCAAATATTTATTTTTTGATTCCACAAGAGTCTTTATCTCTTTAGCAATAATTATAGCCTCATCATCTGTATCCTTTGGCGAGATATACCTTATTTCTCCATTTTCCTTTGATTTTGAAACTATAGATTTTTCATATCTATTTTTGTTATTCTTTATTAAATTTTGAGATGTTTCTACTATATTTTCTTTGGAACGATAATTTGTATCTAGAGTTATTTTTTTTGCATTTTCAAAGTGTTTTTCAAAATCCATCATAAAATCTGGTCTTGCTCCTCTAAATCCATAAATACTCTGGTCCTCATCTCCTACAGCAAATACATTGTTATTTGGATGGGCTATTAGTTTGATTACTTCAAACTGTACCCTATTAATATCTTGAAACTCATCTATTAGAATATATTTATATACCTGCCTCACAATATTTAGTACTGCTGCTTGTTTTTTGAGTAAAGAATATGCAAGTATCAGCATATCATCAAAATCAATTTTGTTTGCAGACCTCTTTGCTTTTTCATATAGTCTAAAAATATCCTGAAATTCCTCATTTGAAAAACCCTGTGATTCAAATTCAAGTGGATTCATAAGTTCATTTTTTACAAGAGATATTTCTGACAAAACATCTGCTACATCATCGTCATTAAAATTCACTATCTTTAAGTGTTTTAAAATACTCTTTATAAGAGCGAATCTATCAGATTCCGATATTAAATCTTCTATCTTAACTCCAGCATATCTCCTTAAAATCCTGAAAAAAGATGAATGGAATGTTCCAAAGTTTACTTTTTTTATATTGTCATTATTTGACAACTGCAAGGTCTTTTTTCTCATCTCTACAGAAGATGCCTTTGTGAAGCTAATTGCTAGTATCCTAGTCGCTGCTATATTATGATTTTCTATCATATTTACTATTCTATGGGCTATAACCCTAGTTTTTCCAGATCCAGGCCCCGCTAAAACTAAACAGGCTCCATCTATATAATTCACAGCCAATTTTTGATTATTATTTAATTCTTCCATAATATCTCCCTTCTTGAGTTTTATTTCTAAAATCAAAATTTTTAGTCATTCTTTTATAAAACCCAGCTTTACTTCTATTTCAAACTTTATTGACAAGTATAACTTGCTTTTAGCTGACTTTATTTCACTTATCTTTAATAAAGCTATTATATTTTATTAATTTATTTATATTTTATTAATTTATTTATATTTTATTGATTTATTTATATTATATATTTTATTTAAAAACTATAACTTACTTTTATTTAAAAACTATAACTTACTTTTATTTAAAAAACATAACTTGCTTTTATTTAAAAAACATAACTTGCTTTTATTTAAAAACTACAACTTATCTTTATATGCTTTTTAAAAAGCTATATTTTTTAATATATTTAATAAGTATAATTTATTTAATATCTATTTTACATAGTATAATCTATACCATTTTATCACATCTCTTATAAGATTGACTTAAAATTAGCCATTTTATCCTAAAATAAGATATATCTTTAGCTTAAATAATAAATAAGACCAAAGGATATCCCTTGGTCTTATTTGTTATTTAATGATTATTCAATAGAAGATGTTGTTAGATCAGTTAAATAATCCAACATATCAGCCGATTCAGTCTGATTTACCATTACTAAAAGCAAATCTCCCTCTAACATTTTTGTATTTCCCCTAGGTATTATTTCTTTTTCACCTCTATATAGGGCGACCAACAAGCAATTTTGTGGCCAATTAATTTCTGATATTTTTTTGCCTTCTACTTCACTTCCTATATGAACCGAAAGTTCTACTAATGTTTTTTTATTTTCTCCGCCTTCATATTCAATATGCTCTTTTTCCAATATATCATCGAGCAAATCATCATAAACAGGCCTTACACCTAGCATATCAGATACTAGCATAGCTATAAAAACAACCACTGAAAGCGGCAACAACTGCTCAAAAGACCCTGTCATTTCAAATATAAGTATGATTCCTGTAATAGGTGCTTTTACTATAGCTGCAAAATGACCTGCCATTGCCAAAATTGCAAAGTTAACTAAAAAATTTGCTGGGATTCCTAGATATTTAATACATATAGTACCACATATTCCACCTATCAAAGCCCCTAGTGCTAATAAAGGGAAGAATATTCCGCCTGGAACTCCTGAGCCAAATGATATAAATGTAAATAAATATTTTATAATTAGTGCTACAAACATCATCAAAATACTCATATGAACTGTTCCCAGACTCATTATTAAGCTATGACCTCCACCTATTAGTACTGGAAATACCATACCTATAATTCCTGAACATATAAATGGAATCATTATTTTAAACTCAGTCTTAATTTTTAAATCCCTGTACTTGTGTTTAGTATACAGTAATCCTTTATTAAATATATAGCTGCTTAGTCCAACCAAGACTCCAAGTAGTATTAAAGACCAATAATATTTTATCGGCATCTTACTGAGCATATTAAACCTAAGAGCTGGATTGATTCCAAGCACAAATTTACTTAATATATCTGCACTAAGAGCGGATATCATAGCAGACATAAGAACTATAGGTGAAAAATTCTTATGAATCTCCTCCAGTGCAAACATAACACCAGCCAAAGGTGCATTAAATGCTGCAGCTAAGCCTGCAGATGCTCCACTAGTAATTAAATACTTATGTTCATAATCCATCTTATTGCTCTTTTTTGAAATACCTTCACCTATTGCTGCCCCCATTTGCACAGATGGACCTTCTCTACCTACAGACAATCCAGCTGCCAAACACATTATTCCTCCAAAGAACTTATATATGAGTACTTTAAACCAGTTAACTTGAATCCTTCTAGTCATTATTCCCTTAACTTGTGGAATACCAGATCCCGAAATATTTGGCTCTTGTTTTACACAAAACGCTACAAACATTGACATTAAAATCAAAACAGCAAAAACAGCCATTATTATCAATGGTTTACCGTGGGCATAATCATATATACTTACAAAATGACCTAGCAAATACTGACCTAAAATCCTATATAAAACTATAACTGCACCACTCACAAGCCCTATAATTAAAGAATGGATTATCATTTTATATTTTAAGCCATGATTATCTTTAAGAATATTTGTAACATTTTCATCCTTACTATTTTTCAACCACGAAAACATACTACCTCCTTAAACTACACTTGACTAAAATTTTATAGTCAAGTTTTGATGAATTTATCTATATATAACAATTATTAAGTATGTTTTTTATAAATATCTTATTATTTTTCTATAAATTTCTTACTCTTTTATAGATCTATTATAAATTATTTAAACTCTTGCAAGCTTTTACTAAGTGTTTTACCAAGACAGATGTAGTTACTGATCCGACTCCTCTTGGTACTGGTGTAATTTTGCCTACCTTGTCTATAACAGAATCAAAGTCAACATCACCGCACATATTTCCCTCTTCATCAAAATTTATACCTACATCTATCAAAACTGCATCTTCTTTAACAAATCTGCTATCTAGCATTTTTGCTCTTCCCATACAAGAAATCAAAATATCACTGTCACTAGCTATTTTTTCTATGTCCTTAGTTTTAGAATGACACACTCTAACTGTTGCATCTCTATTCATAAGAAGTAGGGCTAGAGGTTTTCCAACTACTAATGATCTTCCCAATACAGAAATATTCTCAGACTTTATATTAATATCATAAAAATCTAATATTTCTATCACTGCTTTTGCTGTACAAGGAGCATATCCAGTATTATCATTTGACATTAGTTTTGCCATATTTATTGGAGAAAAACAATCAATATCCTTCACTGGATTGATTGTATCTGCTACTATTTCTTCTCTTATTTGTTTTGCAAGAGGTCTAAAGCAAAGTATGCCGTGTATAGATTCATCAGTATTTAAACTGTTCAAGGCCTTTATATATTCTTCCTCAGAGCAATTTTCATCGAGTTCTATAATTCTTACATCTATTCCACACTTAGAACATCTATTGCTTGCAGCTCTTTGATAGGCTGCATCTTCTTCTCTATTTCCGACCTTCAACATTGCAATAGTAGGATTTATACCCTTGCTCTTTAGATCTTCTACATCTTTAACAACGTCTTTTGTGATAGAATCAGCAACGTTTTTCCCTAAAAGTAATTTTTTATCTAACATCTTCTAACACCTCACTATATATTTTATCGCACTTTTTACAGATTTCTTCTAATAATTCTTCCATCTCTTTTGAAATATTATCCACAAATTCACAGTCTTTTATATCTTTTATGTTGATAAGAACATTTAATTTTGCACTTAATGCAGCTGATTTTATCATCTGAACTCCTACCCCTACATCACTTATCAACATCTTAGAACCTTTTGTTGATAACTCTTCGTGGATATTTACTACTTGAGAGCACTTTCTAATCACATTCATAGGTACAATAGAAGCATTTTTCAAACACCTTTGCATCTCGATATTCTTTAGTTCTTTTTGCTCATCTGTTTCTTTTGGCATCTTATAGGCAGCTGTTAGTGGCAAAAATGCTTCTGCATCTTCGTCTACCATAGAAAGTATCTCTAAAAATAACTTATCTGTTTCTTCAAGTATATTTCCTATATCACTTTCATATTCTGCATATTTCTTTTTACCCGTAGTAAAATTAGCAACCATAGATGCTAGAGAGTTTGCAAGAGTAAGTGAGTAAGCTGCTGCACTTCCACCACCAGGCATACTCTTATTTGATGCAAGCTCTTTTGCATAATTTTGCATAGTCATATCAATATATTTTGTTTTCATATTTGCCCCCCTATATCAAAAGTAAAAAAATCGTCAGTAATTAAAAGTATACCATTTTTTGATTAAAAATTAAAGGAAGCCAACAAATTTGTCAGCTTCCTTATCTAAAAATTAAGATGTTGTACTCAATATCATCTTTCTCTTGTGCGTAAAGTTCACTCTAAAATCAATACAATCTTGACTTGAATTCTACATCGCAATCACCAATCCTTGTCTTATTTTGTGCCTCTCCAAGCAATACATCAATGTTCCTATCACAATATTTTAAAAGTATATAAAAATACTGTATTAAAATATTACTAATCTCTTTTATAAACTAATCTTAATTATATTTTACTACTTATTAGTATTATACCCATCTTTCCAGCAAAAGTAACATATAGTCATAATTTTCAGTTTTTTTATAGGAGTTTTACTCTTTCTATTGTACTTTTTTTGAAACTAAGCCTTATCAACTTAAATGTAAATTTAAAAGGGCTAATAGATATTTTGATCCATTAGCCCTTTAGTACTGATTATTAAATTTTCCCACCTTTTCTTTCTCTTCTTTCTTTTCCTTATTTGTCATTTCTTAAATTAACGCAATATATTTTTGTGAGACTTTGATGTTTATATATCTTTTTTATTTCTATTCATTTTACATCGCAACACCCCTTTCACATTAATCTTTTATTTACTATATTTTATAGACTATGCAAGTTTTAACTCTTCTTTGAGATACTTTATAAGTCTATTTGATACACTTTCTTCACCGCCAATAACTGTAAATCTTCTCATATTAGAACTTTTAACATAATCTTCTATTGAGTCATCAAGCTTATCTTTCTTAATCAATAATATAGGAAGATCTCTGCTAGCTGCATAAGTTCCTGCCGATATCGAATCTGCAAAATTATTTCCACTAACATATATTCCCAGAGTCGCATTTGGATACTGATACTTTGCTATTTCAACAGAACTTTCATATCTATTTTTGCCACATAATCTTCTTATTTCTCTTGCTCCCTTATACACTTCATTTGATAAATGCTCTATGCCTGTATCAAATCCATACTTTATATCAAACTCCACTATATTAGATACACTTTTCTCGCCACCTGCAATAATTACCTGCAATGGCTTCCAACTTGCAATGGCTTTTTTTGTAGATTTACTTAAATCATCTTTTTTTGATAGCAAAATTGCTGCATCTTTTTTAGTTGCTACTGATGATATAGACAAGGCATCTGAAAAGTTTTCTCCTGATGCTATAAGAATAGTATTTTTATTTCCACTTCTTCTTACTTTTTCAGCTACTAACCTTGCTGTATCATATCTATCATCACCAGCAAATCTTGAAATTTTTTCTACCTTAGATGAAAGTACACTCTCAACAGACTTTGATATTGATTGATTCGATCCAACTAGATATACATCTTTTACTTTTAGCCTCTCTATTTCTTCAAGTGTAGCTTCTGGTAAGTCCCTTGATCCTGTAAACAATATTGGGGCATCTAGTTGATGAGCCAGCGGTATCGAGACAAGTGCATCTGAAAATTTATCCTTATTCACAATAAGAGCTGATTTTGATCTAAATCTATGAGTTTTTTTACTCAACTTTACAGCTGTCCCAATTCTATCATCACCGCATATCCTATCTTCTTCCTTAAATATCGATGTTTTTTCTATATTTTTATTTTTTTCTAGTTTTGAGTTATTCGCTTTAACTTCCTTCTTACCATTTTTATTCCAAAGTACAGCTTCAGACACACTTTCTGTCTTTACTTCATCATTTGAAAGAATAGGTCTATTTTTTACAGTTACCTGAATATAGTTGCCCTCTATACTTTTAACCTTGGAGTCTGGAATATGTATTTTCATTCTATAGTCATCTAAAAGCTCTACACTACATTCTTCACAGTCTTCCTCTTTACTTAATATATGGTCTACTGCATCAACTGTAGTTATTGAAGATACTATGCTTTTCTTTATTCTATGAACTACATTTTCCTTTTCCTGCATCCATATACCCGTATTATCTATTACAGTAAGCAACTCTTTATTAATATTTTCCAAATCTTTTCCATATTTTATTATTATCTTATTGCCATCTGGATCAATATTATTTATCAAGAGTTTATTTTCTCTTTTTTTTACTTCCAAAGTTGCCTTTAATAGCTGTTTCTCTCTTTCATTTTTACTTTCAATCTCTATTTCTACCCTATCAGATATTATATTTTCATTTTCTAATTTTATTACTTCAATAAATTTTACTCCATCTGATAGTTTCGTATCTTTTTTAGGTACTAACTTTATTCCTTCTTTTTCAAAATCTTCTGAATTTATAAGCTTTTTTTCTCCATTTATATCAGATATTTTAATTTTTTATTTTTCATTAATCTCCCCCTTTCAGCCTATTTAATATCATTAATTTTATCTGCTATTAGAAATTTTACTAAATCTTTATTAATAAAAAATTCATAAATAGAAATTTAAAATCTTGTTTTTTAATCTATACCCTTAAAACTTTACTTAAAAACAACTTAATTAATTCATAAATGTAACTAAGCTTAATTAAAATCTTTTTTATAAATTTATTACTATATTTTTTTATTTTTCTAAAGTATTTCGAATATATATTCTTCTCATTAAATATATATTCAAATACTAGTTTTTCAATAAAAATATTTATTTTTTTATGATTTAAATCATAAAATATAAAAAATAGCACTGAAATATCAGTGCTATTTAACATAAAAAAGTATCTAGTTTTTTTATTTTTACTTAATTTAATTTTTTTAGAATAAACCTGATATTTTACCAGTTTTATCTACATCTATTCTTTGAGCTGCTGGCTTCTTAGATAATCCTGGCATCTTCATAATAGCACCTGTAAGTGCTACGATAAATCCTGCACCTGCAGATATCTTCAAATCTCTTACATTTATTCTAAATCCTGTTGGTCTTCCTAGCTTACTTTGGTCATCTGATAGTGAATACTGTGTTTTTGCAACGCATATAGGTAATTTACCAAAGCCTAAGTCCTCTATTTCCTTTATCTGCTTCTCTGCATCAGAAGAATAATCAACTCCATCCGCTCCATATATATTTTTAGCTATTGCATCTAACTTTTCCTTTATAGTCATATTTTCTTCATAGCAATATCTAAAGTTATTTTCACCATTTTCTATCAACTTTATAACTTCATTTGCTAAATCTATTCCGCCTTCTCCACCTTTTGCCCATACTTCTGAAAGTGCAACATTAACTCCTAGTTCATTACACTTTTCTTCTATAAACTTTAATTCTGCCTCAGTATCTAGTGGAAATCTATTAATAGCAACTACTGCAGGTAGATTATATACCTTTGTAATATTTTCTATATGTTTTAAAAGGTTAGGAATACCCTTTTCTAGAGCTTCTAAGTTCTCAGAGTCCAACTGATCCTTTGCTACTCCACCATTATATTTAAGAGCTCTTACAGTGGCAACTATAACTACTGCATCTGGCTTTATATCTGCTATTCTACACTTAATATCTAGGAATTTTTCTGCACCAAGATCTGCACCAAATCCAGCCTCTGTAACTACATAATCACTCATATGCATAGCCATCTTTGTAGCTATAACTGAGTTACATCCGTGAGCTATATTTGCAAATGGACCACCATGAATTATTGCAGGAGTTCCCTCTAATGTTTGTACTAAATTTGGCTTTAGTGCATCCTTTAGTATTGCTGCCATAGCACCATTTGCCTGCAAATCTCTTGCAGTAACAGCTTTTCCGTCATAACTATAAGCTACTACTATGTCACCTAAATTTTCCTTTAGTTCAGAGATATTATTTGACAAGCAAAATGTTGCCATAACTTCAGAAGCAACAGTAATGTCAAATCCATCTTCTCTTGTTACACCGTCTATCTTTTTCCCCAAGCCATCTACAATATTTCTTAGTTGTCTATCATTCATATCAACACATCTTCTCCAAGTTATTCTCTTTGGATTTATATTGAGTTGATTACCCTGATATATATGATTATCAAGCATAGCCGCCAAAAGGTTATTTGCAGCTCCTATTGCATGCATATCTCCTGTAAAATGTAGATTAATATCTTCCATAGGTATTACCTGAGCATATCCACCACCAGCTGCTCCACCCTTGATACCAAAGACTGGTCCCATAGATGGTTCTCTAAGAGCTGTAATTACATTTTTACCAAGCTTAGTAAAAGCATCAGCTAGCCCTATTGAAGTAGTTGTCTTTCCTTCTCCTGCAGGAGTTGGGTTGATAGCCGTAGTAAGTATAAGCTTTCCCTTTTTATCTTCAATTCTGTCCAATACATTATAATCTATTTTTGCCTTATATTTTCCATATAGTTCTATATCATCTTCTAATAGACCTATTTTATCGGCAATTTCTCTTATATCCTTAGCTTTTGTTTCCTGAGCAATTTCAATATCTGATTTAAATCCCATTTGAACCTCCCCTAAACTTTTTAGCACATTATTACGATTTTTATAGACTCAATACTAGAAATAATAGACTAAAACTCTATAATAATTTAATTCCTAGTCCGACATATAAATTATTTCGAAAGGCTAAAATATTATTATTTTTTATCTTTTTTTGAAATAATATTCGTGTTATAACGAACATTGTTTTGAATATTTATATTTATAGTATAGAATACTTTTCTAAATAAGTCAATAAAAAAGGGACTAAATTTTTAGTCCCTTTGATTGTCTTATATAAATTTATATTTATTATTTTATTTACATACTCACTTATTATTCACTTACTTATATATCTTTTTATAAATTAATACTGTGCAAATGATTTTCCAAGCTCTTCGCAGTTCAATAGAGCTTCATCATCAGGAGTTTCGTTTACTATCAATCCTTCTCCATTAAATAAATCAGCATTTGCAGACTCTACTCTGTCCTGCCAGTTTCTCATCCACTCTCCATCGCCCCAGCCATAAGATCCAAATAAAGCTACTTTCTTTCCTGATATAGACTTTTCGGCTTCTTCAAAAAATGGTTCAAACTCTGCCTCTTCTAAGACTTCCATTCCCATTGAAGGGCAACCAAACATCAACATTTCATATTCCTTTACATCTTTTAAACCATCAGAAATGTTTATAAGATCAAATTCAACACCTGCCTTTGAAAGTCCTTCCCCAACTGCATTAGCCATTGCCTCTGTATTGCCTGATCCACTCCAATAAAATACTCCAACCTTTTTCATTTCTAAATCCTCCTATGCTATGTTTATATTTTGAAACTGGCCTATTATATTATCCAGATTTCTGCCATAATCCAACTCTGATATCATAAAATTTTTCAAATCATCGTACATTAAAAATATCTTTTGAGCCTCTTGTGTATCTTTGTATACTTTCCAGTAACCACAGTATTTGTAGTTACGTCCTTTATTTTCTATAAAACCTTGCACATCAGACAATGGATAACCTAAAAATACACCAATTTCATGAGGAAACTTAATCTTTTGCATTTTCCTGCTTAAAATTTCTAGATCTTCATCTATTGTATTCGATTTTGAATATCCATAATTCATTAGAATTTCTCTAATTTCACTAGTAAGTAAATGATTTCTAAGTAACTCTTCTCTATATACAAGTAATAATATTCTTTCTCCACATTCACAAACTTTTTTTATTTTAATATCGTGCCTGTTCAGTTTTTGATTGTAAGAATTTACTAAAGTAGAAACTTCTGGAACTTCTTCCTTTGAAACTGACACTAAATTTGAAACTTTTTTCCCCATAAGAGCCGGCGAGCAAAACGTGGCCAATATATTTTCAAACCTTGAATTTGTCATATAGTTACCTTCCTTTCAAAATATGATAAGGATTTAATCCCTATCATTTATCTGAATTTTTATAGAATAGCTATCAATAATTAAGCATAATTTCATAGAAATATAACAGAAATATAAAAGAGTTTCTATTTTTTCCATTTCGCTTTTATTATTGATATTTATTATCATCAATTATTTATTTTCATTATAACAAGTCTTTTTATCAAAGTCAATATATTTTTGATAAAGATTATCAATTAGTTTTTGAGTCGGATTTATTTCATAGCGAGTCATTTGTTACTGATACTACTTTTCCTATTTATTCTTATATTATTTTTATACAATAAAAAAGCAGCTATATTTCTATAACTGCTTTTATCTACTATTAATATTTTAAGGCTCTTATTTACTTATATGTTTTTAAGATTCTTATGATATCTCTTTACAAATAGTCTACTTTAAATATTTCTCCCTTATGTTTTCTATTGATATTTGAACTTGATTTACACTTGGTCCACCAATTGAGTTTCTATACTGAACACAGTGTCTAACATCAATTTCATCATAGATATCCTCTTCTATTAGCTGGCTATAACTCTTATACTTTTCTAGTGGAAACTCATCTAATGATATATTATTTTTAATACAATCAAATACTATTTCACCAGTAATTTTATGGGCATCTCTAAATGCCAGACCCTTTTTAACTAGATAATCTGCTAAATCTGTGGCATTGGTAAAGCCACCCTTGCTCGCTTCAAGCATATTGTCTTTACAGATTTTTATAGTTTTCATCATTGCTGTCATTATAACTAAGCATTTTGACCAAGTATCTACTCCATCAAATAAACATTCTTTATCTTCCTGCATATCTTTATTGTAAGCCAGAGGTATTCCTTTCATAGTAGTTAAAATTGAAACTAAATCACCATATACTCTACCAGTCTTTCCTCTAACTAGCTCTGCTGCATCTGGATTTTTCTTTTGTGGCATCATAGAGCTTCCTGTACTATATGCATCATCCAGCTCTATAAAACTAAACTCTTGGCTTGACCATAGTATTATCTCTTCACATAATCTGCTCATATGCATCATAGCAGTACTGGCAGCACTTAATAAATCAATTATATAATCTCTATCACTAACACCATCTAGTGAGTTCATACATGGTCCATCAAATCCAAGTAAGCCTGCAGTCATCTCTCTATCTATAGGAAATGTTGTTCCAGCCAAAGCTCCACTTCCAAGTGGCATAATATTATGTATCTTTAACCAATTTTCTAGTCTTTGATAATCTCTTTTAGCCATCTCTGCATAAGCCATCAAATTATGTGCAAAAGATATTGGTTGGGCTCTTTGAAGGTGTGTGTATCCAGGCATTATTGTATAAAGATTTTCTTCAGCTAAATCAGTTAAAACCTTCATCCAGTTTTTTGTAAGTTCCATTAGATCCATTACCGAGTCTCTTGCATACAATCTTAAATCTAGTGCTACTTGATCATTACGGCTCCTTGCAGTATGTAGTTTTTTCCCAGTATCTCCTATTTTTTCAATAAGTAAAAACTCTATATTCATATGAATATCTTCATGCTTCTTACTAAACTCTACTTTTCCAGCCTCAATATCTTCTTTTATCTCCTTTAGACCATCTATTATACTTTTAGATTCAGACATTTCAATTATAGCAGTACTTCCAAGCATCTTTGCATGTGCTATACTTCCCTCTATGTCATAGGCATAGAGCTTTGAATCAAAGGCAATAGAGGAGTTAAAATCCTCCATCAACTCATCTGTGTCTTTTTGAAATCGACCACCCCACAATTTTTCCATATCTATCCTCCCAATTTAAAATTATATTTATATATCTATAATTCATTCTTATTTTCATATCAACTTTTGTGATTTTTTGACTTTAAACTTAAATTCTATTATTTTTATTTTTTATTTATTTTTATAAAAACTTACATCTCTAAGATTATAAATCCCTCAGTTAACAAATAAAATACTATCCTCTATTTATTAAATTTTTTTACTTTATAAATTGTTTTTCGCCTTCATTTTTGCATTGACCTTTAGAGGAAGTCCAAACAAGTTTATAAATCCTTCTGCATCTTTCTGATCATAGATACTATCTTCACCAAAAGTTGCCAACTCTTCGCTATAAAGTGAAAATGGAGACATTATAGCTACTGAATGACAATTTCCCTTGTAAAGTTTCATCTTCACTTCACCTGTACAAGTTTCTTGAGTAGTCTCAACAAATGCATCCAATGCCCCTTTTAAAGGAGTAAACCATAATCCATCATATACCAACTCTGAATATTTTAGTGATACCTGAGACTTATAAGATAGAGTATCTCTATCAAGAGTTAAACTCTCCAAAGCTTTGTGGGCTTCCAAAAGAAGAGTACCTCCTGGAGTTTCATACACACCTCTTGACTTCATTCCTACTAGACGATTTTCCACCATATCTAGTATGCCTACACCATTTTTTGCCGCAATTTCATTGGCCTTTTCTAATAATTCTAAAGGTGACATTTCTACTCCATTTATTGATATAGGATTGCCCTTTTCAAATGCTATGCTTACATATTCTGCCATATCTGGAGCTTTTTCAGGACTAGAACATATTAAGCAAAGATCTTCAATTGGCTCATTTGCAGGGTTTTCTAAATCCCCACCTTCATGGCTTAAATGAAGTACATTTCTATCCATACTATAAGGACGTTTCTTTGTTACTGGCACTTCTATATTATGAGCCTTTGCATAATCTATAGCCTCGTCACGCGATTTAATATCCCACATTCTCCAAGGTGCTATTATTTTAATATCTGGATTCAAAGCTTTTACTCCTAACTCAAAACGAACTTGATCATTTCCTTTTCCAGTTGCACCATGACAAATATATTCTGCTCCTTCTTTTTCAGCTACTTCTACCAATGCCTTTGCTATTAAAGGTCTTGCCGTTGCTGTCCCTAATAGATATTTACCTTCATACACTGCACCTGCCTTTATTACAGGCCACACACAATCCTTTACAAACTCTTCTTTTAAGTCAACAATGTAACATTTTGATGCACCACTTTTTATTGCTTTTTCATATACAATATCAGTCTCATCTCCTTGACCTACATCTCCACACACTGCTATTACTTCACATCCTTCATAATTTTCCTTTAGCCAAGGTATAATTACTGAAGTATCCAATCCACCTGAATATGCTAATACTATTTTTTTCATTTATTTTTCCCCCATTATTTTTATTTATTAATATAATTTTTATTGCTATCTTTTTTTATATAATTCACTCTATAAGTCTCTACTTGGTAAATAAGACTTATTCCTTTATTTAATTGATATTACTATTCAATAAGCTTATATTTTTTAAACTAGATACTTTTTTATATTTTCTGTATCTATATCATTTCTATATTTTTATTAATCATATCTTTTCTAAATTTTATTTTTTCTATATACTTATTGCTAATATCTTTACCTTTTCTGTATATTTTTATATTTTATAGATTTAGCTTATTTGCTTGCCAAATCTATATTTTTATTTAATATTTTTTCATACTCGCCACTATCTTTTAACTCTTTTATCAGAGAATTAATTTCAGAAATAAGTCTTTTATTATTCCCCTTTTTTATGGCAATTGCTGCTGTTTCTTCACTGGCAGTCCCTTTAAGATCAACATCCTCTATAACTTTAATTCCTGTGTTTTGTTTTTCATTAATCTTGGCTACTGTCATACTTGTAAGTATCGCATCTATATTTCCATTTTTTAAATCTGTTATTAAGTCAGGAACAGAAGTCAGAGATTTGCTATTTTCAGCCTTCAGTATATTATTTACATATTCTTCCTGAGTAGATCCCTTTTGAAGTCCTACCTTAAATTTTTTCAAGTCATCACTCGTCTTTATTTCCTTATCAAAATCTGATTTAACAATTACTGAATTTACACCTGTAAAATAAATATCAGAAAAATCAACTGCCTTTTTTCTTTTTTCGTTCGGTGTCATACCTGTTATTACAATATCAGCTTTCCCTGCTTGCAATGCTGGTAGTAAAGCATCAAAATCCATTGTTTTTATCTCAAGTTCGAGATTAAGCCTTTCAGCAATTTTCTTTGCTAGATCTATATCAGCACCCAAAACTTCACTCTTTCCGTTCTTAGCTTGTACAAATTCAAAAGGTGGATAGCCCGGTGCTGTAGCAACTCTTATTTTTCCACTTTCTTTTATTTCATCCAAAACATCTATGTTTTTATCAACTTCTGTCGTTTTATTAGAATCTTTTTTATTACTACAAGCCATACTTACACCTGCAAATAAAATTACTATAGCAAGCACTGATATTTTTTTTAATATCGATTTATTTTTTTTATTTAATAAATAATTCATTTGATATACCCCCTAATACTCATAATCTTTAAACTCTGTAGTTATACTTTCCTAATTTTTGATATTTCTTTCTTAATTTTTGATATTTCTTTTAACTCTAAAAAATCTTTAAAATACTAGTATTTTTCTTTTATAATTTTATTTTTAGTTTCTTATTTGAAAAAGCAAAAATAAAACTATTAATTAATAACTTTTCATCTAGATTTTTAATTTTTCCCTTAAATACTTTTTAATTATTGCCAATTTTCTGGATAAAATATGTGCACTTATTTTTCCAATAAAAAAGTCTCCTGGATATATATCCAAGAGACGAATTGCCGCGTTACCACTCTTATTGATAATCTATAAAACACAAAATAATCCTGATACTAGAATTTTGTATGCAAATTTTATATCTAACTTCTTAAATAAATTAACTATAATTTATATTGATTTTTAGATATAAAAAAAGTCCCTTGAGCAAATTGCTCAAGAGACGAAAATTCCGCGTTACCACTCTTATTGATAGTATAGACTATCCTCTTAAACCCTTAAGGCGGGAAACCTGCTAGAATACTTACTTTCCTCCAGCAACCTCGAAAGTTCTTTTCACTTCAAACTTCAATACTAGACTCACACCATACTCTAGCTCGCTGAAAATTCATTTGAGTTACTCTCTTCGTCAACAGTAATTATTCGATTGAGTTTATTATAGTAACTTTTCAATAAAGTGTCAAGCCTTTTTTTAAATTTTTATAAAATTTCTTATTTTAAGTTTTTAGTGTCTTCTATCGCTTTGTCCATTGTATCCCTTGCTATTGCACCAGATACATAACCATAGACCTTACTTTCTTTATCTATTAAAAATGTAGTTGGAAGAGAATAAGCACCGTACTGTCCAAATATTTCTCCAGTCCTATCCATTAGTACTGGATATGTAATATTGTACTCTTTTATAAAGTTTTTTATTCCTTCTTCATCTTGTTCCCTGCCCTGATTCGGAGCGGCTATACCTATAACTACTACATCATTTTTATTATAACCATTTTCCTTGTATAAATTTTCTATATCAGGAATTTCTTCTTTACAAGGTGGGCACCATGTTGCAAAGAAATTAATAAATACTACTTTTCCCTTAAAATCTTCTACATTTACTGTATTACCATTTTGATCCTCTAAATTAATTGAAAGCATCTTTTGTCTTTCTCCAGAAGCTTCTTCCTTATCTTCAATTTTTTCTTCTGCTTTTTCTTTACTAGATTTATTTTCTTCACTTTCTTTTTGAGATTCTTCTATACTTTCTTCCACTTTTTGAGGTGACTGATTGCCATTAAATAATGACTCAAATCTTTCAAAAGTTCCTAAAAGAAGCATAAGCCCCATAGCAACTAGAACTACTCCACCTATCTTTACAATAATGTTCATAATCTTAGGGTTTTTCTTAATAAAGTTCAATGTTTGACCCGTAAAAATTCCTAAAACTACAAATGGTATCAAAAATCCAAGTGCATATATTAGAACCAATAAATTACCTTCCAAAACACTACTTGCATTTGATGCCATTATCAAAACAGAAGCTAAAGCTGGTCCTACACAAGGTGTCCAAGCAAAACTAAATCCAAATCCCATTACAAAAGCTACTAGTGGATTCATTTTTTTGCCCGATGTTTTATTGCTAATTTTCACTTGTTTATTTAAAAATGCGATTTTAAATAAACCCATCTGATTTAAGCCAAGTATTATAATCAATACTCCACCAAGCTTAGCCATTATATCTCTATATTCTCTAAACACTGATCCCAGCGATGAGAATCCAAGACCTAGTATAAAAAATGCTGCTGATATTCCTAATACAAAGAATACCGTATGCAATATTACTGTCTTTTTTTCATAAATTTCACTTCCATCTTCTTGAACTACCTTGGCTCCACCTGCCAAATATCCCATATATAAGGGTATCAAGGGTATTACACAAGGTGAAAAAAACGACACCAATCCCTCTATAAATACCATCACAAAACTAATACTACTTGCCAATCCTAATGAATTTATATCGCCCACATCCTCTCATTTTACCTACTAAGAGAACTACACTTTTTAGCTACTTTATATATTCTATAACTGTTTCATACAAGCTATAGTCACTTCATCCATTGGATCTATCTCATAGGCTCTTTCTATATAGTACTTTGCATCATCTAGATTTCCATTATTTAAATATGCCATTCCTAGGTTACAAAGAATTTCAGGATCATCCTTTCTGATCTTAGCAGCCTTTGATAAATAACTTATTGCACCTTCAAGATTTCCTTCTTCTGCAAGGCAAAGAGCCATTTCTACTAAAGTATCTACCTGTGTAGGTCTAATTATAAGTATCTTTTCTAGATATTTTTTCGCCTCTCCAATTTCACCTAATGACTTGTATGCTAGACTTATGATGAATAACAGATTCCACCAATCAGGATGCTCCTCCTCAATTGCTAATAGCTTTTTTAAGCCTTCATCTGCCTTTCCCTGAAACACCAAATTATAACCTTCTTCATACCTTACTTTAAAATCTATATTGTTGAGATTTTCTTGAATTTCTGCAAGCATATCATCATCAATACCTAGCTCTAAAGCTCTTTCCCATATATATTTTGCCTTGATATACTGATTTTGATTTGAATAATGAAATCCTAGCTGATAGTAGGCCAAAGAAAACTCATCATCTATATCTAAAATATGTTCTAGGCTCGCTAATGCTTCCATTAAAAAGTCATTTGTCGCCTGTAAATCTCCGTCTTTTTGATATCTTAAAGCTAATTCTTGGCATATTATTGAATATTGATATAGTGCCATCACATCGTCTGGATTTCTCCTTAAAAATGATTTAATATAGACAAGTGCATCTCTAGTCTCACCTTCTTGATAGCTTTTATTTGACATATAACCCAAGTATGGGAAGTAATCAAACTTTACTTTTTTAGAAAATGCATCTATAAATTTATCATATTCAGTATTAAATGCAAAGTTAGAGTCAATACCTTGAATATAAAGCATTGCATCTACCATAGACATCATATTTAATGACTCTTGTGCTGTATTATCCTTTATATTTTTGACTAAAACATCGCTTTTTATAGGTACTTTTAATCCATTTTCTGGAAGTACATATCCTTCTAGATCAATATCTCCTTCTTTATCTATAGTGATAAAAACCAATTCCTCAGATTTATCCAATATATATTTTTCTATTTTACTTTTCATATAATTTCCTTCTTTCAATTTATAGTCTAACTCATTAAATGAAGTCGAGGCTAATAAGAGTATACCCAAACACTCTATAACTGTAACATCATTTTTTACAATTATTTTCTTTAGTAAAATCACCTTTGACTTCAATATTTTTTATAAAACAACTATTCCACCTAAAAACAAAACTTTTATATAGTTTCTATTTAAATTAAATAGTTTTTTATTGTTTCTTTTTCAAACTCTTTTTTAAATACTTTTATATATTTAAGTTTATCTCTTATATTTTCACTGCAAATGCTTTTGATTTCTCAAAAATTTTGTCAATATCATAATAGAAAAGAACAGTATTTTGTTTTCTCTCTATCTTTGCATTTGGGTTATTTTTAAGTTCTATAACATTATATCTGAATTCCTCAAATTGAACGTGTCTTATAATATTTTTTGCAGCTTCTCCTAAGTGCTCTGGAGTGTATACCTTTTGATTATCTTCAACTTTTAAAAATTGATGTCCCCTATTTTTAAAGTCATCTACTTCTATTCTGTTAAAGAATTTTGGTATAGACGCACTTCTTCCCAATGCTACATAATCAAATTTCAATATATCCCTAAATATCTCTACTTCATTTACTTCATTTACTTCATTTACTTCATTTACTTCATTTACTTCATTTACTTCATTTACTTCATTTACTTCATTTACTTCATTTACTTCATTTACTTCATTTACTTCATTTACTTCATTTACTTCATTTACTTCATTTACTTCATTTACTTCATTTACTATTTTATCACTTATATCTAAAGTTTTACTAAATTTTTCAGTTATTTTATTGTCTTCTAGATATACTTTTGCTACTCTAGCTTTATTGAATTCTTTATTCAAAACAACTACTTCAGAAAAGAAGTCTAAAAATATTTCATATAGACGATTTTTTCCATTTAATACATCAAAATATCCTTTTTGGTTAAAGTATACTGCAAAATCTTCAAAAAACTTGAATGGTCTATCATAATAGCTATTAATTACATACTCAGTAGACAATAAAAAGTTTCCTGAGTTATAGTATGTCTCTAGAATCTCTTCTATATCTTTTAGTTTCAGTATCTCACCATAAGAGATATATTTATTGGAAAGTATTTCATAAGGAGGATAATCCTTATATAAATAATCGTGAATATCCGCTTCATTTCTAATCCCTGTTCCCTTAATCATCTTTAAGAAACCTAGTTGAAGGCATTCTGATTTTAGAGCGAATACATCATCAAAAGAATATCCAAACCTATCATAATTTTCATATGGAAGTCCCGCAATCAAATCCAAGTGTTGGTGAATATTTCTATATTCTGATATAGTATTTACTACTTTTGTCAATCTATCAAAATCATCTTTTCTACCAACTGCTTCAAGAGTTTTATCATTTGTTGACTGAACTCCTATTTCAAACTGAAAAAGCCCCGGCTTACAATCTTTTAAAAATTCCAGCATATCATCATCTATTAAATGTGCTGTAACTTCAAAATGATAAGTAGTGTATCCGTTATCATTTTCCATAAGAAAATTCATTACATCTTTTGCTATTTCCCTATTTGCATTAAATGTCCTATCAATAAATTTTATTTGAGATACTCTTGCATCTATCAAGTTCTTTAAATCTCTTTTTATCCTAGGAACGCTGAAATACCTTAACCCCTTTATAGCCGACGACAAGCAGTACTGACAATTAAAGGGACAGCCTCTAGAGGATTCAAAGTACACTATCTTATTTTCATACTCGCTTTTATCTATATATTCATATGGACTAGGTATTTCATCTAAATTTTCTATCAAAGGCATAGCCTCATTGACTATTACTTTCTTACCTTTTCTATGGCAAATTCCTCTCACATTATCTATTTCTAAATCTCCCATCAAGCTAAGCATCAAATCCCTATATACGACTTCACCTTCACCATAGAGTATATAGTCTACAAAGGGATACTTTTTCATAGCATTTTCACAGTCATAGCTCACTTCTGGACCACCAAGTGCTATCTTTATATTTGGTCTTACCTTTTTTATATTTTCACATAATCTTACTATATCTTCTACATTCCAAATATATACAGAAAATACTAATACATCTACTTTTAACTTGTATATATCCTTCATAATAAAATCTATACTATTATTAATTGTGTACTCCCTCATAAAAAGCTCATATTTATCACCTTCTAAGTATCTGGAATACTCTCTAATATATCTAATTGCCAAGTTCGTATGTATAAACTTGGAATTTAATGTTGTAAGTAATACTTTCATAACTTCTCCATTCAAATTTACAAATAAATTGATACTTGAAAGATAAGCAGTTGCTCTCTCCTTTTAAATATCTATATTTATATTTATATACTACATTTTTATTTATTTTTTATTCCTTTGATATCTAAATCTATAATCTCCAGTTTTAGTGGATACATCTATAATATAAATATCTTCTCCTTTTTCTTTTTCAATTTTTTTAGATACAATCTGAGCCTGATTTAATATTGGATCAATAAACTCATCACCTATGTTTTTATTTAAAAAGGCTTTTGGACTTGAATTAAATTTATATTTTTTACTATTAATTTCTGCATTCCTTAATTTTATTAGATAATCTCCCATTGCTTCTATAAACTTTTTATTTTTAATAGTCTCTTCTTCACTATCTGTCTTTAATAGTCTTTTTATAAAGTTATACACACTTTTAGAACCATAATCCATTCTACTTAGTATGATATCCACATCTTTAACATTATATACACATTGCAAAATATCTATAAGCTTGATTTCTGATTCAAAGAAAGTTTCTTTCTTTTCTATCTCATAGTTGTCTATACACTTATGTATCTTTTCAATGTACTTTATTTTTTTTATTTGAAAATGAACATTTTTCTTTTTATCAAAGCTATATGGGTTAAACTCTATCAGCTTATCCTTTATTTCATACAAGATCTCAAGCATATCCATTTTTGATAATAATAACTTTCTTATTATAATATCATAGCAAAAAACATCTATTGTATAATCATATTTTTCACCTTCAGATCCGTAGAATTTACACAGTTTATCTATTAATTCTATTAACTCTTGCTCATAACTCTCAAAACTTCTATTTGCAATCATCAATGGCATAAAAAAATTGAGTAAATAGTCATCACTCATACTAGTATAATATTTAAAGTATACAAATTCATCATATAGTCTATCTGTATCTATTGATATGTTTCTACTTCCCTTGCTGCACTGCAATACCTTTGTGCATATTAATATAAGGTAATATAACTCATCACCCACAGCTTGAAAAGATGATATATATCCCTCTTTTATTAAGTTTTCTATTTTATAATTACCCTTCTCTAAATTCATTTATACACCCCATAAAATTTCATCTGTACAGTATATTTTACTCTAAAAATCTAAGCTTAACAAGATATGTATACAAAAGACTTATTCTTAGAATTTTATAAATAATATTTCTGTCTTCTATAAATCTTTCTATATATTTATAATTGACTTAATAGCTATAAATATATAATATTATATTAGTAGGCTTAAGTAATACAAAATCTACTTTTAGTAAATAAAGATTCTTTGAAATCTATTAAATATTATTCATCTAGTATTCAAGGATCTTAAAAATACTGTTATAAAGGAGAAATATATGAAAGAATATGAAAGTAAAGTAGCTCTTATTGATGAAATTAAAAGAACTTCCAAACTCTTTATTGAAGAATTCAACGATATAAAAGAAGAGGATATCCACAAAATAATTGACGGCCTTGATAGATCACCTTCCCAAATGATTTCTTACCAACTTGGTTGGATTAACTTGATTCAGTTTTGGGAAAGTCAAGAAAAACTCGGAAAAACAGTAATTACACCAAGTCCAAAATATAAGTGGAACAAACTAGGAGAACTATACAATGAGTTTTACAAAGAGTATGAAGACTGCAGCCTAGAGGAACTAATAAATTTATTTAAAAAAGATCTAGATAACTTGATTAGCTGGATTGAGTCTCTTTCAGACGGTGAGCTTTTTATATCTGGATCTAGACAATGGGCATCTTCTACACCATCTAAGTGGCCCATTTGGAAATGGATACATATAAATACTGTAGCTCCATTTAAAACTTTTAGGACAAAAATTAGAAATTGGAAAAGATTAAAAAAAGAATTAGATAATGTTGATAAAAAACTATAAAATAAGAAAAAACAGAGCAAACTAATGCTCTGTTTTTATTTATACTGATTAATTTTTTATTTTTTAAAATTAAGCACTTAACTTATCTGGGTTAGCTAAAGCTTTCTTTCCAGTATTTATTATTACTGCTCCATATACAATTGCAAGAACAACACCTACTACATTTGCAATGTTTTGAGGAACATTAAATCCTATCTTGGCTCCTAATAAATATGCCACTATAACATATGTATAGAACATTCCTGGTATCAAAGCTATAATGTAATTTTTCTTAAGCTTGTATAAATACATAGAAATCATTGCAAATGCAAATATTGCGATTGTCTGATTTGCCCATGCGAAATACTGCCATAAAACATTAAATCCTTCTGAGTTTACCTTTGCAAATACTAGTATTGCTGCAACTGGTATAAAGATAAATATAGATAATACTACTCTATTTTTAGCCTTTGTCTGATCATATCCTATAGCATCTGCTACCATAAGTCTTGCAGCACGTAAAGATGTATCTCCTGAAGTTATAGGAAGAACTATAACACCTATTATTGCTATAAGTCCACCAACTGTACCTAACATATCATTAGCTACTAGACCTATAACTGCTGGCTTACCAACTAGTTCTGGAGCTATACCCTTGTTGTATATACCCATAGCTGCTGCAGCCCATATCATTGCTATAAATCCTTCAAGTAGCATCATATCATAGAAAGTTTTTCTACCTTCTCTTTCACTTGATACTGATCTACCAATCAAAGTTGCCTGAGTTGAATGGAAGCCTGATACTATGCCACAAGCAACTGTAACAAAGAATACTGGTAGTAGTGGAACTCCACCTGGATGTGATCCCATCCAATTTGACATACTTAAATTTTCTAAGTGGTATCCATTTACAAATAGACCTATAAATATACCAATTGCTGAAAGTAATAATATAATACCAAATATTGGATAAACCTTACCTATAATCTTGTCTATTGGGAAAAGAGTTGCTGCTAAGTAGTATGCAAATATACCACCGTATACTATCCAAACTACAGGGTTACCTACAACTGATTCCTGCTTTAATAAATTTATAACTATTAGATCCCCAGGTGTGTATATAAATACTGCACCAACTAATATCATAAGACATATAACAAATACATTATATACCTTATAAACCTTACCGCCTAAATGATCATTTATCAAAGCTGGCATCTGCTTACCATTACTTCTAATAGAAATCATTCCGCAGAAGTAATCGTGAACTGCTCCACCTAATACACAACCTATTGGAATAAGAATAAATGCAATAGGTCCAAATAATATACCCTGTATTGGTCCAAGTATTGGTCCAGTACCTGCTATATTTAATAATTCAATAAGTGCGTTTTTACGTTGTTTCATAGGAACGTAATCTACACCGTCATTTCTGCTTGTTGCTGGAGTTGGTCTATCATCTGGCGCAAATACCTTTTCAGTAAATCTACCATATAGAGCACCACCAACAACTAATATAACTAATCCGATTAAAAATGTTGTCATAATAATACCTCCGAAAATATTGTCTTGCTTATATAATTTTATATATATTTTATTACAAGTACAGTATACACTATTCTGTATCTATATGGAACTGGTTTTTGAAAAAAAATTAAGTTTTCTTATAATTATCTTTTCTTTACATTGTTATATATGAAAAAGGTTTTATCTTAATAAAATTCTTAATTTTATGTTAAATTTAAGTTAAATATATCGCTGTTCATTTTTATGATAATTCTTAATTATTAAATAAAATTTAATAATAAAAAGACAGAGTGAAACTCTGCCCTTTTATTATTTATTATTCTTTAGTTTTTATTTTCTATAATTATCATAGTCTATAGATTTTTATTTTTTAGTATTACTTCTATTTAGTATTTTTTTCTTTTTGCAATAAATAGATTTTTAAATTTATTTGTGCTTTCTAAGTCCATAAAAAAATACTATTAACTATTATACATTTGCATTATCTGTATGACAATAACATACTACATTTTAATTGGAGCCTGCATTCCTAATAACTTAAGTGCATTTTCTATAGTTTGTCTAGTACATTCAACTAGTGCCAATCTAGCCTTTCTTAGTTCTTCATCATCAACGAGAATTGGACTGTTATGATAGAACTTATTAAATGCCTGAGCAAGATCTAAAACAAATCTTGTCACTATATGAGGCTCATTCTTTGACATAGCAAGCATAATGCTCTTATTAAATGTTTCAAGAACCTTTAATACATCTGATGCCTCTTCATCACTTAGTAAATCAAAGTTTATATCAGAAGTTATTTCAGTGTTTGCCTTTCTTTCAACTGCACAACATCTTGCGTGAGTATACTGAACATATGGTCCTGTTTCTCCCTCAAAGCTTAAAGTTCTTTCCCAAGAGAATGTATAATCCTTGATTCTACTGTTTGATAGCTCCTGGAATACTACTGCACCAACTCCAACTTCTTTTGCTATTTCATCTATATTCTCTGCATCTGGATTTTTTTCTTCTATAATTTCTTTTGTCTTATCTATTGCCTGATGAAGTACGTCTTCTAAAAATACTACTCTACCCTTTCTAGTTGACATTGTACCTTCTTCAAGAGCTACCATACCAAACTGAACATGTACCATATCCTTGTACCATTCATATCCCATTTTTTCAATTACGCTAAATAACTGCTTAAAGTGAAGCTCCTGCTGAGAACCAACAACATATATAGCTTTTGCAAAATCATATGTTTTCTTTCTATACATTGCAGCTGCAAGGTCTCTTGTCATATAAAGAGTTGAACCATCATTTTTCTGAATTAAAGCTGGTGGCAAGTTCTTGTCTTCTAAATCTACAATATTTGTTCCCTGAGATTCTTCTAGAAGTCCCTTTTCTTTTAATTCTTCAATTACTGCTGACATCTTGTCTGAATAGAAACTTTCCCCTGCATATGAATCAAACTCTATATCAAGTAAGTCATAAACTCTCTGGAATTCCTTCAAACTTTCATCTCTAAACCACTGCCATAAATCCTTTGCTTCTTGATCTCCATTTTCAAGCTTTGTAAACCAAGCTCTTGCTTCATCTTCCATCTCTGGATTTTTTTCAGCTTCTTCATGGAATCTTACATATATTTTAAGAAGTTCCTTTATAGGATTAGCTTCTACTGCTTCCTTATTTCCCCATAGCTTATAGGCTACGATTAACTTACCAAACTGAGTTCCATAATCCCCAAGATGATTTATTCTTATAGTGTTATACCCTTGGGAATCATATATCTTATATAGGGCATTACCTATAACTGTTGTTCTTATATGTCCTATGTGGAATGGCTTAGCTATGTTAGGTGAAGAATAATCTATTACAACATTCTTTCCGCCACCGAAATCGCTCTTACCATAGTTTTCTTTTTCTGTTAATATCTGATTTATTACCTTCTTAGCCAATTGTCCTTTGTTTACAAAAAAGTTTACATAAGCTCCCAAGTTAATTACCTTTGAAATTTCATCAGTCAATTCTATTTCTTTAGCTATTTCTTCAGCTATCATATTTGGCGACTTTCTAAAAATCTTTGCTAGCTTAAAGCAAGGAAATGCATAGTCACCCATATCCTTATTTGGTGGTATCTCTAAAAGAGCTTTTATTTCTTCAATAGTCATATCTTCTATCTTTGATTTTAGACTTTCCGATATAACTTGCTTAAAATCTACCATTTTATCTTCCTCCCTAATGTAGTTCAAGTATATTTCATTACAAACTATAATTTCACATATATAAAGTAATACCGATATAATTATATATCATTTTAATAATAAGTATCGGTATATAATACTTTAAAATTCCTGAGTATTATTTCCTGATATATTTATATATAAATTAAGAAACTATATCTCTTAGATATTTTTAAAGTAATACCCAATATATTATAATATATTATTTATCAATATATTTCAATACAAGTGACTTACTTTGACACATATTTTAATAATTATCTTATATTGCTTATTAAAGATCTTTTTCACTTACTACTTCTATCTTATATTTTCTAAATAAAGCTGTCGTTACTCCTTGCCCCTTTTTCTTATTACCATCAAACTTTCCAGCATATATGCAATTCACTCCACAAGATGGACTAGATTCTTTTAATATTGCTTTGGAAACACCATTTTCTAAGGCTATATCCAAGGCCTTTTGTGCACCAAGAAGAAACTCCCCAGTAACATCTACCCCTTCTTTGGAGTATACTTTTGCATAATCATTTCTTTCTAATTCATTATTTATACTTTTCTCTACTTTTTTTATGACATCTTCGCCACTTTTTCCATATTCTATCTCAGAAGGAAGCCTTGGTGTACTCATTCCACCAAATGTTTCTGGACATATGCTTATATATTCCTTGTCTTTTAAATACTCTATTAGCTTTTCATTTCTATTATTTTTCCCATTGTATTTACAGTTAGTACCTAACAAGCAGGCAGATACTAATATTTTTTCCTTATTCATAAATTCCTCACAAATAATTATTTTACTGTTACTATTGTTACACCAATTCCACCTTCGCCATACTTTCCTTCTCTCATTGACTTTACGTGAGGGTTGGTCTTTAACCATTCAGAAATACCTTTTTTCAATACTCCTGTACCAATACCATGTATAATAGTTACTTCATCATGACCTGCCATACAAGCATCATCTAGATATTTTTCAACCTTCATAATAGCTTCTTCCAGATTCATTCCTCTTAAGTCAACTTCTCTCTTTACATTTCCTGACTTTGATCTTATTATTTTTCTTGTAGTTCTAGTTACATTACTCTGCTCTTTTTTCTCTATTCTTTTTAGAGATTTATAAGGTAGGTTCATCTTCATTATACCAACTTGAACGAGTGCTTCTTTCTTTTTATCATCAGCTGATATAACTGTACCTTCCTGTCTAAGTGTAATAATATCAACATCTTCTCCAGCTTTTAAATTCTTAATTTCTTTTGATGCATATTTAGGAACTACCATACTCTCTACACTTGGCTGAAGTTTTCCCATAGATTCACTTATTTCTTTACGAATCTTTTCTATTCTTCTATCCTTATCTTTTGACGCACGTTGTTTTTCTATTTCTTTTAACTCTTTAATCATATTGTCAGTAGAATCTTTTGCCTGTCTTATTATAGAAAAAGCCTCACTTCTTGCATTTTCTAACATTTTATCCCTAGAAGTCTGCATCTTTTCCATTTTTATGTTATATTCATTTCTTATATTTTCTACTTCTTCTCTCATTTTCTCTGCACGCCTTAGTTCCTCTTCAGTCTTTAGTCTGCTCTTTTCAACATTTTGAAGTACATCTTCAAGTTCTATGTTATCACTTGTCAAGAAGTCCTTTGCTCTATCTATTATATGATTTTGAAGTCCCAACTTCCTTGAAATTTCAAAAGCATTTGATTTACCAGGAACTCCTATTAAGAGTCTATAAGTTGGCGATAACTCTTCCATATCAAACTCAACCGCTGCGTTTTCAACATCTGGCTTAGCAAGGGCATACTTTTTAAGCTCACTATAATGAGTTGTTGCAATACACGATGCTCCTGCCATTCTTATATCTTCTAATATAGCTATTGCAAGTGCTGCACCTTCTTCTGGATCTGTACCTGCACCTAGCTCATCAAATATAACCAAAGAATTTTCAGTTACATTATCCAATATATCTACTATTCTTGTCATATGCGATGAAAATGTAGATAGACTTTGTTCAATACTCTGATCATCACCTATATCTGCAAATATATTGTCAAATACACACATACTACTTCCATAGTCCGCTGGTATGTGAAGCCCACACTGAGTCATCAAGGCAAATATACCTACCATTTTAATAGTAACTGTTTTACCACCTGTATTTGGCCCCGTAATCAAAAGTGTAGTAAAATCTTCTCCCAAATATACAGTATTTGCTACAACACTACTTTTATCCAAAAGAGGATGTCTTCCATTTACTATCCTGAACTTTTTATCCCTATTCAACTTTGCTTCTACAGCTTTCATCTCAAGTGATAACTTTCCTTTTGCGAATATAAAATCTAGCTTTGAAAGAATTTCTTGGTTGGATATAAGCTCACGACTCACTTCTGCTACCATAGCAGATAGTTCCGCTAATATTCTTTCTATCTCCTCAGCCTCTTCCAGCTTTAACTGTCTAAGGTCATTATTCATCTCCACAATTGACATTGGCTCAATAAATAAAGTTGCTCCAGAAGATGATTGATCATGAATTATTCCAGAAACCATAGACCTATACTCTGCCTTTACTGGCACAACAAATCTATCGCCTCTCATAGATATTATAGAGTCTTGAAGATATTTTTGATACGTTGTTGAAGATATTATAGAGTTCAACTTTGATCTAATCGACTGGTTTTTTTGTATAATTCTTCTTCTTGTACTTCTCAAATCACTAGATGCTGAATCAGAAATTTCTATTTCACTTACTATAGCATTAAAAATTTCTTCTTCTAAATCTTTGTGTATATAAAGAGAACGTGCCAGCGACTGTATTATTGGATACTTATCTATATCATCTTGTTCTTCTTCTATTGCTGTTTCAGCATTACCAAAAGTCTCTACTTTTATATCTCCACTTAATATATTCGAAAGTATTCTTGTTGTTCTCATAGTATCGGCTATTTGTAGCAGGCTTTTAGCATCAATCGTTGCTCCTATATCTGCTCTTTTAACCTTATCTATTATATTATGAATACCTTGTATCGGTATATGTCCTCTCTTTATTAATATTGACTGTGCCTCTGTTGTTTCTTTTAGAGCCATCTCTACTTCTCCATAGCTGGAAAATGGTTCTAAATTTTCTATAATAGATTTACCAAGCTCTGAGGAAGCTTTCATTTTTAATTGCTCTATTATTTTATCTAATTCTAATACATTGTAAAATTGTTTATCCATAAAACTAAGTTTCTTTCTCCTTCCATCATAAGTAATTACTTCTTTCTATAATTACTATGATCTTAAATTAGTTCTTTCAAATATCTGTCTTCACAGATTGCATATAATTTTCTACATTTCTCAAAAAACTGTGCTATTAATTTCAAACTTAAAACTTACACTCATTCAATAGTTATTATATCATAAATATGATTTTGTTTGAAAATTTTTAAATAATTTGCTCTAATCATGCTATAATAGAAGTGTATACATTTTTATATGCAATTATACACAAATTTATCTCTCAAGGAGGTGTTAATAATGGACTACATCACAGGAGGACTGACACCAAGCAGAGTTTTCAAGAACTTTGAAGATATATCTAGGATACCTAGAACATCTGGCAATGAAAAGGAAGTCAGCGATCATATAAAAAACTTCGCTGAAAACCTTGGTTTAGAGACTAGTCAAGACTCATATAACAATTTAATAGTCAAAAAACCTGCCACAAATGGAAAACCTGAAGGGCGTACAGTTATGTTGCAGGCACATATTGATATGGTTGGAGAAGCAACAGATACTTTAGAGCATGACTTTGAAAAGGATCCAATTGAGCTTGTAATCGATGGAAATAAGTTGATGGCTAAAGATACTACCCTTGGCGCTGATAACGGAATTGGCGTCGCATATATGATGGCTGTACTTGAATCTTCTGATATATCACATCCAAATCTAGAGTGTGTATTTACTGCAAGCGAAGAAGTTGGATTAATTGGAGTAAATAATATGGATTTATCTTCATTAAATTCAGAATATGTTATCAATTTAGATTCAGAAGAAGAAGATTGCATTCTTACAGGATGTGCTGGAGCAGTAAATTCTACTATTTCATTAAAGAAAGAATATAAGCCTGCCAACCCAAAGAATGTCGCACTAGAAATTAATGTTCATGGATTGTTAGGAGGTCACTCAGGAATTGATATTGACAAGCAAAGAGGTAATGCCAATGTCATAATGGGGAGATTATTAAACGCCATAACTCAAGAATTTGACCTTTTTAATATAAGTGGAGGATCAAAGAGAAATGTAATACCAAGAAACTGTGGGGCTGTAATATCTATAAAAGATGAAGATCTTGAAAAGGTTGTAAGAGATATACAGAAAATGGCAGCTAAAACTCAAAAGGAGATTTATGCTATTGATCCCAACTTAAAAATAAAGCTAAGAAGATCTGCACCAGCATCTTTTAAGGTCTTTTCAACAGATTGTAAGAAGAAGATTATTCGTATCTTAAACTTAATTCCAAACGGCATATTATCTATGTCTACTTCACTGGAATCATCAGTTGATACGTCATCAAATTTTGCTGTTGTAAAGGAAAGCAATACTAGAATAGACTTTATAAGTTTGACTAGAAGTTCTATGCAGTCAAAGAAAGAGTTTGTCATGACAAAAATGGCAATGCTTGCGGATATTTTTGATGCTTCAATCGAGTTCTCTGCAGATTACCCTGCATGGGAATATAATTCAAACTCAAGCTTAGAAAAAATAGCTGTGGAAGTATATGAAAAGAAATTTGCAAAAAAACCTACGATAAGTGTTATGCATTGTGGACTAGAAAGTGGAATACTACTTAATAAACTTGCCCACAAGGCAGAATCAGTATCAATAGGACCAAATATCTTTGATGTACATTCTTCAGGAGAATATGCAGAAATTGATTCAATAGAAAATATGTGGGAATACCTATTAGAACTATTGAAGGAACTATAATAAAAAGGAGTGGGAAACTACTCCTTTTTTTATATAAAAAAGAGACAGTGCAAATTCACTGCCTCTTTACTTTATTTATTTTTATAACATATAAATCCTGTAATTCCAGGTCCACCATGTGTACCTATTCCACATCCAATTAAAAAACACTTTATCTCTTTTGGATTAAATTCTTCTATTAATTTCTGTTCTAATCTTTCTCTTTCTTTTAGATCATCTGTATAACCTAAAAATACAGTTTGATCACTCAAATCTCTTATTCCATTTTCTTTTGCTATTTCTACTAGCTTTGTGGCAACATTTCTTTTTCCTCGAGCATTAGCTACATTATCAACAATACCGTCCTTTATAATACATAAAGGCTTTATGTTGAGTACTGTTCCTATCATAGCCTTTGTTCCAGAAATCCTACCACCTCTCTTTAAATATTCTAGATCATCACAGGAGAATGTAACATATACGTCATCTTTTATTCTTTCTATTTCCTCTACAATCTCATCTAAAGATTTTCCTTCTTCCCTTAGTTCAGCTGCCCTAATAACAAGTAGTGCTATACCATAACAAAGAGTATTGGAATCTATTATTCTTATGTCTCCGCCCTCTACTTCATTTCTAGCAAGCATAGCGCTTTGCATAGTTCCAGTAGCTGAAGCGGCTGCAGATATATAAATAATCTTTTTGCCTTCTTTTGTATACTTATCGAATACATTATAAAAATCTGCATATGTGATTTGTGATGTCTTAGGCATTATCTTATCTTCCCTAATTCTTCTATAAAACTCCTCACTACTTAAAGTTACTCTGTCTTTATATTCTTCCCCCTCAATCATTACATTCAAAGGAATAAATTCTAAATCATATTTATCTATATATTCTTGTGTAATATCCGACAAACTATCACACACTATTTTTATGTCTTCCATATAATACCTCCAAACAATTTAGACGGCATAGCTCTATACCGCGTCTCGACCAGTCCCCACAAGTCAATTTTACAGTATGCTTAATATCCCGCTTTGGATTAGTTTATAAAATAATATTTAAATGTAAGGCATACACTATAATACTTATTATATTCTAAAATTTCAATTTATAACTATATCAAATCTTGAAAATCTAGCTGTCTCATTGCCTCATATACAACAATAGCAACTGCATTTGATAGATTCAAGCACCTCGCACCAGGTATATCTTTCATAGGTATTCTTATACAGTTTTCAATATTATTATCTATTAACTCTTTTGGTAAACCCTTTGTTTCCTTTCCAAATACTAGAAAACAATTATCTTCATACTTTACCTCAGCATGATTTTTATTTCCCTTTGTTGTAGAATAAAAATATTGGGCATCTGGATATTTATCTTGAAGCTCTTTAAAGCTATCATAAAATTTTATTTGTGCAATATCCCAATAGTCAAGTCCGCACCTTTTTAAATGTTTATCATCAAAATCAAAACCCAAAGGCCTAATAAGATGTAATGTCGCTCCAGTATCTGCGACTGTTCTAATAATATTACCAGTATTATGTGGTATTTCAGGTTCTACTAATACGATATTTAAAGCCATCGTGCCCTCCTAATCCTTTGCTATAAGCTCTATTTTTTTAACTTTTTTTCTGATTTTATAACTAAAATAATTTCAATTTTTTCCTTTAGCACACACTATATAATACCATAAATACGCTTTAAAATCTATATTCTAATAGTAAGAATAGTGTTTTATTTACTTATATTAGTTTCTACGTCTGTTTTATAGTAATTACAATACTCTCTTATATTACAATTTTCACACTCTGGCTTTCTTGCTTTACATATTCTTCTTCCATGAAAAATTAATAAATGATGACTATGAGTCCATCTTTCTTTTTCTATGGCCTTCATTAGAGCAAACTCTGTTTTTTCTGGTGTTTTTTCTTTTACAATCCCAATTCTATTACTTACTCTAAATACATGAGTATCCACAGCTATTGCAGGAATACCAAAAGCATTGCTCAATACTACTCCTGCTGTTTTTCTTCCCACGCCTGGTAGAGTAATTAGCTCTTCTAATGTATCGGGCAACTCTGAGTTATACTTATCTACAAGTATAGAAGATGTCTCTTTAATTTTTTTCGCCTTACTCTTATAAAGTCCACATGTTTTTATCTCTTTTTCTATCTCTTCTATACTTAAATTTTTAAAATCTTCTGGCGTATTATATTTTTTAAATAATTCTTCTGTTACTATATTTACCCTTACATCCGTACACTGAGCAGATAATATTGTTGCTATCAAAAGCTCAAACGGTGAACTATGAACTAGCTCACAATGAGCATTTGGATGCAACTCGGATAGTAGGTCTAAAATTTCTTTTACTTCTTTTTTCGTTTTTTTCCTAGGCAAAGCTATCACTCCTTTCTCTCAATAAACATCTTTATCAATGGCGTATAAAGTATCAATATAGAAATATTGACACTTTATACTCTCCACTTCTTACAAAAATCTAATGCTTTCAATTAAAATCTTAATCAAGTCTTTTTCAAAGAGCTTTTACAAAATCATTGCGAGATTTTATAACAGCTTTAGAAGAATATTGCTCTATTTAAACTATTCTACTTCCACCTATAAATTCCCTAATTATAGCAGTTGGTCCAATATCGCCTATATCGTTTAACTCATCAAAATACTGAAGCAACTTTCTAAGTCTTACTGCCTCTAGGTGATGTCTACTTGTCTCATTCACTTCTTTTAGTATTTTTATAGCCTGATTTTTTAGGACTGGAATCTCATAAACACTAGCAGAGTTAAACATTACATCAGCCTGTTCTTGATAAGGAAATATATTTTTCTTTTCTCCCCTTCTCACAGATGGCCATATATCCATAGTCGTTTCAGCATCCATTCCTCTGAAATTATAGTCTCTTACCATTCTTCTTAATAATCTCAAATCAGTAGTTGGTATTCTATTGTGATCATCTAGATTTACTTGAGTAATAACACTTATATATATCCTAAATTTCAAAGACTCTTCTATTGACTTTGTAAGTATTGGGTTCAATCCGTGTATTCCCTCTAAAATAATTGGTTGCTTTTCATCTATTGATATTTTTTCTCCAGTATAGACCCTCACTCCATCCATAAAATCAAACTTGATCTTCTCTATTTCTTCTCCCGCAAGTAATTTATTTAAATCATTATTGAATCTATTGATATCTATTGATTCTATTGATTCATAGTCAGGATCTCCATCCTCATTTCGAGGAGTATCTACTCTGTTTACAAAGTAATCATCAAGAGAAATTGCCAAAGTATGTAGTCCATTTACTCTCAGCTGAGTAGATAATCTATGTGCAAAGCTTGTCTTTCCTGAAGATGATGGTGCTGCTATTAATATTATTTTCTTATTACTTTTTACTATAGTATCTGCAATTTCAGCAATCTTTTTTTCATGAAGTGCCTCAACAGTTCTGATCATTTCTCCATATAAATTATTTTCTATTATTCTATTTAAATCAACTACTGTATCTATTCCCAAAGCCTCAGACCATGTTTCTGACTCCCTATATACATCTGAAAGTTTTGACATTTCTTTAAAGCTTGTAACAGTTCCTTTTATGCCTTTATCTGGACCTAAAATCACTAGACCATCAGCCATTTTAGCTACTCCTAAATCTTTTAAATAACCTGTTGATGGATACATATATCCATAAAAGTAGTCAAAATATCCACAACACTCATAGACTTTTGTCAAATCTTCAGTCCTATACTTCAGTATCTCTGCCTTTTCAAATCTCCCCAACTTTGAAAACTTTTCGATTGCTTGATCATTTGGGAGATATCTACATATAATTTCATGATCCTCTTTTACATACTCTAACATCTTATTCTCTATGTCCTTTATGTCCTTATCTGTAAGCTTTGGCATATCTTCTACTACACAATAAAGACCATCACCTATAGAATGCTTAATGTATACTTTAGAACCATGATATAAGTCTCTACAAGCCAGCATTAAAAGCAGGGAAAGACCTCTAAAATACATTCTATCTCCCTCTACTTCTGTAGTATCTATAAACTTTATTTCACATCCTCTATATAGGGTTCTGTTTAGATCGTAAAGTTTATTATTTATAACACCCATACATATGTGACCTTCATATCTATCTTCTAGCATTTTTGCTATTTCACTAAGTTTAATACTCTCTTTTTCAATTTCTAATATCACACCGTCTACCACAAATTTCAAAGCCTTCATAAATGCCTCCTAAATTCAATACAATCTTTCATTAAATATTTATATAAAGCAAGTAATTTATTTTATATATTTTAAATTCCCCTATTATAAATAAATTCAAGGAGATAACCCCTTGAATTTACCCTTTTTTTAATTTACTCTTCCGATATTTTCTAAAGGCAATAGTCTTACTAGCACACTACCGACTAGTTTCTTTTCTGGGACAAATCCTACTTCTGGATATCTACTATCCAAACTTCTCATTCTATTATCACCCATACAAAATAGCATTCCCTCAGGCACTATTGTATCTATGTTGCCCTCCGTTATATTTCCTTCAGAAATATAATCTTCAGAAATCCTTTGATCATTTACTTTTACTACACCGTCTTTTATAGTTATATGGTCTCCACCTACAGCAATCACTCTTTTTACCAAATCCTTAGTATTACTGTCATCTTGAAGAACAAAATCAAGCACTTTCTTAGCTGTATTTTTTTGATCACTTACAGCATTTATTGGCATATCACTGTCAAATACTACTACATCGCCTCTATTGACTCCAGTATATCTGCTAATTCTATTAATTACTAGATAATCATTATTATCTAAAGTAGGATACATAGATAAACCATCTACTCTAGTAGGTCTAATAAATTGTACTATCACCATAGATAATACTACTGCCATAAGCAATATTTTTATTACCTCCCAGATTTCTCCTAAAAATCCTTTTTTAGCTCTTTGACTCAATGCAATCTCCTTTCTCAGCAAACTGATTTATTATTGTTATTATCCTAAATTCTAAAGACATCTGTCTTCATAATTACAGTATTAATTTAAAAAAACTAATACTTAGCCAGTCTATATCCTTATTTATATATATTTTTTTCTAATTAAAACTAAATTTAGTCTATATCCTTATTCTATAAAGTTGCTTCTACTTAAGAAAATCAGACTTGAAAATTTTCTATAAATATCTTTTTATTTATAGTTAGTTTAATTATAAGCTAAATATACAATATAGGTATGTCTAATATAAAAGTCTAATAATTCCCTTATAGCAAATAATTTTATACTGGCCTAATTTTTTTTGAGTTTTTATTTACTCGAAATATAAAATATTTAGAATAAATATTCTCTACAAATACTTTATCAAAGAAACCTTTAAAAAACGTTAATAAAAGCTTTATTTTAAAATTTATTATTATAAATACCCAAAGATTTATGAGCATAAGCTTTATGCTTATTTTTATAAAACAATTAATTAGCAACTCAGCCTTTATTTTTTGTTTTAATATGAAGTTTTTTATTCTACTATTTGATAAAGCATAGTATATATAAATAGTGTAGGGACATAATTAGAAAACATATAATAATTAACCCTACACTTTATATTATTTTAATAATCATTGAATTTTTATTTCTATCAAATTTAAATCTTTTTAAATTTTTCTTAATTGACTATTTTTATTAGCTTTACTCAATTTTTTTGAACTTACTCAATTCTTTTAAACTTACTCAATTTTTTTTGAACTTGCTCAATTTTTTTACTGAGCTTAACGTTTTTTAATGATATTCATATATTTTTGTGGCTTCACAAGCTATTATTTTTAATGATCCATGAATACATTCCCTATAATCAGTAATTACACCATTTAACTCATCATCGGCAAAATCTATTTTCCCCTCTGTTATGATTATTATTTTATCCTCTTCCATAAACATAGTAAGATCATTTTTTTCAGTTTTTAAATGAAACTCTGGAATCTTTTTATTCTCTATTTTATCCTTGTAAAAATCAAAAAAAGCTATTTCTTTTATTTTTTTAGTATCAAATCTATTTTTATCTTTTTCTTTAGAGTCAGAGTTTTCAGAATTATTTTCTAAACCCTCAAGTATTTCCATTTGCTTATTAAAATCATTTATATCTATGTCTATCCCCATCTTCTGCAACAATTTTTTCTGCAATTCCATTAATTTTTCATTTGAAATATTATTGTCTAGCTGATACTTGCTCATTTTTGCAGTAAATTCAGAAATAGATATACTTCCAGTTACTACATCTTCCATCATCATATTAAGAAATTCTTCAAACTTATCTACTTCTTGCTCATCCCATTTCTCTTGAAGCTTGCCAAATTTTATTATCTTTTCATCAGACATTTTTACGCCTCCTAATTCTATATTTTAAATTTTTGCAATAAAGTTAGTAAAGAATATATTATTTCATTCTAAACTCATCACTTTCCATTAAATACTTCTGTATTTTATCTATTTTTCAACACAAAATAGCTATTATATGTGAGTATATTTTACCACATTATAATAGATAGTACAAAATATATTAAAATATATTAAAGAGACTGCCAGTGGATAATCTAGTAGCAGCCTCCTTGTTTTTTATTTTATAAGCTCTAATATAGTTGATTTTTTTCTATCTTTTCACCTATTTTTTTTTATTAACCTCTGTCCCAAATATATACTAAAATATTTCTTTGTTGTTCATATAGCTTCTATAGTGCATATTTGATTCTGAGTTTATTATTCCCATTTCTCTAGCTTTTTCTTCTTCCTTATATACTAATTCCAAGTAAAAATTAGCACTTGAAGTCATAACATATGAATTTACAAATATAATTCCTATACCTGCTGTTAATATTGATAATAAGTACCATCCTATGAATGATATCTGTAGCTTGAAAAATTCCCATAAATGTCCTTTAATTAGCATTCTAGAGTATTTCATAGACATTATAGCATCTATATCCTCATTATCTCTCAGTATTATATACTCTGTCATACTATATATTAATTCTATATAAATCATAACAAGCATAAGTATTAATGCAACTATTGTTAATATTATTATGGAAGATATATTTTGACTTAATAAATTCATAATATTTTCATCAATACTTGATCCCCCCATCATAAATGATGTTGCTAATACGCCACCACTTACTAGTGCAAATATTATTCCTACTAGCATTTGTATCAATGCAAGTATCAATGTGAATACTAGATACCTTATATAGACAGCTTTATTTGCTATAAAATTATTAAGATCTAATTCTTCTCCATTTGCAACACTCAGCATTAATTTAGAAGAACCTACCATAAGCGGAACACAAAGTATTTGTGCTACTATACCATTTACATAGTAACCCAATAAAAACATAACTGCTACTACCCCTAAGTTTACTAGAGCAAGAATCCCCCACTTGCCTTTAAGTTGATTTCTACTCAAAGCTTTAATTTCTTTATTTGTTGGCATTTTGCCACCTCCTCAATCAAAACCCATACAATTATTTAACTTAAGTATATATTTTATAATTTTTCTACTTCATAGTTAAAATAAAATATTTAGGTATTTCTATATACATTATTATATATATTATATTATGCTTTTGCAATAAATCTTCAACTCTTGTAATAAAGCTTTAACTCTTATAGTAAAGCCTTATATTTTGCAATAATATTTTTATTATAATTACTTTTTTATTATCGCTATTTTTGTTATTACTGCCATTCTTTATTATTGCTATTCTTTCTTGTCTCTATTCTTTCTTGTCTCTATTCTTTTTTTTATCATCATTCTTTTGTATTATCCTTACTACTTAATTCTTATAAAGTAAGAATACTTTAGTCATATTGAGTTTTACTATTTATAAAGTTTCACTTAATTTAATAAAAATATAAATTGTATTTTTAAATTCTTAATAAAAAAATGGCTACTTACAACTTTAAAGGTTGAAAATAGCCATTAAATTTAAGTTTAGTTTATAAACTATCTATTGTCTTATTTTTAAGCTTCTATTGAATATAACTATATTATACAGTTATTTCTGCTGTTTCTATTATTTCTACTCCCTTTAAAGCTGGAGCTACTACTTCTTTTAAGAATTCATCTACCTGCATAGGAGCACAGCCTACATATAGTTCAGGCTTTAGTACTGCTAATATTTCCTCTTTTGTAATTCCAAATGAAGGGTCATTAGCTATTCTATCTACTAAATCATTTTCTTTTCCTTCTACCTTGACCATTTTAGCTGCCTCTAGAGAGTGTACTCTAATTTTTTCATGTAATTCCTGTCTATTTCCACCCTTTTTAACTGCATCCATCATAATATTTTCTGTAGCCATAAAAGGAAGTTCCTTCATTAATCTTTGTTCAATTACCTTAGGATATACAACTAGACCATCACTTACATTTGCACATAGATTAAGCACTGCATCTATCGCAAGGAAAGCTTCTGGAACTGATATTCTCTTATTTGCAGAGTCATCCAATGTTCTTTCAAACCACTGTCCTGATACAGTCATTGCAGGGTTTATCATATCTGCTATAACATATCTTGATAGTGAAGCTATTCTTTCACTTCTCATAGGATTTCTCTTATATGCCATAGCTGAAGATCCTATTTGATGCTTCTCAAATGGCTCTTCAACCTCTTTAAGATGTTGAAGAAGTCTTATATCATTAGAAAACTTTGTAGCCGACTGAGCTATTCCAGCAAGTATATTAATTACCTGACTGTCAATTTTTCTTGAGTAAGTCTGACCTGTTGCCTGAAATACATCATCATAGCCCATCTTATGTGCTACTGTCTTATCCAAAGTCTTAACCTTCTCATAATCTCCATCAAATAGTTCCAAGAAAGAAGCCTGAGTTCCTGTAGTTCCCTTTGCTCCTCTTAATCTTTTTCTCTGTAAAAAGTCTTCTAAACTTTCAAGATCCAATAAAAAATCCTGAATCCAAAGAGTAGCTCTTTTTCCTACTGTTGTAGGTTGTGCTGGCTGAAAATGTGTAAATCCAAGTGTTGGAAGAGATTTATACTCATCTGCAAACTTAGATAGAGTAGTAATTACCTTGGCTAGTCTTTCCTTTATTAATTCCAAAGCTTCATACATTACTATCAAGTCAGTATTATCACCTACAAAGCAAGAAGTCGCTCCCAAGTGTATTATTCCAGCTGCCTTTGGGCACTGAACTCCATATGCATACACATGACTCATAACATCATGTCTTACTTCTTTTTCTCTAGCCTTTGCTACATCGTAGTTGATATCATCTTGAAACTTTTTAAGTTCATCTATCTGTTCCTGAGTTATATCAAGACCTAATTCTTTTTCTGTCTCAGCTAATGCTATCCAAAGCTTTCTCCAAGTTTTAAACTTCATATCTGGTGAGAATAATGCCTGCATCTCTGCACTTGCATATCTCGAAGTCAGTGGTGATTCATAAGTATTTTTCATCTACAATCCTCCAATTTACTACAAAATTAATATTTTTTATTTTTATCTATAGAGTTTTATAACACTTTATAGATTTGAAATTTATAAAATTAATTATCCATTGTATAGTGAATAATCTTAGCTATAATAAAAATGCTATAATTTACAAAATTCGCAGAACTAGTCTGCGAATTTGTAATTTATCGATATAATGCCCTATGGCATTACTATATACTGTTCTCTTTCTGGTCCAACTGATACATACTTGATCTTACAGTCTACTACTTCTTCTATATATCTGATGTAGTCAATTGCTTTTTCTGGAAGTTCTTCTAATTTTCTACAGTTAGATACATCTTCCATCCAGCCTTCTCTGTATTCATATACTGGTTCTGCCTTAAATAGTTTTTCGCCTATTGGGAATTCCTTTAGCATTTCGCCATTAAATGTATATCCTACACATACTGGAATTTCTTTTAGGTATGAAAGTACATCCAACTTAGTAAGTGCAATTTCATCAGCTCCCTGACATCTAACACCATATCTAGATGCTAATATATCAAATCCACCAACTCTTCTTGGTCTACCAGTTGCGGCACCGTATTCATTACCAGCTTTACGTAATTCTTCAGCTTTATCACCGAACATTTCAGCTGTAAAAGGTCCTTCTCCAACACAAGTTGAATAAGCCTTCATTATACCTATTGACTTAGTTACCTTTAGGTTTGGAACACCTGCTCCTATTGGCGCATAAGGTGCTATTGTTGAAGATGAAGATGTGAATGGATAAATACCATAATCTATATCTCTAAGAGCTCCTAACTGAGCTTCAAACATAATATCCTTACCGTTTTTATTTGATTCATTAAGGAATACTCCTGTATCACATACGAAATGCTTTACTATCTCACCATATTCTTCTAAATATGCCCACATTTCATCAAAAGATATAGCTTCTTTACCATATCCATTCTCTATCATAAGGTTCTTCCATTCGATTATTCCCTTTAATCTTTCTTTTAAGCCTTCTTTGTCATCTAGAAGTTCACCCATTCTGATGCCCTTCTTCATATATTTATCTCCATAAACAGGAGCAATACCTCTCTTTGTTGAACCATATGCTGCATCTGCTAGTCTTTCTTCTTCTAAGCAGTCCTGCTCAACATGGTATGGCATAACGATTATAGCTCTATCACTTACCTTAAGATTATCTGGTGTAATGTTTATTCCACCTGCTTTAAGCTTATTCATCTCTTCTACTAGATGCTTGATATCTACTACCACGCCATTACCTATTACGTTTACTACATCATCACGTAGTATTCCTGATGGCAATAAGTTTAGTACAAACTTACCCTTTTCATTTACAACAGTATGACCTGCATTATTTCCACCCTGATATCTAACTACTATATCATAGTTTTCAGATAGCAAATCTACCATTCTTCCTTTTCCTTCGTCTCCCCAGTTTACTCCAGTAATTGCTGTTAACATAACTTCTGTCCTTTCTTCTTTCTCTTTTATAGATATTTACAAATATTGTCAAAAAAATAGTGCCCTCTATGGTTTTGAAATTTTATATTGTTGTAACAAACAAAATTTCCCACAAGAACACTGCCTATTACCTGTAGATTATACCATATCTTTTTACTAAAGTCCATGATAATGTATATCTTTATACTTATTTTTTATTTAAAAGAGAAAATAATATTCGTGTATTTGCAGTTTTTCAAATTTTTTATATATTCACTGAAAAGAATAGCTTTTCCTTTTCTAAGTATTTTAAGTAAGGCAATATAATAAAAGTATATATCTTACTATAATAAAAATCACATTTTCCCCTTAATATTTTACTCATCTTTCTGTATATTAATTTCAAAATCCAACCTAATTTTTTATAAATAATATTCTTTAAATAAAATAATTCAGCTCGTTTTCTATAGTAGCTAGTCTTACTTGCATAGTGAATATACTTGCTTTCATAGTAATTAAACTTAATTACATAACAACTAGACTTGATTATATAATAATCAAATTTAGCTATTAATTAAGAAAAGAGATGACATTTCAAATATCATCTCTTTTCTTTTATCTTCATATTTATTTTTCAAATTAATTAAATCTTTCTCTTAAATCTTCTTTATATTTATATTTAAATTTATTTTTATTTAAAAGTTCTATTTTACTATATTAATACAGTAGAAATTTACTCTTTTTAGTTTAATTTTATATAATAGATAATTTATAATCATATAAAAATATATTCTAATCTAAAATCTTCTCTTATACATTCTAGGGCTAAATAAAAGTAATATTGGGAATATCTCTAACCTACCTAATAACATATCAAATGATAAAACAAGCTTAGAAAATACTGAAAATGTAGAGAAGTTTCCAGTTGGACCAACTATACTACTTATTCCTGGTCCTACATTATTTATACATGTAATAACTGATGTAAAACTAGTTTCAAAGTCAAATTCATTTATTGATATTAATAAAAAAGATATTACTATCAGTGAGAAGTAGATCAAACAATATGCTAATACACTACTTATAAGGGATGATTCAACTGGTTTTTTATCAATTGTTACACCTACCATAGCTCTTGGATGTATCATTCTTTTTACCTCTGACTTAATATGCTTTGCCATTATAAGTATTCTTGAAACTTTTAATCCACCCGCAGTAGATCCTGCACATCCACCTACTATCATTATAAGTAATAATATCGCTTTTGAAAACATAGGCCAAACATTAAAGTCCGCAGTCATAAATCCAGTAGTTGTAATTATAGACGCTACCTGAAAAGATGCATATCTAAATGCTTTCATAATGGAAGGATACATATTTCTTATATTAAATGTTATAAGTATTGTGGATATAGCAATAATAGAGAGATAAACTCTAAGCTCTTCACTTTGGAATATCCTCTTAAACTTCTTTAAAATTGCTAAATAAAATAAATTAAAGTTTATACCAAATAAAATCATAAATACGGTTATAACACCATCTATATACGCACTATCATAATATCCTACACTGCTTCCCTTATTGGAAAATCCTCCCGTACCAGCTGTAGAAAATGCGTGTATAATACTATCAAATAGTGGCATCTTACCTGCCATCAAAAATAATATTTGCACAATTGTTAGACCTATATATATAAGATATAAAATCTTTGCTGTTTGCTTTGCCTTTGGAACTATTTTGTCTACTGTAGGTCCTGGCATTTCTGCTTTCATTATATTCATAGATCTACTACCTGCCAGTGGAATTATTGCCATAACAAATACTAATACTCCCATTCCACCTATCCAATGTGTAAAGGCTCTCCAAAATTGAATTCCATTTGGAAGGGCCTCTATATCAGTCAATATAGTAGATCCAGTGGTTGTAAATCCAGACACAGTTTCAAAAAACGCATTTATAAAACCATTTATACTCCCTGTCAAGTAAAAAGGAAGTGCTCCTATTATTGAGAATGCTATCCAAGCAATACCCACTATAAATAGGCCATCTTTCGCAAAAATATCTAACTTTCTCGGCTTTTTAATTGTAAATATAAAGCCTATCGCTGCAAAAAATATAGCTATTAGGAAAATAATCTTTGCTACATCATACTCTCCATAAAGCAATGAGACCACTCCAGGAATCAACATCAAGACACCTTCTATTTTGGCTATATTTAGCAGAACATAAACTATCATTTCATAATTCATTATACATCTCCTAATCCGCTATTATATCTTCTATATCATTGATATTCAATCTTTTCGTTACTATTATAATGTTGTCTCCCTCTTGTATAGAATCACTACCATCTGGAATTATAATCTCTCTGTCTCTTACTATACAAGCAATCAAAATATCTTTTTTCAATTTCAATTCTGAAAGAGACTTGTTTACGATTTTACAAGATCTCCTTACTGAAAATTCAAGAGCTTCTACCTTATTTTCTATTATTCTATACAATGAGTTTAATTCACTTCCATATGAATTATTCATTGCCTTTACATACCTCAATATTATATTACTTGTTAACTCTTTTGGAGATATCACTGTATCTAGGTTAAAGTTTTCTGTAAGCTCCTTAAATGAAGATTGGCTCACCTTTGTTATTACCTTATTTACATTTTTTATATTTGCATACATAGAAAGTATTATATTCTCTTCATCTATTCCTGTAAGGGATACAAATGCATCTACGTCATCTATTCCCTCTTCCTCCAATAGCTGATTGTCAGTTCCATCACCATGTATGATATTTACATTTGGAAGTAGCTCTGATAACTCTTTACAAGTATCATAATTATTATCTATTATCTTCATATTAAGATTGATATGTTCCAAACTTTTGCAAAGATAATATCCTATCTTTCCTCCACCAACAATCATTACTGTCTTTATTTTTCTCTTTAGACCGCCAACTTTTCTTAAAAACTCCTCTAAATTATCATGCGATGCTGCAATATTTATCTTATCTCCAAGATTAATTTCTACATTTCCATCTGGAATTATAACTTCTCCATTTCTCTGAACAGCACATATAAGCATTTTTAATTTTATAGATTTTATAATCTCGCTTACCTGCATACCAATCAATGGAGATCCTTCTTTTATCTTAAATTCTAAGATTTCAACCTTGCCCTTAGCAAAGGTTTCAACTTTGATTGCAGATGGGAATCTAAGAATTCTAGATATTTCATTTGCTGCTACATACTCTGGGTTTATAACCATACTAAGTCCTAAGTCTTCCTTTATGTAACTTAATTGGTTATAGTAGGCAGGGTTTCTTACTCTTGCTATTGTATTTTTTGCCCCCTGTTTTTTTGCAAATAAGCATGAAAACATATTTGTTTCATCAGAAGAAGTGCACCCTATTACCAAGTCTGCACTATCAACACCTGCTTCTGTTTGTACTTCATAATCAATTGCATCCCCATATAAGCATGCTACGTCTTGATGTGAATTTATCTTGTTTATTACATCTATATTTTTGTCAATTACTGTAACATCATGTGATTCCTTTGATAACTCTTCAGATAGTTTTTTACCTACCTTGCCAGCACCTATTACTACTATTTTCACGGATATTCCTCCTATTATTTTCCATATACTTTAGTAAATTATATTAAAACATTAAAACTCACAGTCCTAATTTAAGTTGAGAATATTCTCTCGGGCTACAATTGTTGCAATTAGATATATTCAATAAATAAATGCTTCTTGTAATCCTAACTTAAATTTGACTGTGAATTCCCGACTTTTAGCTATAATCCGCTACCTGTTATAATAGTTTAACACCTTTTAAGTCAATATACAACTACTTATACTTATGCAGTATCTAAAGTCATTTTCATAACATTTATTTTAATCCCCAATAACATTTTATTGTAAAAAAATCTTTATTTTTATTTTATAATTTTTCCTTTTTATTTTTTTATATTAAAGTTATCCTAGCTTTGAATAAAACCTGCTTACTCATTTATATTATTTTTTAATATGTTAAATTTTATATATCTTATCTTTAATTTATTATATTTCTATACAATCTCTTTATTATATTTTCACTTAAATTTTTATAATAACTACTACTACTTTTTACTGTTCCCACTAACTCTTACTATTTTTTCTGTATATAAAAAAGAGGACAAGTCATAAATTATGCTCAACCTCTTTTTTTAATAATTATTTTTATAATATAGTTTTACATAGACTTACTATTTTTCGATAAGAACATTTACAGCATTTTTTTAAGATTTAATTTACTAGACCTTTTCAAAGTCTTTAAGGCTCTTTCTAGATTAGTTTAAAGGAATTTAATCTTTATCATAAATATTCTTTTTCACTAAATGAAACTTTTCTACTTTACCTTTGTCAGCAAAAAGAATACTTGATAGAAAATCAAAGTTACAAGCCCTGAAAATCCATATATTCTAGCCTGTTCAATTATTGACTGACTTTCAAATAAAGATGACATATCTCTAGCACTATTCGTTATCCAGTTTGAAATAGCTATTGACAATGGCTTTGATAGTATAGACAATAAAATTGTGGATACTACTATAACTAAACTTATATAAATCCTTTTATTTTTAACCCTATACTTCAATATAATATTTTTGACAATAGATATAATCAAAACATCCACTGTCCATAATATGAGCGAATAGTTTAAAAATTACACCAATAAAGAAAACCTTATCATTACAACTTGTATTAAATATATAAATATTAGAGAGGGTATTATTCCAAAATAAATTGAAAAAATAAATATTCCTATTATATTCAAATAAATATAGTTTAGAACATTTAAAAATATTAATGAACAAGTTGTGTATATAGTAATTGCAGAAGCTAGTATAAGTATAAATATGGCTTTAGACATTTTAAAGTCATTGTAAATTCTCTTATTATACATTTAAATTCACCTCCCTACTCTTGCATACGTTTTCAACCTAATAATATCATATTGATACACCTTATACAAGGTATATACTTATTTATAGTTAATTTTTTATATTTATTTTCTATTTTTGGTGCTTATAGTATTTTTTATTTAGATTTTCCGTTTTTTTCAAAACTTTTTGCTACTTTGATATTTTATTGTAATCATCCCTAGATAATAACTTAAATAAAATTTGACCAAACTGCTACTTTTATATTTTCAATACAGCTCCTCTTGTCAACACAATATCTATTTTCAACACAATATCTCCTCAATATATCTTTTCTATTTTAAATTTATATTTTTATTTATTGTTAACTTAGGAAACAATATCTGTTATTCTAATTATAGTTTCCAAGGAAACATTTTTAACAAATATATAAAGGAGTATATAAATGAATATTCAAAGTGAAATATTAAGTCTTTTTAAGGGAATATATGAAAAACAAGAACAGCTAAGTAAATTAACTGATTACGAACTATTTAGTAAGTTTAGCAATTCTGAAGTCCATAGCTTATGCATTATTGGAGATAATGAAAATGTAAACGGCGCCATGATTTCATCTAAACTGGCTATGACTAGGAGTGCTATAAGTAAAATTATATCTAAATTAAAGAAAAAGGAACTCATTTATAGCTATCAAAACTCAGATAATAAAAAGGAAATATACTATAAACTAACTGAAAAAGGTTACTTAATATATCATAAACATGAAAAAGCACATAAAGAATGGGAGGAAAGAGAGTTGAAATTTCTTAATCAAATCTCGGACTCTAAAATGGAAGTTATCTCTGAATTTCTAAACAGATATAACTCCTATCTAGAAGATACAATAGTTGAAAGGAGCAATAACTATGATAATAGATTTAACAACGAAAATAAATAAAGAACTAATAGAACCTTGGCTAGTAAAGCAAGAAAATAAACATTTGTCAACTGGACATGTAGGTACTCACCTTGATACTTATTTGAAGTCAAATATAGCAGTGGAGTATTTTAAGAGAAATGGTGTTTTAATTGATGCCAGTGAATATGCCAAAGAAAGAGAAATTAATGTCTCTGATCTTTTAAATGTAGAGATTAAAGAGGGTGATTTTGTACTTTTTAGAACCGATCAAATCAAAAAAGAGTACGGCAGAAAAGAATATTTCAATAACCATCCTCAACTTTCTCATGAATTAATACAATTCTTATGTGATAAGAAGGTTAGTTTTATAGGAATTGATGCTTCAGGAATACGTAGGGGTGCTGAACATAGAGATGCAGACATACTTTGCGAAGAAAATAATGTCTATGTTATAGAAAATCTTACTAATTTAGATAAGTTAAGCGAAAATTTAAATAAATCAAGAGAAAACTTCTTGATATATAATATGTGGTTGGAAGATGATTTAGCCACAGGTCTTAAGTGCAGAGTAATAGCTGAATTAAGTTCTAAATAAATATATCTATATATATATTAAACTATATATAGATTGATAATAAATAGTAATAACTTTTCTATAATTTACTATTTGAATTATTTTCATATACTATTTATTTAAAAACTTACTTTACTCTGATTATATTAAGCTTATTTTTCTAATTTTATTACAATATGGTAAATCCACTTTAAGCCGTTCATTATTTTTGATTTCTGTTGTATAATATATTTATTGTTTTATATTAAAATTTGATACTGATTTTATAATAGATTAGTAATTTAATATATTTTTAATAAGTAAGAAATTTAAAAATCTGGGAGGTAAAATTATGTTTTTAAACAAAAAAGCAAATAAAAAGCTAAAAAAGGGAATTGTATTATCAGCATGCTTTCTTATCCTTTTCTCTACTACGGCTTGTGGAAATAATAAGTCAGAAATAAGTAAGACTAGTCAAGAAAAATCAGCTAATATTTTAGATGTTAGAACTGCTGATATAGTTGGACAACAGCAGGCCATACTAAGATTTACTACCGATAATAAGGCTGGAAGTATAATCTCTATTAAGTTAGAGCCTGTGAATAAGAAATATATCTATACATTGGATGCTGTTGATAAAAAGGGACTGGAATCTATAATGACAATCGATGCTAAGACTAGCAATGTTATTAAAAAGGAAGAAAAATCTACAATAGATAAAAACAATATGCCTGGATTTATAGACTTCACACCAGTTTTAGATGTTGATAAAGCTGCAAAAAATGCTAAAAACTTCACTTCTAATAAGGATATTGATCAAGTACTTGCCTACACACTATATAATGATGGAAATATAAATATCTATGAATTTACACTTACTGACGGGGCTAATGAAAATGCAAAGACTGAAAAAGTTCTTATAAATGCAGTAACAGGCAAAAAAATAGATTCAGCTAAGTCTAATAATAGCAACACTGAAAGCAGTAGTAATAAAAATGATAAGAAGTAATAAAAAATGAAATAAACTATATTAAATATATTCATGCTCTTTGTTATATGACATAGGAGCATGAATCTTTTTTTTCATTCTATTTTTCATTTTAATAGTAATTTATATTTTATTTTTTAAGTAGATACAAATTAATTTTTGTTTTTTTAATATTTTAGGAGGTTAGTATGAGTTTTTTTAATTTAATAAGTATAGGTATAGGGCTTAGTATGGATGCTTTTGCAGTTTCCATATGTAAAGGACTCTGTCAAAGAAAAATGAGTTGGAAAAGTGCTATTAAAATAGGCCTATATTTTGGATTCTTTCAGGGCTTTATGCCACTTTTAGGATATTTTCTGGGATCACAATTTGCGGGTTTAATAGCTTCTATAAGTAACTGGATTGCCTTTCTACTATTGGCTTTTATAGGAGGTCACATGATTAAGGAATCTAGAGAGATAAAGCAAGTTGAGGAAGTTGAATGTGATATAAATGGTGAAATAAAGCTTGGAGTAAAAAACATGCTAATCTTATCAATAGCTACTAGTATTGATGCACTTGCTGTTGGTATTTCATTTGCACTTTTAAATATCAACATCTACTCTGCTGTCATTTCTATTGCTGTAATTACATTTTTATTTTCTACGCTTGGTGTTTTTATAGGTTTTAAATTTGGCTCAAAATATAAAAGCAAATCAGAGGTCTTAGGTGGAGTAATACTTATTGTAATAGGACTAAAAATTCTTTTAGAATCTATTTTATAGGATAAATTTTAAGCAAAAAATAAAGCTAGCTTCTAAATCCCCTTATAGTTGGACTAGGAAGCTAACTTTATTTTTATATTCACCTGACTTTAGTATAATATTTAAACTATTAATCAACTTATATTTTTTATCCTCTTCATTTGTCATTGTTTGTCATTTTTCCTTATTTTTGATAGTATTTTGTAAACAAATTCTAGGGCTGGTGAATTAGAATCATCGCCTTCATCTTCTGGATCCACTTCAAATACTCCTATTATTTGAGAATCCTCAACTATAGAATTTTCATAAATAATTTTTTCTACTAATATCCCACCTTTTGATGCTTTTATACTATGCTTATCACTTAAATTGTCTATAACACATACCACATCACCAGATTTGAAACTTTCTCCTAGATCAACCTTCCATTCGTGTAACTTGCTAACACTGCAGCAATCGTTTACTTTTGGAACTTTAATCTTTTCTCTCATAATATCACCTCTAAATAAAAATAATTTACTATGTTTTTAGCCACTTCTTCTAGTTTAACATAAAGAATAAAACTTTTAATCTATTATCTAAAAATTGACACATTATTTATCAACAAGGATAATTCATTATATCTATAGTCAAATTTAATATTATTTTCTGTATTTTCTCGTATTTTTATTTTATATATATAGAAGTCAAATTCTTTTATTTTATTAAAAATAATCATATTTTAATAATTAATCTACTCTCTTTTCTTTAAAAAGCAATTTTATTATTATCTTTTTTAAAAGTTGATTTTTTTAGTTTTTAAAACTTTAATTAAATAATTATAAAAACTTTTTTAATAGCGAATATATTGATATTTTATGAACAATTAAATAACAACTTAATATTAAATATAACTATTCGCTATAGTCTTTATATAATTTTAAAAACCTTCTATGCTTTAAGTATTTATTTAGTTTTGTAGAGATTTTACTTTTTATTAGAAAAAGAAAACTTTTATTTTTCTAATAACCTAATATTTTCAATTTATTATATATTTATCTTAATTAAAATTAATATTATTTCTAATTTATGTTAACTATTATTATGTATTTTCCTAGTATTCTATATGTTTAGTTACTATCCCATATTTATTTAATAGTCATCATATATATCTTCAAAAATCCAGATATTTAAATATATTTTCTTTCCCTATAATTATATTAATACCCACTTATTTTATTATTTATCTTTTCTAAGATTTAATGACTAAATAATTCTACTATATAAACCACTTTTGTATAGACTACTTTTGTATAGACTACTTTTATATAAATCTCAAATAAATTTTTTCAACAAAAAAGTAGCTATTTAAAACTATAAAAAGTTAAAATAGCTACTAATAATCAATTATATTTTCTAAGTTTTAGTGAGATAGTAAGTATTTTTCAGCTGCATGTACTGCTATTGCACCATCTGCTGCTGCTGTTATTACCTGTCTCAATGACTTTTGTCTTATATCTCCAACAGCATATATACCTTCTACGCTAGTTTCACAATCTTCATTTGTAATAATATATCCGTTTGGAGCCATATCAACAAGACCCTTCACTAACCCTGATGTAGGTATTCCACCTATTGCAACAAATAAGCCATCTAAGTCTATTTTTCTTTCTGAGTTATCAGTTTTATCAACTGTTACAATCGCTTCTATTTTATCTTCTCCAACGATTTCTTTAATAGTACTATTCCATACTACTTCTACGCCAGATTCAAATAGTCTACTTTGTAAAGTTTTGTTTGCTCTAAGCTCATCTCTTCTATGAACAAGATATACTTTTGATGCTATTCTAGAAAGGTATATAGCATCTTCAACTGCAGTATCTCCACCACCGTTTACAGCTACTACCTTATTTCTATAGAATCCACCATCACAAATTGCACAGTAACCTACTCCCTTTCCAGTTAACTTCTCTTCATTTGGAAGACCAAGCTTTCTAGAAGTAGATCCCATAGATAGTATTACAGTTTTTGTAAGTATTTCTTCATCACCTGCAATCAACTTCTTTGTTCCATCTTCCAACACTTCAATAGAGTCAACTCCCTTATAATCTATTGTTGCGCCAAATCTTTTAGCATGCTCCAACATAGTGTTTGAAAGTTCTATACCATTTGTATCTGGTAGTGCTGGATAGTTTTCTATTTCATTTGTAGATACCATCTGTCCACCATGGAAATTTTTCTCTAAAATCAAAGTCTTTAATTCTGCTCTTCCACCATAGATAGCAGCTGTCATTCCACCTGGTCCTCCACCTATTATTACTATGTCATAAATTGTCTTTTCGCTCATAATTATCCTCCTCTAAGTAATGATTTATTATTTTAAAATGATTCTGCTGGTCCATTACTTGCAGCTTCATAAAAATATAATTTATTTGAATATTTTTTATAAGAATCCACTATTTTATTAATATATTTCCAACTCGTCTCTATCTGTTCCCATTGTGAAAATAAACTCTTGTCTGAATCCATGCAAGATTTCAACAATCTTTCATATGCTTCTGGTGTATTTGTTCTATTCTCCAGTATACAACTCTGGCAAAAATCCATCTCAACTTCATTTATAAGCTGACTCTCTGTACCTGGCTTTTTGATATTAAAGTTTACTTTTACACCTTCATCTGGCTGAATTTTTATAGAAAGATGATTTCCTGCTATACCTTCTCCCATAGACTTGAAGGTAACTATCACTTCACTTTCTCTTCTGTCCAGCTTCTTGCCTGTTCTTAAGTAAAAAGGTACTCCTTGCCATCTCTCATTTTCTATTTCAAGCTTTAAAGCTACATAAGTTTCTGTTACTGAATCAGGGGCAACCTTTTCTTCATCTCTATATCCATTATACTGCCCCATCAGTAAAATTTCATCTATTTTTTCTTCATTTATATCTTTTAATTGCTTAAATACATCATTTTGTGCCCTTTTTATAGATATACTACTATTATCCTTTGGTTTTTCCATCGCAACTATAGACATTATCTGGAATAAATGATTCTGTATCATATCTGCCAAGGCACCACTTTTATCGTAATATCCGCCTCTACTGTCTACTCCAACAGTTTCATAAGCATTGATTTCAACTTTTTCTATATATTCCTTCTTCCATACTGCCTTAAAAATTGCATTTGCAAACCTTAAAGTCATAATATTTATTATCATTTCTTTTCCAAGATAGTGATCTATATGATATATATTTTCAGTCTTAAAATAACTCTTTAAGTTCTCATATATTTTTTCTGCTGCTTGAAGATTTTCTCCAAAAGGTTTTTCTATTATCACCTTGGTATTTCCCATACAACAGCTATCATATATATCAACACTTTCACATTGGCATTTCTTATGCTTACAATTTGCTATCTTTAGACCTTCTGTTATAGGATCGAAAAGTTCTGGTGAAACAGCATAATAATATATCAGCCCATCTTCTATTTCTTCTTTTTTTATAAAATCTAACAAAGCTGTATACTCTTTGCCATCACTCATATCCATCTTATAATATCTTATTCTTGACTTGAATTTCTCAAATTCTTCATCGCTATACTTTAGTCTTGAAAACTCTCTCATCCACTCCTGAACTATATCAATATATTCATCTTCACTGTAGTCTCTTCTCCCGATACCTACTATCTTATAATCTGCTGGAAGACTCCCCAAGCAGTGAAGATTGTAAAGAGCTGGGAATAACTTTCTATATGCAAGATCCCCAGTCCCTCCAAAAATAACCATTCCATTATTAGTTATTTTTTGGCTAGTTTCTTCTGATATATTATCAATACTTTCTATATTTTTCTTTTCCATAGTTTTATTTTTTATATTATTCATCATAACTATCAATCCAATCGTAATGAAAACTTCCTTCTTTGTCAAGTCTCTCAAATGTGTGAGAACCAAAGTAATCTCTTTGAGCCTGAATTAAATTTGCTCCTGACCTAGGTGTTTTATATGTATCTATATATCCTAAAGCTGAAGTCATAGCACTTACAGCTACTCCTCTTTCTACAGCCATTGATATTAATTTTCTTAAGTCATTTAATCTTAAATTTATTTCTCTTGAGAAAAAGTCAGTAAAAATCAAATTATCAATATTAGATGAGGACTTAAAGGCATCTGATATATCATTTAAAAACTTAGCTCTTATTATACAACCACCTCTGAATATCTTGCTTATTTCAGCAAAGTCAAAATTCCAATCATATTCCTCTTCTGCCGCTGATAGTAGCTTGAATCCTTGTGCATAAGACACTATCTTAGATATATATAGACTGTTTTTCACTAGTTCTATAATTTCTTTTTTATTTATATCGTTCTTAGCTAAACTTTTTTCATTATTATCTAGTATTATTTTTTCAGCCTTTATTCTTTCATCCTTCAAGCCAGACATAAATCTCGCATTTAATGCAGCTGTAATAACCGATATATCTACACCCAAATCTATTGCCTCAAGATTTGTCCACTTACCAGTTCCCTTTTGAGATGCTTTATCCATAATTAGATCAAGAAGATATTTTTCACCTTCTTTTACCTTAAATATATTAGAAGTAATTTCTATCAAATAACTTTCTAACTCACTATTGTTCCAGTCATTAAAAATTTCAGCCAACTCTTCATTTGAAAAATCCCCAATAGTTTTTAGAATTGTGTAGGCTTCACTTATTAACTGCATATCAGCATACTCTATACCGTTGTGGACCATCTTTACATAGTGTCCTGATCCATCTGTTGATATATACTTGCAACAAGCTTCTCCATAGGCTTTTGCAGATATTTTCTCAAATATTTCCGATAGATATGAATAAGCTTTTTCATCTCCACCAGGCATAATAGCTGGTCCAAATCTTGCCCCTTCTTCTCCTCCAGATATACCTACACCTAGGAAATATATATTCTTTTCTCTTAGACTTCTCTCTCTTCTTATAGTATCTTTAAAGTAAGAATTTCCACCATCTATTATAATATCCTCTTCATCAATCAGAGGTAAAAGTTGTTCTATTAACATATCTACAGGACTACCTGATTTAACCATAAGAAATATTCTTCTTGGCTTTTCAAGAGAGTCTACAAATTCTTTCAAAGCATAAAATGCTGAAAAGTTTTTATGATTATGCTCTTTCATCACCTTATCAACAACTGAAGTTGTTCTATTAAAAATAGATACCTTGTATCCATTATCCGCCATATTTAGTGCCAAGTTCATCCCCATCACGGATAAACCAATTACTCCTATATTACTCTTCATCTATCTTCTCCTTTTTAAAATCTATATCAATTATATCAGATTTTACATTATTTAGGCTTTATTATACACTAGGCAATCTATATCTAGTCTCAAATATTATCCATACCCAGTTTAAGTTTTTATTATATTTTCTAATTGTAACTTTTAATTTCACATATCTATTTTTATATATACACCTATTATACTATTTTTAATCATCTTAAGTGTTTTTTATCCTTTTGAATAGCTTTTCCTTTATTTTTTTATAAATAAACATTCTTATCCTTTTTCTTTTTGGAAATTCCGCCCTCCATATGAGATATGTTCTTTCCTATAAAGCTGGCTCTTTTGATAGAGTCCTCCCCATACTTGTCTCTAATTTTATCAACAGCATCATATAGATTTTCTTCTTTTATATTTGCATTATCAAAAAAATTTAACTGCTCTACTTTTTTATTTTCCACATTACTAGTAGTTATGCCGATATGTCTAATCGGTGTTTTATTCCATATTTCAATAAACATATCACAAGCTTCTTTGTATATTATATTTACTGCATTTGTATCTACATTCAACTTTCTTTGCTTAGTATAATTTTCAAAGTTCATATCAACTATTTCTATACTCAAGACACCTGCCTTCATATTCTTTTTCCTAAGCCTAGCGCAAACTGTTTCACACAAGGAAAGTATTAGTTGATTCGCTTGTTCTATTTCAGATATATCATAGGCTGTTGTTGATGAATTTCCTATAGACTTATTTTTTATATTTTTCTTCAAAAACACATATCCCTCTTCTCCGTTAGCATGCCTATGTATAACCTCTCCGTGCTTTTTAAATCTCTTTATTATAAAGTTAATATCAGCTTTAGCAAGATCTCCAATGCTTACAAATCCCAGATTTCTCAACTTATTTGCTGTCTTATCTCCAACAAAAAATAGTTCTTCTATACCCAATGGCCACATTTTACTTTCTATCTCATCCTTAAAAAGTGTATGTGTTTTGTCGGGCTTACTAAACTCACCTGCCATCTTTGCCGTAAGCATATTATTTCCTATACCTATATTTACTGTAAATCCTAACTCTTTTTTTATTCTATTTCTTATATTATCCGCACACATCTTCGGACTTCCAAACAATCTATCCGTACCAGTCATATCAATAAAAGCTTCATCTATTGAATATTGATAGACATAGGGTGAGTATTCATTTAATAATTTTATTAGCTTATTAGAGTTTTCAATATATAAATCAAAGTTTGCAGGCACAACATAGAGTTGGGGACATTTCCTTTTTGCAATCTCTATTGGCTCACCAGTATTTACACCAAACTTTTTAGCTATCTGACTCTTAGCCAATACTATACCACTTCTCTTGCTTGGATCTCCAGATACTGCCGATGCAATCTCTCTTAGATCTTTGCCAGCTATATTTTCCTTAGACCTTTTAGCTGCTTCCCAACTTAAATACGCTGAATTCACATCTACATGAAAAAATATTTTTTCCTTCATTTTATGCCCTCTTTTCATAAACATACGTTCTCTTTATATTATATAATATAGCTAAGAATTATTCAATTCAACACAAAAATGACCTAGGGAAATCCCTAGGTCACTTTTGTTTGTTTTTAGACTTTCATTCGTTCTCGAATAACACTATACATTATACCATTTTATCCGAAAAATTTAAAGACCTTTTATCTATTTTATATTATCTATATATTATCTATATATAAACAGTCATTTAAATCACTTTAATTTATTTTCTTCCAGTAGATCCTACTCCACCTAATCTATCTTCTGATTTTGGACAATCGGCATCTGCCACTAGATATTTAGAGAATATTCCTTGTATTACTCTTTCTCCAGCCTTAATCACTACTTCTTCATCTGTTAGATTTCTCAACATAAATCCAATATTCCCATCGTTATCGGGATTAGAGTAATAATCTGAGTCTATAATTCCAGTTGTGTTTGCAAGCACTAATCCTCTTTTCATACCTATAGAACTTCTAACGTGAGTACTTAATACTTCATCTGGAAGCATATATGCTTTAATATCTGTAAAAATAACTTTTGAATTACCTCTCGCTGCTATTACTATATCTACAGGTGTATAAAAATCATATCCTGCTGATTTTGACGTTCCTCTTTTTGGCATTATTATATCGCATTCTGGATGCTTTCTATGTTCTTTTTCTACTATTTCAAAACCTCTTACCATAATTTGACCTCATTTCTATAATTTTGTCACTGATTATTATAACATAAATATGAGATAATTACATTTTTATGTTTACTTATAAAAAAACAGTGTCAATTTAAAGTTAAATCAACACTGTCTATTATCTTATTAATATTTATTTTAAAATCTTACTTATCGTCTTTTCTTACCATTTCAGCGATTTCTTTAGCTAGAGTTCTTAGGTTTTCTATATCCTCTTCCTTCATAGCTCCCTTAGTATCTACTACTGTTGGTGCAACTTCAAATGTTCCACCTTCAGAAGCGAATTCAGTCAATTCCTTAACTGCTCCACCGTTCCATCCATAAGAACCAAATATACCAAGAACATGGTTTTTAAGCTTGTTCATCTTTAATATATACATCAACTGATTCATCATTGGATATACTGAGTTATTGTAAGTACAACTTCCTAAAACAAGTCCATTATACTTCCATATATCACTTAATATATAAGATGCATTTGTCTTTGATACATCATATACTTTTACATTTTTTATTCCTTCTTCAGCAATGAATCTTGCAAGATAATCTGCCATTTTTTCTGTATTTCCATACATAGAACCATAGGCAATTATTACACCTTCTTCATTTACTTGATTTGCTAGTCTAATATATTCATCTACAATAAGGTCTGGATTAGTTCTCCATATAATACCATGAACTGGGCATATTATATTGATATCTAGAGCCTTTACTTTTTCTAAAGATCTAGCAGCCTGCTTTGAGTACTTTCCTACTATATTTGAGTAGTATCTTCTAATGTCATCACGGAAGAACTCAAAGTTCATTTCATCATCAAATATAGTACCATTTAATGATCCGTATCCACCAAATATATCTTGAGAGAATAATACCTTATCAGTAGACTCATAGCTTACCATAGATTCTGGCCAATGAACCATTGGTGTCATCACAAAGTTAAGCTTTCTTTCTCCTAAATCTAAAACATCACCATTCTTTACTTCTATATAATTGTCTAACTCTATATCAAAGTAATCATCCATCATAGCTCTAGCTTTTTTATTAGTTACTATTGTTACATTTGGATATAATTCCATTATTGTTTTTACGCAGCCTGAATGATCTGGCTCCATATGATGTATTACTAAATAATCTAGGTCTCTTCCACCTAAGATGTCCTTTAGTGTATCTACAAAACCATCCACCTTTGTTATTTTTACTGTATCCAATAGAGCTGTTTTTTCATCTGTTATTAAATAAGAATTGTATGCTATACCATCTGGTAGAGGCCACATATTTTCAAATAAATTTGTCTCTCTATCGTTAACTCCTAAGTAATATAAATTATCTAAAATTTTTACAGAAACTGTATTCATGATAAAATTTTCTCCCTTCGTTTGCTAATATAAAACTATTATAATAATTTGTTACTATTATCATCTAAATCTAATTATACAATAATTGTAATGGCTTGTCTACAATACTTACAAGGTATGTTTTATCCCTCAAAGATATAAGAAATCTATTCTTATAAGTATAATTTACTATAAATCTTTACAATACTTTACAACCTTATATATTTACCCTTTTATAGCCATTTCTAATCAATTTCATTTTATTTGTAACTTTATAATATATAGATTAAATATTATATATTTCTCTAAAATAAATCTATAAGCCTAATTTATTTAATAAACACCAAAAAGAGAAGCCTTTAACTTCTCTTTTTGGTGTTTATTAAATAAATTATTGTTTTTTTATAATACTTTTTTATTTTTATATTTCTTTTTTTAAAAAAATCAGTATCTAAATTGTTTCTATTTTTATAGTTTTTCTCCAGATCTTAATGCCCTTCTCATTTCTTGTATTATTTTATCCATCTTTTCCAACTCTTCTAACTTAGCTTTTTCATCTTCACTAGTGTCAAGTATATTAAAAATACCACCATTTTTAATTACTATTCTTCTATCTGCAATAAGGGCTAAAGTTGGATCATGTGTAGCCATAAGTACTATCTTATCTGATGAAACTAATAAATCTAGCGCCTTTTTTCTATCTATTCCAGCGTTTTCTATCTCATCTATCAATACTATAGGTGATGATGAAAGAATCGCTGTATCAGCTATCATAAGAGCTCTAGACTGTCCCCCACTTAGTGCTGTAATCTGAGTATCTATATTAAACTGCTCTCCAGCAAGTTTATTTGCTTCTTTAATTATCTTATCCACAGTGTCATCAATATTTTCAACCATTCTACTCTTTGCGTGCAATTCTAAAAAGTCCTTTACAGATAAGTCCATAACAAAATTCATATTCTGAGATAACTGGGCTACTAATTTATTATTAGATGAAAATCTCCATTTTTTATCTGGGCTTTCACCATTTATTAAAATAGTTCTCTTTGTCGGTGTATCATTTTGAGCTGCCCACTCAATATCTGCTAGAAGTCTTGATTTTCCAGATCCAGTAGGACCAACTATGGCTATCATTTCAGATTTTTTGATTTCCAATATATCAAAACCTTCTTTATTACCTGACTTATCTTGACCTGGAAGAATTGTAAGAGTCTCAACTCCTGAAGATTCCTGTATTCCAAGAAATTCCTTCATTTGCTTGATATATTCATCAAAGTCAATTACTAGCTTATTTAGATCAAGAGCCATATCTTCTACTTCTTCATCCGTAAAATGCTTTAGAAATTCTAGAAAAGTTTTATCTCTATAAGCTTTTGTATCTAAATTATTTTCTTCAAAGAAAGACTCTGCAAAAGGATATTTTTTTATTATTTCCTCAATACTCAATATATCTAGATTATTTTCCATCTTTTTTATCCTCCAAATCCATTTTTCTAACATTTCCCATCTGATACTGTTCTCCAATTCTAGTTTCCCCTAGACAATATGAACAAAGAGCAGATGGCATAGGGAATCTTAACTTCATTCCCTTTACTGTATTTATCTCTTTCTTTTCATCCAATAATAAAGTGCTCAGTTCATAGGCTCCCTGCCCTGTTAATCCATTTATATGCATAGTTATAGCTGTTGGGTTTACTGAATTTACCTTTGATTCAAATACTTCCCTTTCTGCCTGAGATACTATGTCTCCCTTTGTTATTACCACTATATCTGCTGACCTTAGCATAGGACCAATCTTCTTTGGAGTATTGATACCTGATAGATTGTCTATTACACATATTCCCTTAATTTCTTTGATATATGGCGAACATCTATTGCAAAGACCTGCTGATTCTGTAATTAAAAGGTCAAGATTTTTTTCTACTCCCCACTGTACTACCTCTTCTATATTTGATACAAAGAAGTGATCAGGGCAAAGTGATCCTGATAATCCCTTTCTTACAGGAATTCCCGCCTTTTCATACAAAACGTCATCATCTGTATAAAGACAATCAAACTTTACAACACCTACATTTATATTTTGACTTTTTAAAGCATCTATTGTTTTCATTATTACACTAGTCTTCCCTGAAGATGGAGGACCTGAAAATACTACTAAATTCATATTAATTCTCCTTTTAAAATACCTTTTTACTCTCAATTTATCCCAACAAAGCTTTCTATATCATTTCTATCAAAGCTTCTCTATAATATCTATTAAACTTACTATATATTTTTATTTATTTTACTATCTCTTCATTAAATTTAGCTTCCAACTCTTTTAAAAGTGCTCCTATATCTCTTTTTTCAATAAAGTCCCATCCAACCCATTTGAATTTTTGATCTTCTTTCAATCCATTATCTACTTCTTTATTTGTAGAAGGGAACTTGCCATTTGCGGAGAATATCTCACCAATTTCCTTTGACATAAAGAAATCTATTATAGGCTGTATTTTCTCTTTTTTCTCCTTCTTAGCAATCATAAATATAGGACTGATTACTGCTCCATCTTCTGGCCAAACTGCGACTTGATTTTCACCACTCAACATCTGAGTAAAGAAATAAGGTATAATGCTTACAGCTGGATTTGTTGATTTTGTCTTTCCCTTTGCCTTGACCATCTGAGCTGGGTGAAGATTTTTCATATATGATCTTGCCAGCCTTGATATTCCATCCATACCATAATCTTTGTATAAAGTAACAACTAGGGCATTAAATAAATCTAAATCTCCCATAGGAACTGCCACCGAATCTTCAAATTCTTCACTAAGTATGTCTTCCCACTTAGTCGGTATCTTTCTTCCATTTAGCTCATCTTTATTTACCAAGAATACTGCAGGCACTACACCAGTTATTAGGTATTTTTTCTGAGGATCTCTAAGATCAATATAGTCATTGCAAAAATCAGAGTTAATCTCATCTGTAAAAGCCTCAAAGACATCTTGATCTGAAAATTGTCCCATTAACTCTTTGTCAAAAAACAAATCAAAACCTGCTGACATCAATACATCTGCTATCTGATTTACATCTCCAGTTTTTACTTGATCCTTGATCCAATCTAGTCCCATATTTGCCGACTTTAGCTCATAATCTATACTATAATCTAGTTTATTTTTATTTTCCTCAAGCCAAGACTCAAAGCCTTCTAATAGGGGTATTCTTATTGGACAAGGAAGAACTCCTTCAATATTTATATCTGCATTTTCTTTTTTAACTTTTCCAACTAAGGCTTTATCTACACTATCTGTTTCGCCCTCTAAAAATGATACTAATCTCTCTTCAAACAAATCAACATTCATCTTCTTTAGCTTCAATGCCATAGACAAACTAACATTCTTTGACATTTTCTCAAACATTCCTCTATCTTCAAACTGTTCAAAGCCATTTGATATCAAAAAATCTATGGCTTTTGGATTTTTCTCTACTATATTATATACCTTGTCATTTACTGAAAAATACTTATTCATCTCTCTATTACCTCCCAAGTAATCCTAATTATTATTTTTATAATCTATTGAGTTATTAATTTTTTGTAATTTTTAACTTATCAAGTATCCTTGATTGTTAATTCGGGATAAATATATATATATTTAAATTCTAGCCTGCTAAAAGGCAACTTAAATATTTCTTATTTATCCTATACCCTATTTATACAGGATTTTGCCAAATCTTTCAGTTGCAATTGCAACAAATTGGATTTTTTATATATTTTATATTTTTTATAGATGTTTATTTTATATATTTCAGATTATTTTATAGATATTTCTACTTTATATATTGCATATTCTTTTTAGCTGCATATTCTTTTGTATTAGTTAGCAATATTTTTTAAACTGCATATTTTTTCGTATTATTTTCAACACCTTTTAACCTTATCTTATATTTTTTTATTCAAATGATTGTAAAAAAATTTTATTATTTATATCTTTCTGCTATTAGATCACATAAAAAAGAAGTCGGACTTATAAAATCCAACTTCTTTATACAAAATTCTATATTTTTCTTATTATTTATTGCTACAACTTTTATTTCTCTACTTAACTACTTTAAATGTTGCTCCAAAACCTCCTATTGAATACTTTATATTCACATCTGGCCATTTTTGCTTGTTTGCTTTATCAATTATTGAAATAGTGATAATATCTCCATCTTCAAATCCACTAAAAGAAAAAGTGCCATCATCTACATTTCTAATATAGAAGGACTTTTCTTTTGAATATGGACTATCTGCCTTACTAATTTCTATATTTTTTCCATTTAGCTTAAAGTTTGCTTTTTGCTCGTTTAAAAGCTTAAACCAATCCATAGTACTCTTATTAGAAGTGTTTATAGTCAAATTAGTAGATAAAAATGGTGGGTCTTTTATTTCAACCTGAGGATTTAATGAAATGTCATCATCTTCTTCTTTATCATCCTTATCTGTAGGCTTACCTGAATCATCTTTTCCAGCGCTATCCTTATCTTTATCATCTTCTGAAGTTTTATCCTTGTCTTCCTTTTCTATAGGCTTTTCAGGATCTTTTGAATCTTTTTCAAACACGGCCTCTATATATATGCTTTTTTCTTCTCCTTCTTCTTCTGTAGATAGTAACTCCTTACTTGCTTTTAACTCTTTAATTTCTTCAAGAGTTTTTATTTCATTTTTACCTCTAATTTTCCAACCCTTTAAAGTATATCCTTTTGGGCTAGTATTTTCTAAAAAGCTAGTTGAAGACTGAATTTCCTTTACTAGCCCATCTAGCTTTTCACCTTCTTTAAGTGCTATGGATAGCTCTTCTTCCACTAATCCATCTTTATCAAAATCAATGACCAATCTTGCATAAAGCCTACTATCCTCTTTTATTTCTTTATCTCCAGAGCTTAAAGATGAGGATCCTGAAGAAGATCCTGAGGAAGCTGATCCCGAAGAACTAGAAACTGAAGAATCCTTTTTATTAATGTTTTTTATTTCTTCAAGTAAACTTTGGCTTATAGAAGCTCTGCCCCCTACCACTACAACTTTTTTTACTTTTTTAATTATTTCTTTGCTTCCTTTTGTAAGAGTTTTCCCATCACTAAGTAGTATTGGTGCATTTAGTTGATGTGATAAAGGTGTGGCAGATAACGCATCTGCAAAGTTTTTTCCAGATACAAGTATTACTGTATCAAAATTTTTATATTCAGCTGCTATTTTTTCTGCTGTTTCATACCTATTAGCCCCTGCTATTCTCTTTCCAAAAGTTTTTGATATAGATTTTTCTCCTCCAAATGTATAGATAGGATTAAATCCATCCTTAATCTCATTTTTATTGTTTAATAATAAAAGTGGTATATTCTTTTGTGATAAAAAAGCTCCCGAAGAAAGAGCATCTGCAAATACACTTCCCCCTGCTAAGCCAACATCTTTTGATTTCATACTCTCAACTAATAGCTCTGAAGTTTCATATCTATCTCTACCTGAAATCTTTTTTGTTTTTATAGTTCTTTCTATAATATCTGAAATATCATCAGAAATACTATTCTTTCCACCTACAATTGTTGCCGTTTCTATATCTAATACTTTTATATCATTTTTTACTCTATCTTTTCTTGATGCAAGTATTATAGATGCCTTTTCATTAGATGCCACTGGTCCAACTGAAAGTGCATCCCAAGGATTGTCCCCACTTACAAAATATGCTTTCTTTCTATTTAATTTCTTAGCAATTTCAATTGAAGTTTCAAATCTATCATCTCAAGATATTCTTTCAACATCTATACTAGCATCATCCGCACTGACACTATACTGTCCAATTCCCCCACTAACTATTGCCCCTGCCATTACTATACTCGCTGCTTTTTTAAAGTTACTCACAAAAAATCCCCCCTCAATAATTGTTAATCCTTATATCTATTATTTTACAAAATACTTATAAACTTCAAATCCTCTTGAATATATACTTACAGTGTCTCCCTTTTGTGGCTGTTTAAAAAATCTTAATACGCTATCGTCTCCGTATCCAGCTACAATAACACCTGTAGTTCCAAAACCTATCCTCTTTCCATTTATTTCTACTTTTTCTATATTCTTTATAAATCTCGGATATTCATTAAATCTTCCATCACTAACTAGTATTTCTTTCTCTAAGTCAATTGTCATTCCAGGGAATAAAGATTTCATTTTTGCTTCATCGAAATCTGCCTGTTCTGGCCTAAAATAATCATCTTTATTGTCAATATCCTCATCTACTTTTGCAGAGTCAACTGATGATTTTCCATCATTTGCTTTTACTAGTGTATCTTTTTGGTATTTATCAAAGCCATTTGCATTTATTTCTACTCTTATATTTCCAACTCTATCGAATACATCTCCCTTGATGATTAGATTGCTATTTGAATAATCTAATACAAAATCCTTTCCCTTTTCTAGAGATTTACCATCTACTTTTATATAATTTAAATTGCTAGTCCACTTTTGCATAGGAATAACGATATTCTTTCTCATCTCAACTATATCAAGTGCTTCATATACATTATCTGGCAAAACACTGCTATTTTTTTTATCGTCAGTAAATATGTTATCCATTGTATAGATAGGCTTTCCTATTCCATTTCCAAGAGCATATTTCATTTGATAATATCCATTTTTCGTAGTAACTACTTCTGGATTATCAAAGTAGTCTCCAAAAGTTTTATAAGTTGAGTTATTCACTCTATTGTTTTGAACAAAAGTTAGATATCTATCCCAAACCACCTTTCTATAAGGATTTGATTTCAATAAAGCCATCTCCTTTGAAGTTCCTTCCCAAGCGTCAAGTAAACTGCTAGCTTCATCATTTTGATATCCAAGCTTTTCTAATATACTTGCATTTGCCACCATATCAAAATCAAATATTAGCTTGCATCCCATATTTACACTTCCAGATGAAGAAGAATCTCCTCCTACTGATGGCTTTGATATTCCTCCGCCAGTTGCCTTAGATATAACATTTACCTTAGCTGCAGATTTTGGACCTCTATTTGAAGATTTTTTACTGATAGCCAATTTAAATGTGTCTTTTTTTATATTTTCTTTGTCTAATACTAATTTATTCTTATTTAGCATTAATTCTTTTTCTTTTTTAGAGTCTACTTTTTCTGACTCTAGTTCTTTGTATATTTCAGTATTGTTAGCAGACTTTATATTCTTTCTTCCTTCATTTAATGTGAATTTAAAATTACTATCATGATATCCCTCATACTTTATAGTTAAGTTATTTACACCTCTTTTTAGATACTTCACACCGTCATTTTTAATTCTAAAAGATTCTCCTACTACATGCCAAGGATTTCCACTTTCATTTTCTAATACATTCGGATCCTTTGACTTGGCATATTCATAATCTTCTCCATCATTTATCACTCTATTTCTCTTTTTCATTATTTAAATTATATTTAATTACTATATCTTCTCCATATTCATACTCATTGTCCTTTTTTTCTTCACTTGGATTTATAGGATCCAAAGTAGAAGTATCCATATCTTTAACGTAATTTATTTTACTTATAAGGCTTTTATTTAATCCCTTTAAATCCATTTCAATTTTATGCTCTCCCATTTTTTGGATAGCCTTATTCTTATCAAATTTAATTATAAGAACTCCCTTGCCTGAATTAGCTTGCCCTTCTTTTTTTATTATTTTCTTTGAATAATCTAGTTTTATAGCTGATTTTTTATTATCAAGTCTTTTAACACTTATTATGTTTTTATAATTATTTCTTTCTTTCTGATTTGATAAATCATATTCAAATACTATATCTTCTCCATACTTTATCGACTTCACACTATCTTTTGAACTGTCTGGTGTAGGAGATGTTTCCACGTCTACATCATTCTTTTTAGAAAGATCAGCATCAAAAGTGCTGCTAGATGGATACATTATTTCTACACCATTAGCATCTTTTTTTGCATTATGAAAATCCCAAACTGCCATACTTGCGTGACCAATTACGACATCTGGGCTAACTCTTTTATTACTAGATGTTTGATATGGAAATTTTTTATAAATATTTCCGATATCCCTTGTAATGCTACTTCCATCTTCAAATTCAACCTTTAAAGAACTATGCTTTCCATCAAACTCCCTTTTGATAATTTTCCCCGAGTTATCAACCGATGTAAAAGCACTCAGCTTTCCATCAAGAAATATTTTTTTTGCCTTGGATTTGATACTAGCAAGGTCCAACACTAAGTATGAAGAAGTATCTGCAACTGTTATAATCTTTGCATCCAAATCACTATTTTCTCTAGCAAAAGAACTTGGAATCATCGTTGCTACAATCGCTAAAGCCATAATAAAACTTAATACCTTTTTCATTTTTATTCCCCCTATTATTTAATTTTGATTAATTATTATTACTTCTCCTCTTTTTATTAATAATAATTATCATTTATATTTTATCATTTTTGATAACCATTATCAATAACTATTTGCTAATTATTCTCTATTTTTTTATAATTTAATAAATGGATATATAAATAGGAATCTTTAATATTGTTTTTATACTTTTAGAGATTTTATTTTCAAATTTATATTCCTACATTCTGTTTTATGGTCTTATTTTTTATTACACTCTTTATTTCTATTTATACTATTGCCTTTTTTTATTCTATATCTTTTTTTATTCTATGTCTTTTTATGTTCTACTGCTTTATTTATACTATTTACTTTGTCATTCTATGTCTTTTTTTATTCTATTTACTTTTTTATTCTATGTCTTTTTATATTCTATTGCTTTATTTATACTATTTACTTTTTTATTCTATTTCCTTTTTATATTTAAATAGTAAATATTTGCAATAAAAAATCGCGAAATTAATCGCGATTTCTCTTATAATAGAACTATTTTCATTTTTTATATTCTTTAATATGTTGATATATTCTTTTATAAATTTTTTATACATATTTGTATATACTTTAAATATACTTTAAATATGCTTTAAATATGCTTTAAATATATTTTTATACATATTTGTACACACACTTTTATATATAGGCATTTATATTTGATACGTCTTTATACGCATTTATATATTCTTTTAATCTATATATTATATAAACGCATTTTCTTATATATTTGATATATTATATCTCTCTTATTTTTTTGATCTTTCTATTTTTTTATTAACATTTTCAAGAAACTTATCATTATCAACTATAAATCTGTCGTGCTTGCCCTCGCCTATTTCCTCTATTTCATCGAAGCACTTCACTTCAAAAGATAATCTAGATCTATCTACTTCAACAAGTTCACACTCACATCTTACTTCCATTCCCAAAGGAGTTGCCGCCTTATGATTAGTAGATATAGATATGCCTACTGTTCCTTTTCCTGAGTCCAAGTGACTATCCACACAGTTCTTACAAGTTTTTTCCATCAATGCTATCATAGATGGTGTTGCAAATACTTCCAAACCACCACTTCCAACATGAGCTGCTGTAGCTTCTTTATTTACTATCATTTTTTCCGTATGTTTCATTCCAACTTCTAACATAATACCCTCCTATTATTTTTATTTTATAATTTAATTTTATCATCAAAAATATAGTCTTGCAAAACATTTTACTTATATCTGAGAATTCTTTACTTATAATTATTCCATTATTATTTATTGAGCCAGCTATATGTGATATAATTATACAAGGATCTAGCTATTTCAATGGCTAAAGATTCTTTAGAGAAAGTATTGGGATTAAAGAAAATATAAAATAACATATAATAGAGGTGGAAAAATGATTTTATCTGGTAAAGAAATATTAAAAAACGTTGAAGCTGGCAATATAATTATCGAACCTTTTAATAAAAATAAGGTCAATCCAAACAGCTACAACCTATCTCTTAGCAATGAGCTAATGGTCTATGAAAACAATGAGTTGGATATGAAAATTCCTAACCCTGCAAAAAAAATTACTATCCCAGAAGAAGGGCTTTTACTTGAACCTAATAAATTATATCTTGGCAGAACTAACGAATTTACAAAAACAGAAAAATTTGTTCCTATGCTAGAAGGTAGATCTTCTACTGGAAGACTTGGACTATTTATACACGTAACAGCTGGATTTGGTGATATAGGATTTGCTGGATACTGGACTCTTGAAATATTCTGCGTTCAACCTATAAGAATATATCCAAATACTGAAATTTGCCAGATATATTATCATGATATACATGGTGAATATGACTTATACTCTAGTGGAAAGTACCAAAACAATAAAGGTATTCAGCCTTCACTAATGTATAAGGATTTTGAAAAAATAAAATAATACTTATTCAATAAAAAAAGACAGCTCTTAGCTGTCTTTTTTTATTTATAATTATAAGATAAATATTTTAAAGTTATATATTATAAAATTATAAAAATATACATTAATATCTGAAAATATCTGAAACTTTATCTTACCTAAATAGTGTTTTCTATAGATTCTGCTCTCTAGCAATTATCTATAGAAAATATCTATTTTTATAACTCTTTATATCTATATATTTTCTAGACTTCCATATCTCTTAAAAGCTTGATTTCTTTTTCATATCCTTCAAAATCGTTTGGAGTTTCTAAAATCATAGGAAGATTCTTTAAATAAGGATGATTTACAATCTTTTTAAATACATCAAGTCCCAAATAACCTTCACCAATTTTTTCATGCCTATCTTTTTTAGAGTCCATTTCATTTTTACTATCATTAATATGAAGTGCTTTTAGATATTCTAAGCCTATCACTTTATCAAATTCTTCTAAAATACCATCAAAATTATTGACAAGATCATATCCGCTATCACTTATATGGCAAGTATCCAAGCAAACTCCAATCTTGCTTTTTAGATGTACTTTGTCTATTATAGCTTTAATTTCCTCAAAACTTCTTCCCACTTCTGTCCCTTTTCCGGCCATAGTTTCTAAAAGAACAGTAGTAGTCATTCCTTCAAATAAAGTTTCATTCAATACCTCTGCTATAAGTTCAATAGCCTTTTTACTCCCTTGCTTTACATGACTACCTGGATGAAAGTTGTAATAATTTCCAGGTAGGAGTTCTAATCTTTCTATATCATCTTTCATAGCCATAAATGCAAAATCTCTTGTGCTCTCAGTTGCACTGGCAGGATTAAGAGTATATGGTGCATGAGCCACTAACTTTCCAAATTTATGCTCTTTTATATACTTATTAAATAAATCCATATCCTTTAAATCTAAATCTTTTGCTTTACCACCTCTTGGGTTTCTGGTAAAAAATGCAAATGTGTTGGCTCCCATTGCCGATGCTTCTTTTGCCATAGCCAAATAACCATGTGTAACAGATAAATGTGCTCCTAAATATAACATCTTATTCTCCTTTAAAAATACACGCCCGTTTATACAAATATAGTAATTATATTTATACCCAATTATACCATATCCATAACAAAATAAAAGAGAAGCACCGCTTCTCTTTTGTTTTTAATTCCTTACATTCATATCAATTTATAGTTGTATTTTCTTATTTTTACAAGTAGATAGTTCAAAATTAGAATTATCAGATTTTATTATATTGCATATTAGAATTATCACTTAATAAATAAAATGACCATATTTATTTATTTTATAGATCGATATTCAATAAATTTATCATCTCTATTGCTGATACAGCAACATCAAATCCCTTATTTCCTGCTTTCGTTCCTGCTCTTTCAATAGCTTGTTCTATATTTTCTGTTGTCAAAACTCCAAACATCACAGGTATATCTGTCTCTAAAGATATATGAGCTATTCCCTTTGATACCTCACTACAAACGTAATCGTAATGACTTGTACTTCCTCTAATGACTGCACCTAGACATATAACTGCATCATACTTTCCACTCTTTGCCATTTTAGATGCCATCAAAGGTATTTCATAAGCCCCTGGTACCCAAGCCAAATCAATGTTTTCATCATCTACATCGTGTCTCTTTAAAGCATCTAGTGATCCTGACAAAAGCTTAGATACTATAAACTCATTGAAACGTGCTGCTACTATAGCTATTTTTGCATCCTTTGCGACTAATTTTCCTTCATATATATTCATAATTTCCCCCTGATTTTTATTTATTATAATCTATTTTTTTAGCTAAATTTTATTTATCTATTCTTTAAAGAACCTTTTTCAAATCTAAAATATGACCCATTTTTTCCTTCTTTGTCTGTAGATATTTTTCATCATATTCATTTGCTGTCATTTCTATAGGAAGTCTCTCAACAATTTTCATACCATAGTCTTCAAGCTGATAAACCTTATCTGGATTGTTTGTAAGAAGTTTTATAGTTTTTATTCCAAGATCTTGAAGTATTTGTGCACCTATATAGTACTCTCTCATATCCGCTTCAAAACCTAAAGCCAAATTTGCCTCCATAGTATCCATTCCTTCTTCTTGAAGCACATAAGTTTTCAATTTATTTATAAGACCTATTCCACGTCCTTCCTGACGCATATATAATATGACCCCTCTTCCTTCTTCATCTATTTGTTTCATAGCACTATGAAGCTGATCTCCACAATCACATCTTAAAGATCCAAATACATCTCCTGTCAGACACTCTGAATGTACTCTGCAAAGCACATTCTCACCATCTCCTATATCTCCCTTCACCAAGGCAATATGATGCTCTCCATTTAATATATTTGTATATCCATGTGCTTTAAAATCACCAAATTTTGTAGGAATATTAGCTGATACTTCTTTTTTAACTAACTTCTCTGTCTTTTTTCTATAATTTTGAAGCTGTTTTATAGTAGTGAATTTTATATCCCATTTCTGTGCTAACTCTATCAGTTCAGTCTTTCTCATCATTGTTCCGTCTTCTTTCATAATTTCACAGCAAAGTCCAACTTCTTTTAGACCAGCAATTCTCAAAAGATCTACTGTTGCTTCTGTATGACCGTTTCTTTCAAGAACACCATTTTCTTTTGCTTTTAAAGGAAACATATGCCCAGGTCTTCTAAAATCTTCTGGTCTTACATCTTCTTTTATACACTCTCTTGCAGTTAGCCCTCTTTCTACTGCTGATATTCCCGTAGTCGTATCTATATGATCTATAGACACAGTAAAAGCTGTTTCATGATTATCTGTATTTTGTGTTACCATTTGATCCAAAGCTAGTTTCTTGCAATATTCTTTGCTCATTGGCATACATATCAACCCCTTGCCATGAACTGCCATAAAATTTACATTTTCAGTAGTTGCGAATTCTGCTGCGCAAATAAAGTCCCCTTCATTTTCTCTATCTTCATCATCAGTTACTAAAACTATTTTCCCCTTGCGTAAATCCTCTACTACTTCATCAATTGTGTTAAACTTAAACATAATTCTCTCCCTCTCAATTTTAATTATATATTTTGTAATTTTATTTAAAATCCATTTTCTAATAAAAAATCCATCGTTATATCTTTTTTAACTTCTGACTTTTCCTTAAAGTTCAATAAGCTCTCTACATACTTAGCTATACAGTCATTTTCGAGATTGACTATATCGCCTATTTTTTTCATTTTTAAAATAGTTTCTTCTTGAGTATGTGGTATTATTGATACACTAAAGTCACTCTCTGACAAATTTGCCACTGTTAAGCTTATACCATCTATTGTTATAGAACCTTTTTCTATTATGTATTTCATTATTTTATCTTTAGCACTTATGGTATACCAAATAGCATTATCGTCATTTTTTATATTTATTATTTTTCCAGTTCCATCTATATGTCCTGATACTATATGCCCACCAAATCTTCCATTTAGCAACATCGCTCTTTCAAGATTTACGCTGGAATCATTTTTTAAAGTAGATAATGATGACTTTCTCAAGCTTTCATGCATTACATCTACACCAAACGCACTATTAGAAAACTCTGTAACAGTCAAGCAAACACCATTTACAGCAATACTGTCTCCTAGTTTTACATCTTCTAATACTTTTTTAGCATTTATAACTAATCTAGCTGAATTTTTTCCTTTCTTTATAGCTTTTATTTTTCCTATTTCTTCTACAATACCTGTAAACAATTATTTAACCTCACCTTCTATAAATATATCTTCTCCAAATATCTTTATTATTTTATTTTTTAATTCAAAGGCTTGGCTAGGACTATCTACTCCTGCCCCTGTGATAGGTGTTTTAGCATACTGACCTCCAAATATTTTTGGAGCTATATAGGCTTGAACTTTATTGACAATATTATTTTCTAAGGCTGACCAATTGATACTTGCACCACCCTCTATTAAGACACTGTCTATAGAAAGTTCCCCTAGCTTTTTCATCAGATCTTTTAAATCAACCCTTTTTTCAAGTGATTTTACCTTTAATACTTCACAATTTTTCTTTCTATATTCTTCTATCTTCTCTTCATCTTCCTCACAACTTGCAATAATAGTTCTGTACTTATCAGCCGTCTTTACAATCTTTGAATCTAGCGGCGTTCTTAAAAAACTATCACAAATAATTCTTATCGGACTTGTCAGAGGATATTTTATATCACCTATATCTATATATTTTTCTATACCTTCAATTCTACAATTGAGCATTGGGTCATCCTTGATTACAGTTTCAACTCCCACTAGTATTGCAGAATTTTTATGTCTGTCCATATGAACATTTGCTCTGGATTCCTCTGTACTAATCCACTTTGATTTACCTGAATATGTTGCCATCTTGCCATCAATTGTCATTGCGTACTTCATAGTTACATAAGGAGTCTTATTTTTTATATAGTGAAAAAATACTTTATTTAGTTCATCGCATTCTTCTCTTAAAACACCTTCCACTACTTCAATTCCACTGTCTCTAAGAGTTTGAATACCTTTGCCTGAAACTAATGGATTTGGATCAAAAGAACCAACGACAAGTCTTTTAATTTTCTTTTCAATTATAGCTTCTGTACAAGGTCCTGTATTTCCGTGGTGGCAACAAGGCTCTAAAGTAACATACATAGTCGCACCCTCAGGACTTTCTATACAATTAGCCAAAGCATTTCTTTCTGCATGAGCCATTTTGTATTTTTCATGATATCCAAAGCCAATTACTTTCCCACTTTTTACTATTACTGCTCCAACCATTGGATTTGGATTTACCCAGCCAGCGCCCTTTTTGGCCAAATCAATAGCTTCTTTCATATATTTTTCATCTATGTTTTCCACTTTTACCATCTCCTAATTTCTATATTCTCGCAAAATAAAAGCCTTGAAGAAAATCCTCAAGGCTTTGTAAACTTCTTATACATTTATCTTACAATCAACTACTTTTTATTTATCCAGTAATAACTTTTATTCTAACTACATTAAATAGTCTTATATTCATTAGTTATCCTTTATAACTTAATAGACAATAAAACTTTCCAATATAATAATAGCTTATAGATTGATATATAAAATAAAAAAACCTGAAACGAAAAAATCATTTCAGGACAAATGTACAACAATTAATGCATAATATAAATGCATTATCTTCTTTCATCCAGACTATACTGTCGGCTCTGGAATTACACCAGATCTGCAAAATTGCTCGCGGGCTTTACCGCCGGTGGGGATTTACACCCCGCCCTGAAGATATATCTTATTTAATTAACTTGAGTTTAGCATATTGTTCAAAGCTTGTCAATATTTTTTTCTGAATAAAATATACTATTTAGAAATATTCATTCAATTTGTCTACTATATCTCTATAATCATACTAATACTTATAAAAATTATATTTCTTTTAAAGATTATACACTTCTATTTCCTTTAATTAGACTATTTTCTTACTTTGATATATTCGATTTATCTTTTATTTTTTCAATTAATCCCAATATTTTTGTTTTTTTAAAAGCCTTTATTAAACTTAACAGAAATATATACTATCTTCTTATTAAAATTAATAAATGATATTTAAGTTTTACTTTTTTTAATTTTGAATTTCTTCAATTTTCTAACTATATCAACAAAGTTTTATTTTCGTGAATATTTATTCATTCCATGGGTATTATAATAACATAAGGCAAGAAACATAAACTGATTTAGAAATCACTAAACTTTCTTGTTAAAGTTTTTAAATATAATATGACTTTAAGATTAATAATAAATTTAGTTAAAATTAGGAGGAAATAAATATGGAAAAGAGATCAGTAACAACTTTTGGAGGAAATCCTGTAACATTATTAGGTAAGGAAATTAAGGTTGGAGATAAAGCTCCAGAGTTTACATGCGTAAAGGGAGATTTAAGTCCATTTAACCTAAAGGATGTAGAAGGAAAAGTTAAGTTAATAAGTGTTGTTCCTTCAATAGATACAGAAGTTTGTGAACTTCAGACTGTTAGATTTAATCAGGAAGCTGGAAAGTTAGACAATGCAGCTGTTATCACTATTAGCTGTGACCTTCCATTCGCTCAGGCAAGATTCTGTGGAGCAAAAGGCATAGACAATGCAGTAGTGGTATCAGATTATAATGGACATTCATTCGGTCTTGGTTACGGATTCTTGATGGATGAATTTAAACTTCTTAATAGAGGTATATTAGTAATAGACAAGGATGATGTTGTTAGATATGTAGAATATGTATCTGAAAATACTAATCATCCAGATTATGACAAGGCTTTAGCAGCAGCTAAAGAACTTCTATAATATAGAGCTTACTTAAAATTTTTATATAAAGAGGATATTGTGTAGTTTTACCTTCTTTCACGATATCCTCTTTTTGTGTTTAAATATTTACTTTTCTTTACACTGATATAGTTTTTTGTTTATGTATCTTTTATATATCTATATTTTTTTCTATGTTTTGTATATTGCCACGTTTTTTTATTACTACATTTTTTTATTACTACATTTTTTTATTACTACATTTTTTTATTACTATATTTTTTTATTACTAGATCCTTTTATCCCTACGTTTTGTATATTGCTATATCTTTCTATTTCTACGCCTTTTTTACTTCCTATTAATCTTTTTATAAATACTTTTTCCAAGTCTTTATATATTCTTATAGTTTATTCAAGTATCTCTTTGTTCTTAAAAAGCAAATAATTGATAATATCAATATAAAGGCTATCATAGCACCGACTGCTACATTTCCTAAACCAAAGGCACCTATTCCCATAAACACAGCTACACCAAATATTACTAACATCATACTCAAAAAGAATATAATCATCGTCCATCCTTTGCTTATTCTAGAGTAAAGTTCCGATATATTTTGCCAATTAGTCATTGCATGCTTATGATCAAATATTACCCACTGTGACCCTATAGAAAATGATAAAATCAACATCGATAATATTCCTAAAACAGAGGCAAGCAGTCCTACTTTTAAAAATATAAATGCTGCTATTAATAATAACATTGGAAAAATTGCCGTTATTCCTACTGAAAATACATACTTAAGTAAAAAATATCTTTTTTCACTTATTGGTAAGCTCTTTATATAATTATAGTTTTCTCCGTCCAGAGAAATCATTATTGCAGGCAAGCCTGTGCTATACACACTACTCAGTACAGCAACAGCTATTGATATGGCTATTGCAAAAAGTAATTTATTAGAGCTTATAAATTCTACTCCACCATACTTCATTATGTTTATCATATTTGGAAATAATACAAGTACTGGCATCATAATAGTCAAAAGTATCGATTGAGATATTACTGTTGAATCATTTATCAAAGATAGATTATACTTAAACATTGTCTTTATAAAGCTTGTTTTTTCTGATTTTTCAAGCTTCGACTCTGAAATATCTCCAATAGAACTTATATTATCAACGCTATCCAAGGACTTATTATTAATGTTTTGATGACTTTGGGAAGAATTGTTTCCTAATAAATGATCTTTATTTTTATCTATTAGCTTGTTATCTAGCTGCATTTCTTTTTCTACACTTTTAACTTTCTTATTTCCAGATTTCACTATATTTGTCTGAAGTTTTCTAATTGTTGAGTAGAAATTATTCTTCAACTTAGATACTGATAGGACATATAGAGTTGCTACTACTAGAAATATCACCACTATAAGAAATATATGCATAGTGTAAGAAGTCATCATTTTTGTAAGCGGTCCATAAACTAAATCTTTTTTAAGTATAGTTTTTTCTGCCAATTTATTTGAAAACTGTTGTATCACAAGTATAAATCCTACATTTAAAATCATAGTTACTACTGTAATAGCAGTAATTATCCTTGTCTTAAATTTTGTTAATATTGCAGTTTTAGATAGTCCATTCATTACTAGAGTATTCAAAACAATAATTATACCCCATAGAAGTAAAAAATCTATCAAAGCAAATAATACTGCTAGAAAAATCGGATAGTCAATTCTAATTAAGTATAATAATATTATTGAAACCATTGGTATAGCAAGCTGCATAGTTGCAAGCGAGACCACTGCCATCTTTGCATTAAATACTGTACTCTGATCTATAGGAAGGGTCATATAGCCCTCTATATCCTTACTTTCATAAAACACATTGAAAAAGTATGTAAATGTCTGAAAAATATTCATAACAATAAATAATAATATACTATAATCAACTATGTATGGAAACATACTGTAGTCTATCGGCATAAATATTAAGCTGTAAATAAAAAGCATCATTACACTTCCAAAAACATAGGATCTTATACCTAAGTCTTTATATATTTTATCTGGATTTAGCCTATATTTATCTTTTTTCCACATTTTAGTAGTAACGGCAGGGTTTGCATACAGTAAGTTTATTTTAAATATCTGCTTAAACATACTATCTATTTTAAATCTTTTTTTCATACTGTATCACCTACTTATTTAAATTATTTTTCATATTATTTTCTTCTATATCTATATCCTCTAAACCACTGTAATCTATCTTTGAGTTTTCAGGGCTCACAAGACCAAGATATATCTTTTCCAAACTCTCTCCTGGATGAATATCTTTCAAATCCTGCATTGTTCCAACAAATAAAAGTTTTCCCTTACTAAGAATTCCTATTCTATCACAAATCTGCTCTGCAACTTCCAAAACATGAGTAGAAAATAAAACTGTATTTCCATCTTCAGCATGTTTTTTCATCAATTCCTTTAAGTTATAAGATGACTGTGGATCTAGTCCTGTCATTGGTTCATCCAATATCCATATTTTGGGATTTGATAATAGTGCTGCTATTATAAAGGTTTTTTGTCTCATACCATGAGAAAATTCCTCTATCGTTTTGTTATAGTTATCCTCCATAGCAAATACAGAACAAAGATAATCAAGTCTTTTCTCTCTTACCTTTGGGGCAATTCCATAAGCATCGGCAACAAATTTCCAAAAGTTAATTGCAGGAAGCTTTAGAAACATATCAGGGGAATCCGATACATATCCTATCCTTTTCTTTATTTCCAATCTTTCCTCTTTTAAGTCCATTCCATCAATAAATATATTTCCGCTTGTTGCTTCAATAATACTTACTAAAGATTTAATTGTTGTTGATTTTCCAGCTCCATTATGACCAATTAAACCAAATATCTCTCCATCTCTTATCTCAAGATTCAGATTATCAAGAGCTTTCTTATCGCCATATTCTTTTGTTAATCCTTCAATTTTAATCATACGCACTCCTTTTTAAATTTGTTTTATATATTTTCAGACTAGCTTTTTACTTTCTCTTACAATCCTAGTCACTTAGAATTTTATAAAACCCTTTTTCTGTTATGATTTTTTCTATCTTTACGTCATATTTGGAAACAGCTATCTTTTTTGCTATTTGCTTTTCTCTTATTAAAAGTATTTTTTCTGCCTTTATAGACTCCAAAAATCTATCATAGTATCCTTTTCCAAACCCTAGCCTATTACCATCCATATCAACACTACAACAGGGAACCACTATTAAGTCTAAATCTTCCTTGTCTATTTCTTTTGATTTATCAGGATCTGGCTCCAAAATATTGTACTTTCCAACTCTCAAATCATCAATAGACTCTATCTTATATGCCTTCATTATTTTATCGTCGACACAATATGGAACTGCAAGTGTTTTTCCATCCTTTATAGCCTTTTCTATAAATATTGATGTATTTATTTCTGGTCTTTTACCAACATAGCAAAATATATTTTTAGAATTTATATACTCTTCACTTTTTAAAAGCCCTTCTATTATTTTTTCATCTGAAGATTTCATATAGTTTTCATCTAAATTCTCTGCTAACTCTATCATTTCTTTCCTAAGATTTTCTTTATCTTTTTTTAAATTTCTTTCTTCTGTTTCTTTTTTAGAAAACTCACAACCACAATAGTCCTGCCTGTACATACCATATTCTCTTGTTATATCACAAGATCTTTTATATCCATTGTTTTTCTTAAAATCTGAAGGAAGATGTGCTATACCAATTTCCTTACCTACTTTTTCAGCGATTTTATTTAGAACTTGAGAGTTTTTGTGAGGACTAATTGAAAGTGTTGTTGTAAAGTAATCGAAGCCATTTTCTTTTCCTATCTTTGCTGCTTCTTTTAATCTCATTTCATAGCATTTGTGACATCTACTGCCACCTTCTGCTATGTCCTCCAATCCTTTGGCCATTTCATAAAATTTTTCCACTTCGTATTTTCCTTCAATCATATGTATAGGATTTTTAGCTTTTGTCAGCTCTATAATCTTCTTTTGTTCTTCTACTCTAAAATCATATTCTTCTGAAGGATATATATTTGGATTATAGTAAAAAACAGTTATTTCAAAGTACTCCGATAAATACTCTAAACAGTAGCTGCTACAAGGACCACAGCAGCTATGAAGCATTAAACTAGGAACTTTCTCTTCATCTATATCTTTAATTATCTTTTCCAACTCTTTTTGATAGTTTATTTTCATTTTGTTCACTAAATCACCTTACCCTTTCCATATATTTTCATACTTGCTTAATTATATATTAGCTCACTTTCTTTTCTTTTTATAGAATTCTTTCCATAAAAATATACCATAGCTTTTGTATTATTACTATGATATATTCTTATTATTTCAATATTTAATTTTTTTCTTTTTTTATAACATATTAGTAATCAATAATTTTTATTAAAATTCATTTATAATTATAGATAAAATTTACTATAAATCTATGACCACTCTTTTATTACTTTTAAGATTGTTTCTATAAAGAGACATATTCTATATAAATATATACTTTCTATATAAATACATTCACTATATATAAATGCATTCATTCTATACTCATGCCCTCTTTTTTAATCTCAAAGCAGCACTTTTAATTACTTCTCTAGAATTTGAAATATCAAACAAGGCTATCATAGAGAAATAAATTATTACTCCAAAACTAGCTGAAATTGCAAGACTCTTGAAAACACTTATATATATATTTAATTGGTTGTATAAAAACCTAGACAAAGTTATCATTACTATAGATATTGCCATTATCTTAGCAAAATTTTTAATGAATTCTTTTGTGTTTAATCTTCCTATTTTTTTCCTCAATTTATATGTAAGTGTTAGGCAACCTATTATTGATGCTGTAGAAGTTCCTAAAGCAATACCTTTTAAGCCAATTTTTTGAGAGAAAGCTATACTTAAGATAGCATTTAAAGCAACCATTACCATACCATTTTTAACGGGAGTCTTTGAGTCCCCCATACAATAAAATGTTCTCGATACAATTTCTCTTAAAGATGCTCCAAATATTGTCAAACTATAAAGCATTAAGCACTGACTTACTGCAATCGTATCATTATGGGAGAACTTACCACCTTCATATATTACGTGAACTATTGGCTCTGCAAATACTATAAATGCCGCTATTACAGGAATACAGAAAAGGTAATTTATCTGTGCATATTTAAATACATTTTTCTTAAGACCTTCCATATCTCCATTAATAGCACACTTACTGATTACAGGGTATGCAACTGTGACTATAGAAGTTAAAACAATATATACTAAAGCATTTATTCTATCAGCGTAGTTTAATACCGCTACTCCACCTTCAATAGCCCTTGAAGCCAAAGTTTTATCAACAAATACATTTATTTGATCCACTGCAACTCCCAACATCAATGGTATTGCTAATATAAGAATATATCTTATATTAGGATCTTTTAAATCAATCTTCCATTTATGACTATAACCTGTCTTTTTTAAAGCTGGCAATAAGACAAGATTTTGAAATATTGTAGCTATTAATATTCCGACTGCAATCATATACTCATTTGTATAAACACTGATAATGGTAAATATTATCAGTATTATATTTTGAAGAGCCAACCTTGCTGACGGAAGTATATAGCTATCATGAACATTCAAGTATCCCGTAAATATTGCGGCTATAGAATTAAAAGCCGATCCTAAAAGGACAATTCTAACAAATTTTATTGCCATTATCTGTTTTTCTCCAGTAAATCCTGAAGCCATAGCAAACACAAGCGGTCTTGCAAATACTATTCCTATAATACATAAAAATACACTAAATATCATAACAACATTTGCTATATTGGCCGTAAAATCATTAGCAGCTTTTTCACCTTTATCCTCAACTACTCTATTATAACTCGGAATAAAACTGGTATTTAAACTATTAAATAGAAATGCGAATAGAACTGTCGGAACCGCAAGTGCAATCACGACTACCTCTGCAACTGCCGAAGTTCCGTAATAGTTAGACATCAACATTTCTCTAATAAATCCAAATATCCTAGAAATAATTGACACTAACATCAAAATAATCGCTGTAGATTTCATATATTAATCTAGTACCAAGGGTACTCCCTTTCTATAAATTTTTAGATTAAAATCCATTCTTACTATATTATAATTTTGAGCTTAATTCAATCTTAATCCATAATTTTTCTAATTGTTTTCAAATTAAACTTTAAAGACCGCATTTTTTTGGTATAATACTAATGTAAGGATTTAAAAGAAAATTTTTTTATATATATTGAAAGGGGTAATAAATATGAGTTTATTAGTATTCGGTCATAAGAGTCCTGATACAGATTCAATCTGTTCATGTATTGCTATGACAAATTTAAAGAAATCTTTAGGAGTTGATGCAACTGCATGCTGTCTAGGAGAACTAAGAAAGGAAGCTGAGTTTGTATTAGACTATTTCAAGGTTGAAGCACCAAAGAGAATAGATTCTGTAAAAGAAGGTGATCAGTGTTGCCTTGTTGACCATAATGAATTTGGTCAAAGTGTAGATGGGTTAGAAAATGCTACAATAGTAGAAATAGTAGATCATCATAAACTAGGTGGTATTACTACTTCTTCACCACTTAGTATGACTCTAAGACCTGTTGGTTGTACAAATACAATTCTTTATTCAATGTATAAAGAAAATAACATCGAAATACCAAAGAAGATTGCTGGTTTAATGCTTTCTGCAATTTTATCTGACACATTGATATTTAGATCACCTACAACTACAGATGAAGATATCGCGGCTGGAAAGGCTCTTGCTGAAATAGCTGGCGTTGATTATGAAAAATATGGAATGGAAATGTTTAAGGCTGGTACATCTTTAGACGGATATTCTGTTGAAGATATTGTAAAGATGGACTTCAAGTCATTTGATATGGGTGGCAAGAAAGTTGGTATCGGACAGGTAATGACTCTAGATATTGATGCTGTTATGGACAAAAAAGATGAATTCCTAAACTACATCAACTCTACTGAATTTGATATGCTTTATTTAGCAGTAACTGACATTATAAAGGAAGGTTCTTATTTAATTTATAAGTCACCAGATGAGATAATTTCAAAAGCCTTTGATGTCGATGCTGATCAAGGTGTATTTGTAGAAGGACTAGTTTCAAGAAAGAAGCAAATCGTACCAAATCTTACACCAGAAGTAGAAAAATTCTAATCCATTTTAAGTATTAGATAGCTTCTTTACAAAGGAATGTTTTTCAAATAAAAGCTATATTTAAATTTTATTTTCTATAAAGTCATCTTTTATAACTAATAAAAGCTTAATTTTATACTTAAAAACATACATTTATTAATTTAGTTTTTATACATTTATTATGAAAAACAATTCAAAAATAAATATTCTTATTTTGCTGCTTTTGACTTGTTTTCAAGCACTAAAATTTTAATATAGTAAACTTTAGGAGGAAAAAATGGAAATTAATAACCCAATAGTAACAATAGAAATGGAAAATGGCGATATAATGAAGGCTGAACTTTATCCTCATATTGCACCAAATACAGTAAGAAACTTTATTGATTTAATTAATCATAATTTCTATGATGGATTAATCTTTCATAGAGTTATAAAAGGATTTATGATTCAAGGTGGTTGCCCTGATGGAACAGGTATGGGCGGACCTGGATATACTATAGCTGGTGAATTTAGTGGTAATGGATTTACAAACAACCTAAAGCATGACAGAGGGGTATTATCAATGGCTAGAGCTATGAGCCCAAACTCTGCTGGATCACAATTTTTCATTATGCATAAGAACTCTCCACATCTAGATGCACAGTATGCTAGCTTTGGTAGAATAATAGAAGGATTAGAGGTTGTAGATGCCATTGCAGAATCAAAAACTGGATTTGGTGATAAGCCTAAAAAGGAACAAAAAATCAAATCTATGACAGTAGATACTCAGGGTATTAATTACGAAGAACCTGAAAAAATGTAATCTTTTTAAAATTAAATATATTTAATAGAAACGAGGGAAATTTTTCCCTCGTTTTTTTATTTTAAGCCTTATTTTTAATATTATTCTGTCAATTTAATTAGATTCATTTTATACATCTATGATTTTCATTTTTGAAAACAAGTCTTTTATTTATCTTTTTACTTTGATATAATTACTTTACAATCATTTTTTAATGAACAAAGGTGATTTTACATTCTTTTATTAGGTTTATATATACTTCACCTTGTTTATTATATAATATTTTTTTTAATTAAATTAATCATCTTGGGAGGATATATTATTATGTTTAACTATAAAAAAATTATGTGCTGTGCATTATCATCCGCAACAATTGTAGGATTGGGCACTGTACCTTCAAATGCTATCAATGAAAATATCGATTTACAAGGAAATAATCGTTTTGAAACAGCTAATAAAATTGCTCTAAATTATTTCAAAAGTCCAGAAAATATTATTTTGGTTAATAGTGACGCAATTTCTGACGCTTTATCTGTTGCGCCATATGCTAAAAAACTAAATGCTCCAGTTCTTTTAAGTAAATCTGATGATTTAGATAAAAAAACTAAAGAAACATTGGAAAGAAACATTGGAAAAATTAAATCCAAAAAATATAGTTTTAATCGGTGGTGAAAAATCATTATCGGAAAATCTTAAAAATAAATTAGATAAGAAATATAATGTCGAAAGAATAAGTGGCAATAATAGAATCGATACTTCTATGCAAATAGCTAAAAAAATGGGACAAACTCTAAATGATGCTTTTATTGTCAATGGCTATACAGGTCTTGCAGATGCAGCTGGTGCTGGTGGTATAGCTGCTAAATTAAACTCTCCTTTAATATTTACTGATAAAAATATCAATAATTACAAGGATATCATGAAAAAAACAAATATAAAAAGTGCTTTTTTAATTGGTGGAGAATATAATCTTCCAAAAAACTTTGACGATGTAGTTAGGAGCGATCGTATTGCTGGATCTAATAGAAATGAAACAAATTCTAAATTAATAGAAAAATTCTTGAATAAGGATTCAAAAATGGCTTTTATTGCTAAAGATGGATCAAACAATGAGAGCGAATTAATAGACTCTGTTACTATAGGTGGTGTAGCAGGGCTTAAAAATATGCCTATATTCTTAGGAAGTAAAACAATCGGTGTCAATAATAATCAACTAGAATTGCTTAAAAAAATCAATCCTACAGATATAATTGGTGTGGGTGGAGGAAATATTAAATCTGGTAAAAAGATGAAAAAAATTCTTCCAAATACAAAATTCCATATTGAAGGTCTTTATGATTCAAATAGCAGCGGATCGTCTTCAGGCGGATCTTCTTCAAGTAGCTCGTCTTCAGGTGGATCGTCAAACGTGGTTGATGATAAAGAAAAGAAAACTCTAAATATAGAAGAAGTGAAATCTATACAAAATCTCATACTCAAAGACAATATAGAGTCTACAAAGGATTCTACGATTATAATTGATTCTTCTGATTATGAAAATTTTGATTTCAAAGTAGATACATCAAAACTTTCAAAAATAGATTCATCAAACGATGAAGATAATATTTTAAAATATCAATTTAATAAAAATGATTTACTTACTTCACTTAATACAATTTTAGATATAACTAATGTTGATTCTATACAATTTGCCAGCACTAAAACTAATTATGTTGGTAAAGAAATTTCCACTTCAAAAGATAGTGAATTTATTCCTTTGAATGAAGATTCTCTTAATCAATCTTTCCGTAAGGCATCAGATATAGAAATTGCTGCTAATCATAAAGGGATAATTAACTCCCCTGGTTTAGATGGAAAATCAGTAAAAATAATCGCTCATTGTACTTCAGATGAAGGAAGTTTTGATAGAAACTTTATAGTTAACTTTACTGAACTGAGTGAAGATTATATGGATAATAAAAATATAGAAGATGTAAATAATATTCATTTTGATGTTGTAATAAATAAAATAAATAATAATGAAAGTAGTAAAGATTATCTAAGCTTAAAAAGAGAGAACAATACAATTACTTGCTCTATAAAAAAAGATTCTTTAGCAAAAGAAGAATGCATGAATATGCTAGATGAACTAGTTGATTCAGCTTTTATTGACTCAATCACATTAGGCAATGATAAAACTTATACATTCGATGAAAATAAAAAACTTTTCTCTTCTAGTAAATATAAAGAATCTATACTTTTTAAAAAAGCTATAACAGAATCTCTTGGATGTCAAGAACTTATTTTAAAAGATTCTAATGGTGATATAGATTCTAGTAAATTAAGAAATAAGTCAATGAACATAACTTTAAACTCTCATTCTGATGAAGGAAGCTTTTCACAAATTATTACAATAGTATTTAAATAAAAAAATAGATTTCAAAGCCCCTCTATATAGAGGGGCTTTTTTACTTGAATTCATACATTTATTATTTATGTTTTTTCAAATTTTATTTTTATTTTTTCCTTTTCATATTTTATTTATTCTATTTATCATGATAATATTAATATTTTTCCAATTATATAAAATATTAATATTATTTTTATATTTTTCCAATTATATAAAAATAATATTATTTTTATATTTTCTATATCTAGCTAGCAAAATATTATTTAAATATATTTTTTAAGTAAATATTCTTTTTTTCTAATCAATATACAACCTATTCAGTATTATTATATTCAGCAATACTCTACTGATTATTCATTTTAAAAACAAATAGTTCTTTTTCATTCTATTATCTGATTTTTATATACTGAATAAAGTTTTTTATCTTAAAACTCTAACTTACTATAAATCATATGACTTCTCATCAATATAAAATCACTAAAAATATAAATAGTTGTATATCTTATAGTATTTTTTTGTACTTATTTGATATACAGTAACTTTAATAATTATTCTAAATAGATTATTAAATATACTTTTTTATTATAAGTCCTTTTTTCTACCTTAAAAACATACATCTATCTTTTAAGTTTTTATTTTTTACTTTATTTATTTAATTCAATTTGATATAATTATATTAAGGATATATTAAAGTTTTTTAAATTTTTTTCTGTTATTGACCTATTTTATTTTTATAAAGTTCTTATTATTAAATAAAATAGACTATTATAAATAATTTACAGATTTTTTTATAAACTTTAATTTATTTGTGTTTTTTTGTCATGTTAATTTTTATTTATATTTTTATTATTTTAATTTAGGGGGTATATATGTTTAATTATAAAAAATAATCTGCTGTACGCTATCAGCAAGTACAATAATAGCTGCATCACCTATTGTCTCAAATGCGTCCAACGATAATATTGATGAAAAAAATCATGCTAAAAAAGATCATAATAAAGTCGATTTAGAGGGATATAGCCGATTCGATACTGCTAATAAAATAGCTCTTAACTATTTTAAAAATCCTGAAAATGTGATTCTAGTCAATAGCAACGCTATAGCAGATGCACTATCTGTTGCACCTTATGCCAAAAAATTAGAAGCTCCAGTACTTTTAACTAATTCTGATAGTTTAGAGTCAAAAACTAAAAAAACTATAGAAAAGTTAAATCCTAGAAATATCATTTTAAAAAGAAATAAAAGTCCCTCTAGTTAGAGGGACTTTTGCTATTTCAGATTATAAAATCCTAACATACTCTTATAGTAATCTGTGTAGTCGCCAACATGGGCAAGCTCTCTTATAGAGTGCATTGCAAGTATTGGTATACCTACATCTACTATAGGCATTGGAAGATGACTCGCCATTATTGAGCCTATTGTACTTCCGCTTCTCATATCACTTCTATTTACAAAAGTTTGACACTTAATCTTATTTTTTCTACATATTTCTTTAAAAACTGCTGCAGAATATCCATCACTTGCATATGCCCTGCCTGCATGTGATTTGATAGCTGGTCCATTTCCAAATATAGCTTTATTTGTTGGATCGGCCTTTTCTGTCTTATTAGGATGAACTGCATGGGCAAGATCTGCTGAAATCATAAATGAATTTTCTAGACCTATAAGCATCTCTTCTCTAGATATATTCATAGATATACATATTCTTTCTATTATATTTCCTAATAACTCAGAATCTGCACCTTCTTTTGACATACTTCCTACTTCTTCATTGTTGAAGGCTGCCAGCATATTTATACCACAGAATCCATTAAATTCTCTGAGTAAAGTATTTCCTACACTTGAATCATATATACCATAATCCCTAGATATGCTAGACTCAGGTCTACCTATATCAGCTATAGCCTTTCTTAGCTCATCAGAAGCCTTCTTACCGCATTCTTTTGTGTTTGAGCTATCAATCAGTGCCTTTATACTAGCGTGCATACTAGCCAAGTTATCCAGCCTTCCTGCTGATATAAATTCACTATTTTCACCAACTAAACTACTCTTTTCATATTCATATAGATATAGTTCATAATCTAGTATATCATCCGCCACTAGTGCTCTTTCACTTTCAGCTTTTATCCTTTCTCTAACTGAAAGAACATTTGCATATTCAAGATGTATTGAATCAGCATCTTCATTTGCTATGTTATTGTTATTATCATTACTCTCAGAAACTCCATTATCTTTATCAAGCTCTCTTATCAAGATCTGCTTTAAATAATCTTCTGTTTCTAGACTTTCTCCTGTTTCCAATATTAGGGGCATTAAATCATCTTGCTTGTTGTATTCATAGCCCGAATTTATTTCTCTGTTCATATGAATTGCAAGATTAGGTATTATACATATTGGCTTGTCAATTTTTATTATCTTTTCTATTGGTTTTAGTGGATTTTTCCAGTTTCTTAATAGAACTCTACCAGCTATTGAAAGTGGTCTATCAAGCCAAGTGCTAACTATCATACCACCATAAGGTTCTACATTTAATTTTATTTGATTATTTATTTTAACTTCTGGGTTAGCTTTTATCTTGAATGTTGGCGAATCCGTGTGACTCCCTATTATACGAAATCCATCTTCTACTATATTATCTCCATTTATAACAAAAGCTATTAAGCCTGAAGCATTTACCTTTATATAGTATCTACCAGCTTTTTCCAAAGTCCATTTTTTCTTTAAGTTTAATTCTATAAAACCATTTTCTCTAAGGTTTTTTTCGGCATAAGATACCGCATTATACATAGTAGGACTATTATTTATAAAGTCTAATAGTTCATTAGCTACGTTTTTTGCAGTTGACTCTGACATAATTTCTCCTTCCGCTTTTAAAAGGAGCCAAAACTGACTCCTCTAATTTATCTTTTTTTATTTTAATAGTATATTTACTACTTACTACTTACTACTTACTACTTACTACTTACTCTATATTATCAACTTTTTAGTTTTTTTACAATTATATTATTATTTTTATATGAAAATATTTATCCATTAAATATAGCTTATTCAAGTCCTTTTTTCGTTTTTTCTTGGGGCTTATTGTTGATATTAGCTATATATTTATATCTTTTAATAACTATAGCTACTTCTATATATTATTATACTTTTAATGATCATAAGCATCTTCATATTTATCTTTTTAAAATATTATAATATCTACTCTATTATTTTATACTTTTCATTTATTATCAGTAACTTCATTATTTTTATATTTTTAGTTTATTATAAGCACTTTATTATTTTTATATTTTTAGTTTATTATAATACTTTAATATTCCATAACTTCTATAGTAGTATATTCTAGGTTTATTTTTTTTACGCCTTTTTGATTAAATGCTACTGTTACTTCTGCTCCAATTTTAGATATTACTGTACCCTCTCCAAATTTCGGATGTGATATCTTGGATCCTTTTTTCACTTTAGGAATACTATCTGGATTATATGAATCATATCCTGCTCCTTCTCCTTTGCTAACGAGGTTTGCATTTGAGCCTCCTTTATTTGAAGAGTTCGATGCTGGAAAATCTTCTTTTTTATTTATAATCTTTGCACCCATATCTTTAGCTTTTTTGACATTCATCTGATTTTTGTACTTATCTGCATATTTTTTAAGTAAACTATAATCTGCATCTTTGTATCCAGGATCTTTAGCTTGCGAGTCTAGTATCTCTACACACTCTTCAGGCAGCTCTCCCAAGAATCTAGATTTCATATTTACATTTGTTTTTCCATATAAAGTTCTTCTTGCCGTATGAGTAAGATACAACTCTCTCATGGCTCTTGTTATTCCAACATAGCAAAGTCTTCTTTCTTCCTCTATATCCATATCATTTAGGCTAGATATTGCTCTTGCTATAGGGAATATCTTTTCTTCCATACCTATAATAAATACAACAGGGAATTCAAGCCCTTTTGATGAGTGCATAGTCATAAGTGATACTTTTTCTATTCCTTCTTCATCTTCATTATTTATATCGCTTGATAAAGATATGTTTGCCAAAAAGTTGCTCAAATTTTTCTCTTCATCAGCAAATAACTCTGAGTTTTCATATTCCAAAGCAATAGAAATAAACTCTTTAAGATTGTCTATTCTGTCCTGTGCTTCTTCAGATTTTCCATTTTGTAGTTTTTCGTTTTTCTTTATAACTTCTTCTAAATCACTTATATATCCTGTTAAATCTAGTATTTTTTCTACCATCTTACTAGGAGAGTATGTTTCAGAAATACTTCTAAATAGTCCTATCAAGTCAACAAAGTCATTTATTCCCTTTTTTGCCTTTGTAGATATATCCGAGTTATTATCTACATCCAAAATAACTGAATATAAACTTTCCTTCATTATATTGGCTCTATCTTCTAATTTTTCTATCGTTCTAAGCCCCACACCACGTCTAGGTACATTGATTACCCTCTTCACTGATATATCATCTTGTGGATTTACTATCACTCTTAAATAGCCTAGTAGATCCTTTATTTCTTTTCTCTCATAAAACTTTGTACCGCCATATATATTGTATGGTATCTGGAATCTATTTAGGGCATCTTCTATAGTTCTCGCTTGAGCATTTGCCCTATAAAGTACAGCATAATCACTGTATGGTCTACCTGATTTCATAGCATTTTCATAGATTTCATTTACTACATAATTTGCCTCATCTACTTCATTTGCCAAGACTTTGACCTTTACAAGATTACCTTCTTTTCTATCACTCCACAATCTTTTCTTCTTTCTTTCCACATTGTTCGCTATTAGGTAATTTGCAGTATCCAATATAACCTGAGTAGATCTATAATTTTGCTCCAATTTTACTACAAATACATCGTCATAATCTCTTTCAAACTCAAGTATATTCCTTATATCTGCACCTCTCCAAGCATATATACTCTGGTCATCATCCCCAACGACACATATATTTTGATGTCCCATAGCCAATAGCTTGATTAATTGATACTGTGCTCTTGATGTATCTTGATACTCATCTACCATTATATATCTAAATTTCCCTCTATAGAAATTCAAAACATCTTCATTTGTTTGTAAAAGTTCAACGGTCTTAACTATTAAGTCATCAAAATCAAGTGCACTATTTCTTTTTAATCTATCCTGATATATTGCATATACCTTGGCAATTGACTCTAACCAAAGATCTCCAGCTGCAGTCCTTGCAAATTCTTTTGGTCCCATCAACTTATCTTTTGCAGATGAAATTTGGGAAATAATTGATCTTGGCTCAAACTTTTTATCACTTAAATCAAGCTCTTTCATACAGTCTTTTATCAAAGTCATCTGGTCAGTAGAATCATATATTACAAAACTTCTATTATAACCAATTTTATTTATATCTTTTCTTAGTATTCTTACACAACATGAATGGAATGTAGATATCCACATATCCCTAGAATCTTCCCCAATGATATTTTCTACTCTTTCACGCATTTCATTTGCTGCCTTATTTGTAAATGTAATTGCCAAAATATTTCCTGGGTTTACATTCTTATCTTCTACTAGATATGATATTCTAGTTGTCAAAACTTTTGTTTTTCCAGACCCCGCTCCAGCTAGTATCAAAACTGGACCTTCAGTTCTTTCTACTGCTTGCTTTTGGGCAGGATTTAAATCATCTATATTCATTTATCTTCCTCCAAACCACGACTTATATACGCTCTATAAACTATAACACTTTCAAAACTATACAACCTCAAAACTATACAACCTCAAAACTATACTCTTCAAAGCTATACTCTTTAAAAACTATACAACTTCAAAAGCTATAATATTCAAAAGCTATGCAACTTCAAAAGCTACACAACTTCAAAAGCTATGCAACTTCAAAAGTTATAGATTTTACTTTGAAAAGTACTCTTTTAATTTATTTTTTAGATTTTTTGTATTTTTAGGACTCTTCCCCTTTGATGACACTGATATTACTATATCCTCTCCATCAAATTTTTCTTCAAAAAAAGCTGTATTTATAAATGACGATTGTTTATGATTATCCACAGAATTAACAAGTATATTATTACTTATACAGTAACTCGCTATCTCTTTATTTAATTTTATATCATCAGTTGCAAGATATAGCAGATCTATATCACAAAGATCGTCAAAGTTAAATTCTCTTTCTATTAAACAAATATTACCTGCTAATTTCGTATTTTTTTCTTCATTAGCATCTTTTATTATATCACTTGATTTATCATTAGAGTTTATAAGTTGATTATTTTCTTTAAAATCCTCATAATCTCTTTTTTCTATACTTAAAGACTTCTTCTCTTTTTCTAAATCACAAATATTTTTCTTATCATCAATTTTAAGATCTATACTCTCTTTTTCTATGTTTTGAGAGTATATTCTTCCATTTTTTGTTTTTTCTGCAAGCTCTAATAGTTCCAAAGAAAACTTTGGGGATATCACTTTTATACTTGCACCGTATCTTAGAAGTGACCTTGCCTTCCTAGAAGCAATTTTTCCACCACCAACTATTAATATATTAACTTTTTCCAAATCTATCATTATAGGATAAAACATCCAACTCCTCCTTTTAATAGAAGATAAGCCCAGCAATAGAAATTTATCTACTGTTGAGCTCTTATTTTACCATTTATTTGTAAACTATTCCAATCTTAAAGGAAAGACACAAAATAAATCTTAAATATTATCCTTTACATTACTATACTAAAGACCTAATTTAATCTTATCTTAAATTAGTACTTTCCTATATACTTTGCTAAATCCTTTGCAAAATAAGTAATTATTATATTTGCACCTGCACGTTTAATAGACATCACTGCCTCATATATTGCCTCTTCATTTAATAAGCCCTGCGAAACTGCAAGTTTTAACATAGAGTATTCTCCACTAACATTATATGCAGCTACTGGAACTTCAAATCTTTGGCTAGCTCCCTTTATTACATCAAGATATGATAGAGCTGGCTTTACCATTATAATATCAGCACCCTCTTCTATATCATACTGACACTCTAACATTGCTTCATTTACATTTGACGGATCCATCTGATATGCCTTTCTATCGCCAAATGCTGGTGCAGAATCTGCTGCATCTCTAAATGGTCCATAGAAATTTGAAGCATATTTAGCACTGTAGGCCATAATTCCAACATTTACAAATCCATTCTCATCTAGAACTTTTCTAATTGCAGCAATTCTAAAATCCATCATATCAGATGGTGCTACCATATCAGCTCCAGCCTTTGCATGGCTAAGTGCTATTTTTGATAGAAATTCTAATGATTTATCATTGTCTACATATCCATCTTCATTTATAATTCCACAATGTCCATGATCTGTATATTCACACATACAAACATCTGTTATTATATTCATATCTGGACATATTCTTTTAATTTCTCTTACTGCCTGCTGAACTATTCCATTATCATCAAATCCCGAACTAGCACACCAGTCCTTGCGTTCAGTTACTCCAAATATCATTATATTTTGTATTCCGTGATTTACAATATCTTCTATTTCTTCTTCTAATTTGTCTACAGAGAAATGATACACTCCTGGCATACTCTTTATTTCATTTTTAATATTATTGCCCTCTATTACAAAGATTGGATATACTAGTTCTTTCATGTCTAGCCTTGTCTCTCTTACCAACTCTCTTGTTACCTTGTTTACTCTCAATCTTCTTGGTCTTCTCATCTTTCATCACTCCTCTTATAGTTTTATATTAAATTTTATTTTATATCATCAAATATAGTTTCAATCATTGAGTCTATAGTTGCTATTTTTGATTGCATATCTACTTTTAATCCACTTTTTTCTATTGTTTCAGAAGTAATATCACCTATAGAAACTTTTTTTATATTTTCAAGCAAGTGAATATTTTCATTTCCTATTAGCTCTAAAGTATTATTGAATGTAGAGGAACTAGTAAAAGTAATATAATCAACTTTTTCATTTTTCAAGCTATTTATCAACTCTTCTTTAATAGGATAATTGATTTTATTTTCATAAATCTCCACCCTATCTACATCAATATTAAAATTTTCCAATGCGTCTTCAAATGTAGTACTGGCAATTTCTGAACACGGAAACAAAACTCTGTCTATCACTATTTTATGTTTTGAATTTGCTTCTGATAGTGAGTCTATTTTATAAGATACTATGCTCTTTGCTAATCCCTTGCCACTGAACTCCTTCGCCTCTATATCAGGAAAAAGTCCATATTTTTCTATTGTTTCTGTAGTAGCAGATCCTATACTGGCAATCAAAGTATTTGCAAGACATCTAGAATCTAATCTTTTTTCTTTCATTGCTTCAAAAAAATACTCTGCTGAATGACTGCTTGTGAATGCTAGACAATCATATTTTTTAGCTTTTATTTTATCTACTATTATTTCCTGATAATTTTCTTTTTCATTTATTAAAATAGTAGCTATTTCAATAACTCTAGCTCCATTTTTCTCTAATTTTTCCCTAAGTTTACTATTTTTACTCCTAGTTCTCGTGACTAAAACAGTCTTTCCAAACATTTTCTTTCTCTCAAAGAATCCTAACTTTTCCGTTAAACTAACTACTCCTCCCAAAACAAACAAAGACGGTGCCGTAATATTATTTTCATCTACACATTTCTTTGCATATTTAAGGCTTGTAGTAATTGTTTTTTGATTATATCTAGTTGCCCAAGAAACAAATGCAACTGGAGTATTTGGATCTTTTCCATTTGATATCAACATTTTACTTATATACTCAATATTTCCAATTCCCATAAGAAATACTACTGTAGCTTTTTCTTCTGCTAATGCACGCCAATTTATATCAAGATTATTATCTTTTTTAGCGTGTCCAGTTACAATATGAAAAGACGAAGCAAAATCCCTATGTGTTACAGGTATACCCGCATAAGAAAGTCCCCCAATTGCTGAGCTGACTCCTGGTACTATTTCAAACTCTATTCCTTCATCATATAGTAGTTCGCCTTCTTCTCCGCCACGACCAAATACATATGGATCTCCACCTTTTAGCCTTACTACTATCTTACCTTCTTTTGCTTTCTGAGCTATTATATTATTTATTTTTTCCTGAGGAATTGTATGATTACTAGATTTTTTACCAACATAAATAGTCTCACAATTTTTCTTTTTATAATCTAACAGCCTGGTATTAATAAGTCTGTCGTATATTATCACATCTGCATTTTTAATACACTCTATGCCCTTTAATGTTATTAGACCAATATCTCCAGGACCTGCCCCAACTAAATACACCCTTCCAAGCTCTAAAGATTTTTTTTCTTTAAGATTCACGATGTCCTGCCTTTCCAACTATATAAGTATCAACACTTGTTTTTATAGTTTATCTTTTTCTAGCTACTTTTTCTAATTTATCTTTAACTTTCTATTTTTTTCTCTACTTTTTATCTTTTTTCTAGCTTTACACTCTATTATGTGGATTTTTTCTAGCTTACCTTTTTATTTCCACTTTTTTATTCTTTATTTTTCTGTTTCTTATTTCTGTTTTTTTCTAGTTTATATTTTATTTTTATATTTCTTATTTCTGTTTTTTCTAGTTTATATTTTATTTTTATATTTCTTATTTCTGTTTTTTCTAGTTTATATTTTATTTTTATATTTCTTATTTCTGTTTTTTTTATTCCTATTTTTTATAGTATATTTTTTAGTATTTTTATTAGTGCTTTTTTGTCTACTTTTATTTTTTGTTTTCCTTAAATTCACTTCTTATTTCTTTTGCCAAACTACTGCCTAAATCAGCCAATACTTTTTTTTCCTGATTTTCTATCTCTTTCAAATCTTCACCTTCAAGTTTTCTTTCCCCACTTACAGAAGATAGATCTATCTCTTTCTCTTTAATTATTATATTTGTATAATCTTCATTTCCAAATACCCCTCGAACTATAAATTTATTATTTTTCATATAGGATATTGAACCAACTGGTATGTGGCAACCACCATTTATCTCTTTTAAAAAGGCTCTCTCTGCTAGAACCTGCCGCTCTGTTTCTCTATCAGATATTGATTCAAACATTTTTTCTAGTTTAGTATTTTCCTTTTTAATCTCTATTGCCAGGGCTCCTTGTCCAGATGCAGGTATCATTTGATTATAATCAAAATAATAAATGCTTAAATCTTTTATATTCAATCTTTCTATTCCTGCTGCTGCCAAAACTATGGCATCCATATCCTCACTGACTAACTTTGATATTCTAGTAGCTATATTTCCCCTAAGAGGCACCGCTACTATCTCATCATTAATCATAAGTAATTGGGCTATTCTTCTTTTGCTACCTGTACCAATTTTTAAACCACTCGTGTTTTTTAGCCAATTTATGCTATTATCTAAATCAATATTATGCTTTGGATTTACTATCAAAACATCCCTTGCATCCGCTCTTTTGGGAGTGCTTACAAGCTTTAATCTATCATCTATTTCAGACGGCATATCCTTTAAACTGTGAACTGCAAAATCAATTTTTCCATCTATCAATTGTCTTTCTATTTCTTTGACAAATATTCCCTTATCTCCTATTTTATCTAAAGCTTTATCAAGTATTTTATCTCCCTTAGTCTTTATAATCTTTTTTTCTATCTCAAGTTCAGGAAATGCCCTCATGAGAGATTTACACACCAACTCAGTCTGAGTAATAGCAAGCTCACTCCCTCTTGTCCCCGCAACTAATTTCATAATTCCTCCGATTTAACTAGCTATATAGTCTATTTTTTATTTTTACTTCTTTTCTATATTTATTCTCTTATATTTTTTAATTTAATATTTCTTTCTATCTTAAATTCACTTTTTTCTTATACATTCACTTTAATACTTATTTTGCTATCTTAATTTGCTTTTTTTGTTATTCATTTAATTTAATATTTCTTTCTATCTTAATTTACTTTTTCCTTACACATTGACTTTCATACTTATTTCAATATTAATTTGCTTTTTTAACTCACTTGCTTTTATATTTATCTCTTATATTAATTTACTTTTTTTCTACATACTATCTTAATATATTTAAAAATATATACTTTATAACTTAAAGCTATAAAGCTTTGATAATCTGAGTTTTATACTTAGTATCTTCCATTTTTTATTTTAAAACTAATAATAAGCATCAAAATTTACAGCTTAAATAACTATTTTTAGGCTGTAATGCTAGAAAATACAACAACTTAAAGTATATATTTTAGCATAAAAAAAGTCAAATTTAAAATTCCCATTCTTCTTAATAGCTTTTTATCAATAAGCCTCTCCAAACGCTTTAATATAACTTAATTTATTGTATAATTTGCTTTTAAATATCATAATTTCTACAATTATGCTAGTTTGATGAATCAATTTTTTATGCTATCACTCTTTTTTTTTGAACTCCTTAAGTAACTATTTAAAAATAACTTTTTATAGGACTTTAGTCCACATATTATATTCTCATAAAATTATTTTTTATTTAAGTAAGCTCATATTTTTTCTTAATACTTTTGTATATAATCAAGTAAATATGGTCATTAAAATTTGAAAACATAAAATAAACATTACTTTTCTAGTCTAATATTTTTAATATTTTTTCTTAAAGTAAAAAGTATCTTTAATAAAAACACATAATATGTTATACTTGTAAAAACACGTAATATTTTATGTTTTTATAATAAATTGTTCGTTTTATTGGTTTCAATTTTTCAGAATTTAATAATGTCGGTTAAAGTATATTTATATCTGTTGTATTTTATATAAGGAGAATAGTAATGTATAAGGAAATAATAGAGAATTTTTCTGATATAGCAATCGCTAAATCAAGCAAATGCAAGAAAAATAAGAAGTCTTATTTAATATCGGCTATATTTGCTGGTAGTTTTATAGGACTCGGAGTATTATTATCATCTACAATAGGTGGTTTGCTTTCTGAAAGCAATAACCCTTTTGCACGAATAATTATGGGGCTTTCTTTCTCAGTAGCACTTATATCCGTAGTATTTTCTGGAACAGAGTTATTTACAGGAAATAACTTTGTAATGTCAATAGGCAGGTTAAATAAAAAAGTTGAAACTTCTGATTTAATATCAGTATGGATTTTTAGTTGGATAGGTAATTTTTTAGGTGCCATTTTGCTCAGTTCATTATTTGTGCTTACAGGTCTGGTCGATGAAGGTTCTGTGATGGAGTTTTTCTCAAAAGTAGCTCTAAACAAGGCAAATTTAGCTCCTCTTGCTTTATTTACAAGAGCCATAATCTGCAACTTTATCGTATGTTTGGCAATCTTGCTTGCAAATAATACTAAAAATGATGCTGCCAAAATAATAATTATTATCTTATGCTTATTTGCATTTGTAACTACTGGTTTTGAACATAGCGTTGCAAATATGACTGCTTTCTCAGTTGCTATTTTCGCAAAAATATTCATAGCATAACGATTATTCAGGCTATGAAGGCTCTATTTATTGCAACACTTGGCAATATAGTAGGCGGTGGATTGCTTATGGGACTTGGTGTATTTGCTATGAAGGAATAAAATATAAAACTTTAAAAAGCTAGCCCTTAAGGGCTAGCTTTTATAATTTCAAAATATAAATATCCATATATACTCTAAAAAACAAGATCTACAAATACTTATATATAGTTCTATAATTTTATACTTACAGTCTTTGATTACATAAAAATATATCTATAGCTATCTACATAATCAAACTATTCTACTTTAAAACTTCCACTTCTTATTCAATAATATTGTTGTAAAATAAGCTACTTTCTCTAATTTTTTTATATCCTCTACATCTCTATATACAATTTCATTGTCCATTGATGAGTTTGAAACCATTATAAAGCAATCTTGTAAATTTTTATCTTCTATCATCTTTATTATTTCTTTGAAATTTTTATATACCTTCATCAAGACAACAGAGTCAAATCTATCAATAACTTCAGATATATCTTCATAATTATCTGTGCAAGAAACTACTGCCAATGACTCTCTATCCATAGCCAAGGGGAAATTATTTGCTGAAGCTATATCTATAAAAGAATTTATACCAGATATAGTCTCTACTTCTATTTTCCCAATCAATCTTTCCAATAGATAAACATAGGTTGAATATACCATAGGATCTCCTAAAGTTATAAAGCCTACATTCTTTCCAGACTCAACATCTTTTTTTATTTCATAAGATATACTGTCCCAAGCTAGATTTTTTTCTTCTATATTATAATTCATAGGAAAATGTCTTTCTTTAATATCAAGAGATTCCTTTAAGTATCTCTGTGCTATCTTCTGAGCCGTGCTTTTTTTATTTTCCTTTGCCTGTGGTACATATAAAATATCTATCTCTTCTAGAGTTTTTATAGCTCTTAAAGTCAAAAGTTCACTATCCCCAGGTCCAACACCTATTCCATAAAATTTTGAAAGCTTAGACTTATCTTTTTTTTCTTCTGCAGATTTATAAATAGCTTCTTCTAAGTTTGCTAAAAATTTTTCTTGTATGTACTCGAATTCGCCTATTCCTTCAAGATGTATCTCAACATCAAATCCTTCTTCTTCTAATACTGTTCTCCAAGAATCTTTATCTTCACCAGCCATATCATTTTTTGCATGATCTCCAGCTACCAATAAAAATGGTCTTAAGTGAAGCTTTTTTATTTTATCCTTCTTTAAAAAATATAAGGCATCTTCAAGTGATGGATGTCCCTCAACAGTTGCTATATATGCTGAAGTCTCCTGTCTTCTAACTCTATAATCAAGTGCTGCATATGACGAATGTGCACTGTGTTCGCTGCCGTGTCCCATCCAAAGAGTTGCTTCTTTCTCTTCTTGATTTTTTATATCCTTTTCACTTATATTTTTTATAAAGTCCGCTATATAGTCATAATCCTCTAAGCTTGTCAAAAGAGGTCTACCTAGCACTATTTTATCAAATTTACTCTTATGCTTTTCAATAATGTCTAAAAATTTATGATATTCCTCTCCACAAATTAAGTGAAGTGACTGAATATAAATATTTTTATATCCTTTTAAATATAATGACTCCAATAATTCATCAGGATACATTATTTCTTCATTATCTCTTTTTTTAAGCTTTTTAATTATCATTTTAGATGTCCAAGCCCTATAAAAATCCATCTCAGGAAATCTTTTTTTAATTGTATTTTCACAAGCTTCTATTGTTTTTTTCCTCGTATCCATATGAGATGTTCCAAAGCTTATCACTACTAATGCATCTTTATTTCTCATACACACCTCTTTTCTTAATTTTATCCAAATATTAAACTTTCCTCTATTTCATCTATCTCATGAACAACTCTTTGATAGTCTATTGTTTTTCTTTTTATTATTATGATGGGTATACCAACTTCTTCGCAAGCCTCAACTTTATCTAAGAATCCTCCCGCAAATCCACTTTCTTTAGTTATAACAACATCTACTTTAGCATGTTTTAATATAGCTACATTTATTTCCTTGCTAAATGGACCTTTTATAGCCAATATATTGTCTGCATTTAAACCCATAGCCTCACAGTTTCTAAGAACATCACTAGTTGGAAGAACTCTGGCTGTAAGTGTTTTTGACTTTAATAATTTGACATAAGTTCCTAAATTTTTACTTCCTATCGCAATAAATACATTTTCCCACTCTTCGTGATTCATTATCATATTGCAGGCTTCTTCTATTGTATCTACTACAAACTCACCTTGATATTTTATCTCTTCTAACAAGGATTTTCTTTCAAATCTTATATATTTAATATCTGCCTCTTCACAGGCATCGATTGCATTTCTTGATACTTCTACTGCATAAGGATGTGTTGCATCTATTACCTGCCTTATTTCGTTTTCCTTAATAAAATCTACCATTTCTTCTTTGTCCATCTTACCATTTACTATTTCTTTTGCATGTGATTCAGCTAGCTCTCTACCAAATTCAGTTGCAACTGATAGTATAAAGTCACTTATTCCTATTTCAGATAGGCGATCACAAATTTTCAAGCTATCTGATGTTCCTCCTAGAACTAGTATCATATATTATACCCCCTCGGTGTAATTATTTTCCCATTATCTATATAAGATTTTTTGTTGCCAACTATTACCATAGTAGACATATCACATATTTCGTAATCCATATCTCTAATATTGCTTATATAGATTTCTTGATTATCTCTGCCTGCGTTTTTAACTATCCCAACAGGTGTATCAAGTGATTTGTACTGACTCATTATTTCAAATGCCATTTTAAGATGCTCACTTCTTCCCTTGCTCCTAGGATTATATATACATATTACAAAATCAGCATCAGAAGCCAACTTTATTCTTTTTTCTATTATGCTCCAAGGTGTCATTAAATCACTAAGACTTATTTGACAAAAGTCATGCATAAGAGGCGCACCAAGTACTGAAGCTGCTGATATACTAGAGCTTACACCTTGAACAATCTTTACTTCTTCTGCTACTTCTCTCTTGGAATTTAGTTCTAATATTAATCCAGCCATTCCGTATATTCCAGAGTCTCCACCACTTATTAGGGCAACTTTTTTACCTTGACTGGAAAGTTCTAGAGCTTCTAAACATCTTTCTTTCTCCTGCCTCATTCCATTTTCCACTATTTTTTTGTCAACTAATAAATGCTTTATCAATTTGATATAGGTCTTATATCCAACTATAATGTCGCATTTTTCAATAGCCTCCAAGGCCTCTTGTGTCATATACTGTTCATTACCAGGCCCTGTACCTACTACATAAATCATTTTTTCCTCCCAATTGAAACTGTAATTCCATTTGACTTATACTTTTCTGCTATTATATTTCCGTCAGATATTATATGACATGATGGCTCCGATACAGAATAAACTCCTACTGTTTTTTTTACAAAATCGGATCCTTCATATAAATTATCATACAATGACAATTTCTCAGCACTGAAAAATACCTTTTCCAAATTATATTTTTCTGCAAAGTCTCCAATACATTTTTCATTCTCTTTAATATCTATACTTGCTATCTTTTTTACTGATTTAATAGAAATATTATTATCAAATAAGTGTTTTAAAACATTTTCTTCAAAAATATCTGAGTCCATATTTTTTCTACATCCGACACCTAGCATATTTCTCCTTGGAATAATCTTTATAATATCCTTATTAGCTTTTGAAATAAGTCTCTCATTATCTGTTATTATAACAAAGATTTCTTGATTTTCTCCCAATTCTCTATTAATATATTTTTCCTTAAAATCATTAATATTTTCAAAAACATTAAAACCACTTAGCATATTTTCCAATAAATATACATAGTCACTCTGAACAAATATATTTACAAGCCTTCCCTTTATTAGAGATGAATTTACCCTTAAACACTCTTTTCTTAGTCCAGCAACTTTAATATCTAACTTTTTTGCAATAAGATCAAGTGCACCCTTATTATTAACATCAGTAGACGTTGTTATTACAGGATTTGAAGATAAGCCTTCTGCTAATATTTTAGTTAGTTCATTGGCTCCAGCCACATGACCTCCAACTAAGCTGATAACATTTAAAGCCAACTCATCCATCACCACAATAGCTGGATCCTTTAGTTTATCCTCTAGTAAGTCAGCTATTGTTCTTACAACTATTCCCGTTGCCATAATAAATACTAAGAAATCGGCATTATCAAATATACTTTTTTTATCTGATTTAAATTCTTTAAATGATATAACTTCTCCATCAAGAATTTCTCCTTCAAACTTGACATCTTTCATAATACTTTCATTTAGTTTTTTAGCAAGTTTTTCTGAATTGCTTGTTATGTAAATATATTTGATAATCATAGTGTCACCTCTTTTAAGTAAGTTAAGTAAGTATTGCAAGATAAAAAATATATAAATATTTCTCATTCTTTTATTTATATATCCTTTTCTACCCTTTTTATACTTATTCATAGTTTTTCACTTTTATATATCTTTGCTTATTTTTAAGCACAGTGAATTATTATAGCATAATTTTTTAATCAATTGTAGCCTTTCTGTACTCATGAGAAAAACTTTTATCATATAATTTGGAATAATTATACTCATCCCCCAGAAAATCCCCAACCAATATTAAGGCTGTTTTTTTAATACCTTCACTCTTCACTTTAGCCACAATATCTGATAAGCTTCCAGATACTGTTTTTTCATCTCTCCAAGTCGCCTTATATACCACTGCTACTGGCGTACTTTCACTGTATCCACCCTCTAGCAACTTCTCTACCACTTTTTCTATACCTTGAACCGACAAAAATATTGCCATTGACGTTTTGTGTTTTGCAAATAACTCCAACTTTTCAAGTTCTGGCACTGGAGTTCTTCCTTCCATTCTCGTTATAATCAAGCTCTGAGATATCTCTGGTACAGTATATTCTATTCCTAAAGAAGCTGCAGCACCTAAAAATGAGCTCACACCTGCTATACTCTCATATTCAATATTTAATTTTTTAAGCTCCTCAGCTTGCTCTCTGATAGATCCGTATATGGATATATCACCAGTTTGAAGTCTTACTACCAGCTTATCCTGACTAGCCCCTTCACTCATCACTTCTATTATTTCCTCTAAACTCATAGTTGCACTATCATATAATAGACAGCCTTTCCTACAATAATCTAATAGTTCTGGATTTACCAAAGAACCTGCATATATTACTATATCTGCCTTTGAAAGAAGCTTGTAACCCTTCAATGTTATCAACTCTTTATCTCCTGGCCCTGCACCTACAAAATATATTTTTTCCATTTTTTCACCCTTTTTCCTTTTTTAAAGCTTATCCTACTCAGCATAAAAATATTTTATTTTGAAATTTTACTTACTAGCTGATACTATAAATATTGTGTTTTGTGGTTTAAAATAGTTTCCCTTGCCCAATCTTTCCATATTTGATACAGAAATTTGACTTACCTCTATATTTTTATATCCACATTCCTCTAATATAGACTTACATTCAAAAAAGCTCTCTAAAAGTATAAAATTTGCTACTATTTTCCCACCATATCTCAATATTGAATAAGACCACTCTAATATTTCTTTTAGATTTTTCTTACTACCACCTATAAATATAGCATCTATATCCTTGAAATTTTCTTCGTATAACGGTGCCATACCCTGAATTTGTTTGACATTTTTCAGTTTGAATTTTTCTATATTTTTTCTACTCAATTCAAAGGCAGATTTTTCTATTTCTATAGATACTATCTCTAAATTAGGATAATTAATAGCTGTTTCAACAGTTATACTCCCAGTTCCTGATCCTATATCTATAAATTTCTTTGCTCCAAGCAACTCTAATTTTGAAATTGATACTGCCCTTATTTCTTCTTTTGTAATTGGAACCTTTTCTAATATAAACTCACTGTTTTTCATTCTTTACTCCATAAATAATATTATTAAATATTTTTTAAATTACTGTACTTAAGCTTCTATACACATTTTAATCACTAGCACAATAGCATTACTTTACTTAAACTTTTAAAGATATCTTTATTGCTAAAATCAAGAAGATTTATTTTTTTATTAAGATTACAAGCGACATTTTATAATCTCGATTTTTTATATCATTGGAATTGGTAATTTCTAATCTCTCGTTAGGATATGATAGATTCTCGCCTATATACATATCATAAAGCATATTTCTATTCTTAATTTCTTGAGCTATTTCATATGGTCCTATATTTTTATCCGTTACCATAGCTATCTTTTTATGCATTAAAATAAAGTCATAGTCTGGCTCTCTTCCGTGCGAGCTGCTTATATATACATCGTTCATATCTATAGCAAATGCAGAAAATGCATATTGAATAGAGCTTATACCTGCAATAATCTTTATATCAATTTTTCCTTCTAATTCTCTATTTATATAAGATGCTATACCATATATTAATGGATCACCTGACGCTAAAACCACAATATTTTTTTGTGCATTATTTAAAATATAATTTTTCATTTCATTTAGATTAGATGAGATATAAAATATTTCTTTTTCTATATTACCAAGAGCTTCAATATTTCTCTTTCCAGCAATTATTATTTCAGAATTATCTATTATTTCCTTTGCAACTTCTGTAATATATTTATTATTGCCTGGACCTATTCCTACAATATATAACATTTAATTCTCCTAACTCTTTTGATTTTATATAAAATCTTAATATTTATTATGATTATTCTTCTCTATCTTGTTATATTTACTATTATTGCTTATATATTTCTTTTTTTATACTTATTTTTATACTTATTTTTTATCATTTTCTCTTTATTTCTTCTACTAACTTTTTGTTATATTTATTATTTATCTATTTTTTTATTATGTTTACTTTTTATTGCTTATTTTTTTATTGTTTATTTTTTATTACTTTTTTCTTTACTGCTCTTTCTCTTTATTACTTATATTTTTCTGTTCTTTTTTTAAAGTTAGATTTTATTAGTATCTTTATCATATAACTCTTAAATCAATGAAAATTTGTTCTTCCTATTCCTAGAAGTTCTCCCTCCATAGAAAGCATATAAACTTCTACTTTTATGTCTTCTTTTCCTTCTCTCATATAATTCCAAGCCCTATCTGAAGCCTTCTGAGATATCACTTTAAATACTTCTTCCATATTATTTTCTTTTATTATTGTTATCATAGCATCAGTTGTAAGACAAGAGTCTATTTCTTTTAAAACACTTTGGCTTGCCCCCAATAATGCTAAATTTGCTATCATTATTTCTTTTCTCGCATCTGCTATCCTACTGTGTGTATTTGTAATACCTGCAGATAATTTAATTAGCTTACCTATATGCCCTGCAATTATTATTTTTTTAAAAGCCAATCTTTTGGATTCCATCAGCATATAACCTATAAAATTGCTCATTTTAACTATGTTTTCTTCATTTTTTTTATAAACTTTAGTCATAATATCATATCCAATATTACCTGGAACTAATATTATTTCTTCTAAACCCTCTTCTGCTTTTATTGATAGTTCGGCTGAGAGTGCCTTCTTCCAACCTTCCTCACTCATAGGCTCAACTATACCACTCGTACCTATTATAGATATTCCACCAACAATTCCAAGATTAGAGTTGAAGGTATCAAGTGCTATTTTTTCACCCATTGGAGCTGATATTGTCACTAATATCTTTCTATTTTGTAAGTACTCATCAATATCTATAGCATATTCATCTATAATTTTTTCTATCTCACTAGCTATCATTTTCAAAGGTACAGGATTGATAGCTGGCCTTCCAACTTCTGTACTTAGACCTTTTTTGGTAACTATACCTATGCCAATCCCTGAACTTATCTCTAAATAGTCATGAATTTTCACAGCACAAACAGTGGGAATATCCTCTGTATTGATTATTTCCACTTTAGAATAAATTTCCATATTATTCGTCGCATCAATATCATCTCCTGCGTCCTTTATAACACAACACTGAGCCGACTCTTTTCCAATTTTTTGATTAAATACATCAATTAAAAGATTTATTCCTTTTGGCGTAGAAATCTCTACATTATCTATTTTAATACCTGTAATCATCATTGTGAGGGCTGCCTTAGTGGCAGCCGCTGCACATGATCCAGTTGTATATCCTCTTTTATATTTTTTTCCGTCTACATATACATATTTTTCCATTTTATTTCCCTAAAATATAATTTTACATTCAAAATATATACAACTTATATATTTAGTAATTTAATATTTTCTAAACTAATTCTAATAAAGCAATCTTTACTTTATTATATAATCAGCTAGAGTTTCTTCTTTTATTTTGTCTGCCATTTCTTTACCAGCAAGATATTCAATAATCGAATATGCAAATAAAGTTGCTGTAGCTGGTCCTCTTGATGTTATCACATTTTTATAGACAACTACTGGCTCTTTCTTAAACTTTTTAAAATTCATCTGATCTTCTAATCCTGGGAATATTGTGCCCTCAATATGCTCAGATACTCCCGCAGCCTTTAAAACTAAAGGGCTTGCACAGATAGATGCGACCAACTTCTTTTCATCAAAAAACATCTTTAGCAGCTCTAATACATTAGAATTATCCTTTAACATCATTGTTCCTGGATATCCTCCTGGAGTTACTACACCGTCATAATTACCTATGTTTACATCTTCTAGTAGCTTGTCCGCCTTTATAATTATATCGTGATCTCCCTTTGTTTCTAGGTTATTAGTTATTGATACCATATCAACTTCTATACCTGCTCTTCTGCAAAAATCAACTACTGTTAAAGCTTCAATTTCTTCATATCCATTTGGAAGTAATATCATTATTTTACTCATTTTACGAACACCTCTTTCTAAAATATACAAATCTAACTGCGGTTTTATACAAACTTACAATATCTATAATAATATATATATTACTCAAAATTGTTTAAATCCATCAATTATATCTATAACTAAAGTAGATCTATCTAAAATAGTAATATAATATAGCATTTATTATGGCAGCTGCTAAGTTGCTTCCTCCCTTTCTTCCTTGCGAGACTATAGATTCTATATTCGAGTTCACTAGCTCTTCTTTTGAATCTTGTGCACCCACAAATCCCACTGGAACACCTATGATAGCATTAGCATTTAGCTTTCCTTCATTATCTAATTCTATAGCCCTATATACTGCTGTTGGAGCATTTCCAAATATAAATATCTTTTCATTTTCATCTTGTGCAGCTATATCTACTGCTGCCATTGACCTTGTAATCTGCTTTTCTTTTGCAAGATTTGCTGTTTTTTCATCTGATATAAGACAATAGTACTTACATCCTATACAATCTAATATCCTTTTATTTATTCCGCTCAGTGCCATATTTGTATCTGTATATATAGTAGCTTTGTTATTTAAAGCCTGTAATATATTTTCAACTGCTCCATCTGAAATCTTCAATATATCCAAATAATCAAAGTCAGCAGTTGTATGTATAGCTCTTTTTATAATCATTTCTTCTATTTCACTTTTAAACTTATAATCTGCTCTTATTTCATCTATTATATCTTGGATAATTTCAAAGCTTTTTTCTTCTATTCTACCAGGATTTTTAATATATTCCATCTACTTTACTTTCCCCTTTCTCAATCCACCTCTCACAATTTTTCTTATATATTGCTTTTTATACACGCTTGATATTTCAGAATGTTTGATTTCATGGATTAATCTTTCTACATCTGTATTTTCATCTAAGGCAATTCCAATAACAGTTCCAGTATGAGAAATATTCAAAAAACCACATTCACACTCCCTAGATATCTTTATTAATTCCCGCAAGTATGGTGTTTTTTTTATATTTTCATTTGCTATAGCACTATTTTCACAGGCTTTTCTAAGTAGATTTTTATCTTGCTTTTTTATTCCATCTCTAATCATTTCAAACGACTTTTTAGTTATTGATTTATTTTCCCTCAAAAGCTTATAGTATTCTTTATGACCTCTCATCTTCATAGTATTTATCCGATTTTCTGGTTCCAATATTAAGATTCTCTTGTATGGTAAATAGCCCAAAGACTCTCTTTTTTCACCTTTAATTGGATCAAATATACATACTTCAGGATAAAATATAGAATCTGTAGCCTCTATCTTAGCCACAAGTCTTGATATTTCATCTGCCTTCATATCCTTATCTAAGTAATCCAATGTTGCCATTATACAGGCCCCAATATCTGCAGTTGAGCTTGCCATTCCCTTTCCAATAGGTATATTTGATTTGATACTTATGTGTAGATTGTCTACTTGATTTTTATTCAATCCAAAATACTCAAATACAAGGGAAGATGCCTCTATTGATTTACTTTTTCTAGGTCTTGAAAACTTTTTACTTGATTTCTTTTCAGAGACAGTCGCTCTTGAATACAGATCTATACAGTATGAACTTATATATTCGTTTTTTCCAATATATCCCTGCACTAGCTCCCCACAAGTACCGGGACATGATCCATATCCTACTTTCATCTATCACGAAATAATCATCAATAATATCTACATTCTATATCAGTCTATAGCTATAATTTCATATGAGATTATTTCTCCCCCTCTCGCATTCGATTTTTATTAAATACTCTATCTTTAATATTTTTTATTTTATTATTTTAAATAAAAAAACTTTATTTATTCTTGTTTCATAAAAACATCGTTCAATGCTTCTATTAATATTCTATTATCATTATGTCTTTTTATTGCTACTCTAAAGAAATTAGAATTTAATCCCAAGAAATTGCTAGCATCTCTTATCACTATTCCATACTCAAATATCAACTTTTCCTTGAGCTCTCTTGCACTATACTTACAATCATCACTTATTTTAGATAGTATAAATGCAGAATCTGTTTTATATACTTTTAAATCTTCAATTTTTTTCAATTCAGAAACTAAATATTCTCTTTCTTCTCTATAAAAATTTCTAGAACTTTCTCTAAAGTTATCATCTTTTAAAAGCTCAACACCTAAGTTAGCTGCTATAGAATTTATTGTCCAAGGTTCTTTTATTCTTAGTAATTCTTCAATATGAGAGCTATTTCTACTAATCATATATCCCAATCTAATACCTGGCAATCCATAGAACTTGGTAATAGCTCTTAATACATATATATCTTTATAGTTATAATTTAAGGCTGTAAATTTCTCATAATCATCACAAAACTCTATAAAAGTTTCATCTACTACTAACTTTATAGAATTTTCCTTACAGAATTCTACTATTTTCCCTATATCTCTTATCTTTCCATCTGGATTATTTGGATTACATAAAAATAAAGCATCTAAATCTTTATATTCCTCCATCTTTTGAGTTGAAAAATCTGGATACTCAAAGCTATCTTCTTTTTCAATCATTTGAATCTCCACATGATCCTTGTTCAAAATACTTGCTGCTCTTCTATACTCACTAAATGTCGGACATACTATAGCAATTTTTCCCTTAATCGATCTCATAAATAAATATATTAGCTCTGTCGCACCATTTCCTACGCAAATATTATTTAAATTAAATACAAATTCACATTGTTTATTATCTCTGACTACATGTTCAGCTACAGCACTTCTAAGCTTTACATAATCTATATCTGGATATTTTCTTATCTCTTCTATATCGTCTATGATATATATTAGCGTATCCTCTGGTGTAAATGGATTTATATTAGAACTAAAATCTACTAATTCACCCTTTATATGATACTTTCTTTTGATTTTTTCTAAATCAGCCCCGTGCTTAAACATCTAATCCACCTCTCTATGCCAATAGACAATAGTTATTTATTACTAACAGTGTCTTCCCTTGCATTCCTATATTTTATATTGATAGTCTTAATATACTATTTTTTTCTTAAATAAAAACTAAATTTTTATACAGTTCTACTTATATATCTATTATACATCATATAATGACTTTTTTAAGTTTTTTTTCGATTTGAATTTTTGTATTTTCTTGATTTTCTGAACTTATATTAATTTTTAGATTTTTTCTGCTTTTTATAATAAAAATAGCTATTACAAAATAATTATCCTATTCTCAATAGAATTTATTTTTATAATAGCTATTTTTATTAGAATTACTTATACTTATTTATATTAATTTAGCTCTCTTATTTTATTTTTCAAATCTTAAAATAAGATTTTATTTATAAATAAAGAAATAACTATAAATAATATCAATGTTAAAAAAGTAGATAAATATAAAAGTCTATTTGTTTTTAATATATCTTCTTTTACTATTTTTCTCTTTTTTTCTCCAATAGTCGGCTTATATACTTTTTGACCAAAATATATATTTGTTCCTCCAAGCTCAATGCCCAGAGCCCCTGCCACTGCAGCTTCTGGATAAGCACAGTTTGGACTAGTGTGATTTTTCCTATCTCTAATCGCAATTTTTATACAAGATTTATAGTCATATCTAAGTATAAAACTAGCCATTGTAAAGCCTATAAGAGAGATTCTTGCTGGTATATAATTAAAAATATCATCTAATCTTGCAGCTGTCATCCCAAAATCTATGTATCTTTCATTTTTATAGCCTATCATTGAATCCATAGTATTTACAGCCTTATATAAAATAGCTAAAATTGGACCACCTATAAATGCATAAAACATTGGTGAAATTGTCCCATCAACTGTATTTTCAGCAATCGTTTCAACTGTTGCTCTTATAATATCAGGCTCATCCAAAGCAGAAGTATCCCTTCCAACTATATAAGAAAGTTGCTTTCTAGAAAGTTCTATATTATTTCCTTCAAAAGAATCATATATTTTTTTACCTTCATCTGCAAGACACTTAGTAGAAAAACAAGTACATACTATAACTGCTGATACAAATATATACAAATATATATTTACACTTGCAAGCTTACATATACTATAGGTTATTAAAGCCACAGATGACATCAATATTAAACAAAGTAGTGCACCTGCCAACTTCATATTAATCTTTAGCTTTCTTAAATTTCTTTCAAGTAGAGATATCAATTTTCCAATATAAATCACTGGATGTGGAAAACCATATGGATCACCAACTATCAAGTCCATAAAGTAAGCAAATATGCTAATCAATACAAATATCTCCATTTTTTCTCCCAATCAAACTAATCTAATTTTTTTAAAACTTTTTATAACTTTTAATTAAATAATGTAATAATTTTTCTTTATACGTTTTTTACATTACTTAATAGATAACATACCATACTTAAATTATTATAAAAATGAATGTGTAAATAACTTGCTAGAGTATTGTTTACGTAATATCCACCTTCCCACTCATCTACCACTTCATCTTCTACTACTTTTTTCATAGTAAATGCTGTGTCTAAATCTGAATAGAATTCAGAACTATGAAATTCATGACCACTCATTTCTTGACCCTTATATGAAATTAAATTGTCTTCCTTTGCAGTCGCAATACAGTATCCAAATCTTCTAAGTCCCTTTTTCATCTCACTATACCCTGATATTGCACCTACCATTTCATGTTTCTTGCCGTCCATATCTACTAGGCTATCACCAAGATACATTAGACCTCCACACTCTGCATATATTGCTAGTCCTTCATCATGAGCTTTTTTAATGGATTTTCTCATACTCACATTCTTTTCCAATTCCTCTGCAAATACTTCTGGAAATCCACCGCCCATATATAACAGATCCGCTTCTGGAATTTCTTCATCATTTATTGGTGAAAAAGTGATTATATTTGCTCCAATTTCTTTGAATAAATCAATATTGTCTGGATAATAGAAATTAAATGCCTTATCATATGCTACTGCAACTGTCTTTCCCTCTGCCAATGCTCTTACTTCAGGGTCTTCCGAAAACATATTTAACTCAAAGGATGAAGTAACATTTTCACTTTCTGACAGTTCAATAATTCTATCTATATCTATATGTTTTTCCATTTCATCTGCAATTGTATTAACTTTTCTTTCTAAATCTTCTATTTCATTACTAGGAAAAAGACCTAAGTTTCTAGATTCAACGCTTACATTTTCATCAGGAGGAAGATAGCCCAAGACCTCTATTCCACAAAATCTTTCTATTGACTCTTTGATAATATTATAATGTCTCTGTGTTCTAACATTATTTGCTATTACCCCTACTATCTCTACATCTTTATCCAGTTGCTTATATCCTAGAACCATTGCCCCTGCAGATGCACCCATTCCTTTTCCATCAATTACTAGTATTACAGGTGATTTCAATATTTTAGACATCTGTGAAGTAGAATGTTTATTTATTTCAGTACCTATACCGTCATAAAGACCCATCACTCCCTCTATTACAGAAATATCTTTACCTTCAGATGAATTTTTGAATACAAATTTAATCTGTTCATCATCTAACATATAGGAATCTAAGTTTCTAGACCACTCTCCCGTAACAAATCTATGGTACATTGGATCTATATAGTCTGGCCCTACCTTGAAGGGCTGAACTTTCTTGCCTCTTTTACTTAATGCTTTCATTAGTCCTAAGCTTATGGTTGTTTTTCCAACTCCGCTATAACTACCTGCAATTAATATTTTTTTCATACTTAATCTATCCTTTTCCTTTATACTATTTTTCTTTACAACATCTTATGATCCTAACTTTCTTATATATTATTTTATAAATAGCAACTTTTTAAAAATTTTAAATTTAAACTTCCCATTTTTCTAGGATATGTTTATTACTTAGCTATACAAGCTTTATAACTTTAGTTATTAGCCTTGCTTTTCAAATATAATCTTATAAAGTCCATCCATATCAATATTTTCTCTTACGATATTCGCTAATTTATTATATTCTTTTTCTTTTATATCATGCATACTATCAAACCCTGTAGATATACTTTCCAAAGATTTTTTATTCCTTATATTATTTATTAAAGCTACTGTAAAGTTTATATTGTCAAAAAAACCATGACAATATGTTCCCAAAATATGACCATCTATAAGATCATATTTAAGATTTGATTTTGATGTTTTTTTACTTAAACTCTTATCTTCTATCAAATCACTCATATTATTCTCATCCATTTTTATACTATCATCATCTATACATTCTTCTGTTTTTTTATAATTACTATTTTTTTCTGCTTTATTTCCCATATGAAGTTCATATCCCTTGATTTTGAAGCCCTGCAAGTTTTCAAAGTATCCTTTTTCTTTCCCAAATATACCTTCTATCTGACTAGTTGTCTTTTTTCCAGAAAACTGAGTATTCATATCTATATATCCAAAGCCTTCTATCTGGCTTATTTCACTATTATTATCAGCATAGTTTTCTATCCTATTTCCCAAAATCTGATACCCAGCACAAATTCCTATCAAAAGACCTCCTTTAGATACATAGTCTTCTATTTCTTGATAAAGATTAGATTCTCTTATGTATTTCATATCTAAAATAGTCTCTTTACTTCCTGGTATTATCAACATATCTGGCATATGATGAACACCTTCACTATCTAAGTATCCAATACTTTCTCCTCTTGCAACATATCTAACACTTGTTTTTTCTATGTGCTCAAATACTTCAAAATCTGTGAAATTTGACATATGGTCTAATTTTATGATTTCAATATTTACGAAGTCCTTATCACTCTCATGTGTTTTTCTTTTGAACTTATTACTTACACCGTCTTCATCTTCTATCTTAATATCAAAGTAAGGTATTAGCCCTAAAACTGGAATCTTTATGATGTCTTCTAGCATTTTTATTCCATCACTGAAATATTCTTTATTTCCTCTAAATTTATTTATAATAACGCCCTTTACTCTCTGTCTTTCTTCACTCTTTAAAAGTTGTAAAGTACCTACTATAGATGCAAATACTCCGCCCCTATCAATGTCTGCTATTAGAATTACAGGTGCGTTTGCTATTTCAGCCATCTTCATATTAGATATATCCACACTGTTAATATTGATTTCAGCTGGACTGCCAGCACCTTCTATTACTACAACATCATTTTCTCTTTCCAAAGCGTCAAAAATATCTTTTAATACTGGAATTAGTTTCACTTTAAAACTTTGATATTCTTTTGAGGGCATATTTCCTATTGATTTCCCATTTACTATTATCTGAGATATATGATTTCCACACGGCTTTAAAAGTATAGGGTTCATATATGCTCGAGGAGTTTTATTGCAGGCCTCTGCTTGAAAAACTTGTGCCCTTCCCATCTCAAGTCCATCTTGGTCTATAAAAGAGTTCAGTGACATATTCTGGGATTTAAAAGGAACTGTTGTGTATCCATCCTGAGTCAAAATCCTACACAGAGCTGCAGCGATTATACTTTTACCAACATTTGATGCGGTCCCCTGAAACATCACACTTGACATTTTACTTATCCTTTACTATTTTCTTGCCTATATGAGGTCTCAAAAGCTCCATATCATAAGGAACATAGCCCAATGTTTTTACTACTGGGAAGCTTCCCATAAATTCTATAACAGTGATTGTTGCATTTTCTATTCTTATATTCCAATGAAGTCTGAAGCTATCTACAAGTAGATATGATAATATATTTCTTAAAGTTCCCATATGAGCACATATCATTACTGTATCCACATCTTCACATTCTTTCACTATATCTTTAAAAGAATTTATATTTCTATCATAAAACTCCTGTATATCCTCTCCTTTTGGGAATTTGAACTCTATCTTCCCTCTCATAAAGTCCTGATAATCTTCTGGATATCTTTCCTTTATTTCATTTAGAGATAAGCCATCGAAATTTCCAAAATTCATCTCATTTAAGCCTTCAATCTTTTCAAGTTCTATATTCTCAGAGTTTGCATACTCACCTATTGTCTTGGCTGTTCTCTTTAATATAGAAGTATATATTTTATCGACCTTTATATTCTTCTTTAAAAACTCATTTAATTCTTCAGCCTGTATTTTACCAGTTTCACTAAGGTCTGTATCACTATATCCAGAATACTTTTCCATCTCATTATCCTTGGTATGTGCATGTCTTATCAAATATAATTTTTTCATAAATATCTTGGGCAAAAATGCCCTCCTCCTTTATTCTTATAAATATAATTCTGATTTCTTAACACTATAGTATAACTTTTATTTTTTAACACCATACTTAAGCATCTAAATACCATATAAATGTGTTAATTTCTATGACATTACTACTAGAGTGGAGACAATAAACACTATTTCTCCCATCTCTATTGAGCATCCCAATATATCTCCAGTCACTCCATCTATCTTTTTATAGGATTCTCTTCTAAGTAATATACTTCCTAAAATACTGACAATTATTCCCAGAAGTGCCTTGATAGATATAGTTATATCTCCCAAATTCAAAAAACAAGATAGCATAACACTTATAACTGTTATTAATATAGCCGCTAGCAAATTTGCCAGATTACACTTACCTATAAATAATTCTCCCATTCCTTTTGGTCTTGCAGATACTGCCCTGTATGACATAATTAAGGCAGATAATCTAGCAACTACTGGCATTGAAAATATCGCCCAAATATTGCCCGTCTTAATTGCTAGGTAGACAGATGCTATTTTAATTATAATTAAAAATGTAATAGCTAATATTCCATTTGTCCCCATTGTCGGATCTTTCATAATTTCTAGTATTCTATCTTTTGGCCTGTAACTAAATAGACCATCAAATGTATCTCCAAAACCATCTATATGTAGTCCACCAGTAATAATTGCTTCAAATAAAACTATTAATATAGCAATGAGTATTGATAGTTCAGTTGATACTAGGTACTTTGTAATTTGGTATATTGCAAGCATTAAAATCCCTATAACTATACCTATCACAGGAAAGTAAAACATTGAACTCCCCATATTTTCATCATATTTTAAGTTCTTTTTAATTCTTATCCTTGTTAGAAATTGTAAAAGATTGAAAAATCTATTCATTAATTGTTTGCTCCTATATATACTTTTATATATATATTATCATATTTCATTAAATCAAAGCTTAATTAAAGCTTAAACTAAAAACCTATATACATAATATATTAATATCAAACTTTTATCAAATCTATATTCTTTATTTTACTGCTTCAAATAAGTATTGTCTTTGCTTTAATACTCTAAGGGCTGCCTTTTAGTATTTGAGTTCTATATATTTTTTTATATTACTACTATTTTTTATTATATAACTTCTTTTTATAACTGTTCTTTTTATAGCTACTACTTTATATCACTATTTTATTTTCATCGCTATTCCTGATACAAGGAAATAAGCTTCTTCACTTTGACTTGCAATTTTTTGGTTAACTTTTCCACATAGGTCAGTAAAATATCGAGTCAATTTATTTTCTGATATACCACCTAATCCCAGTTCATCGCTTACAATTATAAAATCACAACTTGATTTTGATATACTTTTTAATAGCTGATCTATTTCTTCTTCTACTTTTTTGAATGTTTTTTTACAATCTATTTCACTCTTTACATCAAATTCTTCATCTTCAAATATTATATTTGAAATTAACATAGTCACACAGTCCAAAAGAGCAAGTTCATATACAAAATCACTAGAATCTATAATGCTATATACTTCTGTATACTTTTCTATAGTATCCCAAGTCTTATCTTTTCTTCTTTCAATATGTTTTTTTATTTTTTCTTTCATCTCTTCATCAAATGCTTTAGCCGTAGCTATATATACTGTTTTTTTATTTTTTTCAAAACACAGCTTCTCTGCAAATAAACTTTTCCCCGAGCTTATACCACCTGATATATATATTATCTTCCCCATTATTTACATTCCTTCTTATTTACTTTCCAAATCTACATCTGGACCCATATATTCTCCTATCGCCTCATCTTTGAAAGAAGCCATATTATTATAAGCAAATATTGCCGAATCTATAATATTCATTGCAAGAGCTGCTCCAGTACCTTCCCCTAGTCTCATATTTAAATCCAAAATCGGCTCTAATCCTAGAATTGAAAGGGCCTCAGTTGAACCTATTTCACTAGATTTATGTGATGGTATTATATATTCTATACTTTTAGGATTAATTCTATATGCTATTAATGCCGCCGCATAAGAGATATATCCATCAATCACTACAGGTATTCTATTGGCCGCACATCCAAGTATTACACCTGCTATACCGCCTATTTCAAATCCTCCTACCTTAGATAAGACTTCTATACCATCTGTTGGGTTTGGATTATTTATCTCTATTGATTTTCTTATTATATCTGATTTATGTCTTATTTTATCTTCGCAAAGACCTGCACCGCAATCAGTTACTTCAATAGGATCCTTTCCTGACATCACGGATAATATAGCTGTTGCTGGAGTAGTGTTTGATATTCCCATCTCTCCAACTCCTATTATTTTATAGCCATCTACTATACATTTTTCAGCTACCTCTATGCCTATTTCTATAGATTTTACGGCTTCTTCCACTGTCATTGCAGGCCCAATTGCCATGTTGCTAGTTCCTTCTCTTATTTTATAGTCCAACACTCCATATATAGAGTTCCTGCCCTTCATTCCAATATCTACAGGAACTATATCTGTATTATTAAACTTTGCAAGAGCCCCTACTGCACATTTTCCATTAGTGAAGTTTTGAAATTGTAATCTAGTTATTTCCTGAACTTGAGGAGAAACCCCCTCTTCATATACTCCATGATCAGCTGCAAAGGCTATTATGCATTTTTTAGGTCTATCCTCTAAATTTATATTTCCATATACGCCTGATAGCATCACTGTTATATCTTCTAGTTTGCCTAGTGTATCTTTTGGATGTATTAACTCATCCCATTTATGTTTTGCTTTTTTCATACTTATATCATCTAATGAATAAATATTTCTCGATATGCTCACCAAAAGATTCATTTATTCCTCCTTGAAATCCTATTTATATTTTTTATAAAATCATATGCTAACTATATTATAATCTTTTTTTCCATATTTAAATATAACCTTCCAGAATTTTTCCAGAAGGTTATATTTAAGTACTACTTTATCTTTTCTTTGATATATTCTACTGCTTTTGGAAGTTGTTTTTCCTCATCTTTAACTTCTATATTCGCCTTAATTCCCTTTTTATTTATATAATCACCATTTGGAGTGAAATACTGTGCAGTTGTCAACTTATATCCACTTCCGTCTTTTAGTTGAACAACACTTTGAACCAATCCCTTACCATAAGTAGTTTTACCAATAGATATCCCCGCCTTATTATCAACTATTGCACCTGTTAATATTTCCGATGCTGATGCAGAGTACTCATTGGTAAGTATTGCAATTGGTATATCAACTTTTTCTTTATCATCACTTCTTAGATAATCTTTATTTCCTTTATTATCCTTAGTGTAAACTATCACACCCTGTCCTAGAAGCCTATCAGATATATTTTTTACCACATTTAAATATCCACCGCCATTATTTCTAACATCTAGTATCAATCCTTTTATATTCTTTTTTTCCAAAGAATCAAGTGCTTTTTTAAAATCTACATCTGTATCTTCATCAAAGCTAGTTATCTGTATGTATCCAATATTTCCATCTATTATCTTACTAGATACCGAATCTAACTTTATTTCTTTTCTTTTTATCTTCTTTTCCAAAGCTTTTCCATCTCTAAGGAATGTAACCTTTGTATCAGTTCCAGCCTCGCCACGCATATTTTTGACCGCTATATCCATTTCTTGATAGCTATATGCTTTATTGTCTACTTTTATTATTAGGTCTCCCTTTTTTACTCCAGCAAGCTCTGCAGGACCACCAGGAATAGTTCTCTCTACTTTTATTGCGCCTGTTTCTTTATCTGCTGACACTACTAATCCTATACCTACATATTTACCTGAAGAAACTTCCATTATTTGTTTCATTTCTTCTTTATTATAATATGAAGAGTACTCATCATCTAGCCCATAAAATAAGCCCTTGCACATTCCTTCTTCTAATTTTTTATCATCTGCTTTTTTATAAAAGCTATCCTCTACTTCTTCTCCAAGTGCTACTACTTTTCTATATTTTTTATATTCCTCTCTTGGCAAAAATCCTACAAATCCAAATGTTGTAAGTACAAAACTTGTGATAGTTATTGTAGCAATTACCAAGGCAATAGCAGCAAAAAACATTTTTCTATTATCTTTTTTCATTGTTTATGAGCCATGTACTTTCTCTTTGAGTAGTCCATAGCCTCCTCCTCTCATATACGCCTTTCAAAAATTGCGTACAGATATTTAAAAATATCCTTTGAGTTAAAATTATATCGTTCTCTATAATGTATTTTAGATATTCTTCATATATATTATATATTTAAAATATATTTTTTTCTATAGCTTTTACAATGTGTAAATATATTGTAAAAGTTTTAATAACTACTTAGCTGGCTCTATCTCCATCATCTGCATCGCTTTTTCATAAATACTATCTTCTGTAAGTCCGTATTGCTCATATAATTCCTCTGTTTTTCCCGACATTCCAAATAAATCTTTGACTCCTATTTTACAAACCTTTGTAGGTATTGTCTCAGATACAACTTCAGATACAGCTGAACCAAGACCTCCCAATACACTATGATCTTCTACTGTTATAATCCCTCTAGTATTTTGGGCACAATCTAGCAAGATATCTGTATCAATCGGCTTTATCGTAGACATATTGACCACTCTTGCATTTATACCTTCATCTCTTAGTCTATCTGAGGCTTCTATAGCCAATCTTACCATAGGACCACAAGCAACTATAGATAAGTCATTTCCTTCTCTTAGCAGACTTGCCTTTCCCATTTCAAATTCATATTCATCTGTATATATATTTTCTACATCATCTCTTACCATTCTTATATAGACCGGTCCTTCTACTTCTGCTGCTGCCCTTACAATTTGCCTTGTCTCATATGCATCAGCTGGTACAAAAACCTTCATATTAGGCAATACCCTCATTATAGCCAAGTCCTCTATAGATTGATGAGTTGCACCATCTGGTCCTGTCATCAACCCGGCATGAGTCGCACAAAGCTTCACATTTAAATTTGCCATACATGTCATATTTCTAATTACTTCATATGCTCTACCAGTTTCAAAAACTGCAAAAGAGCTGGCAAATACTTTTTTACCTGTAGAAGCAATTCCCGATGAAACACCTATTAAATTTTGTTCTGCTATCCCTACGTCTATAAATCTTTCAGAAAATACCTTTTTAAATATATCTGTCTTAGTAGAAGTAGACAAGTCTGCATCTACTACAACTATATCTTGATCTTCTTCCCCAAGCTCAACTAATGTATTTCCAAAAGCTTCTCTCATTGATTTTTTACTCATTCACATCACCTATCTTAATTCTTCCATGGCATTTTTATAGTCATTGTCTGTAATTTTTTGACTATGCCACTTACATTCATCTTCCATAAAGGATACACCTTTGCCTTTTATTGTGTTTGCAATTACCAATACTGGTTTAGAATTCACCTTATCAAAAATATTAAATGCACCAAATATCTGGTCAAAATCATGACCGTCAATTTCTATAACATACCATCCAAAAGATGTAAACTTCTTAGTGATAGAACCTAAACTCATGACCTCATCTGTTGATCCATCTATTTGTAATCCATTCATATCAACAATTGCCATAAGATTGTCTAACTGATATTGTTTAGCAAACATTGCTGCTTCCCAAATCATTCCCTCTTGAAGTTCTCCATCTCCTAAAAGCACATAAACATTGTAATTCAGCTCATCCATTTTAGAAGCCAAAGCCATTCCACAACCTGCTGATAGCCCCTGACCTAGAGATCCTGTAGACATATCTATACCACTTACTCTTAACATATCAGGGCTTCCTTGTAGAGATGAGTTCATCTTTCTAAAACCATCAATTTCCTCTTCTATCAAGTATCCTCTTTCATGTAAGGTCGCATATATTGCTGGAGATGAATGCCCCTTAGACATCACAAATCTATCCCTGTCTATTTTGTTTACTTCTTCAGGGTCTATATTCATTCTCCCAAAGTATAGAGCAGTGATTATATCCACGCAGGACAAAGATCCACCTGGATGTCCTGAACCTGCATTATAAATCATTTTGATCACGTTACGTCTAATATTTTTTGCCTTTTCAGACAGACTATTATAATCAATCATTTTAAAGTCTTCCTTTCATTTTTATGGGGCAAAATCTATATATAACTATAAGTATAATAAAAAACTAAGCTAATTTTATCAAGCTAAAGCTTGGATTTAAAATATTGCTTATGTCAATTAATTTTTTTATTTTTTATCTTATTAAGCTAGATATATATTGTTTAAAATATCTAGTTCCTTATGACTTTACATAATATTATATAGATTTCCACTCTTAGCTCTAATTTTTAAGCTACGTTTTTATTATACTATATATCAGAAGTATATACAATAATGTTCATTTTTGAACAATTCTATAGACTTTCTTTAAGTTTTATAGAATTTTTGAAATTATCTATAAATTATAATATCCTTTATTCTTTCTAGCTTGAATAGCTTTACTTTACTTATAATTAGCTTACTTTATTTATTAAAAGCTAGCAAAAAAATACGGTTTATTTAGTTAGACAAGCAAGTAATTATTTTTTTAGATAGCAAATTCTACTCTTATAGCTCACCTAAAAGCTTATATTTTTATAATGCTAAATCTTTATATGCTTTTTTATTTGACCACTGGATTTTTTCTATACTTTTTATCACTAGATACTCTTGATGTAGTTTTATACACTGACCTAATTTTATTGCTAGCTTTTTATATTATTGATTTACTGTAAATATGTTATAATCATATTAATAATAGTAAGTGTATTTGCTTATTAAAGCAAGTACTTGTATATCAATCTATATTGAACGGGAGATAAGTATGATTTATGGAATTGGAACAGATATTATAGAAATTGAAAGAATTCAAAAGGCACTTAATAGAAATTTAAAGTTACTAGATAAGTTGTTTTCAGATGCTGAGCTATTAGTATTAAAAGAAAAAAATTATAAAGCCGAATCTGTCGCTGGTAATTTCTGTGCTAAAGAGGCTGTTGTAAAATCTATTGGCACCGGGCTTAGAGGTTTTCCTCTAAAGGATATTCAAATATTAAGAGATGAACTAAATAGACCTATAGTACTAGCCAAGGGAAAATTCAAAGACTATTGTGATAAAAAAGAAATTTCAGAGATTATGGTTTCTATTTCTCACTCCAAAGATTATGCAACTGCAACTGCTATAGCAATAAAATAACTTTATAATAGTATATATTTTTAAAATAAAAAAACGTGAGGAATCCCTCACGTTTTTTTTATTCTGAATATGGTTCATCCCAAAATGCTTTTTCTGTTACAAGCACTGTATTTGTATCATTATCTACTGTTACAAATCCCTTGCCTATCTCTGCATCATGGAATTTTCCATCAATTTTTACTTTTAATTTTCCTGCTTTAATGCCTGCTACAATCGGTACGTGCCCCTTTAATATGGCTCTATCTCCTATTGTGGTTTTAAATATAACCATTTCAGCATCTTTGTCATAGAAAATCTTATTAGGAGTAACTACCTTAAGTTTAAACATTAGTTAGCACTTCCTTTCGCCTTTCTTACTGCATCTTCTATTGTTCCTACAAATAAGAACGCAGATTCTGGAAGATCATCGTGTTTACCGTCTAATATTTCCTTGAATCCTCTTATAGATTCTTTTACTGGAACATAAACACCTGGTATACCTGTAAACTGTTCACCTACTGTGAAAGGCTGAGATAGGAATCTCTGTATCTTTCTAGCACGTGAAACTATTATTTTATCTTCATCAGATAATTCATCCATACCAAGGATTGCTATAATATCCTGTAATTCCTTGTATCTTTGAAGTATAGACTGTACTTCTCTGGCTACAGCATAATGTTCTTCTCCAACTATATTTGGATCCAATACTCTTGAAGTTGATTCAAGCGGATCAACAGCTGGATATATACCAAGTGATGATATCTGTCTTGAAAGAACTGTCTTTGCATCCAAATGTGAGAATGTTGTTGCTGGTGCTGGGTCAGTCAAGTCATCCGCTGGTACGTATACAGCCTGTACAGATGTGATTGATCCCTTCTTAGTAGATGTTATTCTCTCCTGAAGAGCACCCATCTCTGTTGCTAGAGTTGGCTGGTAACCAACTGCTGATGGCATACGTCCTAATAGTGCAGAAACTTCTGAACCTGCCTGAGTAAATCTAAATATATTATCTATAAATAAAAGAACGTCCTGTCCTTCCTGATCTCTAAAGTGTTCAGCCATCGTAAGTCCTGTTAGAGCAACTCTCATTCTTGCTCCTGGTGGCTCATTCATCTGACCAAATACCATTGCAGTCTTTTTAATAACTCCTGATTCAGTCATTTCACCATAAAGGTCATTACCTTCTCTAGTTCTTTCTCCAACACCAGAGAATACTGATATACCACCGTGCTGTTTTGCTATATTGTTGATAAGCTCCTGTATAAGAACTGTCTTACCAACACCTGCACCCCCAAATAGACCTATCTTACCACCCTTTAGGTATGGTGCAAGTAAATCAACTACCTTTATACCTGTTTCAAGTATTTCGGCCTTTGTTTCTAATTCATCGTATTCTGGTGCTTCCTTATGAATAGGAGAATAGTCTACACCTTCTGGAACAGGCATAAGATCTATTGGTTCACCCAATACATTAAATACTCTTCCCAATGTTTCTTTTCCTACTGGAACAGATATTGGTGCCTTAGTATCTATTGCATCCATACCTCTCACAAGTCCATCTGTAGCACTCATAGATATACATCTTACTGTATCATTACCTATATGCTGAGCGACTTCTGCTACGATAGTTTTATTTCCTTTTGTCTTTATCTCTAAAGCGTTTAATAAGTTAGGTAGATTTTCTTCTGAATCAAACCTAACATCTAGTACAGCTCCTACAATCTGTACAATCTTTCCTACATTTGACATTTTATCCTCCTTACTTTAGAGCTTCAACTCCGGCACTTATCTCAGTAATTTCCTGAGTAACTGCACTCTGTCTTGCTCTATTGTAGCTAAGCTCTAAGCTTTGAATCATTTCATTTGCATTGTCAGTAGCAGATTCCATAGCTGTTCTTCTGGCACCCTGCTCTGAAGCATAAGACTCTACAATACCACCGTTGATTGTACCTGAAATATATGTAGGTATCAAGAATTCCAATACACTTTGAGGTGAAGGAAGGTACTGTACCTTAGCTTTTCCTGTACTTACCTTTGACTTCATTTTCTTAGCATATTCTTCAGCTTCTTGTTTTTCTCTTTGTCTTATTTCTTCTCTTTCGCGAAGTAGATCCTCACTTATAAATACGTCTGGATCATCTTCTTCTATATTTTCGTTATATTTTTCGCCTCCGTACTCTAATGGTTCGTCAAATACCAAAGGCAATATTTTTATCGTTCTTGCTTCCTGTGAAAGAGCTGAGAAGAACTGAGTATATGTAAATAGTACTTCATCAACTTCTCCATCGACAAACATCTTCATCAACTTCTCGGTGATTCTACTTACATCTTCATATTCATACTTCTCTACTGATTCTATTCTATCTATTATTTCCACATCCATCTTAGAAAAATGATCATATGCCTTTTTACCCACTGTTATTACATAGTCATCAACTAACCCCATGTATTTTTCAGCTTCCTTAAATGCATTACCATTATATCCTCCTGCAAGACCTCTATCTCCTGCAACGACAATGTGACATCTTCTTTTTAATTCTCTATTCTTTAAAAACTCGCTATTAACACCTTTTGTGTTCATTGAAATTTCAACTATTGTTTCATATAATGTATTGAAATATGAGCTAGATTCATCTGCTGCTAATTTAGCTTTTCTTAGCTTTGAAGAAGCAACTAGATGCATGGCATTAGTAATTTGCTTTGTACTGTTTATACTGGCAATACGAGTTTTTATTGCCTTCATTCCGGCTCCTGCCATTTACATACCTCCTCTGATTGGATTATGCTTCGGCTTTGAACTTAACTTTAAATTCTTCTATTGCACGAGTTAATTCTTCGTTAAAATCTTCAGCCTTAAGTATTTTTTGAAGCAATTCAGGATGTACGCTATCTATATAGTCATATAGTCCTTCTTCAAATTCCTTTACCTGATCCAAATCTATATCAGCTAGCAAGTTGTTGATAACAGCAAATATTATTACAACTTGATTTTCAACCTTTACTGGCTTATGTTCACCCTGCTTTAGTACTTCAACGATTCTTTGACCCTGAGCCAATCTTCTCTTAGTATCTTCATCTAGGTCAGAACCAAACTGTGCAAAGGCAGCAAGTTCTCTATACTGTGAATATGCAAGCTTTAATGTACCTGCTATCTTCTTCATTGATTTAATCTGAGCAGATCCACCAACTCTTGATACTGATATACCAGGGTCTACTGCTGGTCTTATACCTGAATAGAATAGTTCTGGCTGTAGGTATATCTGACCATCTGTAATTGAAATTACATTTGTTGGTATATATGCAGATACATCTCCTGCCTGTGTTTCTATTACTGGCAGAGCAGTCATAGATCCACCACCTAGTTCATCAGATAACTTGGCAGCTCTTTCCAATAATCTTGAATGTAGATAGAAAACATCACCTGGATAAGCTTCACGTCCTGGTGGTCTTCTAAGTAGTAGGGACATTTCTCTGTATGCAACCGCCTGCTTACTTAAATCATCATATACTATTAGTACATGTTTTCCATTATACATAAATTCCTCGCCCATTGCAGCACCTGAATATGGAGCAAGGTACTGAAGTGGAGCTGACTCAGATGCAGTAGCTGATACAACTATTGTATAATCCATTGCACCGTGACCTTCAAGTGTAGATACTAGCTGAGCAACAGTTGATCTTTTCTGCCCTATTGCTACGTATATACAAATTACATCTTTATCTTTCTGGTTGATAATAGTATCTACAAGTATAGATGTCTTACCTGTCTGTCTATCACCTATTACCAACTCTCTTTGACCTCTACCAATTGGTATCATTGAGTCAATTGACTTAATACCTGTCTGTAGAGGTTCAAATACTGATTTTCTATCCATTATTCCTGGAGCAGAAGATTCTACTGGTCTAGTTTTATCAGACTTTATATCTCCCTTTCCGTCTATTGGCTGACCTAGTGAATTGACAACTCTACCAATAAGAGCGTCACCAACTGGAACCTCAACTATTCTTCCAGTTCTCTTTACTACATCGCCTTCTTTTATGTTTATATCATCACCTAGTATTACGACACCTACGACTTCTTCCTCAAGATTCAGTGCCATTCCATATATACCACCAGGGAATTCAAGCAACTCACCAGACATTGCGTTTTCTAAACCATATACGCTGGCAATACCATCTCCAACGCTAAGTACGCTACCAGTGTCAGTAAGTTTAATTTTATTCTCATAATTTTTGATTTGATTCTTAATTATGGAACTAATTTCTTCTGGTTTTAAATTCATGGGTTCACCACCATTTCTATGATATTACTTGAGATAAGATTTCACTTAAATCTCCAAGTCTTGACTTGACAGTTCCATCTATCTCTTCGTTTCCTATTTTTACAAGAACACCACCAAGTATGTCCTTGTCTATCTTGTTAGTAAGTCTTACATCCTTATTATATTTAGCAGAAAGTTTTTCTTCCAATTCTGAAATCTGTTCTGTACTTAAAGCTATAGCTGTAAGCACCTGGCCTTCTGCGATATTAAACTTATCATTCAGCATTTGTTTGTATGCCTGAACAATTGATGATAGTTCAGTAGTTCTATCACTATCTATCAGTACCATCAAGAAGTTTTTAGAGTCTTTAGAGACTTTATTTGCAAATAATTCACTTGCAACCCCTCTTTTTTCACCCTTTGCTATAAATGGTGACCTTAGTACATCATAAAGATTTTCATTTGAACTTATTACATCATTTAAATCAACTATTTCAGAGTATATTTCGGAAGCCTGATTCTGCTCGTCCGCTAATTCGAACAATGCTTGAGCATATCTACTTGCTACCTGACTAATCATTATTTAGCATCTCCTACGTCTTTAATAAATTCATCTATCAGCTCTTCATGCTTTGACTTATCAATATCTTTTTCTATTACCTTAGATGCAGCTAAAAGTGCAATACTTGATATTTCACCCTTAACATCATTGTAAGCCTGTTTTCTTTCTTTTTCTATGTCTGCAGAAGCCTTTGTTTTAATGTTTTCAGCTTCATGCTTAGCTTGAGAAATAATTTCAGAAGATTTTTCTTCTGCTCTTCTCTTTGCCATCTCAACTATCTGCTGACCTTCACTTCTGGCAGTACCTACCTTAGTTTCGTACTCTGACTTGAACTTTAGGCCTTCTTCCTTCGCCCTTTTACCATGTTCAATATCATTTTTAACATCTTCTTCTCTTTCGTCCATTATTTTCATAACTGGCTTAAAAAGTAGTTTTCTTAATATTAAAAACAATACTAATGTATTGGCTAAAGTAATAAAAAGCTCAGGTGTCAAGCCAACTAACGGCTTAAATTCCATAGTTCTTCCCCCTTTCTAGTATTTTCAAACCTCATTTGATTTGATTACTTAATCCAAGGGTTAACGAATATAAGTAATATAGCGATTACTAGACCATATATAGCTGAAGACTCTGCAACTGCCTGACCTAGTATCATTGTAGATACGATATCACTCTTTGCTTCTGGCTGATTACCTACTGCTTCAGCACCCTTACCTGCAGCGTAACCCTGACCGATACCTGCACCAAAACCTGTAGCTACTGCAATACCTGCACCTATAGCTGAACCTGCGATTGCTATTCCTAAACTCATTCCTTCTAACATTGTGTTTTCCTCCTGTTTACTTATTTTCTTTTAATAAAGTTTTTATTTATATAGTTTTAACTATACTAGCGTTACTTTCATTTTTTAACTTGTTCTTCCAACTATTCCTCTTCTGGAACAACACTACTAACAAATACCATTGTTAACATTACAAATATAAATGCCTGTAGGGATCCTGCAAAAAGGTCAAAATACATATGAAGAGGGACTGGTATTAAAAACTGTCCTACTGGGATACTCATATGCGGTATTAAAGTTGAAATATATTGTAATAAGCTGTAGACCAATCCCATAATTATTGTTCCACCAAGTATATTACCAAATGGACGGAAACTTAGTGAAATAGGTCTTGCTAATTCTCCTATAATATTAAGAGGGGCCATTAATGGCGTTGGCTCTATAAGTGATTTGAAGTATTTTGGACCATTGAACTTTACTCCCATTACATAAATCATAAAGAATGTTATTAATGCCCAACCTACTGTTGTATCCAAGTCAGTAGTTGGGGACTTAAGTGCTAAAAGTCCAACCAAGTTCGAAGATAAGAAGAACAACATTATTGTTCCTATATATGAGGTAATCCAAGGAACTCTAGATGTAAATGTTTCACCCATAGTTTCGTTTACCAAATTCCTAAGGGAGCTCACTGCCCACTCAAGGAAATGTTGTCTCTTACTTGTTGGTACCTTCTTTAGATTTCTAGTCATTATAAAGGCTGCTATAATTAAAAGTAACATTATAACCCACTGTACGACTATTGTTTCACTAATCTTTAGATTCCCCAAGTAAAGGACATATCTGGCTTGATCCATATTTTATTCCTCCTTTCTCTTAATTTTTTTAAGCACTAGCTGTTGTAATTTTATTACTAAGCCTGTACTAATTAAACCCAATGCTACTGTATACACGCTGATACTTTTATTTACTGCTGCAAATACTAATATCACTGCATATAGGGTAAGTCTTAACATATACCCAAACATAGCAGCAACACTGGCTTTTCCTTTATCTTTATCCACCAAATCAACAACGTTTTTGGTAAGCATTAGCAAGGCCAAAATAGAGACCAAACTACCTGCCAGCAAACCGCCGACCGTGGCAAAGGACAATTTCTTTATGATTAACATAATTAATATAATTACACAATCATAAATTCCAATTCCAATTAATATTTTTTTAATATCATTAAGTATTTTGCTATCCAAGGCATCACTTCCTTTTCTTTATATATGATTCTAGAGTTCTATATAAACTAACAAAAGCGCTACCTATACCAAGCAATATGAATATAATTGCAAATAAAGGTGAGGTATTTAGTCTTCTGTCAAGGTATATACCCACATAAGTACATCCAAAAACGCATATTATTACTATTAATCCAAGTTGTGTAAGTAAAGATAGAGACTTTACTATTTGAAACCATTGTTTTTTATTCAAGATCACTCTCTCCAATTTTTATTTTTTTAAAAAAGTACTATTTCAAACTTCCTACACGAATTACATTTTATCACTAAATACAATTATATTCTATCATTCTAACAATAATTTTACATGCAAATAGACAACTTCTTCTATTATATCTTTCAAACATTTAAATTCTTCTAAATAAAAAGTCTTTTTGAAAAATCTAAAGCCCTTTTAATATGCTCAAAGCACTTCTTAAGATGAAAATCAATATTTATAAATAAGTTAGCATTAATGGTAAAATGTAACATAATAATTCAGAGGCTGTATGATATAGTATATCATACAACCTCTGCAATTCAATTATTTTGTGCCAAATAGTCTATCCCCAGCATCACCTAGTCCTGGAACTATATATTTATGATCGTCTAGTTTTTCATCAACTGAAGCGACATATATATCTACGTCTGGATATTTACTATGAACTTCTTCAATTCCTTCTGGGGCAGCAACAAGATTTATAAGTCTTATATTCTTTGCACCCTTTTCTCTTAGTAGTTCAATTGCTGCTGTAGCTGAACCGCCTGTAGCAAGCATTGGATCTACTAAAAATACTTCTCTTTCTCCTATATCCTGTGGTAACTTGCAGTAATATTCAACTGGCTTACAAGTTTCTGGATCTCTATATAGGCCAATATGTCCAACTTTTGCAGCTGGTATTAGACTTACAAATCCGTCAACCATTCCTATTCCTGCTCTTAAAATTGGTACTATTGCTAACTTCTTACCAGCTAAAATTTTAGAATTTGTTTTTCCAACTGGTGTATCTATTTCTATATCAGTTAAAGGTAGATCCTTTGTAACTTCATATCCCATTAACATTGTTATTTCTGTTAATAGCTCTCTGAAATCTTTTGATCCTGTATCTTTCATTCTCATCAATGTCAACTTATGCTGAATTAAAGGATGTTCTGTGATTATTACTTTGTTCATAGTATGTGTCCTCCTAAATTTATCTATCTATTCTTTTTATTTTCATTTGTCTTTTTTAAAAATATATCGTGGTTATTATAATTCTTTTTCTAAGATTATTCAATAGTATTTTAAGATTTTCTATATATTATTTTAATAAATTAATCATATCACATATATAGACTTATCCTATACTTTTAAATTTTAACGATATAAAAATTTCTTTTATAAATAATTTCCTATATTGATTCAATAACAATAAAATAATTATTGTTCTAACTTGAAGCTTTTTACTTATTTACTTAGCTGCCTCTATATCCATTATCTTGTCAATTCTATTTTGATGTCTGCCAGCTTCAAACTCTGAATTTAAGTATGCATCCACTATATCAATTCCAAGACCTATTCCTGTTACTCTTTCACCAAGAGCTATCATATTGGCATTATTGTGTGCTTTTGTCATTCTTGCTGAGAAAGTATCTCCAACAGTTGCACATCTTATTCCCTTAACCTTGTTTGCAGCCATTCCTATTCCTATTCCTGTACCACATACTAATATTCCACAATCTGCCTGACCACTTGCCACTGCATCTGCAGCTTTTTTAGCATAATCTGGATAATCTACTGAATCTGTAGTATAGGTTCCAAAATCTTCTACCTTGTAGTTATTTTCCTCAAGATGCTTCTTAATTGCGTTTTTTAAGTTTAGACCACCATGGTCACATGCTAATGCAATTTTCATAATAACATTTACCTCCATTATTTTTTATCTTACCTTTTTAACATTAAATTAAACTTAATAACATATGTTATTTTAGCTTTTTTAGTAAATCTATTTTTAAAATAAAGTAAAATCTTTGTTACTGCAAATTTTAAATATATTTTGTATTAATTTGCATTATTTTTCTATTAAGCTTTTATAATTCTATACCCTGCTGACTTTTTTAATCTATTCATAATAGCAACTCCTACGCCTTTTTCTTCAAAACTTTCTGCATAGGCAATATCTATTCCTTCTTTATCTAACTTTATCAACTCATCAAATAAATTATGAGCTGCCTCTTCATAATTGTTGCCAAGGTCAAATGTCTTTGCCTTATAAGAATCTAAATTCTTACTCATGCATAAAACACCTGTTTTCAATCCTTTTTTTGAATTTTCATCTATTAATTCATTTATCTTTGAAATTCTACTACTATCATCCCCAGATACTATATATACCTGTGCATCTGGTGAATAGTGCTTATATTTCATACCAGGTGCCTTGGCCTTAATATTATCATCCTTATTCATAAGTGATGGATCTATCTCTACTTTCCCTAAAACTTCTCTTAACATTTCAAGCGTAACACAGCCTGGTCTTAAAACTAGAGGATAGTCTCCAGATAAATCTACAATTGTTGACTCCACTCCAAAGTTACACTCTCCACCTATTAATATCGCATCTACTCTTCCCTTCATATCCTCTATGATATGTTCAGCTTTTGTAGGCGAAGGTTTGCCAGATATATTTGCTGAAGGAGCTGCAATAGGAACTGCTGCTGCCTTTATTATTCTTCTTGCAACTTCATCTGACGGCATTCTAATAGCAACAGTATCTAATCCACCGCTAGTTCTATCTGGTATCACTGACTTTTTCTTAAATAGTATTGTAAGTGGACCTGGCCAGAATTTTCCCATAAGAAGTTTTGCTTTTTCATCCACATTTTCGACTAAATTATCTACTTCTGAAATATCTGAGACATGAACTAAAAGAGGATTGTCACTTGGCCTTCCTTTTGCAGTATAAATCTTTGCTGCTGCATCTTCATCTAGTGCATTTGCCCCCAAGCCATATACTGTTTCAGTGGGAAATATAACTGTTTTTCCCTCTCTCAACATTTTTCCAAATTCTTCTATAATATCCATATCAATATCATTTGGATTTATAGTTTTTATTATCGTTTCCATAATTTTTGGCAGATTCTCCAAATATGCTCAGTGAGGAACTGCCCATCCTCCTTCCAACTATAAGTATATAGTTACTTAAAATTTCTAAAAATTCCTAAAAAAAGACTCTGGCTTATAAGCCAGAGTCTCAATTAGAAAATTAATTTACACAATCAATTAAAATGATGACATCTTTTCTGTCTGGTCAACTGTTATTAGCGCATCTATCATTTCGTCTAGATCGCCATCTAGGAATGAATCCAGCTTATATAGTGTCAAGTTTATTCTGTGATCACTTACTCTACCCTGAGGGAAGTTGTAAGTTCTTATTCTCTCTGATCTATCTCCTGTACCAACCTGGCTCTTTCTTTCTTCTGCAATACCCTTTTGTTGTTCTGATAAGGCCTTATCATAAAGCCTTGCTTTTAGAACCTTCATAGCCTTTTCTTTGTTCTTTAACTGAGATTTTTCATCCTGACACGATACTACTTCTCCTGTAGGAACGTGTGTTAGTCTAACAGCGGAGTCAGTAGTGTTTACACACTGTCCACCATTTCCAGAAGCTCTAAATACATCTACTCTTACATCTTCTGGGTTCAACTGAATTTCTACATCTTCTACTTCTGGAAGTACAGCAACTGTTGCTGTTGATGTATGTATTCTACCGCCTGATTCAGTTGATGGTATTCTCTGAACTCTATGTACTCCTGATTCATATTTAAGTCTTGAGTAAGCGCCCTTACCCTTTATCATAAATGAAACTTCCTTAAATCCACCAACACCTGTTTCATTTGAACTCATAAGAGTTGTTTTCCATCCTCTTCTTTCAGCATACCTACTGTACATTCTAAGTAAGTCTGCAGCGAATAGTGCTGCCTCATCACCACCTGCACCACCTCTAACTTCAACTATTACGTTCTTTTCATCATTAGGGTCTTTCGGTACTAGTAGAACCTTCAATTCTTTTTCTACTTCCTTTAAACTTGCTTCCGCTTCAGATAACTCTAACTTTGCTAGTTCTCTTAAATCTTCATCACTTTCTTCTTCTAGTATTTCCTTTGATTCAGCAATCAAATCACTAGCCGCTCTATATTCTTTATACTTCATAACAATTGGTTCTAGTTCAGAAGTCTCTTTCATTAGCTTTTGCCAAGTTGGTTGATCACTAATTATTTCTGGATCTGCAACTTTTTCGCTCAGTTCCAAATATTTATCTTCCAAAATCTTTAGCTTATTTAGCATTAATTTTCACCTTCCTATATAAATTAAATATCCGATATATCACAAAAAAACTCTTGTAATTTCATCTTTCGTTCCTAAACATAATCAATTAAATATTATAACATAAATACCTGCTTAAAACAATAAATAAGCATTAAAATTTCAATGTTTTCATTTAATTTTTACTTTTTATTTACTTTTTTTAATAAATAAAACTACTAAGCTTATTTAAAAATTTCTTTTAATCTTTTACTTTATAATCTTTTCTCTATATGCAAAATTGAATTTCAGTAATACTGTTTTAAATTAACCATATTATTAAAGCTATCAGAAAAATTTTAAAAGTTCGATTTAATAAGCATAGCTATAATTATTAAAATACCACCTGAGACCACAGATAAACCAATATTTCTATACTTTATAGAAATCCCTATAACTAAAAGCATAGGCAGAAGTTTTATATTTTCAGTTGATAAAAAAACTTTCCCATCTTTAAAAAATATATCTTTTACAATTAAAGCCACAAAAACTCCTATTGGAATATATTTTATAAATCTCTCAAATTCCTTCGAAGTCCCTTTTTCACCTAAAAGAGCAAAGGGTATATATCTCATAGCAAACATTGCAATAAAGGATATAAATATTATTCCCATCTTTAAAACTGTATTAGTCACAAATATTCTCCTTTCTATGCTTAGAATCTAGCTTTCCCTTTCTCTCCAATCTTTTATCTATAAAATATCCAATACTAGTAACTATTAGGGCTATTATTATTAGATCAAGTCCCCCTTGATATACACTTAATATTGCAAATGACACAATAATAGATATCAATAGCATCAAGAAATCAAGCTTTTTTTCTATCTGAAGTACTGTCAATATTATAAACATACTCGACATCATAAAAAAGCCCAAATCAAGAGGTATATCAATCAATTGGCCAAATAATCCACCTAAACCATTTCCGATTAGTCCATATAAACAGGCGAATAAATTGAGATATAGGGCACAATCTCCATCCCACTGTTTATCTTTTTCATAACATATCTTGTTGATTGCAAAGGTTTCATCGGTGACAAATTGTGCAAATAAGACTCTTTTCTTCCCTTTTAAATCCTTTGTATTATTTACAAGAGAAGAACTATACATTATATTTCTCAAATTACTTATGATAATAGTTGCAATTAAATATATTGATATTTGTGGATATATTCCAGCAGATAACATATTTGCTGCAATAAATACTGCACTTCCTGAAAATATTAGACAAGACATCAAAAGTATCTCAATTAAATTGAAGCCACTTTTTTGTATCATTGCTCCCCCCATAAATCCCAAAGAGATATAGCCAAAAGCTATTGGGATTGACATTTTAAATGCTTTATTTATCTTTTCTTTTCTAAACATAACACTCCTCTATTTGATTGTTTTAATCCATTGTATACAATATCCTTCATTTTTGTTATTTTCTGAATACATTTATTAGTATTTCTATAACTCTATTATACTATTAATTCGTCTCTTTTCTCAATCTTAAGTTGCTTTTTTATAAAAATATAATCTTAATATATTTAGCCTTTTTATTATTTTTATACTTTGCCTTATAAAAATATAGTATACTTATATATTAGCACAGTATATAAGTACATCTTTATACTTGCCCTTACTAAAAACAAGCAATGAAAATCATCTTTTTTCTAATAAATAAACAATGAATTTATTAATTGTTTATTCAATTGTTCAAATAGCATATATAAGGAGAATAAAATGAAAAAATTAAAGAATATAATCGCCGAATACACTGAAAAACTAAAGACTTCAAGCCCTACTGCTAGATTGGATGTGGAATTGCTTCTTTCTAATGTTTTGGGATACGATGATAGAATACAACTAATTATGAACTATGAAAAAGTTTTAGAAGAAAATCAATTTAAAAAATTTATAGATTTATTTGAAAAGCGTATGAATAAAATGCCAATGGCATATATTTTTAATGAAAAAGAATTTATGGGATTTAACTTTTATGTAGATGAAAATGTTTTAATTCCTAGGCCTGATACTGAACTTATAGTAGAGGAATTAATTTACCATATAAATAAATTTACTCCAAAGAATAAAGATCTCAAAGTTTTGGATATGTGTGTAGGTTCAGGTGCTATTATAATTAGCTCTGCCAAACTAATAAATGATAAAGATAATGTCAGTCTATATGCTGTTGATATTTCAAAAGAAGCTCTCTCAATCAGCAAGAAAAATGCTCTAAATTTAAATGCAGACAATATAACTTTTATACAAAGCGACCTCTTTTCATCTAAAAATCTAGATCCTCTAAAGGGTAAACTTGATATTATCGTATCAAATCCTCCCTATATAAAAGAAGATGTCATTGAAAGCTTAGAAAGTGATGTAAAGAATTTCGAGCCTATGATTGCACTATCGGGCGGACAAAGTGGTATGGATTTCTATAATAAGATTATTGAAGACTCTAGAGAATTTTTAAAACTTGATGGTATACTAATATTTGAATCTGGTCATGATCAAGCTGAAGATATTATTTTTAAGATGAAAGAATGTGGATTTACAGATATATATAGCAAAAAAGATATTCAAGGTTTTGACAGAATGGTTGCTGGAAAACTTACTGATAAATAGTATTATATTTTAAATGCCGTGTGTACACATGGCATTTAAAATATAAATAAAAAATAGCGTACCCAAAGTACGCTATCTCAATGTAATATGTAAATTCGAATTTAAATATTGATTTACGTGAAATATTATTCCATGTTGAATCTCTTCTTGAACTTGTCGATTCTACCACCCTTTTCGATATTCTTCTGCTTACCAGTGTAGAATGGGTGACACTCAGAACATATTTCTATTCTTATTTCGTCCTTAGTTGATCCTGCCATAAAAGTGTTTCCACATGCGCAACGTACTTCAACTTCCTTGTAGTTTGGTTGTATATCCTTCTTCATTATAATTTCACCTCTTTCTAATTTTCTTTATTTATTATTCCGGATTTAGAAATCCCTTAAATTCAACTCCCTTATTATATCATAATAATAAAGTGAATTCAACAGCTTTATCAATACTATTGTAAAATTATTTATTTAAAGTATTGTATTATATGAAATTAATTTTTTTTATTATTTCTATAAATTCTTTATTATTTCTTGTTTTTTTCATCTCTTCAATAACTTTATCTGTTGCATTTTGTGCGCTTTCATCACTAAACATTCTTCTAAGCTTATATAGTACTTCCATCTCTTCACTAGTTAAAAGTAAATCCTCACGTCTAGTTCCTGATTTATATACATCTATAGCTGGGAATATTCTCTTTTCAGCTAGCTTTCTATCAAGATGAAGCTCCATATTTCCCGTTCCCTTGAATTCCTCAAATATTACATCGTCCATTCTAGATCCGGTATCTACAAGAGCTGTACCTAGTATAGTAAGAGACCCACCATTTCTAATATTTCTAGCTGCACCAAAAAATTTCTTTGGACCATGAAGAGCTCCTGGATCTATACCACCAGATAAAGTTCTTCCAGTTGGGCTTATTGTTAAATTATAAGCTCTAGCAAGTCTAGTAATACTATCTAGAAGTATTACCACATCTTCACCGTGCTCTACTAATCTTTGAGCTCTATTTAAAACCATCTCTGCCACTTTTACATGATGAGACGATACTTGATCAAATGTGGAATATATTACCTCGCCATCAATTGATTCCTTCATATCTGTTACTTCTTCAGGTCTTTCATCTATTAAAAGTACTATCAATTTCATATTAGAGTGATTTATAGATATACTATTTGCAATTTTTTTTAAAAGAACTGTTTTACCAACCTTAGGTGGAGCCACAATCAATCCTCTCTGCCCCTTGCCTATAGGTGAAAATAAATCTATTATTCTAGTTGAAATATTATCTTCTGTAGTTTCCAGAACTAGCTTCTCATTTGGATAGATAGGAACTAGTTGCTCAAATGATTTTCTATTTCTTCCAGAAGATGGGTGATCTCCATTTATATAATAAATATACATAAGACCCTTAAATTTTTCGCTTGGATTTTCTGGTTTTGTAACGCCTGTTACAAAGTCCCCTGTTTTAAGTCCAAACTTCCTAATCTGATTTGGAGATACATAGATATCATTTTCTGTTGACAGATAGTTTGTACCTCTCAAAAATCCAAATCCATCGGGAAGTATCTCTAATACTCCCTCTGCCTTATTTTTTTCCGTCATATTAGGTGGAGTAGAAAACTGTGTCTCAGAATTTCTTCTTTCATTGCCATTTTGCACTCTATACTCATTGTTGCCTTCATAGGAATTATTTTTATAGTTACTTTCACTACTATTTTTCTGATTATTATATTGTTTAAAAACATTTACAGAAGAATCTTTTTCCCTATATGGCTTTCTAGATGAGATGCTATTTTGCTTTTCAGCCTCTTCTCTAGCTGAAGCTTTCCTATCATAAGATTTTCTGTCTTCAGGACTGTCCTCTTTCTCTTTATTTTCAGTAAAAGATACTCCTGTGTATTCTTCAAGTTCTCTTAAATATTCTTTATTACTCTCAACAATATCTAATATCTGTTCTATTAAATCAGCCTTTTTATAGGTAGTCACTGATTTCACATTAAAGTTTTTACCCATAATCCTAAGTTCAACTATACTTTCTCTACTTAATAATTCACGATAGCTTTCTCTACTGCTCATATATTCACCCCCTTTGTTGCTTAATTACCCATTATTACGCTAATTGCAAAAGCAACGCTTGATATAGCAAACATCATTGCTATCAAAACTGCTACTATCTTATTTATCGTTTTGCCTTTTTTCTTTGACATCCTATTACCTATCTTCCTTCTTTTTTTCACATATATTTATAATATAATTTAAAAATTCATCCTTAAGCTCTGGTCTTTTTAATGCAAAATCAACAGTCGCCTGTAAAAATCCCTGCTTGTCTCCCAAGTCATATCTTTTTCCCTCAAATACATAGGCATACATCTTATTTTTTTCACTAAGTTCCTCTAATGCATCTGTAAGTTGAATTTCACTATTTTTCCCTGGAGGCAAATCTCCTAGTATATCAAATATCTCTGGAGTAATAATATATCTACCAAGTATTGCCACATTTGAAGGTGCCTTGTCTGGATCTGGCTTCTCTACTAGAGCCTTTACATCATAAACATCATCTTCTATCTTGACACCATCAACTATACCGTATTTATTGGTATTTTCTCTTTCTACTTCCTGCACTCCCAAAATTGTAGTCTTATACTTGTCATAAGCATCTATCAATTGTTTAAGGCAAGGTTTACCGCCCTCATTATCGACTATATCATCACCAAGCATTACGGCAAATGGTTCATCTCCAATAAAGTATCTCGCACAATATATAGCATCACCTAATCCCTTAGGTTCTTTTTGTCTTATATAATGAATGTTTACCATATTTGATATATTTCTTACTACTTCAAGAAGTTCTTTTTTACCTTTATTTTCAAGTTCTAATTCAAGTTCAACAGACTTATCAAAATGGTCTTCTATAGACTTTTTATTTCTTCCTGTAATTATTAATATTTCTTCAACACCTGATGCTACAGCCTCTTCAATTATATATTGTAGAGTTGGCTTATCAACAATAGGGAGCATTTCCTTTGGCTGTGCCTTTGTAGCTGGAAGAAACCTAGTTCCCAATCCTGCCGCTGGTATAACGGCTTTTTTAACTTTACTTATCATAAAATTTAACCCCCATCCTTTTCAATTATTATTTTTAATATAAAAGATTCTTTCAAAATAAGATTTAGATTGCTTTTATATGTTTTTACTTTGAATATTTTTTAATACTAATCCCTCAAGATTATCAAATTCGCTAATCTCTATAAACTTCATATTTAGACTTCTCATTATGGATTCTAATATAAGCTCTCCTGATAAAATAATTTCTGCTCTTTTTTTCTGTAAAGCAGCTATTTCTCTTCTCTGATTCAAGTTCATAGATTTTATATTTTCGATTTGATTTTTTAGCTCAGAATATTTGACGACACTTGAGTGAACTTTTTCCATAGAATATACTTCTAGATTTTGATTAATTGCTGAAACAGATGTAATCGTACCACCTATTCCTATAAGCTTAAGTTGCTTAAAATCAAATTTTTCCGATAATTTATCACTTTCAAATATTTGTTTTAAATCACTAACTATAGAAAAAACATTTCTTTCTATATGAGTTTTCGCTTTATCTAACTCTTGCTCGCTCTCAGGCATACTTGTAAAAAATCTTTCACTAAGAGATAAGGCTCCTAGGTCAATACTTTTTCTATAAAATATTTCAGATTGATCTCCTAATATAAATTCAGTAGATCCGCCTCCAATATCTATTATCAAAATTGCCTCATCTTCTATCTTAATTCCACCTATCACTCCAGTATAACCCAGCAGTGCTTCTTCTTCACCTGAAATTACATCTACATCAACATCAAGTTTTAACTTTGCCTCTTTAATAAAAACATCTCTATTTTTTGCATTTCTTAAGGCAGCAGTTCCCATACATAAAATTTTTTCACAAGCATATTCTCTAGATAAATCTACAAACTCTTTTAAAGACTCGATATTATTTTTTATCGAATCTTCACTTATAAAACCTGACTTATCTATACCTTGACCCAACCTAGTTGTGTTTACATATTTTTTCCTTTCCAAGAAAGTATTATCTCTTACTTCAGATAATAATAATCTCATGGAATTTGTTCCTATATCTATTGTAGCGTATCTCATTTTATAGCCCACCTTCACAAGTTTACCTGCTATATTGATTCATATAGTTCTTTTGCATCATTTTTTAAAACATGTTCCCTTATTTCTGTTATTCTATACTTTACCACTTTTTCACCAAAAGTCAGCGTAAGAATATCCCCTACCTTCACTTCAGATGATGATTTGGCTACTTTATCATTTATCTGAACCATTCCTTTTTCACAAGCTTCCTTAGCAACAGTTCTTCTTTTTATAATTCTCGAAACTTTCAAATACTTATCTAATCTCATGGCTCTCCTTTAACTAAAATACATATGCATTAATTATAACACATTCATAGATATAAATATCATTATCTATTTTTAATAAATATTATAAACTAGCATTATACTTTTTTTATACTTTCACTCTATTTTTATTACTATTTTATCATAGATTTCTTAATATAAACCCAAGATTCTATAAAATCTAGTATTTTTTTATTTTTTATAAATTTCCCAAATAAGTATATTCCCACAAAGTAGAAAAGTCATATATTTTATCGAAAAATATCATTATAAAGAAATAAAAAATAGTATTGAAAAGGAAAATCTTTTACAATACTATTTCTAAATCAAATATAAAAAGTTTTAAATACTTTTTAAAAAAGTAATTTTTACTTGTTTACTAATTCTTTAAGACCCTTACCTGCCTTGAATACTGGAGCCTTTGAAGCTGGTATTTCTATTACTTGATCAGGCTTTCTAGGGTTTCTTCCAGATCTAGCAGCTCTTTCTCTTGTTTCAAATGTTCCGAAACCTACTAACTGTACCTTTTCACCAGAAACTAGAGTTTCTTCAACAACCTTCATAAAAGCATTTAGAGCTAATTCACTTTCCTTCTTTGTTAAATTACTCTTTTCTGCCATCTTTGCAACTAATTCTGCCTTATTCACAATAATTACCTCCCGTAATGTTTTTCTTATTTTTACAACTTAAATATCTACAATTCTTTCTAGTTGACAAGTTTATTATACATAAGTTTTGGCTATTTTTCAATGTTTTTTCTCAATTTTATTATTGTATATAGATATTTATCTATCACTTAAACTAATGCATACGCTATCACAGACCTCTTCAAAATCAAAGTAACCTTCTTCTATTCCTATCTGAGAATGCAACACAAGATCATATAGCACCTTCCCTAAGGACTCTATCATTTCTTCTATATTATCATTTTCAACAGAAGACATTAACGCTTTAGAGTCAATACCCAATTTTTCTGCAATATCAACATATCCAAGTGATTTTATTTTCATATCTTCTTGTCTCAAATCTTTAACTAAATCCTTAAGATCAAAAATATCCTTGAATCTTTTTTTATTAGATTTCTCTATAAAAAGGCTTGTCAAATGATCAAATTGATTTTTATCTCTATCCAGTTCACTTAAGCTCATTTTTTCCTTGAACTCTTGACCCTTGATACCTGCTGATCTAACTAAATATATATCTTGATCATCTTCATAGTATTCCATAAGTTTAATCTTAATATTTGAAGCTATAAATCTATCATATACTTGCGTAATAATAATATTTGATCCACAATCCAAATCTCTTAGCCTTACATCAAATGCATCTAAAAGCCTAAATCCTTCAGATGGATCAAACTTAAGATAATTATACATAGCATCTATAAAGCTCATAGAGGCTATTACATCTACTTCTATATCCTCTTCTTTTGCATACTCTTCTATCAGTACAACTGTACTCTCAGCTACTCTAGGATGTCCAGGGACAGCATATATTATATCATTTTCTCGTCCAATATCAATTATTTTTTTTGCTATTTTTTCATATACTGCTTCAAAGTTTTCTCCATCTTCATAGTAGGAGTCAAAACTTTCATATTCAATATCCAATTTCTCTAATATCGGGTGATTTTCTGTCCTCATATAGATATTTTTAGACTTTTTTAATTCTTCCATTGCACTAAAGCTTATCTGAGAGATATCTCCTGCACCAAGCCCAACTATTGTTATCATAATATACCTCCTTTAATTAATACTTAACTATTAAAATAAAAGTAGGGATCGTACAAGATACTGCACAATCCCTATATTTTTTTATTATTTTCTATGTAAATTGCTAAAAGCCATAAATATAATCTCAAAATAATACAAATTTTTTATATTATTTTAAAAGATCAATATTTACTTTGTCAATCTAAGTCTATCTTACTAACTTCATCTTTTTTAACTTACTCAATATTTTCTTACCCTTAGGCATTGCCAATATTTCATCTTGTGAGATGCCACCAGAAGCGAGTAGTACTACTATATATATTACACCACCAATAGCTATAGATATTAAAGTAGCAATTTTAGGATTTATAAACATACTCAATCCTACATAAGAATATCTTGCTCCTATAAACATAACCATTACTGTTAGTAAAGGCTTGATAAAGAACTGCATTTTATCAAACTCTATATCTAGTGCTTTTTTAATATATATATATTCAATTATGGCCGCTATCATATAAGAAATTACTGTACCTATTGCAGAACCTAATATATTGAATGCTGGCATAGCTGTAAGAGTGTAACTTATAACTATCTTTCCTGCTATTCCACAAAGTAGAGCATATACTGGTATCATTGGCTTTCCCATACCCTGTAATATACCATTAAAAGTATATAAAAGACCTAGGAAAATACATCCTGGTGCAAGGGTAAACAACATAAGCCCCAAAACTTCTGCAGGTTGCTTTGGATATAATAGACCCATTATTGGTTGCGATAAAGCTGCCAAACCAAATGCACATGGTAATACCAAAAGTAGAGTAATCTTAAACGCTAACTTTGCATTGTGCCTTGCTTCATTAAACTTTTTAAGCGTATATGATGCTGATATTGCTGGTACAAGACTCATGCCAATAGCTGTAGTAAATATCATAGGCATAACTATTATAGGCATTGACATTCCTGTAAGCTGACCCAACATAGAGTTTGCAGCCATATTAGAATAGCCCGCTACTTCAAGTCTAGATATCACTATAACTGTATCAACAACATTAACTAGAGGCATAACACATGCTCCTATACTTATTGGAATTACAACCTTAATAATTGTCTTTACTATAGAAGATGTCTTCTGTTTAACATATCCCACACTTTCTTCCATCATTACTTTTCTTTTTTTGGCGTCTTTCATATATACCATTACCAAGAATAAAAATGACGTAAATGCTCCTATAGTAGCTCCTGATATACCACCCGCAGCACCTAGCTTAGGTCCAAACTGTGCCATTAGCATATAAGCTAATATGAGCCCCAAGAATACTCTAAAAACCTGTTCGATTACTTGAGATATGGCTATCCTACTCATCTGCTGATATCCTTGATAATATCCTCTATAAGCGGACATCGAAGGTACTATCAAAAGTGCTGGAGCAATTGCCCTCATAGCTGTAACTGCATTTGGATTGTGCTGAATATTAGTTACTATATAGTCAGCTCCAAAAAATAAAATTAGAAACATCACAAGTCCTGTTATAAATAACATTAAGTGAGTCACCTTAAATATTTCATTTGCTCCCTTATGATTACCTAGGGCTGCTTGCTCAGAAACAAGCTTAGCTATAGCCGTTGGAAATCCTGCCGTAGCCAGAGTAAGAAATAGAGCATATACTGGATAGGCCGTCTGATAATATCCCATACCTTCCGCACCTATAAAATATCCCAAAGGTATTCTAAATATAGCACCTAAAATCTTTATAATAATCCCAGCAGCACCTAAAATCAAGGTACCCATCAAAAAGGAATTCTTTTTATTACTTATCTCCATTTTGTCCTCCTATTAAATTTTAACTTCAAATTCACAATAGATATTATACCATATAAATGCTATTTTATCCCCCAAAATCGCATATTTCAGGCTATTTTAATATATCAATACAGCAATTAATCGTCCAACTATAAAAAGGCCAACATAGTTAAACCATGCTAGCCTTTTCTTTTTTTAGTTATTTCTTTTCTTCAATTTTCTTTGTATCTTTCTTTTCTTCAGTTTTCTTTGTATCTTTCTTTTCTTCAGCTTTATTTGTATCCTTCTTTTCTGCTCCTGTTGAACCGAATGGGACTTCCTTTATTTTATCCTCAAACTTTTCAACCTTTGCTGTATCTTGAATCTTTGATATCATTTCTTGACTGTTTTTCTGAGTTAATTCTTGCTTCATTTCAGCCTTAACCTTATCATAATCTAGCTTAATTTTTTTATTTACCTTGATTATATGATATCCAAATTGTGTTTCGACTGGTTGAGATATTTCTCCTTCTTTCATTGAAAAAGCAACCTTTTCAAATTCTTCTACCATAGAACCCTTAGAAAACTCACCTAGAGAACCACCAGATTCCTTTGATCCTGGATCCTGTGAATATTCCTTTGCTAACTTAGCAAAATCTTCACCACTTTTGGCCTTTTCATATACTTCATCAGCCTTTTTCTTTATTTCAGCTTTTTTCTCATCTGGATATGTTTTACCAGTTTTTTCATCTGTAGTTACTAAAAGAATGTGTGAAGCATCTATTTTTTCACTGTTTTCATCATAGTACTTCTTCAGTTTCTTTTCATCTGGTGTTGATTTCTTTTCAATAAATTTTACAACGCCTGTTATTGTAGCAGCCTGCTTAGCATAGTTATCCATAAACTTTTCATCTAAACCACTTTTAGCAAATGATTCTTTTGCCTTAGCATCTTCAAACATCTTTTTGTTTTGAGCCTTAAAATCTTCTAATTGCTTTTGATCTGGCTTAATATTATTTTTTTCTGCATACTGTAAAAATATCTGACTCTGAACAAGCGAGTCCATAACTTGATTTTTTATAGTTTCTTGGTACTTAGGATCTTGCTTTTTCATAGTTCCCCAGATATCATCACCATACTGAAGCTCAGTTATCCACTTGCTAAATTTTAGCTGTTCTTCAAATTCCTTAGTTGTAATTTCTTTTCCATCTACTGTAGCTACTGCATTATTTCCAGTACATCCTACTGCTGATACACCTACTACGCAGGCTAACAAAATAGCCAATAGTTTCTTCAAAATTTTTTCCTCCTAATTTTGATTTTTTGTTTTCTGTCTCTTACAGAAACCTTCCAACATATTTACTAGTTCCATCACTATATCATATCCACTAGCCTCTTTTGATTCATATTTTGTAAAAGGCATTAGATCAATAGTTTGACCAGTTTGTTTTACCTTATCTATCTTTAGTCTCTTACATAGAGATTTAATGTAAGCAATATTTAATAATGTTTGTGTCTCTTTTGGAATGTCAGAGAATCTATCCTCCAACTCTTCTTGCATTTCATACATATCTTCCTTATTATCAATTGTTGCTATTTTTTTGTACATTTCTAACTTGATAATTTCATCTTGAATATAGCTAGAAGGTATATAGGCGTTGACAGTTAATTCTATTTCAACATCTATGTCTTCTACTATTTCCTCACCCTTTATCTTAGAGATAGCTTCATTTAACATCTTAACGTATAATTCATAACCAATTATCGCCATATGACCATGTTGTTGAGCACCTAGGACATCTCCTGCTCCTCTTATTTCAAGGTCCCTCATTGCAATTTTAAATCCTGATCCAAACTCTGTAAATTCCTTTATAGACTTTAGCCTCTTTTCTGCAACTTCACTTAATACCTTATTTCTTTCATACATAAGATATGCATAGCCTTGTTTAGAGCTTCTTCCTACACGACCTCTTAGCTGATATAACTGGGCTAGTCCCATCTTATCTGCATCATATATAATCATAGTATTTGCATTGGCTATATCCATTCCTGTCTCAATAATAGTTGTACAAACTAAGACGTCAAACTCTTTTGATAGAAATGAAAGGACAGTATTTTCTAGTTCCTTAGAAGACATTCTACCGTGTGCTACACCAATCCTTGCATCTGGTACTAGCCTTCTTATTCTAGATGCCATCTCTTCTATACCTTCTACTCTATTATAAACAAAGAATACCTGACCACCTCTTGCTAATTCTCTATGAATTTCATCTTGTATTATACTGTCTTTTGCCTCTATAACATAGGTCATTACAGGGTACCTTTCCAGCGGTGGCTCTTCTATAATACTCATATCTCTTATTCCACTCAAAGACATATGTAAAGTTCTAGGTATCGGAGTAGCTGATAGGGTCAAGACATCAACATTTGCCTTTATCTGTTTCAGGGATTCTTTGTGCTTTACCCCAAAACGCTGCTCTTCATCTACTACAACAAGACCCAGCTTTGGCATATCTATATCCTTAGATACTATACGGTGGGTACCTATCAAAACGTCTACTAGACCTTTTTTAGCATCTTCAATAATTTCTTTTTGTTGCTTTGCTGTTCTAAATCTACTTAAAACTTCAACCCTTATAGGATATCCATCGAATCTCTCGGTAAATGTATTGTAGTGTTGTTGTGCAAGTATTGTAGTCGGAACTAAAACAGCTACTTGCTTTCCATCTGTTACAGCCTTAAAAATTGCTCTAATAGCTACCTCTGTTTTTCCATAACCAACATCACCACATACCAGCCTATCCATTACCTTAGCAGATTCCATATCTTTTTTGGTTTCTTTTATTGCTTTTAACTGATCCTCTGTTTCTTGGTATGGAAATCTATCTTCAAACTCTTTTTGCCAAACAGTGTCTTTAGAAAACTTATATCCCTTTCTACTTTCACGTTTTGCGTATAAGTCTATAAGTTCCTTGGTCATATCGTCAATTTCTTTTTTAACTTTTCTTTTTGCTTTTGACCATTCACTTCCACCAAGCTTATTGAGTCTTACCTTTTCTACATCGCCACCGATATACTTTTGAACTTTGTCCATCTGGTCTATTGGAACATATAGGCTATCCCCACCCTGATAAACTACCTTCAAGTAATCCTTTTTTATTCCAGCAACACTAATTTGCTCTATACCTGTATATTTACCAATACCACTGTTTTCATGAACAACATAGTCCCCTACATTTAACTCTATGAAAGAGTCAATTTTTGTCGAGTTATTTTTCTTCTTCTTTTTCTTTTTCTTAACTCCTATTTTGTTGGAGCCCACCATCTCTTTATCTGTTATTATCTGAAACTTAATATCTGGATACATAAATCCTTGACTAATATTTGCAGATGTAACAACAATCTGAGATGTCTTTATTTCTAGATCTCTTTTAATTGAATATATACTTTCAATTCCATTTTCAGACAATAAATTGTGAATCTTCTTTGCTCTTTCTGTTGTAGCAGTCGCAATAACTATCTTATATCCTATGTGTCTTAGTCTTTTTATTTCTTCAATAAATAGATCTAGCCTTCCCTTATAGCCAGGGATATCTCTACTATTTAAAGTGAACTGCTCTTTAATGTCCACATCATTGACTATTTTTGGTAAAAGCGAATTAAAGATTGCTTTTCTATTTTTCAATCTATATACAATATCATACATTGAAAATAATAAATTACCCTGAGTTTTTAAAGCCAAACCTCTCTCTAAATTTAGAGTGTAGTTATCTTTAAATTCTGAGGATAAATTCTTATATCTTTCCTTGCCATGAGCAATATCATCTACAAATACTACTGCGTCATCACTTAGATATTCTATTAAACTCTCATACTTTCCATCGTATAAATATTCTATATAGTTTTCAAGTCCATCAAAATATTCTTTTCTTTCTATCTTTTCTATATTTCTCATTATATCCAAATCTGTGGAGTCACTTGTTTCTGATTTAATCTTTTCAACTCCTACACTTACATCTTCTGGATATATAAAGTCTCTTGAAGGAGTAATTGTTACCTTCTTCATTTTATCTACGGACTTCTGTGTATAAACATCAAATTCTCTTATTGAATCAATTTCATCGTCAAAAAATTCAAGTCTGATAGGATAATCATATAAGAGAGTAAATATATCTACTATACCACCTCTTACACTAAATTGCCCAAACCCTTCAACCTTGCTCACTCTTTGATAACCTAGATGGACCAAACTTTTTGATAAGCTCTCTATATCAACCGTCTGTCCAACTTTTAAATTAAATACATTATCCATAATAATGCTTTTTGGCACATATTTTTTTGCAAGTACATCTGTATATGTTACCAAGATTATTTTTTCTTTCTTAAACAACTTAAAATATGTCTTCAGTCTTCTAGCATCTAATTTTCTGTCCCTAGCATCTAAACTATAAAAAAGGAGTTCATTTGTACCAAGAAACTCTACCTTGCTTTTCATGTATACAGACAACTCTTCATATATTTTTTTTGCCTCATATTCTGTATTTGCAACGTATAGCATCTGTCTAGATGTATTTTTGTAAATAGAATATGCAATATTGACTTTACTTGCTGGAAGAAGACCATTAATTTGAATATTACCCTCTTTTTTCGAGAGTGATTCTATCATGTTCGTGTATTCTAAGCTATTTTTTAAAGAACTAATTAATACATCTTCCATTTTAATCACACCATACCTTAACCATTATATTTGTTCATAGCTGGCTCAATACCTGAGCTTATAATCTCTTCTACTGTCAATACCGCTCTATCCAAACTCTCATCAAATGCCTTTGAATCTTCTTTAGATAGTTTTGACAATACAAAATCCGCCAAATCCCACCCTTCAGCAGGCTTTGACACCCCTATTCTAATCCTTGGAAATTCTTGTGTAGATATGCTCTTTATTATTGATTTCATTCCATTGTGAGAGCCTGCGCTACCCTTTTTCCTTATTCTTAACTTTCCAACATCTAAGTCTATATCATCATACATAACTATTAAATGATCATATTCTGGCTTAAAGAACTGACATACACTCACTATAGACTCACCACTTAAATTCATATATGTTTGAGGCTTTACCAAAACAACCTTTTCTGAGTTGATTCTTCCTTCTCCAATTAAAGCTTTGTGCTTTAACTTATCTATTTTTATACCGTGCTTGTCCGCCAATCTATCTATCGCATCAAAACCAGCATTATGTCTAGTATGTTCAAATTTTTTACCAGGATTTCCTAGTCCTACTATTATATACATTTTATCTTAACCCTTCCTAAATTATTTTTTAAATTCAGATAATATCAATTTTATAATCAAAAAAGAGATATTTATTCAATAAATACCTTATATTTATAAGAAACTTCATTAATAAAAAATAAATTTATAAATCCAAATATTAATATTCAATCACTACAATAATATAGGATTTATTATTAAATAGATCTTCAAAAGATCCTAAGCTCTACTAAGCTATATACCCAAATAATCTATTTAATAGTCTTTAACTCCTATTTATCTATACTTTGGCTCATTTTTTTAATAATAGCCCTAAATTTTCTAAAAAATCTATCTCAATACTATTTTTTAAGTCATCCCATTAAGCTTAAAATCTATATATTTATTTTTTATGCTCGAATTATTAAAGTTCCACAATTTAATTATATAACAATGTTTATAGACATAAAGAAATCAAAAATCCAACAGAAATAAACGGAGTGAATGAAATCAAACCGTTAAAAAAACTCTTCTTATCAAAGATTCTCAAGAATATACAATACAATCCAGAAAATATAAATGATGCAAAAAATATAAAAAATGAAATAGATACATCAGTAAAGCTTGCTATAAAGGAAAAGTATAAAACATCTCCCATCCCCATTGCCTCTGTACTCTTGGCTATCACATAAGACACTAGAAACAAAGCTATAGATCCATATATATTTCTTTTTATATCTTCAAATAGGTAGCTTAGATGATTAAAATAAATCCCTAATTCTCCCTTATTAAATATGCCCTTTTCAATTTTTCCATATAAACTTGCTATCTTTTCTGTAAAAGTGCAATTCAACCCTATTGGAGAGTACTTCTTTATATAAACTATGTCTATTATTATAAATGTTAATACTATCCCTACCTGTACTATAATACCACAGATTAGGTCTTCATCAAACACCAATCTGAATTTTGTGTCTGTATAAGAAACAATAAATAATATAGGTATAGAAAATATAATCCTAAGCAAATAGTAAAAGTCCATACAAACAACTATACAATATTGAATCATAATTGATATTACTAGAAAAACAGCTAGCTTTTCCATATTATTCAACTCTATACCTCTATTATCTAAGACTATATTTACAATAATAACTTCAAATAATGCTAGAAATAAAAAATAAGCATACATAAATAGCTACTCCTCTTTAAATATATTTTCTTTTTACTTATAATTTTAATATATAGCTTTTGCTTTAAATAAAGAATTTTCAGAGCTTAAAATATCTCTAATTCTATCTGAATCAATACAGTTAGACTCTAGCTGATCTTTACTAATTTTCTTTTTTTCATATAATTTTATTAATTCTCTATCCATAGATAGCATACCCTTTGAGAGATTTGTCTCTATATAATTAGAAATTTGATTGCTTTTATTTTCCTTTATCATATTGCAGACAGATTTATCTACTATTAGAAGTTCTGTTATCGGTGAAAGTTCACCATCAATTAGTATTAAACTTTGCGATACAATTGCCCTTAAAACAAGGCTCAATTCATACTTTACCTTTTCTTTTTCATCAGAAGGAAACATTGCAATTATTCTTTCTACAGTAGCTGCAGCCCCTAGTGTATGTAGTGTACAAAAGCATAAATGCCCAGTTTCCGCTGCTCTAATAGCCATTTTAATCGTCTCTTCATCTCTTACTTCCCCAACAATTATAATATCTGGATCTTGCCTAAGCGCTGACTTGAGAGCAGTAGAAAAGCTATGACTGTCCAAACTTATCTCTCTTTGAGTAATTAAAGAAGATTTACTTTCAAAAATATATTCTATCGGATCTTCTATTGTTATTATATGCTTATTATAGTTTAAATTTATATACTCAATCAAAGCCGCCAAACTTCTGGTTTTGCCCGATCCAGTAGGACCTGTAATAAATACTATTCCACTTGAATATTTCGTCACATCCAACAAACTTTCTGGTAAGCCCAACTCCTGCACTGACTTTATCTTCATTGAAATCTTTCTAATAGTAATTCCTAGCCTTTTTCTATATAAAAATATATTTCCCCTATACCTAAAATCTCTATGCTCAAATGCAAAATCAATTTCTTTTTTACTGTCTAATCTATTTAATAAAGTTTCCTGATTTATAGAATTTAAAAATTCTTCAATATCAAAAATATCAATAACATATTTTGTATAGATTATTTTACCCTTATATCTAAAAGCAAGCTTTTTACCTTCTCTAATATGTATATCTGAAAAATCTAAGTCCTCATACTCGTCTATTACTTTTTTTATTATAGCCATCTTCTAAATACACTCCTTCTATACAATTATTTCCTATATGTGCTGACTTTATATATCTGTTAACTTTCTAGAAACACATAGCAAGTACACTTATAAAACCTTCTTATTTATAGAAACCTTTTAAAGCCTCTTATTTTATAAAAAACTTTCAGCTTGCTAACACCTCATATTCTATATCTATCAAATATCCATATAAAAATCGATTAAATATCCATATCAAGTATCAATATAAAAAACCTATCAAATATTTACTTAAATAGCTTATCTACTCTTAGTCGCAAATATATTTTGTCCTATAGTGGCAAAACATATTTTAAAATAAATAAAGAATCGTGGAAAAATATATTTTAAAATAGATTAATACTTCTTTATATTAATATAGTCAAAAAATATTTTTTATAACAATTTTTAAGATCTTTTAAAAGAAAAATCGATAATATTATATCTATTTAATATCTATTTTTTATATTTATAGAATATGACTACCCTTAATCCACTTTCAAATATACTTTAAATTTGTTTTTTACTTATTTTATCTTTATTTGAATCTGTTTTTGTACTTATTTTATCTTTTTAAATTTGCCTTTATACTTATTTTATATATTTTCTAAACTATTTTTATATCTGATTTTTTATCTTTATTTAAATCTGTTTTTATACTTCTTTTATCTAGTTTTCAAACTATTTTTATATCTAATTTTTATCTATTTCCATATCTTTTTTTTATCAAAAACTATTTCCACCTATTCAAATACTCACAAAAAAAACTCCAAACCAATCTTGGTCTGGAGTTAAATTTTATGATTTTAGTGATAATATAATACCTAAACAAATAGAAAGCAAAGCTGCAAATATTACTCTAAACTCGCCTGGTAGCAAGAATGTAATAGTATGAGCAGGTAGCCAAAATGTAGGAATCGTACCTATCAAAACATTTTTTATGTATGCAAAGTAATCTATGTTGTCACATACATTTTTAAGAGTTACTTTTTCACCCTTATTATTATATCTAAGGTCTAGATAAGTGTCTGAATGCTTATGAAGAACCATAAATACTGGTCCAAATGTTGTATTCATCACAACAGATGTTAAAACTGCAAATGCCAGCTTAATAGGGAAGGTTGAATTTTCATCCATTCCTAACTTTGCTCCCATAGAACTTGCAAATATCCCCATCATAAATGCTATCCAAACTCCTAGAAGTCCCCAAATTATCATTCTAGCCCCAATAGAATGCGGAATAGTAAGCTTCTTATTTTTTATACTAGAAGCTATGATTTCTCCCAAAGTTGCAAGTATTGCAAATTTTATGAAAGAAAGAACATATTGATTAGTAAAAAACGACATAAATACCTCCTAAATACTTTTTCCTTTAAATCATTTTTTTCACAAAAAACCCTTATTATATTATACATAATAAATATAATTATATCAATCACTAATATTAACTTTATTTTTTTATTCTGATAACATTTTCCCGACATTAAACTCTTAATCTTTTTTAACCTTACTTATATTGCTTTAATTCTTTTTATTTTGCATTTTTTAACTATAATTAAACTTTTTTAAATATATTCCATATAATATTTTTTATATCTTTTTTCACAATTTATATTAAATAAGCAAATATTTTTTGAAAAATATCAATCAAAATGTCTCTTTCAATAATACTTGACTATCGACTTTAATTTAAACAAACAAAAAAGCTCCTATATAGGAACTTTTTTGTTTGTTGATATGAATTTTATATTTCAAAAATAAACTGTATACTAGAACAGCTTACTTACTGAATCACAAGTATAAATTCTGTTAATTGCATCTGCGAATATCTCTGCAACTGACATTGTCTTTATCTTTCCTATTTTCTTTTCTTCTGGAAGCTCTATAGTATCTAATACTATTAATTCCTTTATTGGAGAAGCTTCTATTCTATCTATTGCAGGACCTGAAAGCACACCGTGTGTACAACATGCGTATACATCCTTTGCTCCAAATTTCTTAAGAGCTGATGCTGCATTTACTATAGTACCTGCTGTATCTATCATATCGTCAAGTAGTATAACGTTCTTTCCTTCTACTTCACCGATAATATTCATTACTTCACTAACATTTGGTTTTGGTCTTCTCTTGTCTATTATTGCAATAGGCACTTCCTTGTTAATATTATTAGCAAACTTTCTAGATCTAGTAACACTTCCTAAATCTGGAGAAACAACAACTAAATCGTCTATATTTAAATCTCTAAAGTAATCAGCTAAAATCTTACCGCCTAGTAAGTGATCTACTGGAATATCAAAGTATCCCTGTATCTGACCAGCGTGTAAGTCCATAGTAAGTACTCTATCTGCACCTGCTGCTGCAATAAGATTAGCAACTAACTTCGCTGTAATTGGATCTCTTGCCTTTGCCTTTCTATCCTGTCTTGCATATCCGTAATATGGTATAACGGCTGCAACTGAACCTACTGAAGCTCTCTTTAAAGCATCTATAAGTATCAATAATTCCATTAAATTATCGTTTACAGGACTACTTGTTGACTGAATTACAAATACGTCGCAACCTCTAACAGTTTCGTTAATTGTAACTGCAATTTCGCCATCACTGAAAGTATCAACCTTACAGTCGACTAATCCTATACCTAAACAATCAGCTATTTTACTAGCTAATTCCTTCGATGCGTTACCAGCAATAAGCTTCATCTTATGGCTATTGTAACAACTCATAATAAACCTCCTAAAAAGTAATAATGTGACTTATATAATAATTAAAATTTTACATTCCGTATATTATTATATCACAATTTTTATTTTTATACATTAATTTATACAATATTTTTTGAACTTTTATTTAACAATATGTGCTTAAATATCCAATTTTTTATAGTAAATTAAAATTTTTTCCTATAAAACTATCTTTTCACATTTTTCATTTAAATTTAATTTATACAATATTGTAGCTTATTATATATTTTTTCCAAACATTTATTAAAGTAAGTTTAAAAATTATTTACTTTTTTCTTCGTCCTTCTTTCTTTTCTTTTCTACCCAACCCTCTTTTATAACTTGTCTTTCTCTGGCAATTGCTAGACAAGCGCTTGGCACATCTTCTGTAATTGTTGACCCTGTAGCTATAAATGCGTCTTCTTTTATTGTTACTGGAGCTACTAAATTTGAATTTGATCCTATAAAAGCATTATCTTCTACTGTTGATCTAAATTTATTTTTACCATCATAGTTAACAAATACTACTCCACATCCTATGTTTACATTTTTACCTACTTCAGCGTCTCCTATATATGATAGGTGAGATGCCTTAGATCCATCTCCTAGCTTGGCATTTTTTACTTCTACAAAATCCCCAACCTTACAATGGCTTCCTATATCTGCTTTAGGTCTTAAATATGCATATGGACCTACATTAGTATGATCTGCTACACTTGCATTTATCATTTCTGACTTCTTTACATTTGTAAAATCTCCAACTACAGAATTTTCCATACTTGTCTGTGGTCCTATTTCACAACCAACACCTATTTTACTATTTCCTCTAAGTACACATCCTGGATAAATTATTGTATCATTTCCTATTTCAACATCTGAGTCAATATATGTAGCATCTGAATCTATAATAGTAACTCCATTTGTCATATGCTTTTCATTTATTCTTCTTCTCATTATTCTTTCAGCATTTGATAGCTGATTTCTTGAGTTTACTCCCATTAGCTCTTCTATGCTGGCAGCCATATATGCACCTGCCTTACCAGAAGCCTCTCTAATAATTTCTATTGTATCAGGAAGATAATACTCTCCTTGAGCATTGTTGTTATCAACTTTTTCTAATGATTCCTTTAAAAATTTACCATTGAAACAATAAATTCCTGAGTTTATTTCCTTAACTAATTTTTCATCTTCACTTGCATCTTTTTGTTCTACTATTTTTAATAACTCTCTATTTTCATCTCTTATAATTCTTCCGTATCCAGTTGGGTCATCCACTGATGTACTAAGAACAGTTACTGCAAAATCGCCTTCATCATGATATTTAAAGAAATCCTTTAAAGTATCTGACTCTATTAACGGAGTATCTCCGCATAAAACTATAACTGTATCCTTTTCATCAATATAGTCATTGGCCATCTTAACTGCATGAGCAGTACCTAGTTGTTCTTTTTGAACTACTGATTGGACTCCTTCACCTACAGCTTCCTTTACTTCCTCTATTCCGTGTCCTAAAACCACAATAGTTTCATTTACTCCTGCATCATTTGCGGCATCTACCACGTGGTTTACCATTTCTTTTCCACACACTTTATGAACTACCTTTGGATGAGCCGATTTCATTCTAGTTCCCTTACCAGCTGCAAGTATTATAGCCTTCTTCATTTTTCATTCCCCCAAACCTATTTTATTAAATAATACTAACTTTTTATAAATTTTTTTATTTTCATATTACTACTGCTAAGCCTTTCTAAGCAATATATCTATTATTTTTCATTAGTGACAGCTCCGTTAATTTTAAAATCAAATCTATATCGATAATCTAGCATCATTTCGATAATGTAATATATGACCTTAATAGTCCCTCACTTAAGAAAGACTTTATAAACAAAATCCGTTTTACCAAAATTAATTATATCATATAACAACTGCTCTTTGTCCCATCTGCATATATAATTTTGTAAATTCTATGAAGTTAATCTCTCTTCTTCCTTTTTCAGGATCCACTATACTTATCATGCCTTTACTTACTCCATCAACCACTACACAGTGTAAATTTGCGTATAGAGGCTCTTTTTCACCACTTGGAGATGTATAGTATGTTCCATTGTACCTTGGTTTTTCATCATCTACTGTGTACCAAACTGCAACTGGTTTCTTCTTAAATATAATTTGGTTTAATACACCAAATACAGTCATGCCTGTCTTATCCTTCGCTTTTATAGATACATTATTTGACTCAAAATATTTATTAGCTGCCTCTGCAATAGGTGCTGCATAGCTATAATAACCAGAAGACTTTCCGTATGGGCTACCTATATATGCCAAATCTGGATCTGCATTACTCATAGATGAATGTTTCAAAAAATTATCATTTAAAAATTCTTTACTCACATCAAAACCATTATATCTCATCAACATTTCCAAAGATGTAATCTCACATCCATTTGGCATATTTGGATATTGATATGCCGGCTTTACATATAAATTTCTAGTCGGTATCAAGTAAAAGGCTAAAACAACTACTAGAATCAGCAATGCTTTTTTTATAATACTTCCTAATCTTTCCATTTTTACCTCCATAATATTTCTCTAAATGCTTTTTTTACTTTCTAATCATTAAATTAATAAAAATATATTTTTTATATCAGTGGCTTTCAACTACTATTTAATAACAAAATTCTTTTTTATTCCTTTACTTTTGAATCATTTTAAGAAATATCTACATTTATTTCTATTGTTATATATTTTCTTCACTCTATTTAAGTCTATAAATTTTTTAAAGTTATTTTAACTTGATTTAAATATTTTTTATATCAGTGGCTTTCAACTACTATTTAATAATAAAATTCTTTTTTATTCCTTTACCCTTGAATCATCTTAAGAGTTCATAAAAGATATATACATAATATATATACATAAAGAAATATATATATTATAAAAACTATAAAAATATTATTTATTGTATAATTTTATTTAATCACCATATCTAACTTATTAGATAGCTTATAGTAAGATAGTTACCTTATTCATTAAATTAAAACGATTTTGCATATATTTATGTATATATAATCGTATTATATCACTTTTTTGGGATTATATTCCTATAAATCAAACTTATTATTAGTTATAAAATAAAGACCACAGAAAACTATTAATTTTCTGCGGTCTTGTTAGCAATAATTGTTATCACCTGAACTCATTTTTAACATTGTAATTTCCTATTTATAATACTCTTTTTGAGTACTGTATATCATATTGTTTTTACTTTACTCACCTTAATTAAATCAAAGTATCTACTGTAGTACTAGAAAGTTCTTCTTCTAGCTGTTTTTGAATCTTTAAATACATCTTATTTACCTTACAATAATCAGATCTATCAGCAGAGCAATATTTATCTTCCTCTAAACATCTGTTTATCTTTATTGTAGATTCCATAATACTTATCACTTCTAAAATACTTATCTTGCTTGGTTCTTTTTTAAGAGCAACTCCGCCCTTATTACCTCTCATAATAGTAACCAAATTATTTTTTTCTAAGATTTTTACTATTTTTGTTACATAAGCTCTAGAAATACTCAAATTATCCGATAACTCTTTGGTGCTTACAAATTCATCCATGTTAGTGGATAGGTATAAAACTATTCTAATTGCATAGTCAGTTGTAATGTTTAATTGCATTTTTCTTCCTCCTAACCTAACAATAACCTTGTTACAATGTTTAATGTACAAAGAGCTGTACATTAAACACTTAAAATTTATAGTCTAATACACCACTATAAATTAATGCTTTAAAATGCCACTCATGTGCACTCTCTAAATGTTACCAAATTTTCATATAAACTTCAACTGTTTTTTCAATATATTTAACTATTTATTGTCTAGTTTTATTGAATTTGTATATTTTTTTGATATTTCTATAGCTGTATTGTATCTATTATTACCTGATACTCTATAAATTTTCTCAACATTTAGCCCATCTTCTATATCTTTTTACACAGATTTATACCCTCCTGTTATAAGTATATTTTCTATACTCCAGTCATTAATAGCCTTGGCCACTCTTGGATGAATCTTATCCCCTGTTGTCAACAATATAGGACTTTTGTACTTTGATAATAAAGAAGCTACAGTTATTCCATCCGGAAAATTTCTTCCATCTACCAAAATCATATTATTTTTATTATCTATCTTACTTCTTAACTCTTTAGCTACTAAATAAGAAGTTTCATATCTATCTTTTCCAGCAATTCTATCTACATCTTTTATACTTGCTTTTAATTTTTCTTCAATGTTTTTAGATACTGACTTTTCCGCTCCAGCAATAGTCAGTTTTTTTATATTCCAATCTCTCAGGGCTTCTTTTGTTTCTTTGTTTAATAAGTCTGCCTCAGTAAGGAGTATTGGAACTCTTCTCTCACTTGCTAGATCAGATACTGATATTGCATCAGGAAAGTTTCTTCCATCTACTAATATTGCAAGATCCGTATTTTTGCTAGTAAGTCTTACTTCTTGTCCTATCTTTTTTGCAGTTTCATATCTATTTTGACCCGATATTCTTCTAACAGTGTAGTCTTTATTTTTCAATCCTTCAAATATATTCTTTGATATTGATTCTTCACCACCAACTACAATTAATTCATCTAGAGCAAGTCTATCAATCTCTCTTAAAGTCTCTTTCGATATTTTATTTTTCTCTGTTAAAATTATTGGTCCTTTCTTTTCATTTGCCAATACCGATGATACCAAGGCATCTGTGTAATTATCTCCACTTGCTAAAATAGCATAGTTTTTAGAAGTTGTACCTCCGCCATTTCCGCCGTTTCCACCATTTTCAGTACCACTCTCATCTAACTTGATTTCAAAGGATACTTTCCTATCTGTTGAATTTTCTAGTTCATTCTCAACTGCTTCATTAATCTTACTAGCTATAGAAATATTACTTTCGGCTGAAGCATTTTTCTCCAAAGCTAATGAAAATTCTTTTATTTTAAGCTTGCCTTTATCACTATTCTTATTATAAGCTTCCTCATCTACTATTTTATATAATTTATAGTTAGCAGCATTCATATATATAGACTCCAAAGGGAAATAGTTCTTATTTTCCTCCTCATAACTAAATACTATTTTCTCTAAGTTTTTATTATTATAGATAGTCCTCTTCCCTTCACTAATACCATTTAGTGATCTCATATTTCTAATATCCAATTCTTTCGCAGCAGTTCCAGAGAAAATCAACTCTGCATTAGAAAGATTTTTAACGCTCCATTTTGAAACGTCAGGCTTAGCATTCTCAGCATTTTCAAACATTCTTTCCATATCCTCAACTTTTACTGTATCCCAATCACTTACATCTGGATTTGCTAGTTTTGAATTTTTAAACATAGCCTTCATGCTTTTAACTTTAGATGTGTTCCACTTACTTACATCTGGATTCGCTAGTTTTGCCCCACAAAACATTGATTCCATATTTTCAGCACTTGAAGTATCCCACTTACTTACGTCAGGGTCTGCCTTTTCTGTATCTCTAAACATTCCATACATATCTTCTACTTTAGACATATTCCAATTACTCACATCTGGATTTGCCATTTTTGTTTCATTGAACATAAGACTTGTATTTTTTAAGCTATTTGTTTTCCACTTACTTACATCTGGATCTGACTTTTCTGTATCTCTAAACATAGCATACATTTGTTCAACTTTTTCTACATTCCAATTTGAAACATTTGGATTTGCTATATTGTTTTTGGAAAACATTGAACTCATATTTGTTACTTTTGAAGTATCCCACTCAGCTACTTCTGGACTTGCTACTTCTGCTCCTTCAAACATTGAGTCTATACTTGTTACTTTTGAAGTATTCCACTTACTTACATCTGGACTTGCTACTTCTGCACCTTCAAACATTACATCTATATTAACTACTTCTGACGTAATCCAGTTGCTTACATCAGGATTTGCATTTTTTGCATTTCTAAACATAGCGTTTGAATATCTAAGCTTATTTGTTTCCCACTTACTTACATCTGGATTTGCTAGCTTTGCACCACAGAACATAGCATACATATTACTCACATTTGATACATTCCAATCACTAACATCTGGATTTGCTTTTTCTGTATCCCTAAACATCCTGTACATACTAGATGCTCTAGATGTGTTCCAATTACTTACATCTGGATTTGCTTCTTTTGCACTTTCAAACATCATATAAAAATTTTGCACATTTGATACATCCCAACTACTAACATCTGGATTTGCCTTTTCTATATCCATAAATAATTCCTTCATACTTATAACATTTGATGTATCTATAGTATCTGCAATTTCTATATCACATTTATAACCCTTAAATATCGCTTCTGATAAATCTGGCAAAAGGACGCCTTCATCTATTTTTAATATTTTATCAGACCCTTCTTTAAAATTTCCTTCCAAAATTCTCAATTTTTCTATATTTATTTTTTTATCATTATCAGGAATATTTGTATCACCAAGCTTTATAGTGTAACTATCTTCTTCTTGGAAAAGTCCTAATCCACCTTCTGAGTATGGTAAACTACTAAGGTCACCTATGTAATCTCTATGATCAATAATCTCTTCCTGACTTACTGCAGTGGTGTCCTTTGCAAAAGTTAAATAGGCTATTTCGTAACTAAACATAGACAGTATCATTGCAGATGAAACGAATATTACTATACACTTTTTTTTAATCTTCATATTTACCCCTTTCTCAACTTTTATAAATTGCTCTCAAGCAGTTTTTAATATTTTTTTCGCATCTTTAATTGTTTTTTTAGAATTTCAAGCTCTAAATTTCTTAAATCAACTAGCTATAGTTTAAATTTATTAAGAATATAATATTATCAGCAAAAATTCATATTTTATAAATCTCCAAAATATGCTCTTACTTCTATCTAATTATTAAGTATTTTACAATTTTTATTTTTTTGAATCATTATAGAAATTCATATCTTTTATAAATCATTATGCAATTACTCTTTATACCCCTAAAATCTCTTTGTAATACATTTGCCATGCAACTTATACTTTTCAAGGTTATTTTCAAGATGTTTTACTAAAGTGAAATAAGATAATTGTAAAAATAGACTTCTTAAAAAACTTAATATTTATAAATATTAAAGTATATAAAATATATATAAACTGCTATTACCCAATTTTTTTTTGCGATAATTAATTTTCTCATTATTCATAATTTTTAGATAAAATATCCTTTTTTTGAAAACTTACTATTTTTTTAAATGAATTCTCTTATTAAATAAACTATTACTACTTATTTTATCCAAAATAAAAAGAGCATAGAATAATTTATTCTATGCTCTTGCATTTTTATTAATATCTTTTCACTTATAAAAGAGCTTCTCCAACTTTATTTACTGGGCCTGCACCACAAGTTAATAAAAGATCCTCTTCTTCTAAGTTCTCTTTTAGAAATTCCGAAATTTCTTCAAATGTTGGCATATACATAGCATCAACATTATTTTGATATAGTTTTTCTACTAAATTCTTTGAGCTAATATCTCCAGGATCTTTTTCTCTAGCTGCATATATATCCGTAATTATAACCTTATCTGCTGCATAGAAGGCCTCTGCAAACTCATCCAAAAGAGCTCTTGTTCTAGAATAAGTATGAGGCTGAAATACAACCCAAAGTTTATTCTTTTTCAAAGTTTTGGCTGCTGCAAGAGCTGCCTTTACTTCTGTTGGATGATGTGCATAGTCATCTATTATCAAGGCACCATTATAGTTGCCTTTCTTTTCAAATCTTCTTCCTACTCCTGTATATGTCTTTATAGCTTTTTTAATTGTATCTACTTCTAAACCTGATACAATGGCTGCAAGTATTGCTGCTGTGGCATTATATACATTATGAAGTCCATATACTGACAAATCAAAGCTACCTAAATTGATACCCTTATACTTCAGATTAAACATTGCATATCCGTCATTATCATATTTTATTTCTGAAATTATTGCATCATTATCCGCTCTTTGCCCGAACTTAATTATATTTGCCTCTACCTCATACATTATATCATTGGCGTTTTCATTGTCGCCATTTACTATAAAGTATCCTTCTTCTGGTAGTAGCTTTCCAAACTTATTAAATGAAGCCTTAATTTCTTCTATCCCAGAAAAATAATCTAAATGGTCTTCCTCAATATTTAAAACTATTGATATTAAAGGATTAAAGTTTAAGAAACTATCCACATACTCACACGCTTCTGTAATAAAGTGTTCTGAGTTTCCTATTCTTACATTCCCACCTATTGTACTAAGATTACCCCCAACCAATATTGTTGGATCTGTTTCTGCATAGTCAAATATAGTTGATAGCATACTAGTTGTACTAGTCTTTCCGTGTGTTCCAGCAACAGCTATAGAGTTTTTATATTCTCTCATAATCTGTCCTAAAAATGCTGCTCTATTTATCATAAGTATGTTTTTCTTCTTTGCTTCTTGAAACTCTTCATTATCATTTGATATGGCTGCAGTGTATACTACAAGATTTATATCATCACTGATATTTTCTTTTCTCTGGCCAATATGAACTGTAGCACCTAGATCCCTAAGATGGTTAACTAAATGTGATTCCTGCATATCCGACCCAGTCACTTTGTATCCCTTGTTTATACATATCTCTGCAAGGGCACTCATATTTATTCCACCAATTCCTATAAAATGTACATTCATTATATTTTTCACCTCTCAATTATTAAAAAACTATACAATATGAACGTTTTATGTGGTATAATTAGTTAATGTTCAGTATCTAAAATGTTTATTTTGTATAGTTTTTATCGTGTATTAAATTTTGCACAATACGTACATTGGCAAGTAAAAACTTGTAGGATATATCTTGTATCAGCAAGTTCTATTTGCGTGTACTAAATTTCAAATATATGTATACTTTTAAATTTAACTAGCTATATTATATCACAAAGAAAAAAAAATAGTTGATTTAGCTAAAATAAAAAGCAAGGTATAATCATAAAAATATATCAATGAGAGAAAATATATATGAAGTTTAACATAAAAATATAAGCTCAAAAATCTGAGTTCTAGCAAAATATTAGTTATTTAGGAGGAAAGAAGGAATTATGAACAATAAATTTAAAAGAAATGAGAGAATAGGTGCTATAGTAAAAATACTATCAGATAACCCTAATAGGATATTCACACTTAGCTTCTTCACCTCACAGTTCAATGCTGCAAAATCAACTATAAGTGAAGACTTAATTGTTGTTAAAAATGTGTTTGAAAAACTTCAGCTAGGAAAAGTTATTACAATTTCAGGAGCTGCAGGTGGTGTTAAGTACATTCCTAAAACATCAAAAGAAGAAAATGAAGAGTTTCTATACAGTTTATGTGAAAGAATAAAGGAAGAAGGCAGAATTTTATCAGGCGGATTTTTATACTTGATAGACCTTATATATGATCCAACTGTTGTTTCTAAAATAGGAGAAATATTTGCATCAAATATTGACTATACAGATGTTGATTATATAGTTACTATGGAAACTAAGGGTATTCCAATGGCTCTAATGACTGCAAAAGCCATGAATATACCTCTTGTAATTATTAGAAAGAACACAAAGGTATCAGAAGGCCCTACTATTAGTATGACCTATGTGACTGGTACTTCATCTAAAATAGAAACAATGAGTTTACCTAGCAAGGCTTTAAAGCAAGGCAGCAAGGTAATCATAATTGATGACTTTATGCGCGGTGGCGGAACTATTAAAGGCATGACAGAGTTAATGAAGGAGTTTGATACAGAAGTTGTTGGTATAGGTGTCTTTATATCTACAATACAGCCTGAAAATAAACTTGTTTCTGACTATATATCTCTACTAGAACTAGATGTTCAGGGCAATAATATACTAGTTCATCCAAACCTTAAAACTTTTAATGATGAATATAGAAAGTAATATTTCATATTAGAATAGGCTAAATAGGAAATTAAGAATTGAAAACTATCTAAATAGCCATATTTTTTATAGTTTTCCTAGTTTGACTAGTAAATTCAGGGTAATAATTGTATATGTATATATTTTTTATATACAATTGCCTGTAATATATTTTTGGGCTGTATAAATTTCTATATATACAAATTTTGCTTCTTTTTTCAATTATTGTTGGATTACTTTATTTATATTAGGAGATGACTATTTATGAGAACTTTAAATGTAAAGAGTTTTATGGAAGAGATTAAGTCTTTTAGAGAAAAAGCAAATATAGACGAGCTTTTAGATATGAGTAAAATACGTTTGATTAATGAGTCTGGCTCTGATAAAAATATTATTGAATTAGAAAACTTAGACTTTAGCAATATTGATTTTTCTTGGTCTGAATTTCAAGATATTAACTTTAGCCACTCTGATTTTTCTAACTCTGTATTTGATAATGCAACTTTCAAAAATGTAAACTTTTCTTATTGCAAGCTAGTAGATGTTAGTTTTTTTGCTGCTGATTTAAGAGGATGCAATCTCTCTTATACAAATTGTGATGGAACTATTTTTACTTCTTCTTTGCTAATAGATGCTAATTTAGAAGCTTTGAAAGACACGGAAAGAACAGTTCACTTTAGAATGTCTTGTCCAGAGACTGGTTACTTTTTTGGATATAAAAAATGCTTTAATGATAAAATGGTCAAACTTCTTATTCCATCAGATGCAAAAAGATGCTCCTCTACCAGCAATGCTTGTAGATGTGACAAGGCAATCACTGTTGCTATAATGAATAAAGATAAGACTGGATTTTATACTGAGGCTACTTCTTTTGTTGATGAAAACTTTACTTATCGTCTTGGAGAAATGTCATATGCAGATAGCTACCATGAAGATCGATGGTTGGATTCATCAAATGGAATTCATTTTTGGATGAGCTTTGAAGAGGCTCTTAAATATATGTAATATCGGAGGTATAGTATGCAAGAATCATACTTTGATGGAGGCCTGTTGCAGTATATAGGCTGGAGTATTCTAGGCAGCTTAATTACAGTATTAACACTTGGCATTTGTTTTCCTTGGGCTTGTTGTATGATTTATCGTTGGGAAATAGAACACACTGTTGTCAACGGACAAAGACTCTATTTTGACGGAACTGCTAGCCAACTATTCGGAAATTGGGTTAAGTGGCTTTTACTTACAATAATAACTTTGGGAATTTATAGCTTTTGGCTATTTATAAAATTAAAACAATGGAAAGTTAAACATACTCACTTTAGATAAGAAAAGACGTTCAATTTATGAACGTCTTTTCTTATTTTTTTTATATTTTCTATAGCAAAGTATTTGAAATTTAAGTATTCTTAAACAAACTTTCGATATAATTTACCTACTATAAGTATTTGCTTTTAGATTCAAGTTAATTTATCTTCCTCCACTTTAAAGCATTATATTTTATTTATAAATATCTTTCTTATTTTCTATAATTATCTTAAAAATGCCTTATATGCCTTTTTTGTCATATAAGCATCTGCCTTTGACGCCAACTCAACTGGTGCGTGCATTGAAAGCATTGGTGTTCCCATATCTACTACTTCCATACCATACTCAGCTAGAATATATGCTATCGTTCCGCCACCACCTTGATCTACCTTTCCTAGCTCACCTGTCTGCCAGATTACATTATTTTCTCTGAATATATCTCTAATTTCAGCAAGAAATTCTGCATTTGCATCATTACAACCAGATTTGCCTCTTGCTCCAGTGTACTTTGACATTGTTATCCCATATCCTGATAAAGATGCATTCTTTTCATCCATTACACCCTTATGATTTGGATCAATAGATGCTGTTACATCAGCAGATAAAACTTTAGAATTTGCCATTGCTCTTCTTAGCTTAATATCGGAATAATTTTCTCTAGTTGCCAATACTTCAGCCACAAAGTTTTCAAAGTACTTTGCTGACATAGATGTATTTCCTACAGATCCTATCTCTTCTTTGTCTACAAATAGGCCAACTGCAGTAACTTTTGGATCTTCTACTTCCAAAATGGCCTCTAAATTTGCATATGAACAAATTCTATCATCGTGTCCATGTGCTGCTATCATAGACCTATCAAATCCCACATCTCTTGCCTTTACCGCTGGTACAGCTTCAATTTCTGCAACTGCAAAATCTTCCTCAATAATATTGTATTTTTCTTTTAATATTTCTAAAACCATTATTTTTATAGGATTTTTATCATCTTTTATCTTATAAGAAGAATGACCTACCACTATATTAAGACTCTCAGCATCGACTCCAGCACCTAGAGTCTTTTTGTTTTGATCAGAGCTTAAGTGTGGCAACAAATCATTGATAAAAAATACAGGATCATTTTCATCTTCACCTATATTTATATTTATTTTTTCCCCTTTTGAATTAATTACAAAACCATGTAGTGCTAACTGTATTGTAGGCCACTGATATTTTCTTATTCCTCCATAATAATGTGTCTTAAACATTGCAAGTTCGCAATCTTCATATAAAGGATTCGGCTTAAGATCTAACCTTGGGCAATCTATATGTGATCCTACTATATTCATTCCCTCTTCTAAGTCTTCACCTACAACCATCAAAACTGCTGACTTATTCTTATTATTTAGATAGATTTTAGCACCTTTTTTTATCTCTTTTTTAATAGCTTCTTCAAGTGATATAAATCCTTTATTTTTTGCCTTTTCTATTATAAAGTCTGTAGCTTCTCTTTCTGTCTTAGATTTATCTAGAAATTCTTTATACCTTTCTCCATACTCAAAAATTTCTTTATGTTCTTCTTTATCAATATTTTTCCAAATTGATTCTCTTTTTAATTCTAGTTTCAAAATAAGCACCAACCTTCCTTTTATTTTCCCAATAATTACAGTATATACCATTTATATGTACATTTTCATCATTATTTGAAATATTTTAATCCTTATTTATATATACCCTTTTATAATCTTAATTATATCATTTTTATATTTTTATAAGTAAGTCAAATATAAATTGAGCATTGCAAAATTTATGCTATACTTCCATATTTATATTCTTATTTATCTTTTACTACAATACTTAGTCATTTATTTCTAGCAACTTTAGCTTTATTAAATATTAACTTATCTATAAGTCCTATTTCTCTATAAATACTACTTTATATATAAACATCACTTTCTATATAAATATCGTTTTATATAGAAATGGTTCTTCATCTATAAATGCTGGCTCATACAGAAATACTAACTCCTCTACAAACTTTTACTTACATCTTTTCCCTTTAATAAACTCTAACTCTCTTCTTGATATAGGCACTTGAAACTATCTCTAAAATAAAATTCATCTATAAAAAGAGTGTGGTTTTATAAAATCTCCACACTCTTTTTCTTAGGATTATTTTTTAAATACATCTTTACTTAAATAATCATATAAATCAGTATAAACCTCATAATAGGCTATATTATCTCCACAATGAACCTTTATAAAATCTTTTCCCATAGTCTGTATAGACAACTCTACACCTGACTTTTTTATCTTTATTGTATAGTTTTGTTTTGATTTGCTAAATTCTTTTTCTGGTTGAATTTTACCTACTTCTCTTTTATATAGAATCTTATGTATAAGCTCTTTCTTTTTCCAAGGCCATACCTTTTTTTCTTCATTTTTATGATACAATTTCATCTCTCCTATTTTATCACCATTGGTAATAAAATCTACAGATGTGTATATCATTCTTCTATACATATTTCTAAAATCTTCTTTATCTGATACAGGTATTTTATAATATTCCTTCTTATTTCCTGCAGTTACCTGAAAATAGTTGAAATCAGTCTCAAATCTAACATTATTATTTGTTTTTCCTTTATTATCTGGGTGGAACTCTTCACCCACACTTCTTACCACTACAAAGTTGCTCATTGATCTTTTAAATGATTCTAATGTTTCACCTTCCACTTTTATATTCTTTACCTCTTCATCAGAGATATACATTTTTTTGCTTTCCTTGAATCTTTCAAGAGCCCCTTTTTTATTTTCTTGAGTTTTTTTCATTTCTATTTCTTTTTGAACTTCAGTTTTTTCACCATCATTTTCTACATTCATTACATTAGTAGTATCATTGCTACCATGCTTAACTAGATATCCTCTAGCCAACTTAAAAGAAAGAAAATATAGAAGAAAGAATACTATTATCGCAATTATAATTATTGCAGATTTATTTAGTTTCTTTTTTCCATTATTGCTCATGACTCATCCCTTCTATCTTTTTATTTATGCAATCTGACAGTCTTGCAAACTCATAAAGACTTAGAGTTTCACCCCTTCTTTTTTCATCAATTTCAGCCTCTCTCAAAGCCTCTCCTACTAAAGGCTTTTCAAGTATACCCATACTTGTAAGAGAATTTAATAGTGTTTTTCTTCTTTGACCAAAAGCTGCCTTAACTGTTTTAAAAAATATTTCTTCATTATCTACTTTATACTTTTTTTCTGGTCTAACTCTCAATCCAATTACGATTGAGTCCACATTTGGCTTTGGAACAAATAGATGTCTTGGTACCTTTGCTATTATTTCTGTATCACAGTAATACTGAACGGCTACCGATAAAGCACCAAAGGCCTTACAACCAGGATCAGCATTCATCCTTTCAGCTACCTCTTTTTGTACCATTATAACTATATCTGTTACATTAATATCTTCTTCCAAAAATTTCATGATAATAGGGGTAGTGATATAATAAGGAAGGTTTGCCACAAGTTTTACAGGACCACCGTCTAAGTGCTCATCTATCAAAGCTTTCACATCTGCCTTCATAATATCCTCATTTACTACTGACACATTTTCATAATCCTTTAAGGTATCTTTTAATATCGGTATTAAGTTTCTATCAATTTCCACTGCCATCAGCTTATCAACTTTACTTGCCAACTCTCTAGTCAAGGTACCAATACCTGGTCCAACCTCTATTATTTTGTCACCTTCTCCTGCCTTTGCTCCCTCAACAATATCATCTATAATATCATCATCTATTAAAAAGTTCTGTCCTAATGATTTTGTAAATTTAAATTTATGTTTTTTAACTATATCCATAGTCGCTATATGCGACGAAAGTCTTTTATCCATTCAATTACCTTCCTAATTCTATACTAATATTTTATCTACTGCAGACTCAAACTCTTCTCTAGTCACACCGTAGTGATTTAATCTATTTAAAAATTGCTTAGAATTTCCATAACCTATTCCTAATTGTCTACCTACTAAATCTCTTTTTTCTGAAGAATTTTCTCCACCTAATAATCCATACTTTACAAGATCTCTTTGTGAGAATTCATTTCTTTCATCCTTAGTCTCAGTTCTTACCATTTCTAAAGCTGCTAAAATGCTCTCTGGACTGGCATTTTCTATACCTATATCTTCATCTTTTATAGCTTCTTCTCTAGGTAAAAATGCGTGCTTGCACTCAGGTATCTGTGCTGAGATAGTCTTTCTTATCTTTTCGCCAGCAAAATCAGGATCTGTAAATATTATTACTCCCTTTTTTTTCTGTGCAGTCTTTATTCTTTCCATTACGCCCTTAGGAAATCCAAATCCACCAGTAGCAATCAACTCACAATCAAGTGCTCTTTTTACTGCTGTTATATCGTCTCTTCCCTCTACTACTATTACTTCTTTTATCATTCGTCTTCCCCTCTTATAATTGCTCTTGCTGTCTCACTTAATATATTAGAACAATAGCAAAGCATCAAAACATCCAAAAGTTTATTTTCACTATTTATTATATCATCCCTTTGCAATGAGGCAATCATATCATCTAGATGTTCATTAACTATTTCTTCTATAATATTTTTTTTGGATATAAACTTTTCATATATTTCTTCTATATCTAATTTTTCTTTATTTTCTCCTGTAGTTTTACTTATATACTCATCTTCTATATCTTTTTCAGAATCTAAAGAGCTATCTTTTTCATTTATTATATTCTTTTTATCCACAGCCTTGTCTGCTTTTTTAGATGGCTTTTTCAATTTTTCATTTGAGTTATCCACCTTGTCTACAGACTCATCAACAAGTTTTTTGATTTCTGATAGACTTAAATTTCTCTTAAGCATACATGTAACTAAAATCATCAGCACATGTTCTTTGTTGTACTTTTTCTTTACTGCAGCTTGTATAATTCCACCCTTAGAATAATTATTAATCATTGTTTTTGTCAATTTTTGTTCATTTTCATTATACGGAAACTTTTCATCAAATAAACTTAAAACCTGATCCATATAAAGATATATGTTTGGTATATCTTCTATTTTAATCTCTTCTTTTTCGAGTAAACTGTAGATTATTTCCTTTATATCATACATTTTGTCATCTCCAAGTCATATTTCCTCTTAATCTTTTTAGAATTTTTATAGGCAAGTTTCACACTTTCAGATTTTGCCTGTACTTTTATATTATACCATCTATTCTTTATATATTTTCATACAATTTGTTAACAAACACTTATTATACCACGTATTTAAGATTTTCGTTATATTGTATTGAATATTTCCCCTATGTTTTTTTGACGCAATAATCTAATAATTTTTCACTTTTTGAAATAATTACTTGAATTTTTCTCCAAAAAGATATATACTTATTTCATAAGTAGTTTACGAAACTACATACTGTATTTGTTAAAACGAGGTGGGAAAATGAATGTACTAAGAGATCCAATCAGTTCTATAACGCATTTGCTTGCAGGTGGGCTGTCTATTATTGCTTTAATATTATTAATTAGCAAACAACTTTTAATCGGAAATATAAACACAATGTTGTTTGTATCAAGTATTATTTTCGGAGTTTCAATGATACTTCTATATTTTACTAGCGGTATTTATCATGCAATTAGTTCTACTAAAGAAAAAGCTATTGCAGTTATGAAAAAGGTTGACCATTCAATGATATATATATTGATAGCTGGTTCTTATTCTCCATTTTGTCTTTATGTATTACCTAAAAAAGTAGGTATCCCTGTATTTATTATACTTTGGATAATTGCTATTTCAGGAATTACTTTAAAGGTATTTTGGATTAATATGCCTAGAGTTCTATCAACTGTTCTTTATATAGGTATGGGTTGGGTTGCTTTATTTGTAATCAAAGATTTATATTTAAACTTAGTTACACCAGCCTTTTTATTACTCGTACTTGGTGGTGTTTTTTATACTATAGGCGGAGTAATATACGCAATAAAGAAGCCAAATTTTAAAAATTGGAATTTTCATGACATATTTCATATTTTTACTATGCTTGGTTCTTTAGCGCATTTCTTACTAGTATTTTTATATCTTATATAAATACTTTTAACTATGCCAAACAATTTAAAATAACATATATCTCATAATTTGAGACAAAAAAAGGAATTCCAGCCCCACGCTTTTGGAATTCCTTTTTTGTCGTAAATTTTAAATTAATTTTATAAAAAGTGCAATTTACACTTTATATACTTTTTATATCTTTAACCCTTTTCATTTTCTTAACTACTTTACTATTTTATAGTATATATTTGACGTTACCTTAAATATTACTAGATATACTACTGCAAATAATCCAATTACCATAGCAATATTTATTCCGTATTTATAGTATCCATATACACCGAATAATCCTAATAGCTGATAAACTATTTTTGATGCTACTAATGAGTTTATTAATGCTACAATTAATGGTATAAAAAACATCCATACAATTTGAGTTTCTGCTGTTTTTTTAATTAATTCATCTGGCAAACCGACCTTTTTCATTATCTGATATTGTTTTCTATCCTCATATCCTTCAGATACCTGCTTGTAATAGGTAATCAGTATTGTTCCTATTAAGAATATCAAGCCTATCATTATTCCTAAGAATAAGAAGCCTCCATTTAACTGATATATAAATTCTGAAAGATCTGACTTGGACTTTACAAAAAATTCTTTCTTAGGTACGCTTTCTTCAAGATTTTTAAAATAATCTTTTGAAGAATTTTCTACATTCCAAGCTGTATAAAGATTTATCTGAGATGGATTCCATTTGCCCGTATCAATATTTTTCACTTTATAAAAGTTTGCTGCTTCAAGTAATTGCTTGTATGAAGGAACTATTATTCTATATGATTCTACTGCTATATTTCCTGGAATATCTATATTTTGAACTTCCATATCATAAGCTTTATTCATCAAGTTTATCCTTGCCATTCCCTTAATCAAGTTTTTATTATTAGCTGATATCAATACTTGATCATCTCTTAACTTAATATTTTGACCTGTCTCCTGATTATAGGAATCTATAGTAGACACTATTATATAGCAAGGGAGTTTTCCCTGTGAACTAGTAGAATCTGTAGATAGTATACTATCTCCGTCCTTATATACAAATGTCATCATCTCTTCTTTTGAATAAATTTTGCTTATTTTTTCATTTTTTACTACATTTTTCCTTACAATAGATTCCGCCTTAGCTTGTCTAGCTTCTATATCTTCTTGACTCTCATACACTGTAGCACTTTTATATGGCTCCATTGTATAATCTCTATTCATAGTAGTATTTATTATATTATCCATATTTTTATAGATTGTAAGAGTAGCCGAAAGAGTAATTATTACACCTGTACAAAGAACTGCTATACTAGCCAGTCCTAGTGCGTTTCCTTTCATTCTATACATCATACCAGATATAGATATAAAATTTTTGTCCTTATAATACTTTTTCTTATCTTTTTTCATAAGCTTTAAAACTATAATACTAAATGATATAAATAAGAAATAAGTAGCAAATATTACTAAAAGAGATGCTAAAAAGAATATTCCTAAACTCTTTAGAGTACCTTCTGTATGAAGTGCTAGGAAATATCCTCCAGCTAATAAGGCTAAACCTATAATAGTCAAAAGTAACTTCGATTTTGGTTCAGATTCACCCTTATACTGTTTTGAAAGTAATTCCATTGGAGATGACTTACTTATATCTTTTATATTCAATAAATATATCACTATAAATATCACTAAAATATAAGCCAAAGTAATAACCGCACCGTATGTAGAAAATGGATAATTTGAAAGTTTAGGTGTCCCACTTTCTATCAACTTATTTACCATAAGAAACATTAATTTACCTAGAATAAAACCTCCAATTATACTTATTAGAGTTGTTATTGCAAAAATTATTGTCTGTTCTATAAATATTATTTTTCTTATATGCTTTTTTTCTAATCCTAAAATTGCATACAAGGCAAATTCCTTATTTCTTCTCTTTACCAAAAACCTATTTGCATATATTATAAATATAAAAGAAAATATTCCTATTATCACTACTCCAAAATTAATAAGTATTGGCAATGATACATGTCTTGTTCTTACATATTCATTTTGGGAAATACATATCATAATATTGAAAAGTGCTATCATAATACTGCTTGAAAGTATAAATGGTATAACAAATATTTTATTCGCCTTCATATTTTTCAATGCAAATTTGTTAGCTAACTTAGTACCCATCTATTACACATCCCTTCTATTTAGTACGGATTGTGCTTGTGATATTTTTTCCATAAAGTTATTTACACTTTCATCTTTTGCTCTATATATTTCATGAAAAACTATACCATCCTTTATAAACATTACTCTCTTAGCATATGCTGCACTTCTAAGTGAATGTGTAACCATAAGTACAGTCTGCCCATTTTTATTTATTGACTCAAATAACTCCATAATATTTTGTGAAGATGAAGAGTCTAAGGCTCCTGTTGGCTCATCAGCCAAAAGTATACTAGGCTTTGTAATTATAGCTCTTGCTATTGCAACTCTTTGTTTTTGTCCACCTGACACTTCATACGGATATTTTTCTAATATTGCTTCTATACCTAAAATTCCCTTTATCTCATCTATTCTCTTATCCATCTCCTTGTAGTTTACATCTGAAAGGACAAGAGGCAGATATATATTATCTCTGTTAGAAAAACTATCTAATAGATTAAAATCCTGAAAAACAAAACCTAATTCATTTCTTCTAAATCTTGCTATCTGACTTTCCTTGAGAGTTGTTATGTCCTTGCCATTAATTATTACATTTCCTTCTGTAGGCTTATCTAGAGTAGAGACCATATTCAAAAGAGTAGTCTTACCACTACCAGACTCACCCATTATTGCTATAAACTCCCCCTTTTCTACACTAAAATTAATATTTGATAGTGCCTCTGTCATTGCACCGTCTTTTCCATATATTTTCTTTAAATTTTTAACTTCTAATATATTCATTTTTACCTCCATATTCTCTTCTTTCTTTTATCTTAATTATATTCTATCAATAATTTAAAAGCTCTGCATTTATTTTATATTACAAAGTAAGGGCTAATCTTACAAAACTGAAAGATTAGCCCTATAATTTATTATGTTGGCAATTTTTACTAATAACTTAAAATAAGAATAAATATATCGCTTAAAAGTAAAAATGAAATATATTTTATAGTTTTATATTTATATCTTTTCTTCCAAAATTTATAAAAAAGGAACTCCCTTCACCTAGCTGTGACTCAAGCTCAATCTTAATCGAAAGTTTAGATGCAATCTCTTTTGCAAGAAATAAGCCTATTCCACTAGATTTTTGATTCAACCTTCCATTAAATCCAGAATATCCCCTATCAAATATCTTCGGTATATCTTCTGATCTGATACCTATTCCCGTATCTTTTATTTCTAGGGAATTTCTTTCTTTATGATATATTATAGATACCTTTCCACCCACAGAATATTTAATCGCATTTGATATAATCTGCTCTATCAATATACTCAGCCATTTCGCATCTGTAAGAACTTCATCTTCTATACCTTCATATTCAAGTGTTATTCTATTTGATATAAATATTATAGAAAACTTCTTAAGAATAGGTCTTATAACCTTGTCTAATTCAACACTTGTAATGTCCATGTCTGCTTCTGGATCAGATATTTTAAGAAAAGTTAAGGCCATATTAGTATAGTCTTCTATATAGAAGAGTTGCTTTTTAATCGCTGCTTCATCTATTTCATCCATATCTATCAATAAATTAGCAGCTGTTATTGGAGTTTTTATTTGATGTATCCACATTAAAAAGTATTCCTGAGTATATTTTTTATTTTCTATAACTTTATTTTTAAGTGCTATATTTTCTAATTGAAGCTCTTCTAATTTTTCTTTTGAGCTCAATTCTTTTTTATATAAAAAATAAGAAATTATAATATATATAACTAATATTAGTAGTATTATTTGAAAAGCTAAATAAAGATAACTTTTATCCAAATTTGCCATAATAAATACAAGCCAAAATACTATCATTGAAAATATTGTCGCAGCTATATATTTTCCTTCTTTTTTTAATACTTCCATAAGCCTATTCAAACCAAGCACCTTCCTTGTTCAAATAATATCCCAATCCCTTTTTAGTCTGGATAAAGCCATCTAAATCTATAGAGGATAATTTTTTTCTAAATCTTGCTATATTGACAGCAAGAGTATTGTCATCTATAAAATTATCACTCTGCCAACACTTGTCCATTATTTTTTCTCTAGATGCCACAGACCCCTGCTCCCTAAAAAGAACTTCTGCTATTAAGGTTTCTGTTCTAGTTAGAATAATTTCTTCATCCTCATACTTTATCTTGGCCTCTGCCAAAAATAATTGAACTTTTCCAAAGGCAATAAAGTTTATTTCATTTGTGAAATTGTAGCTTCTCCTAAGAAGAGCCTGTATCTTTGCTATTGTAACGTCCATATTGATAGGTTTTGTAATATAGTCATCTCCACCAAACTGCATAGCCATTACAATATCCATATTTTCACTCTTAGATGATATAAATATTATAGGCACATTTGATAGCTTTCTTATTTCCTGACACCAATAATATCCATTAAAGTAGGGTAACATTATATCTAAAAGTACTAGTTGTGGGTTAAATTTTTTAAACTCAGACACTACATCACTTAAATCTTTAGCACAGTAAACCTCATATCCCCAATGCTTTAATTCACTTTCCATAGCCTTTGCTATTATCTCATCATCTTCCACAATCATTATTTTCATAGTTATATCACCTATTTCTTCTTTGTCATCTCTTTTGATTTTTCAACACAAGCTAACTGCCCCTTTATAATAGTTCCTCTTAGACCATTTTCTTCAAGTACATCTACAGCTTTAATTGTTGTTCCAGCTGGAGAGCATACCATATCCTTTAGCTCTCCTGGATGCATCTTTGTTTCCAAAACCATTTTAGCTGCCCCATATACAGACTGAGCTGCAAATTCATATGCTTGTGCTCTTGGCATACCACTAAGAACCGCCGCGTCTGCCATAGCTTCTATAACCATAAATATATAGGCTGGTGAAGATCCACTAACACCAATAACCGCATCTATCAATGACTCTTCTACTACTTGAGTTTTGCCAAATGAATTGAAAATTTTCTTAGCCAACTCTATGTCTTCATCATTAACCTTTGAATTTGGAGACAGTGATGACATTGCTTCTCCTACAAGGGCAGGCGTATTGGGCATTGCTCTTATGATTTTTTTATCATCACCTATTCTATCTTCTATTTCGTCAATTGTTACACCTGCTGCTACAGATATCACTAGTTTTTTACTGTCCAATGTTTCTGTTAGATCATCCAAAACTTTCCCTATAATATTTGGTTTTAACGCCAGTATTATTATATCTGAAAATCTACTCAGTTCTTTTGAGTCCAAAGTTGTCTTAATTCCATATTCAGAAGAAACTTGATCTATTGTTGATTGACTTCTTGCGGAAGCCATTATATTTTCAGCTGCCATAGTTTCTGAAGAAATTAATCCACCCAACATTGCAGCTCCCATATTACCCACACCTATAAATCCTAATTTTTTCATATATTCCTCCTATTAATTTTATTATCTATTTATTATTTTCTTCCAACCAATCTATTACCCCAAAAAGATCGTCATATATTGCTACTGTATCTCTTTTCATCTCTTCAGTTGGCTGCTTCATATCAACTACATTAATGCACACAAAACCACCTCTACTAGCTGCTTCTACCCCTGCAGGAGAATCCTCTATAACCAAGCACTCCTCAGGCTTTAAATTTATTTTTTCCGCTGCCCTCAAAAATATCTCTGGATTTGGCTTAGAGTGAGTCACTTCATCACCATACATAAAAGCATGCATATGCTTGTATATTCCCTCTTTTTCCAACCTTTTCTTAGCTCTTTCCTTCCTAGTAGAAGTTGCTACTGCCCTTTTATAATCATTTTTTTCTAGATAATCTATTATTTCAAAAACGCCTGTCTTGACTGGTATATCTCCAGTATCTAGATATTCTACCATATCTGCTACTTTTTCTTTGGATATCGCTCTAAAATCTATATTAGGATCCTTATAAATTTCTTCTAGACCACTTATTACTCCCTCTGCATTTCTACCCATAACCTGTGAATATATTTCATTATCCATATGATATCCATGTTTTTTCATAGTCTTTGTCCAAAACTCCGATGATATTCTTTCTGTATCAAATATTACTCCGTCAACGTCAAATATTACTCCCTTTATCTTCTTCATCTCTTCCCTTTCAAAATATAAAATCATATATCTACATTAATTATATAATTATCAATTATATAATTTTTCAATTAATTTAACTTCATATCTAAGAATAGCATTTAAATTATTTTTTTTCAATCTTACTGATAAAAGCTCTATATATTTTCTATTATAAAAATCTCTTTTTTAAAATCATATAGTTATTTATATCTTTTGAATTTTTAGACTTTCCAATTTATATATTATAATTCTATATTTTTGTATTCCTTCAAATCTACTTTTTATAATATATACTTCTATCTTTAATTATTTACATTTTTGCACCTATATTCTTGAAACCCCATAAATTCTCACTTATATTTTACTTTAAAGGCTATATAAATCCAAGAAAGAAGAAATAATATATAAAAAAGGGTAGCGTACAATTCTATACGATACCCTTTCACTTTCTTGAATACTAACTATATTTCTTTCACTTATATCTAAATTTTATAAAACTTGGAGTATATGAAAGTCACTTCTATTTAAATAAAATACATTTTTAAATATTTCATAGATAATAATCTACTTTATATTAAAGAACTTCTTTGCATTTTCCTTTGTTATTTCACATACTTCTTCATATGAAATCCCTCTAAGTTCTGCAACTTTTTCAGCTACATACCTTACCTTTGAAGGATCATTTCTCTTTCCTCTATATGGAACTGGAGTCAGATATGGTGAATCTGTTTCTATAAACATCCACTCAATTGGAATATTTTCTGCTACCTCAACAGTTTTTCTGTTGTTCTTAAATGTTACTGTTCCAGGTATAGAAATATAGCATCCCATCTTTATATACTCTAGTGCTAATTCTAAAGATCCGCTATAACAATGAAGTACACAGCCTGTCTCTGGAGCCTTGTACTTTTTGATTATATCAAAAGTATCTCCATGAGCATCTCTATCGTGAACTATAAAGGGAAGTCCTAATTCATTGGCAAGTTCTATCTGCTTTATAAACCATTCCTTCTGCAATTCTCTCGGTGATAGATCATAATAATAATCTAGGCCTATCTCACCTATTGCTACTACTTTTTCATTTTCCTTAGCTAGATTTTTTAATTCTTCCAAATCTTTATCAGTCATAGTCTCTACATCATGAGGATGTACTCCTACCGCTGAATATATAAAATCCACCTTATTTGCTAGTTCTACTGCTGATCTAGATGAAGGCATATCTGCACCTGGATTGACTACTAAATCAATTGAATTTTCTCTTAGATGCTCAATTACTTCATCTCTATCCTCATCGAACCTTTCATCATTGATATGTGCATGAGAATCAAACAACATCTATCTCACCTCAGCTCCATCCTTTGCAGCTATTGCTTCTGGAATTACTAGATCATCTCCATCATCCCCTGCTGCAAGTACCATACCTTGAGATAATACACCTCTTAGTTTTACCGGCTTTAAGTTGCATACTACTATTACATTTTTGCCAACCATTTCTTCCGGCTTATAATACTGTGCTATCCCTGATACTATCTGTCTAGTTTCTGAGCCTAGCTTTATCTGAGATACTAACAATCTATCAGCCTTAGGATGCTTTTCACACTTGATTACTTTTCCAACTCTCATTTCTACCTTATCAAAGTCATCTATAGTTATTTCTTCCTTGTGCTCTAAAGCTTTTTCTTCTAGATCTATTTTTTCTTCAAACATTTCTTCCAAAGTCTTTATTTCCTCTTCTACATCTAGTCTTGGGAAGAGTGATTGTCCCTTGTGAGCCTTAGTTCCTTCAGGAAGTAGTCCAAAAGTATCTGTGCTTTCCCAGTTGTATAGTTCTTCTTTTCCTTCTATTCCTAATTGATCAAATGTTTTTCTTGCAGTATCAGGTAAAAGAGAACTAAACATTGCTGCACTTAGTCTTATTGATTCACAAAGATTGTATAATACATGATTTAAAGTGTCCTTATTCGCTTCATCTTTTGCAAGAGCCCAAGGCATTGTTTCATCTATGTATTTATTTGTTCTTCTAACTAATTTCCATACACTTTCAAGTGCTTCGTGGAACATCAAATCATTCATATGTTTTTCAAAGTCCACTCTAGTTTGTCTATATGTTTCTATTAGGCTCTCATCAAATTCAGTTCCTGCATCGTTTTTTACAAGTATTCCATCATTGTATTTTTCTACCATAGAAACAGTTCTAGATACTAGATTACCTAGGTCATTTGCAAGGTCAGAGTTTATTCTGTTTACAAAGTTTCTATGAGTATAGCTACCATCTTGTCCAAATGAGAATTCTCTAAGTAAGAAATACTTAAGTGCATCTACTCCATATCTATCTATCATTGGACCTGGATATACTATATTTCCCTTAGATTTACTCATCTTATCATCAGCAAATAGTATCCAACCATGACCAAATACCTTCTTTGGAAGAGGTAGGTCTAGTGCCATTAATATAGCTGGCCATATAATTGTATGGAATCTTACAATTTCCTTGGCTACTAGATGAACATCTGCTGGCCAATACTTTTTGTATTCTGAATCGTCATCACTTGCGTATCCCATCGATGTAATATAGTTGCAAAGAGCATCTATCCATACATATATTACATGCTTTTCATCAAAAGGTACCTTTACTCCCCAGTCAAATGAGGTTCTAGTAACTGATAAATCTTCTAGTCCTGGATCAAGGAAATTCTTGATCATTTCATTTTTTCTACTTTCAGGGAATATAAATGTTCCACTTTCAAATAAATCTCTTATTCTGTCTTCATACTTAGATAGCTTGAAGAAGTATGATTCTTCCTTTACAAGTTCTGTTTCTCTTCCACAATCAGGGCAGTTATGACCCTCTAGTAATTGAGATTCCGTCCAGAAACTTTCGCAAGGAACGCAATAGTGACCTTCATACTCACCCTTGTATATATCTCCCTGTTCATACAGCTTAGTAAATATCTTTTGAATTGCTTTTTCGTGTCTCTCTTCTGTTGTTCTAATAAAGTCATCATTTGTTATTTCTAACTTTTTCCATAACTTTTTAATATCTGCAATCTGAGCATCTAGAAATTCTATTTCACTCATATTAGCTTCTTGTGCCTTTTTCTGTATTTTTTCTCCATGTTCATCTGTTCCTGTCAAAAATCTTACATCATAACCACAGAATCTTTTAAATCTTGCTATTGCATCGGCTGCAATAGTAGTATAAGCGTGACCTATATGCAATTTACCACTTGGATAATATATAGGTGTTGTAACATAAAATGTTGGCTTTGTCATAATTTCCTCCTGATTTTATATTTAATAAATTTAATAACAAAAAACTCGCTCCCTATGAAAACATAGGGGCGAGTATTAATTCACGGTACCACCCTAATTATTGAAATCAGTGTAAATACTAACTCAATATCTCTTTGACTTAACGCGTCATACGCACATCCTAACCTTAGCTCAGACATGTGGCTCAGAGTCCATCTTCAATATCTTTACAGTATCGGTTCTCAGCTAATCCGACTCTCTGTGACCTTATTACATATATCTATTCTCTTCATCGCCTTATTATAAAACTTTAAAAATAACTATATTACCTCGCATTTTAGGCTAGATTTCTCACTTAAAAGAAATGCTATATTTCCTTCTCAGTAAAAATAGAAAATCATTTTAAATAACCCAATATAACTAGCTTAAACTCTGCTAAAGACAAGTTTATAATAAATCACGTCAAAAGTCAATTATTAAAGTATTGATTTTGCCTGAATTGGAGTAGAAAGTATTACAGAAGTCTTAGTTCTACCATAGTCCTTAAGACCATCTATCACATTTTCTAGTTCATCCATATTTTCCACTATTACCTTAATTAAAGAGCTATCGTCTCCTGTTATATGGTGACACTCTACTATTCTTGGATCATTTCTTACTGTGTCTATAAATGCTTCATAAGCTGTTCCTGGTAGAGATACATTTATAAATGCCTTAATTACTCTTCCCATTGAATCTGGATTTATTATAGCCTTATAACCAGATATTATTCCAGCCTCCTCTAGTCTCTTTACTCTTTCTGATACTGCTGGAGAAGTAAGTCCTACAGCTATACCTAAATCCTTCATAGAAATTCTACCGTTTTCCTGTAAAATTTCAATAATCTTTGCATCTGTTGAATCCATTCTTTCTTCATAAGATTTTTTTGTCATTTTATCCACCTACTTTACATAAAATATATTTAAACATTCCTTCTAGAGGCAACCATATCATTCTTGAGATCCCATAATTCTTGAGATAAATCCACTTTATAAATATGAGGATTTTTTATTCTCTTATATTGATCCCATATGCTATTTAATTCTGCCTTAGTATACTTTTTAACTTCCTCAACACTCTTTTCTTCTCTTACACATTTACCATCTAAAAACAATGGTGATAACATTTCTCTTATTACATAGTGTTCAATCTTCTTTCTCTTCCAAGTATATACTGGATCGAAAATCTCAATAGGAGCCGTTGTATCTATCTCTTCATGATTAAGCATTATCAAATCTGCTGCTGCTCTACCACAAGGATTATAGATTCTTACTACCTTTTTAAATCCTGGATTATTAATTTTTTCAGGATTTTCAGATATTTTTATTTTTGGAACCAGCTCACCCTTTGAGTTTGAAGTAGCAGCCATCTTATACACTCCTCCTAAAGAAGGATAATCATAAGACGTAATAAGCTTTGTACCTACACCCCAGGAATCGATTTCAGCACCCTCCTGCTTAAGAGATGTGATTGTATATTCATCTAAATCATTTGAAGCAGTAATCTTTGCATCTGGATAGCCTGCTTCATCTAATATTTTTCTTACTTCCTTAGAAATATATGCTAAGTCTCCTGAATCAAGTCTTACACCTACTGGTTCATGACCTTTTGCTCTAAGTTCATCAAATACAATTAGTGCGTTTTTAATACCACTTTCCAAAACATTATAAGTATCTATTAATAATAAACACTCATCTGGATAAACCTCTGCATAAGCTCTAAAAGCATCCAATTCTGTATCAAACTTTTGTACCCAGCTATGTGCGTGAGTTCCAGATATTGGAACATCAAACATTTTCCCTGCTAGTACATTTGATGTACCTAAGCATCCTCCTATAACAGCTGCCTTAGCTCCATAAAGTCCAGCCTGTGGACCTTGAGCCCTTCTAAGACCAAATTCCAATACAGGATCTCCCTTTGCTGCATTGCATACTCTAGATGCTTTCGTTGCTATCAAAGACATAAAATTAACTATTGATAACATCGCAGTTTCTATCAATTGTGCTTGATATAGAGGTGCTTTGACCACTATCACAGGTTCTCCAGGAAACATCACTGTTCCATCTTCTACCGCATAAATATCTCCAGTAAACTTGAAATCCTTTAGAAACTGTATGAAATCTTCTTCAAAAAGATTCAGACTTCTTAGATATTCAAGATCAGAGTCTTCAAACTTAAGACTCTTTATATATTCCACTACTTCTGTTACGCCACAAATAATAGTATATCCACCCTCACTACCATTTTTTCTAAAAAAAACATCGAAAACAGCAGTGTCTTCATGAGTACCTTTTTTATAATACCCATTTATCATTGTCAACTGATATAAGTCAGTTAACATTGTCAAGTTAGGTTCCATTTAAAAACTCCTTATATGAACATATTATAATACTTAATATTATAAAGTACTAGTATATACTTCTATTTTATCATAAATACATCTAAAATACTATTTTTATTATAATTATTTGTCGTTTTTTTATAATATCTTTATATTTAATAAAAGTACTAGCTATATAAAGACCTTTATCAACTGTCTTTTAGTTTTTATTTTAACGGCATTTTTTTTTAGTACACATACATAATTCCTTTATATTGTTATGTAGATTGCTCATTGTATACAATTGTCTATATTTGTTTTAAAAGGATTTTTTTTTATTTTATTATATAATTCTAGTATTTAAGAGTATCCCAAATACAAATATATACGATAATAAATATTTAATCAAGATTATTTTCAAAATTTTTAATAAAATCAGATAAAAAGAGACTTATTTATTTTATAAATATTTTTATTTATTATTTTTATATATCTATTTTAAAATAATACATCCTTTATCTTATTTTATCTTATAATTTTAAATCGATACCTAAGCATATTAAATCTCAATAGTCTTATCATAAAAAATGAATTTTATGTATCAATCTAAAAAATATATAAATAAAAAAGTCCATAAAAACTATATGGACTCTTAAAACATATTTTTATATTCAAATCTATATTAAGCTCTAGATTCTATAAATCTAAAACTTGCTGGTATACTACATCTCTTTTTAAAGCACGTTTTTTTGCGACACTTTTAATAGCATCTTTTTTGCTCATACCACTATCTATAAGATATTTTACATATTCTCTATCATCTAATTTATCAGTTTCATCCAAGATTTCTTCTACATTTTTATTGCCTTCTATAACTAAAATATACTCTCCTCTTGGATCATTTTCCTCATAGTATTTTATTGCACCTTCTATATCCATTCTAATATATTCCTCATGTTTCTTTGTTAGTTCTCTACATAGACTTATCTTTCTATTGCCAAAACCCTCTCTAAGAAGCTTTAAAGTCTCTTTCAATCTATGTGGTGATTCGTATATTATAAGGGTATTTTTTTCATTTTTAATCTCTTCTATTCTCTTTTTCTTTTTCTTTTTTTCTCTATCTAAAAATCCTTCAAAAGTAAATCTTCTTGTATCTATACCAGATCCTACAAGTGCTATTACAAATGCTGAAGCCCCTGGAAGTATCTCTACATCTATAGAATTTTCTATACACTCTCTTACAATATCTTCTCCAGGATCTGATATACCTGGCATACCTGCATCGCTTACAAGAGCTATATTTTTACCTTCTTTTAAAGCTTCTATTAATACATATCCCTTTGAATTTTTATTGTGTTCATGATAGCTAGTCAAGGGCTTGCTAATCTCAAAATGATTTAATAGTTTTACAGTGTGCCTAGTATCTTCTGCAGCTATTAAGTCAACTTCTTTAAGAGTTCTAAGTGTCCTGTATGTAATGTCCTCAAGATTGCCTATTGGAGTAGGACATACGTATAATTTTCCTGACATTATTTTACCTCCACACTCTTCTTTTCATATATTTCCATTATATCTTTTGTATATTTATTTTCATCGTCATATATATACAAAGGATCCATTATTTTCGCCTCTGCCTTTGCATATTTAGCATATTCTACTAAAATTAGCTTTGGTGCTTTTGTTTCTCTTGAGTGCACAAACCTTACAAATTTAGCCTCTAGATTGTGCTTTCTTCCAAAATACATCATATCTACCAGTCTATTTGGTCTATTTACCATAAAAAACCTTCCATTTGGCTTTAATAGGTCAGAAGCTGCCTTGATTACATCTTCCACATCGCATTTTATACTATGTCTAGAAATAGCCTTTTTGTCATTTTCATTTATTAAACCTTTGGAGTGCATATATGGCGGATTTGATGTTACCACGTCAAAAGTATACTTTTCAAATATATCAGTTACATCTTTCAAATCTGCATTTATAACTTTAACTCTGTCTTCTAAATCATTTAATTTTACTGATCTTTTTGCCATATCTGCTACTTCATCTTGTATTTCTATAGCATAAATTTCTTTTGCATTACTTTTACCAGCCAATAATATAGGTATAATTCCTGTACCTGTTCCCAAATCTATTAGCTTGGAATTTTTCTTTACTTTACAAAAATTTGATAAGAGTACCGCATCTATTCCAAAGCAAAAACCATCTGTACTTTGAATTATCTTTAGCCCTTCAAATTGTAAATCGTCAATTCTCTCATTTTCTAATAATTTTACTTCCATTTTACCTTCCATCTAATCTATTAAATATATTTTAAATTCTATCTTGCTTAAAATTTTTTTTAACTTAAAGTCATACTTTTTATTAAACATATTGTTTATTTTTACAATTTTCTCAAAATATTTAAACAGTTCGCTGAAGCAAACTGTTTAAATGTTTTTTATTTATTGTTATTTTAATATCTATTTCTAGAAATTATTTTTCTTTTTCCAATTTCTTTAATTCTTTAAGATCTGCTGCATCTAACTTTTCATCTACTGCTGCGTGATGTCTATGATCTGAGTTATCCTTTTTAAAAGATTTAATTACTGTATAGTCTCCCTCAGATAGAACTGCTACCGTTTTATCTTCGTATTCCACCTTTATTGATTCCAATAAGTGATTTACTTCTAGTATTTTTGCCTTTCTATCATCGAAATTATCCTTTACTATCCAACCTGATGCTGGCATTTTCTTTATAGCATCTGAATATCCTTTAGCCTCATATTTTAAGCAACAGAATAATCTTCCGCAGACACCTGATATCTTGGCTGGATTAAGTGATAATCCCTGCTCTTTAGCCATCTTAATAGATACAGGCATAAACTCTCCTATCCAAGTTGAACAACAAAGTGCTCTTCCACAAGGTCCTATTGAGTTTAGGATTTTAGCTTCATCCCTTACACCTATCTGTCTTAGCTCTATTCTTGTCTTAAAAATTGCCGCAAGATCTTTAACCAAGTCTCTAAAGTCTATTCTTCCATCTGCTGTAAAGTAAAATATCAACTTATTTCTATCAAAAGTATATTCACAGTCTATAAGAAACATTTCAAGTTCATGCTCTTTTATTTTTGATTCGCAAATATCAAAAGCTATTTTAGTCTTATCTTTATTTTCAGCATATGTCATTTTATCATCATCATTTGCTATTCTAATGATTTCTTTTAAAGGACTTACTAGGTCTTCTTCCTCTACTTCTTTCGGGGCAACTACTATCATTCCGTATTCAAGCCCTCTTGATGTTTCTACAATTACATCTTCTCCAAGCTCTAATTCTATCTCTACAGGGTCAAAGTAATATATCTTCCCTGCTGCTTTAAATCTTACACCTACTATCTTTACCATTTATTTAACCACCTCATAAATATTTAATGCCATGGTCTGTATAGTTGTATTAAAGTTACAGTTGGCAGCAAGTTTTTTGTCTGTTTCTTCTAAAATAGACATTATCTTACCCAACTGGGCTACACTTACAGACAAGGCTAGCTTCCTAATTATTTTTATTCTATCTATATTGATCAATAACTCACTAGCAACGCCTTCTCTATATAAAATAGCATCTCTAATGTATATTTTTAAGAGTTCTGTAACTCTTTGAACATCATTACTATACTCTTTCATATATTCAGATATTCTCGTAATCTCAAATTTATTTTTTTCTATTATCATATATTCTATGAAAGACTCAACTTTCTTTCTTAAGTCACTTAAATTTTGATTAGCACTTATATCTAAGGCTATTGCAGCACTACCTCTAGAGAAAATAGACGAAATGCTAGCTGTATCTTCATCTACCCCCTCATTGATTAGAATTTTTTTAATATCATTTCTATTCAAAGGAGAGAATTTCACTTCTGTACACCTTGATCTAATAGTCTGTAATAAGCTTTCTTCATTTTTGCTTATTAGTATTATTATACCATAACTAGAAGGTTCTTCTAAAGTTTTTAATAGTGCATTTTGAGCCTGTGTTGTCATTTTTTCTGCGTTGTTAATTATATATATTTTATAATCACTGTACGGCTTTAGGCTCATACTTGTATTTAGTTTTCTTATCTGATCTATTTTAATAGAGTTTTCACCCTTCTTTGCATCAATTAATATATAGTCTGGACTGTTATTAGCATCAATTCCTATTAAATTACTTGCAAAATCTTCTGCCATCATTTTTTTACCAACGCCCTCTGGCCCACTAAATATATATGCATTTGTTATTTTTTTCGATTCAATTGCTCTATTTAATTTTTTTTTGACGCTGTCTTGCCCTAGAATATCTTCAAACATTTTTTCTCTCTTTCTAATTTTAATAAAACCCAATTTTTTAATTATCTTTATAATTACTTTTTAGTACTTCTAATACTTTTCCTACTTCTTAAGTATTATAGCTTTTTTGTTTCTGGTATTTATCAGTTACTCTAAACTATTATGCTTATTTTTCAGTACTTTTTATATTTATAATACTTTTCCTACTTCTTAAGTATTATAGCTTTTTGTTTCTAGTATTTATGTTATTTTAAGCCTTTATGCTTATTTTTAGTATTTTTTTCTTTCTAATACTCTCTCTATTCCTTTTTATGCTATAACTTTTTTTATAGCATTTTAAGTACTTCTAACTATTTTCATTTATGGCACTTATTAGTGATTTATCGTTCTTTTATTTATGATTCTTTAATTTTATTAGTACTTTACATTTTTGCTCAGCAGTATTTTTTAAAGTTTATACTTCTTATTTAATACCTCTTTAGATCATTTTTCAATAAACTATTTTAATTATTTATTTTTAATTGCATTTAATACTTTCTTATAAATTTCTTCATGTATCACTTCTACTGACTTCATTTCTTTTTCTTTACTATCAATACACTCTATTATATTCCAATTATACTTATCTGCTACATATTTTGAATTTTCATATGTCTTTACTAAATATCCATGATCGCTTTCATGTATATCTTTCTTATCTTCATTCGTAATCTTATTTTTTCTATCCTTCATCAGTTCTTCACTAAATTTTACTGGTACATCTAGGAAGAATACTTCACTAGGTCTAGGTATTTTATATAGGTCATATTCATATTCATCTAGCCAGTCAAGAAACTTTTCTCTTTCTATTGAATCATTCATTTTAGATGCTTGATGAACCATATTAGATGTTGTATACCTATCTGCTATTATAATCCCACCATCAAGATAAAAATTTTCCCATTCTGTCTTATATGAGGCATATCTATCAGCAGCATAAAAAGTTGATGCTATATATGCATCTACATCATCTGCTTTTTCTCCAAAATCTCCTCGTAAATACATCTTTACTAAGGCAGATGAATCTGAATCATAGTTCGGATAACTTACCTTCATCACCTTATAGCCATCTTTTATTAATCTATCATACAGCAGTTTACTTTGGGTTGCCTTGCCTGAACCGTCCGTTCCACTCTCTATTACAAAAATTTCCCCTTTATTTTTTAGCGATTTTATCATTTATTCAACTTCCTTTATTTTATTTGAACTTAATTATATTTTGGTAACTAAATTTTCTATATTTAGCATACCATTTTTATATATTGTATATTTTTATTTTCCCTCTTATACATTATCATATATTGATATGATTAGTAAATATTTAAAAATTATACAACAATTCAATACAATAAATAGAGGAGCATAAACTTTGAACCCCTCTATTTTTTAAAATTTTTTCCTTTAAATTTATTTAATCATATTTGCAAAGTTTTACAGTCTACTTATTTTTAACTACTTTTATATAATTAAATTCAGCGCTTTCCATTCCATTTATATCTACATCCATTTTATTTGCAGATTTTATAAACTCAATTACTTCTTTTTCAATGACTTCCCCAGGTGCTACTAGACATACTCCAGGTGGATATGGAATTACAAACTCCCCACATATTCGCCCTAAAGATTCATCAACAACTATATCCTCTGTCTCCATGTTAAAGGCTTCCTTAGGTGCTATCTCGGCCTTAGGAATAGATGTTGGAAGATCTACTTTGACCTGTTTGCTAGTTGTCATTCTTTTTATATCGTCATTTTTATTTTTAATAGTCGCATCATCCATATCATCAAAGAAATCTAAATTTAAACCAAAAAGTTTCTTTTTACGTATTTCTTCTAATGCTAATATCATTTTATCAAAATCACTTTTATCATTTGATAGGCTTGAAAGCATCAGTATTCCACTATAATTTGCTAATTCAACTTGTATATTGTATCTATACCTTAAAACTTTAGCAAAGTCATATCCATTTATTCCCTTATTTATAGTATTTATAAATATTTTTGTTGGGTCTGATGTTTCAAAAATATCATATGACTTCATTTCTTTTTTGAACTCATTTATATTGTTTAAAAGTTCCTTCATCAAGCTTTTGCCATGAACTTTATAAATATCAAATGCAATTTCTATACTCATCATCATCACATATGAAGGACTAGAACTTTCCATCATTGCTAACACTCTATTTAGCCTATTTTTATCTATCAAATTTCTATGTAGTGATTTTCTATGCTCTTCTATATCTTCCACAATATCTATTTCTTCTAAATATTCTTTATTTTTAGAGCCCAATTCTGGACTACTACCCCTATAATATAATTCTTTTTTATTATATTTTTCAATATGTTTTTTAAAACTTTCAGATGAGTAATTTATTGTTTTCTCAGATTCACTTATATATGCTTTATCTATTATATTATCATTTAATATTAACATTGAGCATTGAGTTATTGCTGGCAAACTCTTATGTATACTCTGTACCACCATATCTGCACCGTACTCTATAGCAGATTTAGGGAATTTTGGATTAAGACCAAAATGTGCTCCATGCGCTTCATCAATTATTACAAGCATATTATACTCATGTGCCTTTTTTATTATATCCAATATTTCAAAGCTCATACCGTGATAAGTTGGTCTCGTAATTAATACTGCCTTTGCATCCTTATTTTTTTCAATCTGATCAATATAATCGCTTGTATCCGCCCCTAAAAATATATTGTTTTCTTTATTTACTCTTTCATTTACAAATATAGGTCTCGCATCTGCTAGTATACATCCATTATATGCAGATTGATGACAGGCTCTGTTGATAATAATTTTATCCTTTGGTCTACAGGCAGTCATTATAGCAGCTTGTAGACCACATGTACTTCCATTAACTAAATATCTTATCTCAATATCATCATAATTAGGAAATAATATTTTTCTAACATTTTCTTGAGATTGTAATATAACCCCCTTTGGATTATGAAGATTGTCGGTACCTATTATCTCTGTAGTATCTAATGTGTACAAAGACTTCATTATATCCCCATATCCTAATTTTTCAAATATAGTACCATATTTATGACCTGGCATATGAAATGAAACTATTTCCGATTCTTTTATTTCCCTTAATCTATTATAAATTGAAGTTTCCATATATAAACTTGGCTTAGTAATTAAGCCCCTCCTCCCCCTAGCTTTCCTATACTAAATAATATCATATATCCAATATTTTTTCGATATCAGAAGAGTATCAGAAATAAAAAAAGCTCTAGCATAAATGCTAGAGCTTATTACGTGGCTACTTCCTACTCTCCCAGGCAGTTTCCCACCAAGTACCTTTGGCGCTGGAGAGCTTAACTTCTGTGTTCGGTATGGGAACAGGTGTATCCTCTCTGCTATAATAACCACATATTTAATTGAAGTTTATACCTTCAAAACTGAGTATATTTAGTGAACTTTGACGTCCATCGTATTTATTGGTCAAGTCCTCGATCTATTAGTATCAATAAGCTACATACATTACTGCACTTACACCTTTGACCTATCAACCAGGTAGTCTTCCTGGGATCTTAACCTTACGGTGGGAAATCTTATCTTGAAGTGGACTTCGCGCTTAGATGCTTTCAGCGCTTATTCTTTCCATACATAGCTACCCAGCTATGCCCTTGGCAGGACAACTGGTACACCAGAGGTATGTCCACCCCGGTCCTCTCGTACTAGGGGCAGATCTCCGCAAATTTCCTACGCCTGCGACGGATAGGGACCGAACTGTCTCACGACGTTCTGAACCCAGCT
>NZ_JYGE01000006.1 GCF_003012055.1 Peptostreptococcus russellii | reverse complement strand
GCGTTGCTGCATCAGGCTTTCGCCCATTGTGCAATATTCCCCACTGCTGCCTCCCGTAGGAGTTTGGACCGTGTCTCAGTTCCAATGTGGCCGATCACCCTCTCAGGTCGGCTACTGATCGTGGCCTTGGTAGGCTTTTACCCCACCAACTAGCTAATCAGACGCGGGTCCATCCTATACCGCTAACGCTTTGATACACCGAAGATGCCATCAGTGTACGTTATCATGTATTAGTATGCTTTTCAGCATGTTATCCATGTGTATAGGGCAGGTTACCCACGCGTTACTCACCCGTCCGCCGCTCAGTCTTCTCTGGTGCAAGCACCAAAGGGACCGCGCTCGACTTGCATGTGTTAAGCACGCCGCCAGCGTTCATCCTGAGCCAGGATCAAACTCTCGTTAAAAAATTTGTCTGCTCAGATAATTATCTCGAAATATCTGGCTTGGTTTGTTTGTGGTTTAAACAAGTTTGCTTGTTTAAACAGTTAATTTCAAATGCTTTATTTAAAAAGCTTTATTGAATTAACCTGCTGTTCAATTTTCAAAGTTCATTATGCGTCGTCGTTAAACGACTTGTTAAGTATATCAAGTTTCAAGTGTTTTGTCAAGTCTTTTTAGAAGTTTTTTTATTTTTCAATTCCAAAACATTCTTTAATAAATCTTTCCAAAAACGAACTTTATTATCTTATCATTTTGTCTATGTTTCTTAAGACAAGTAATACTATATCAGCATAAGGATTAAATGTCAATAACTTTTATGATTTTTTTATCTTTTTTTACTATAAATTTCTTTTCATTATAGATAATAGCCTTCAAAATCATAAATCACTTTTAAAATTAAGATCCTTTCTGATTTCATTTCTATATTATTCCAACAAGCTTAATAATAATTTTTATAGCTTTCTATACATATTATAAATTTTTTACTCGATGGACTCTTAATCTTTTATATTCATTAGAATATTTTGCTACACTATTAAAAAAATCTATATCTCTATATATCTATATCCTAGTAAAGAGTCTTTTTCTTGGAAAATGCTTATTTCTAGATATCTATTATTTGATTATCTTTTGATCTATCCTCAACACTATATATCTCACTGTATAACTAAGTCTTTTTCAAAGTCTCTAACATGTAGCAATAATATGACCAATTAGATAGCTTTTATATGGTCCTTTTCTTTTTATATAATTCTTTAAAAGTTATCGTATATATTAAACAGTTTGTATATCTATCCTTATAATATTGTTATTTTATATAATATACAATCTTTTTGTATACTATTTAACTCTTTTTAACATAACTTTTTAACTCTTTTTAACATAACTTTTTTCAACATAACTCTTTTTAACATAACTTTTTTCAACTTTTTTCAACTTTTTTCAACTTTTTTCAACTCTTTTTAAAGTCTGAATTAAAATTATTTATATGTGCACTCAAAATTCACTTGCTCTATATTAATTAAACTACTGTATATATATTTTAATCTCTTCTGTAGACTCTATATATTTTTTACTCCCATCATATAATCACTCTACCTATAGTCTTTTCATTTTTAAGTGGATATATTTTTATTTTTTCATGTCAAATACTCAATAGATAATAGCTATTATTAGTATTAAGCATTTTATTTTAAAATTTTGCTAGCTATATGTTACATATTCCACTCTCTCCATATAAAAGACTGTCTTTAATTTCAAACAATGCTAACTATAATTATACTGTCATATATACAATAAAGATGCTTTTATATACTCAGCCATAATCACTAAAATATACTAGATACTAATTTTAGATATTCTGTCAGTATCACTAAAATACACTAAACAACAATTTTTAGATATCCTGATAGATGTATTTTGTATGATCTAGTATCTTCACATACAAAGCTAGCTTTAATTTTAAGCAACAGCAAACACAGTCTGGCCTTACACATTCCACTCTATCTATCATATACAGCATTAGCCATTAAATGCATTCCTATCTATACATTATATAAATAATCTTTCACATATTCAAGCAGAATTTCTTGTATCAAATAGAGTTTCTTATATTCTTATATATAGTAGTAATGCAGCTTTTTATATTCTACTTTGCAGCTTTACATTTTTTCTAGCTCTATATTTATAAGAGACTCTACATATTCCTTCTAGTTCTATCTTTTATAAGAGACTCTACACATTCCTTCTAGTTCTATCTTTTATAAGAGACTCTACACATTCCTTCTAAGCATCTAGCATATATTGGCAATGCTCACAAGATGTATAACCTTCAAATTCTCCTTTATCCGACATTTTAAATAGTTCATTTCCCCTTTTTTATTAAACCGCTTTTAATATTTTTTTGACATAAGCTTAAAAAGATTATACTTTTATTGCATAAGTCTATACAAAATCATTTTTTTGGTATAAAATAAATAGAAAATATCGTTCGAATTTATTATTTAATACTGAGTAGCAAGCTCTAATTTTAATAGTAACTAACAAACAAGTAACTATAATTGAGTTTTAGAAAGATAACTATATTAAGTTGATGAGCATCTATAATTTCTTGATTGCTCACTATTACTAAATAATCTTTAATTTTTTTAAAACAAGCCCAGTAGTCAGATTGATAGATGTTTGAACATAATAAAATGCTAGATATGATATGATATTATTTATCGCGTTATTAAATTCAAGGAGGAATAAAAATGCTATCTAATCGTTTAAAAAATATTACACCTTCAGTAACTGTTGCAATCAGTTCTAAGGTTAAGGAAATGAAAGCAAATGGAATTGATGTTATCAGCCTAAGCATAGGAGAACCTGATTTCAATGTTCCAGAAAAAGCAAAAGAATACGGAAAAAAATCCCTTGATGAAAACAAAACAAAATATGATTTTGTAGCAGGTATAAAAGAACTCAGAGAAGAAATCTGTAAAAAACTATCAAGAGAAAATAATGTAGACTATACAATTGATCAAATTGTTCTATCAAGTGGGGCAAAGAACTCACTTACAAATGTCTTACTTGCAACTACTGATCCAGGAGATGAAGTCCTTCTTCCTCTTCCATACTGGGTAAGCTACTCTGAAATAGTCAAGGTGACTAATGCTATCCCCGTAGAAGTTAAAACTAAAAAGGAAAATAGCTTCAAGCTTACAAAAGATGAGCTCTTAGCTGCAATAACTGATAAAACAAAATTAATTATAATGACCAACCCTTCAAACCCGACTGGAGCAGTCTATACAAAAGATGAACTTTTGGATATTGCAAATGTATGTGTAGAAAAGGGAATTTATATATTAGCAGATGAAATATATGAAAAAATAAGATTTGATGATACTTTTGTTTCTCTAGCATCACTTAGTGAAGATATAAAAGACATCACTATCACTGTAAATGGATTTGCAAAATCAGCAGCTATGACTGGTGTTAGACTTGGTTATACCGCTTCAAACTCAGAAATAGCTAAAGCTATGACGTCTATTCAAAGCCACACTATATCTCATCCATCGCTAACTGCACAATATATCGGTTTAGGGGCACTTTTAGAGTGTGAAGAAGATATGCAGTATATGGCAGATACTTACAAAAAAAGATGTGAAATCATAACAAATAGACTTGATAAGGTAAAGCATATCAGTTATATTAAGCCTTCAGGTGCTTTTTATATATTTGTAGATTTGTCTAAAGTAAAGGAAAAATACGATTATAAGGATAGTTTTTCTGTGGAATTTTGCCAAAACTTCCTCGATGAAGAAAAGGTTGCAATTGTTCCAGGAAAGGCCTTTGGAATAGATGAGTATATCAGAATCTCATATGCCTGTAATGAAAAAGATTTTCTTGAAGGCGTAGATAGACTTGAAAGATATATAAATAAATTCTTCTAGTATTAAAATATAATTTAGTAGATATTAAAAAGGGATACTGTGAACAGTATCCCTTTTGTTTAATTTTATATATTTTCAATAACTATATCTATAACTTTTATTTATTACAATAATTATATCAAATAAAAAGTCCTTTCCCAACATAAAATCATTTGATACATAGTAATATAAAGAAAAAGACTGAAGTTTTCACCTCAGCCTTTTAAAGTTTTTTAGCATATTCTTTTTAGTGCATTTTTGCCCCTGCTGGTATTCTATGGCTTAACATTATAACATTTAACTTTTCTTCCCCTTCTTCCTCATGGATGGCTGAGATAATCATTCCTTCGGAATCAATTCCCATCATCTTTCTTGGTGGAAGGTTACATATAGCTAACAGTGTTTTTCCAACTAATTCTTCTGCACTGTAATTTTCTTTAATTCCACTTAAGATAACTCTATCTTTACCAGATCCATCATCTAGAGTGAATTTTAAAAGTTTCTTACTCTTAGGCACTTCTTCACAGTCTAAAACTTTTACCGCTCTAAAATCAGCTTTAGAGAAAGTTTCAAAGTCAATCATATCTTCAAATAGAGACTCAACTTTAACTTTAGAAAAATCAACTTCTTCTAAATCTGTCATCGGTTGGTCGTAAGTTTTAATATCTTCTAGCTCAGAAACTTGCTTTTCAGTATTATCTTCATCATCATGATCTCTTAGAGGCTTCATTGTTGGGAATAACAATACGTCTCTTATTGATGCTGAATTTGTAAGAAGCATAATTACTCTATCTATACCTATTCCTAGTCCACCAGTTGGAGGAAGTCCTACTTCTAGTGCATTTATAAAGTCTTCATCCATTTCACAAGCTTCATCATCACCTAGTTCTCTCTTTCTTACCTGGTCTTCAAATCTACCCTTCTGGTCAATTGGATCATTAAGCTCAGAGAATGCATTTGCAAGTTCCCATCTGTTTGCAAAAGCTTCGAATCTATCTGTTACTCTTGGGTCTTCAACATTTCTCTTAGCAAGAGGAGATATTTCTACTGGGTGGTGAGTAATAAATGTAGGTTGAACTAGCTGATCTTCACCGAACTCTTCAAAGAAAGCACTTATTACTTCTCCACGTCTCATTCCTGGAGTTATTTCTATTCCCTTTTCTTCTGCTATCTTTAGAGCTTCTTCATCTGTATCTATTTCAGAGAAATCTACACCAGCATATTCCTTTACACAATCTTCCATTGTCATTCTCTTCCAAGGAGGTGTAAAGTCTATTTCTGTACCCTGGAAATCAACCTTCATACTTCCAGTTGCTACTTCTGCCATATGTGATATTAGATTTTCTGTTATATCCATCATATCATTATAGTCAGCATAAGCCTGATATAATTCAATTGCAGTATATTCTGGGTTATGTTTCATGTCCATTCCTTCGTTTCTGAACATTCTTCCCATTTCATATACCTTATCGAATCCACCAACTATAAGTCTCTTTAGGTATAGCTCATTTGCTATTCTAAGGTACATTGGTATATTCAAAGTATTGTGGTGAGTTACAAATGGCTTCGCATTAGCTCCACCAGCTATAGTATTTAGTATTGGAGTTTCTACTTCTAGGAATCCTCTTTCATCTAAGTAAGCTCTTAGAGCCTTTAAAGCCTTAGTTCTAGTGATAAAAGCATCCTTAACTTCAGGATTTACTATAAGATCTACATATCTCTGTCTATATCTTAGATCCATATCCTTTAATCCATGATACTTTTCAGGAAGTATCTGAAGTGACTTTGAAAGTAAAACTATCTTTTCTGCATGAACAGATATCTCTTCAGTCTTAGTCTTGAATACAAAACCTTCTATACCTACAATATCTCCCATATCATATTTTTTAAATAGCTTGTAGTCATCTACTCCTACATCATCTCTTTTTACATATACCTGAATTCTTCCACTCTGGTCCTGTAAATGCATAAATGATGCCTTACCCATTACTCTCTTTGTCATTATACGTCCAGCTATACTTACACGCTGTTCTTCTAATGTATCATAGTTTTCCTTAATTTCTTCAGAGTGATGTGTTACATCATACTTACTTATCTTAAACGGATCCTTACCCATTTCCTGAAGTTCTTTAAGCTTATCTCTTCTAACCTGAAGAACTTCACTTAGGTTTTCAACCTGATTTTCTGGCTTATTGTTTCCCATTTTTTCCTCCTGTTTAGCTTTATTTATCATTTTTAACTTGTATTATTCTTTTATCTAAAATAGCCACAGTCAATCACCTACCATAACTAAATTGATCAAAATATTCATATAGATAAACTTATAAAATCTTTAAGAAAGCCCACTTTACATAGACTTTTTTAGAAAATATAATCTTTTTAAATGAGTATACTCTTTGAGATATGTTTAGATACTCTAAAATATATTTGATAAAGATAAAATTCAATAAATACAATCTATCTAACTATCTAGTGATGTCTAATATTTTTAACTTTGTTATACCATCTGGTACAGTTACATTTACTTCTTCGCCCTTTTGTCTACCTAAAAGTGCTTTTCCTACTGGAGATTCATTTGATATCTTAAAGTCATATGGATCAGCTTCTGCACTACCTACGATAGTGTATTCTACGTCTTCATCAAAATCCTTGTCATATATCTTTACTATTGAACCTATTGTAACTATGTCTAAATCTACATTCTCTTCATCAATAATTACAGCTATTCTTACCATATTTTCTAGCTTCATTATTCTTTCTTCTAGAGCAGCTTGCTCCTTTTTGGCCTCATCATACTCAGCGTTTTCTGATAAGTCACCAAATGATATAGCAACCTTTAATCTCTCTGCAACTTCTTTTCTTTTTGTAGTTTTTAAAAGTTCTAATTCTTCTTCTAGCTTATCATAACCTTCTTGAGTTAGGATAATTTCTTTTTTAATATTCTCCTCCATTTATGGACCTCCATTTATTATATAAATTACAATTAATTACTTGATTTTACTATAGTTTTAAATTGTGTCTATTTTTAACACAATTTATATTATATCCGCTATATTATATTCTAATTATCTCATAATGTCAAGGACAAGAAAGTCCTATAAAGGCCTTCAAATACCTAAGCTATAAGACTTTCAGCTCTAGGCAACTTTTCATAGTTTTTTTCTTATTTCATATGAAAACATTATTTTATAATATTTTAGATTACTTTAAAAATAAAATTCAACTTATATTTATGCTATTTTTTCTTTTTTCTTTTTCATTAAATAAAGAATATCTTTTTAAAAAATAAAAGGCCTTCTATCAAGCAGAAGACCTTTTTAAAGCTTATTCTTATTTAAGATATCAACAGTATATTAGTAAGTTCAAATTTATATTTTTGTTAAACACTCGCTTTTCAAATCAAAACCGTTTTCTAAAAGATAGTGCTTTACTATAAACTATATCTATTTCTTCAAATTTGATATAAAAGCAAATATTTATCATATTTTTCTATTTTTGTACTTTATCACTTTGTGTTTTTACACTTTATTACTTTATGTTTTTACACTTTATCACTTTGTATTTTTATACTTTACTACTTTGTGTTTTTATACTCCAACAGCTTAGCAATGACTTCATCAACATTTTCCATTTTGTTTATTTCGTCTCTAAACCTTGCAGAATTCTTCATCCCCTTTAGATACCAGCCAATATGTTTTCTCATTTCTCTTACGGCTACAAACTCACCGTGCTCTTTGACAGATAATCCCATATGTTTTATAGCTACATCTAACTTTTCTTCCTTACTCGGAACTGGCAAAATCTCACCTGTCTTTAGATAATGACTTATTCTTTCAAATATCCAAGGATTTCCTTGAGCACCTCTTCCAATCATTATAGCATCGCACTTTGTATCCTCTTTCATCTTAATGGCATCTTCAATACTTGTTACATCACCATTTCCTATTACTGGAATGCTTAATTCAGATTTTAATTCTTTTATAATCTCCCAATCAGCCTTGCCTGAATAGTACTGTTCTCTTGTTCTACCGTGTATTGTAAGGGCTGATATTCCACACTCTTGCCCTATCTTTGCAATTTGCATTGCATTTAAATTCTCATCATCCCAACCCTTTCTTATCTTTAGGGTTACTGGTTTTTGAGAAGCCTCTACTACTGAAGATATCACCCTTTTAGCGAGTTCAGGATTTCTCATAAGAGCCGATCCATCACCGTTTTTTACTACCTTTGGTGCTGGACAACCCATATTTATATCTAAAATGGCATTGGGATATTTATTTAATATCTCAGATGCTTTTCCCATATACTCTGGCTCACTACCAAATATTTGGATAGCTACCGGCATCTCTTCTTCAAGTATATTTAACATCTTTTTTGTTTTTTCATCATCATAGCAAAGAGCCTTAGCATTAATCATTTCTGTATATAAAAGACCACAGCCATGCTCCTTGCATATTAATCTAAATGGTAAGTCTGTCACCCCTGCCATAGGAGCTAGAAAAACCTCATTTTCAACTTCAAAATCTTTAAATTTCATCTTTACCTCTCATTTCTAATATCACTCAGAAATTATTACTGAACCTTATTTTTTTCGTGTATAAGTCTAAGTCCTTCAAGAGATAGATTTGAATCAACTACATCTATTACATCCGTCTCACTACATATTAAGTTTGCAAGACCACCTGTTGCTATTACTGTTGTATTTTCATCTCCAAGCTCTTCTTTCATCAATGTTACTATCTTTTCTACTTGACCTGCATATCCATATATAATACCAGCCTGCATAGCTGACACAGTATCTTTGCATATTGTAAAATCTGGCTTTATAAGCTCCACTCTTGGCAGTTTAGAAGCATTTTGGAAAAGTGCTTCACTAGATATCTTCACTCCTGGAGATATTGAACCGCCTAGATACTCTCCACTTTCTGAAATTGCACAATAAGTAGTTGCAGTTCCAAAATCAATTATAATAAGTGGTGTCTTATACTTTGATATTGCAGATACAGCATTTACTATTCTGTCAGCACCCACCATCTTTGGATCATAGTACTTTATATTCAAGCCTGTCTTTATTCCAGGTCCCACTATCAAAGGATTAATGTTACAGTATTTTTTACAGAAATTCTCTAAAGAGTGCATAACTGCAGGCACTACAGAAGATATAATTATATCTTTTATACATGTTAACGGTATGTCACTTGCATCAAATAAATTTTTAATCAAAACCCCATATTCATCAGAAGTCTTATTTAGGTCAGTATTTATTCTCCAATCTCTTATTAAGGCCTTGCCATCATATACTCCCAAGACCATATTTGTATTTCCCACGTCGAAAACTAATAACATTTTATTATCCTTTCCTTTTTCTCTATATTGTTTAGCTTATTTTATATATCATTTTTACTATTTTTTTCGCTTTTTGCATACTTTCTATGAATAACATTACTATTTTATCACCAGAGATATATATAATCAAGAATTATATTGTACACTCTACTTTTCCAACATCTATTATGAATCCTTATGGCTTAAACTCTTTATATTTTAATAGGATTTTCTTTTTATTTTAAATTTGCAACTAAAAAATATCCCTTTTAGTTAAATATATGACTCTAATCCTCTGATTGATATTTCGCCTGTAAATATTGTTTCTATGCTTCCATTTTCTTTTTCTACCAACAAATTCCCATTTTCATCAATGTCTCTAGCATATACTTTTGTTTTTCCAGTCCTATCTATTATGTATACTTCCTTATCTAAAACCGCTGACTTTTTTCTTAATATGGATATTGTACTTTCCTTATCTCCAGATAAAAACTCTTTATATAAATCTTCAAATTCAAGGAAAAATCTTTGTAAAAACTCTTTTTTATCTATATCATATCCTTCTTTTTTCAATGAAGTCGCCTTAGATTCTATCTCCTCTTCAAAGCTTTGATTGTATAGATTTACACCTATTCCAACTACTATATATGATATTTGGTCTATCTCTGCACTCATTTCTGTTAAAATCCCCGAGATTTTTTTGCCATTTACTATTATATCGTTTGGCCACTTTATAGTGCTTTCGACACCCATTTTTTCAAGGGAAGACACCATAGCAGCTCCAGCCACTTGTGTTAAAAAGCTTGCATTCATAATATCTATATCAGGCTTTAAGATAATACTAAAGTATATACCTTCATTTTCTTTTGATATCCATTCTCTGCCAACTCTACCTTTCCCGCTAATTTGCTCATCAGATATTATCACCATTCCTTCATCTGATTTTGGTGCTATATTTTTTGCAAATGTATTGGTTGAATCTATACTTTTAAAGTATTCAATATTTTGTCCTATAAATTCAGTTTCCAGACCTCTTTTAATTTCATAAGAAGTAAGGCTGCTATCTGTCTTTCCAAGAAGAATATAACCTATTCCACTTTTTGACTCTATTTCAAAACCTTCCTTTTTTAAAGAGTTAATATGTTTCCATACAGAGGCTCTAGAGATTCCTAATTGCTGTGATATAGCCTCTCCAGATATATGTATATCCATATTTTCAATTAAAATATCCAATACCTGTTCTTTGCTTGTTTTTTTATTAAATGAAGTTCTTTCTTCTATATTTTTTTCATTTTTATCCATCTTCATCCCCCTAGTTCTCTTTTTATTTTAAAATCAGGTCAATTAATTATAGGCCTTCTTGTATCTTAACATAATAAACAGGATAATAATCAATAAAGTACATATAAATTGTCTAATTTTAAACATTCTTTTATATTAAGCTAGAAAATTCCTATAAAAAAACTGCCTCAAGTTATTTTTACATAAATTGGGCAGTTTTTATTTAAATACTATATTTCTTTATTTCCATCTAAATCTTCTTTATCTTCTTCAATTGACTGTATAGTAGCTTCTATTGCTTCTTCGCTAGCCTCTTCCTCTTCCAAGTCCAAAGACATATTGAAAGCTTCTTCAAATTGCTTGTCATTTAATGTTTCAAATTCAAGCAATGCCTTTGCTATATAGTCCAATCTATCCTGATTTTCAAGTAATAACTTCTTAGTCTTTGCATAAGCGTCATTTATTATACGTCTTACTTCATCATCTATTTCAGAAGCTACTTCCTCAGAATATTCCTTTGTATGTCCTATACTATTACCAATAAATACTTCATCATTTGTATCATATGTTACTGGTCCTAGTTTTTCACTCATACCATACTTTGATACCATATTTCTAGCTATAGCTGATGCTCTTTCCAAGTCATTAGATGCTCCCGTAGATATATCATCTAGATTAATCTCTTCAGACACTCTACCAGCAAGTAAAACAATTAACTCCTGCATCATTTCGCCCTTTGTAGTATAATACTTATCCTCTGTAGGCAACTGCATAGTAAATCCACCAGCCATACCTCTTGGTATGATTGTTACTTGATGAACTGGATCCATAAGGTCTAGTATATGAGCACACACTGCATGTCCACCTTCATGGTAAGCTGTCAGTATACGTTCCTTCTCACTTATTACCCTAGACTTCTTGGCTACACCTACTACTACCTTAGTTATTGATTCTTCTATAGATTTCATAGATATCTTTTCTTCTTTCTTTCTGGCAGTAAGTATTGCTGCTTCATTCATTATATTTTCTATATCAGCTGGAGTAAACCCTGGTGTACTCTTTGCCAATACTGTAAGGTTAACATCTTCTGCCAATGGCTTATTATGAGAATGAACCTTAAATATTGCTTCTCTTCCCCTTACATCTGGCTTTCCTACTACTACCTGTCTATCAAAACGACCAGGTCTTAATATAGCAGGGTCCAATATATCAGGTCTATTTGTAGCAGCCATAATAATGATTCCTTCATTGACACCAAAACCATCCATCTCTACTAGCAACTGATTAAGAGTTTGTTCTCTTTCATCGTGTCCGCCACCTAGACCAGCACCTCTTTTTCTACCAACAGCATCTATCTCGTCTATGAATATAATTGCTGGTGATTCTTTTTTGGCCTGTTCAAATAAATCTCTAACTCTAGATGCACCTACACCCACAAACATCTCAACGAAATCTGAACCACTTATGCTGAAAAATGGCACTCCTGCCTCTCCAGCTACAGCTCTAGATAAGTATGTTTTACCAGTTCCTGGAGGTCCTACCAATAGTATACCTTTAGGTATTCTAGCACCTAGCTCGATATACTTCTTTGGATGTTTCAAGAAATCCACTACTTCTTTCAATTCTTCCTTTTCTTCCTTCAATCCTGCAACATCATTGAAAGTTACCTTATCTTTATCACTGTCTTTATGCACCTTAGCCTTGGATTTGGCAAAGTTCATTACCTTTCCACCGCCACCTTGAGATTGATTCATCAACATGAAGAAAGCAATCACCATAAATGCTAATAACAGTAAGGTTGGCAACATTTCTAATAACCATGGAGGCTTTGGCTTAGCTTCAGCACCTACTTTAAGCTTATCTTTCTCTATGCTCTTAAGTAAATCTCCAGAAAGCTGTTCTCCTTTTACCTCCTCAGGAATGTAAGACTTAAACTTAGTCTTACCATCTTTTAAGGTACCTTCAATACCTGTTTGATCAACTATGTGAAGAGATGATATATTGCCGTCTTGAAGCTCCTTGTAGACATTCGAAAACTGCATATCTTCAATCTTCTCACTTTGTCCCCCAGAGTACTGTACTATGAATACTATTAAAACTAGTATTACCAAATAAATACCAGCACCCTTCAGTGTCCTATTCAATAAGTTTCCTCCTCCGTTCCTATTTAATTGTAAGAATCTATTCTAATGTAAACTCAAGTATTTTTTCTGTATTATCATCTATCTTATAATCTGCATTTATTCTATAGCCACAGACAGATACTACCATACTCTCGTCTACAATCAGAGGAACAAGCGATCTATCTTCTCTAGGTATTTTCATACCTATAAATAGTTCCTTAATCTTTTTTGTTCCACCTTGTAATCTTATTTTATCACCTTGTCGCTTATTTCTCAATGTTAGTTTGCCTTTTATTTTCCCAAGGTCTATATATTGATATCCTTCTTTCATATGGTCTATATCAAATTCATCTGCTGCTATAACCTTAGATTTAAAGGTTTTATCTATTTCATCTATATATATATCCTCATTAAGTGCCAAATTATAAGTAAATTCTATATTTTCAAAATCAATTTTCTTTTTACTTATCAAGATATAGTCATTAAATCTATATGCAAATAATCCTTTAGGAAGGTTTATTTTTTTACTTTTTTTATCATCAGAAATAAGTTTTAAGACATCTCTTATATGTTTCTTATCTATTGAGTTGACATTTCCCATTACTTTCTTAATAGCTTCTATTACAATTCTAGACTGTATTGCCTTATGCATATTTTTCAAAATATCTGTGAAAATATAAACACCATCTTCATACGACTTGCTTGCTTCTTCAAAGGCTATTTCCACTTGAGAGTTTATATAATCACTGTCAACTTTAATATTATTTGACATTCTTACAATACTTTCAATAATATTGTCATTAAATTCCTCTTCCATATAGGGAAGAAGTTTCAACCTTATTTTATTTCTAGAATATATAGCCTCTAGGTTAGTTGAATCTATCCTTGGCTCCAACTCATATTCTTCACAATACTTTTCTATTTCTTCTCTGCTTATATCCAAAATTGGCCTTATTATATTTTTATCTCTCTTGTACTCTATTCCTCTTAATCCTTGAAGTCCTGTTCCCCTCATAATTCTCATCAATACTGTTTCAGCTTGATCATTTTGATTATGACCTATGGCTACTTTATCTGCACCCACACGATTTCTTATTTCTTCAAATATATCGTATCTCAACATTCTAGCACCATCTTCAAGTCCCATTTTATTTTCATCACAAAACTTAGGAACATCTATAGCTCTAATAAAGCAAGGAATATCTAGTTTCTCACATATTCTCATAACATAAAGAGAGTCCACATAAGCATCTAAACCTCTGATTTGATGATTTAAATGTGCAGCATAGACCTTTAGATTCATCTCCTTAGACATTCTATAAAGAACATGAAGCAGGCACACTGAGTCTGGTCCGCCAGATAGAGCAACTACTATTTTATCATTTTCCTCTATTAGATTGTTCTTTTTTACAGTTTCTAATACATCTTCATACAGCATATTTACCTCCAAACAATCCTTTCTTTTATTTGATATATAGTTAAAGCGGCAATCATAGCAGGATAGTTTTTACCTTGCTTTTATAATTACCGCACTCTCTTTATTCTGAAGTCACCTTAATCTCAACTCTATTGTTTGCATCCATTAAACCTTTAATAGATACTTTATAATCAAGATTTAATTTCAGTTGTTCTTCTTCAATTTTTTTTGATATTTTATAAGTGTAAACACTCATATTAAAGTCTCCATAGGGGGTCTTATAGTCTGATTTATGCTTTTTATCCTCCATAAATCTCATCTTTGATATAACTTCTCCCGATTTAAAGATTATAACTTCATCCTCGCCAATTTTAATTATGCTTTTGGAATCTTTAACCGTGTCAAATTCTTGAAAATTGATGTATATACTTCCATTTTTTTCTACCCTCTTACCTTTATAGAAACTTTCTACAGTATTTTCATCACCATTTTCTATGAATTGAGATGTTCTTACCTTTATTTTTACATCTCTACCCTGCATCTTTTCACCTCCCTAAATTTATTATAAGCGCTCACTCTTATAATACCCATTTTATAGCAATACGATTGTCTATTTAAGATTTTTTTTAATAAAGCCTTAATTTATCGTAAATTAAAAGACTTAGTACTTCTGTATTTCCACTTTTTCTATATCTTTTATATCTCTTTTTAAGAATTCGCCTGCTATTTTAGAAAACTGCTCATTAATATCTGAAACAAAGTACTTGCAATTAGCAGCTTCATTTTTATCATTAAGCATATTATTTTCTTGCAAAATATCTTTCAATTTTAATGCTGTTTCTCTGGCAGGATTTATTAGTTTAATATCCATACCCACTGCTTCTCCTATAGTTCTCTTAAGTATCGGATAGTGAGTACATCCCAAAACCAAAGAGTCTATACCTTGATCTACTAATTCATCCAAATACATATGTGCTGCCGTAGATGATATATCTTTATTTGCCCAACCTTCTTCTACTAATGGAACAAATAAGGGACAGGCTCTACCTATAACTTTGACAGATGAATCCATATCTTCTATTGCTTTATTGTATGCGTTTGAATTAATTGTAGCTGCAGTTCCTATCACTCCAACAAGCTTATTTTTTGTATATTCTACTGCTGACTTTGCACCAGCTTCTATTACTCCCATAATTGGTATATCATATTTTTCTTGAGCCTCTGCCAGTGCTCTAGCAGTAGCAGTATTACAAGCAATAACAATTGCCTTTACATCTTTTGTGGACAAAAAATTAATTGCTTGAAATGTATATTTCATTATTGTTTCCTTTGATCTTTGCCCATATGGAACCCTAGCAGTATCTCCAAAATAAACAGTATCCTCACTTGGAAGATATCTATTGATTTCTTTCAATACCGTCAAGCCACCTAGTCCTGAATCAAATACTCCTATTGGTCTATTATCCATTTATTACACGGTTTCGTCTTGCATCAATTCCTCTATCATGAATTGTTCAGCCTTTTCTATATGTTCCTTAGCTAATTTTTCTGCAAGATCCGCCTCTCCTTTCTTTAAAGCCTCGATTATTCTATTGTGCTCTTCGACAATATTTACGGCTGAACTGTAATCTGACATATACTTAAGTCTAAATCTATAAACAGGTTCCCAAATTGATAGCATAGTACTTTTCAATCTAGAGTTACCTGTAGATTCAAAGATCGCATTATGAAATTCTTCATCCTTTTTCAACATATTTGTAATATCATTTTGATGTACATAGTTTTCCAAGTCTTTAGATATTTCTTCCAAATTTTCAATACCTTCACTAGATATTCTCTCAGCTGCATAAAAAGCTGCCAATCCTTCCAGTCCAACTCTTAGTTCTAATATCTCCACTAGATCTTTTTTACTTATGCTAGCAACATAAGCCCCTTTTCTAGGTAGCATTACCACCAAACCTTCTAGCTCTAGCTTCCTTATAGCTTCCCTAACAGGGGTTCTACTAACGCCTAGCTGTTCTGCTAGCTGTATTTCCATAAGACGTTCTCCTGGTCTTAAAGTACCCTCCATTATAGCTTCTCTAATATTTTCAAACACAATATCTCTTAATGGTTTATAATTATCCAATGTAAGATTATTTATTCCCACAAATTTCAACCCCCTTGTTAGATGCAGAAGTAATATAGGTTTGACTATACCTCTTCTTCAATATACTACTACATTTATTTACACTCTTATAATCTTTAAAAAAACCAAAAACTGTAGGCCCACTTCCACTCATCATGCTTTTATAGGATCCAAATTTATTCATTGTATTTTCTATTCTTTGTATATCCTTGCACCAAGTTTTAGTTACAGGCTCTAAGACATTCCCCATTCCTTCTACAATCATTTCATTATCTCTATTTTTTAGTCCCGACAGTAATATTTCATTGTCAGGTCTATTTATCAAATCAAAAGAGTCCTTATACATAGAATCAAATTTCTTATAAACTCTTTTAGTTGATACAAATATATTAGGTTTGCAAAGTAAAATTTTTATATTCCTATCCAACCCTAGCAATCTCTTTAGATCGCATCCTTTTCCAGTAGCCAGATGTGTTCCACCCTTGATACAAAACGCTATATCAGAACCTATTGCCTTTGAATCCTCAATCATTTCCGACTCACTCAAGCCTAGTTCAAATAGCCTGTTTATACCAACAAACATAGCCGCAGAGTCTGTACTACCTCCAGCCATACCAGCTGCTATAGGTATGTTTTTTTCAAGAAAAACCTCTACGCCACCATCTATTAAATATTTTTCTTTTAATAAAGTCCAAGTCTTGTAAATGATATTTTTCTTATCCAACGGAACATCTGGGTTAGAACAAGTCATTTTAAAACCTTGATTTACCTTTCTAATCAAAAGATAATCAGAAAGATTGATGGATTGCATTACCATTTCTAAGTCATGATACCCATCTTCAAATATCCCCTTTATATCTATGGACAAATTTATTTTCGCCCTAGCTCTCAATCTTATACTATCCATCTAAGCCTCCAAACAAAATTTAAATACCTAGCCATTTACAAGTACAAATCATTTTTTAATATATTGCAATTACTTATAAAATTCTAAATGCACGATTTTATAAGTTTTTCTATACTTGAAATGAATTTAAAAGTTTTGCTTAAAAATACATCTTCTATATAAAACTATAGATAATATATTTTTAAGCAAATTGTATCCACAATACAATATTATTTATAATTTTATTATACTACAAAAAAAATATTCTGTGCGCTTAAAATATAATTTCTAATACTAGTAATACTTTAACTTATATTCCTTTACTCTAGCTTTTTTCTATAAAACAATCTCTTTATTTAATAAACTCCACTTTCAAAGTTTATTTTGAACTAAAAAGGGCTGTCATATACTGGTTATCCAGTTATAACAGCCCTTTCTATGCTACAATAAAAACCGCTCTTTAAATTGTAGCAACTTTATAAAACTAACTCTTGCCGCCTTCTAGCGTACATTGTTTTCTCATCTCGATTAACTTATCTTCTTTTCGTCATCCTTGCTATTCTTATATACCTTAATCTTGACTGTTTCAGTCAATAAATCTGAATAGCTATATGCGACTCTTCTGAAGCCTTCTGTGTTTTCACCATGTCCGACTCTTATAACAAAAACGCTAGGATATACCGTTTCCAAAACTCCTTGCTTGGTAACAATCTGTTTTCTTCCTTTGTTTGCCTTAAGCAATATTTTCTTGCCAACATACTTTTCTAACGTATGTCTAATATTATCCAATGTAGCTGTTGTTGCCAAAAATATCACCATCCTTCAAAACGTATTTCTATTGTATCATAAATATATAGTTTCGTCAAGACTAACATATTATTTTACAACAAGAAAGCCTTTCTGTCAATAAGTTTGCTATTTTTTATACAAAAACTTTTTTAAATAATAATTTTTTCCTTATTTATAACATAATATTCTATTTTCGAAAATATTTTTATTTTCTAATTTTATTCCCGAACTATACTTTTCCTTACCTTATTAAATATATTTATAGCTTATTTATATTCATTATAATAAAAACACCCTATATTAGTTTTTTAAATTAAAATCCTAGTATAGGGTGTCTTTTCGATTATTTTTCATTTTTCACTTTAAAAAAATCTTTTTTGTTATAATTTACTTTCCACAACATTTCTTATATTTTTTACCACTTCCGCATGGACAAGCATCGTTTCTTCCAATTTTTTCTTCCTTTACTACAATCTTAGATTTGTTGAACTCTCTTTGAGTCTTCTTTCTAAAATCTTCTGATAGAATATCATCCCATCCCTTTAGATTATATAACCAATGTGCTTCCACGTGTACCATATTGAAATATAATTTTTCCCAACTTATCTTGGCACTAATAAGAGTATCTTCTTCTATCTTTTCAAGATCTAATTCAGATTCTAAACTTTCATTAACTCCATCTAAAAATCCCATAAAGAATTCTGCACTTGTATTGTACTGCTTAGCTAAATCTACTAGCTTTCCTGCTATTAAGTCTGTCTTATTATTAAGAACAGTGTTATATATAGAAGTCTCAGCCTTTAAAAACTCTTCCCAAAACTTAATTTCAGCCTCTTCATTTTCCTGATTTTCACTTAAATTTCTCCATTTTTCAAATAACATATTTTTCCTCCAAACACATAATTTATCGTTTTTTTATATTGTAATACTATCACAGATTATGTCTTTTTTCTATATCAAACAATATTTTAAGAATATCTATAGCTCTTTTTTGATCTATAAAGTATGGACTTGTAGCTATTGTAATTATATCTGCTCCTTGAATATATTCCGATACTCTATCAATTCTCCAGTCCAAATCTATATAGTCCATATCCTTAGAAAAAAAATCCAAATCTATATCTAATACATACTTACTCGGTATTTCTTTTTTCATACTGTATGTAGAATCTATTATATCCACATCGTCAAATATCTTATGATATAGGGCTGGCTTTATAAAGCTGCCTACATTTAGCACTTCATTAGTATACCTTTTTACGTCTTCTAACTTATCTATATCAACCTCATAGTTTTCTGCTTCTCTAGTATCCTTATGTTGATCTATATGGACTAATCTTACACCTTTTTTGAATTTTTTTTCTTTTAGTGCCTTGCACCAAAAATAAAAGGAGTGATTATGGTTGTCAAATAGGTATACATCCTTCTTCTTATCTATTCCTTGACCAAGCAAATGATACATATTTTTGAGTCCTATACAGCGATTCTCCACGCCCTCATCAACTTCAACAAAGCCCGCTTGCATACCTATTGAAATATCCGAAAATCCAGCATCTATTAACTTAGGTACATATATTTTTTTTAGTTCCCTTTCATCATAGGAAAATATATTATTGCCTATCGCTTTATCTATAAAAAATCCACCATAACTATTATCATCTTTATAGATCTCCTCTTTTCTCACTTCTTCTCTATCTTCAAAGCCCTTATTGCAATATTCTCTATTAGCTTTTTTAAAATCTTTCATTTTAATCCTATTCCTTAATTTAAATCCTAAAATAAATTCCAAGGATATTCTTTCGGCGGATTACATTCAAATATCATTTTTTCTTTCTTAGTTGGATGAATTAACTCTAGTTTATTTGCCCAAAGAGCTATCTGTTCGCCAACTTTTGCATAAGAAGAGTATCTTTGATCACCATATAGAGGATGATTTCTAGATGAAAACTGTACACGAATCTGATGTGGTCTCCCTGTATGAAGATTAATTTCTACAAGAGAGTACTCTCTTTTATCCTTTTTCGAATATCTACTTTCCAATAGATTATAGCTCAGCCTAGCCTCTTTAGCATCTTTTTTCTTCTTATCCACAACACTGACCATATTTTTTTCAGTGTTTTTATATAAATAATCCACATAATCCCCAGACTTTTCACACTTACCAACTACTATAGCCTGATATGTTTTTTTCATAGTTCTAGTTCTTACTTGATCTGACAATCTAGAGGCAGCCTTTGAAGTCTTTGCAAACACCATCACTCCGCCTACAGGTCTATCTAACCTATGAACCAATCCCATAAATACATTTCCTGGTTTATTATATTTTTCCTTCACATAGCTTTTACAAAGAGATAGCATATCCACATCTCTTGTATTATCTGCTTGAGAGAGTATATTAGGGATTTTTTCCACTACCAATAAATGATTATCTTCATATATGACTTTTAAATCCATTTCTTAACCCTTCATACTTTCCCAACGACCAAATATTCCACAAGGAAGAATCATCCCTGTCTTAGATGCAGGTATACCTACTTCACCTGCATATACCTTTCCACCTCTAACCTTTTTCGCAATGGTAGTTTCTAGTATATTTTCTATTACTATTGATGAAAATCCTGTAGTGTATGAATTTATAAGTAAGAATAAAGGCTTGTCAGATAAAACCTGCATACATAAATCAACAAATTCATATAGTTTATCTTCTATTTTCCATACTTCACCCTTTGGTCCTCTTCCATATGAAGGTGGGTCCATTATTATTGCATCATACTTATTTCCTCTTCTTATTTCTCTTTCTACAAACTTAAATACATCATCTACTATAAATCTAACTTTTCTATCTTTAAGGTCTGATACTTCAAGATTTTCTTTTGCCCAGTTTACCATTCCCTTGGCTGCATCTACATGACACACTTCCGCTCCTGCATAGGCACAAGCTACAGATGCACCTCCAGTATAGGCAAACAAGTTCAAAACTTTTATAGGTCTTTTTGCTTTTTTAATTTTATCCATCATCCAGTCCCAGTTGGCTGCTTGCTCAGGAAATAGTCCTGTATGCTTAAATCCAGTCGGCTTTATTTTAAACTTTAAAGGACCATAATTAACAATCCACTGATTAGGGTAGCTTTTCTTAGCTTCCCAACTTCCTCCACCCTTGCTACTTCTGTGGTAGTGTCCATGAGGATTCTTCCATAAATTCCATTCTTTGGCTATTGGCCAGATAACCTGAGGGTCTGGACGTCTAAGTACATAGTCCCCCCATCTTTCCAGCTTTTCTCCTCCGCCCATATCTACTAACTCATATTCTTTCCATTTATCTGCTAATAATAACATTTTTCCTCCTATTTTCTTTAGTTTATCAAAGTAAATTCTATATATTTACTCTATAAAATATAATCTATTGTATTTATATATTCTATAAGAATTTTCTAGTTTTATAAATAGATCATTAAAACAAATAAAGCCTTTTTACTATATTTTTAAATTTCTATGATATTGTATTTATCAAGCCTTAGAAGTATGACTAGCTATAAAATCAACAAAACTTATTATATCATAATTAGACAAAAATTATGTAAAAAACCTTGAAAATAAACAATTTATAAACATAAAAATATAATTAATTAGACTTTTCTGTCTTCTTTTATATTCAAATAAGTGTTATAATATTAAGTCAAAGGGGTGATAAAAATGTTAAGTAAAAAATTAGAAAAAGCACTAAACGATCAAATTAATTTTGAGTACTATTCAGCGTATACTTATCTAGCAATGGCTGCATATGCTGAAGATATGGACTTTTCAGGAGCCGCAAATTTCTTCAAGGTTCAGGCACAAGAGGAGTTAGATCATGCTATGACAATCTATACCTATGTATTCCAAAAAGGCGGACGTGTAAAGTTAGAAGCTATAGAAAAGCCAGTTTCAAAGTTTGAAGGCCTGCTAGATGTATTTGAAGAAGGTCTAAAACATGAACAAATGGTGACAAAGAGAATATATGAAATAGCTAATATCGCTCTTGATGAAAAAGAACATGCTACAATGAGCTTCCTAAGATGGTTCGTTGATGAACAGGTAGAAGAAGAAGAAAACTTCACTACTCTTGTAAAGAAAATTAAAAGATCTTGTAATGATCAGGCTAGTCTATATATGATTGATGATGAGTTGGCAAATAGAGTCTACGTACCATCAATTCCTAGCAATAACTAAACATAAAGTATTAATTTTGAAAAATAAAAGCCCTCTAGCAATTGCTAGAGGGCTTTTATTCATATATGAATCTTTTTTAACTTTTAATTGAGTATCTAGTTCAATAATATATATTAATTTTTATAAATTTAAATCATAAATTTCTAGAAAGTTCATTTAGATAATTTATTACAGATATTTTTTCTTTTCTTTTAGGAGGTACTTTTCTTATGCAGCGTTCAAAGGATATAGAGGCTGCATTGACCGTACTGACTTCATCGCTTATTCTAAGACCCTTTTTTCCCATCTGAACAATCCAAGTATTTTGTTTACACCAAAAATTCATATCAGGCATAGTAGGTAGAGCTATGTTATCTTTTTCAGAAAATAAAACTACCCTCATATTATCATTCAATTTAAGCTGATCTGTTAAGTGCTTCAAAGCTCTTGCAAACTGATCTTTACTCACTTTTATTTTCCTAGATGTAAGAATACTCAAACTACAACTTACAAACTCATCTTCTCTTAATCTTCTCTCCATCTGTTCTATTTGAAAAATCTCTACAATCCTCTCAGACACATCCTCTAGACCGTGAAGCTGAGTTTTTATCATGCTTTTCATTTTTTTATTAATATTTAAACACTCTAAAATAGTCTTGTCATCTACCTTGTTATCAAGTAATATCTCCTCTAGTAATTCTTCACTTGTAGAAATAAATGCTGGTGCTGGTAAATAAGAATATAAAGCTCCTCTTTTTCTTATTACACTTACAAAATCAACTACTTGCTCACACTCTTTTGCATCGAAATTTACAAATATCTTTTGGCAACTAGCAATCACTGATTCCGCCATTGACCAATGACTAATAATCGATGTACTATCATCAAATACCATAGTTGTAGAACTTCTTTTAGAAGCTGAAATACCAAGCAAGGATATGGATTTATCAACTATAAATTGGGAAAATCTAAAAACTCCTTCATCATAATATTCATAGTAATACCAGTCTATATTTTTATGAAATAAAAGCTCACTAAATAACTCAAAAAATTTCACAAAACTTTTCCTATAAGATGAAAAGTGTATCACAAATCTTGCCTTAAAGCCTCTTTCAAGCAACTTTAAAAACCTTTCCTTGAATGAAACAGCAAATAATTCATCTTCTAAAAGCCAGTCATACTCTTCAGAGTCTATAAATATTATATTACCTGGACTAGACATTGATTCAGCATATTTCAAAAGGTTCAAGATAGCTTTTCTTCTTCCCTTATTTTGCTCATAAGATCCCACCTTTATCGAATGTTGTAGATCATCATTTGCCAAAGCATTTTTATCAATATAGGATAGATCTTTGCTATCCAATAATCTTCTTATAAAAACTTCTGGATTATTTTGTTTTTTTATATTTTCGAGTGGATAAATCTGAGATAAAACATCATTCAATATTAAGTGTTCACTTTTTTCACTCTCTTCAAGAATAAAATCTACTATTTGATCAAAGTAAATTGAACTGCTGTTTATTTTTCTCGCCCCACTTTTCCACTTACTTACCAAGCTTGCATCCACGTGAAGCTCTCTTGCCAGAGAAGCAGACACTATATTTAAGCTTTCCATAGAGGAGAACTGATTGCAGAAAAAGGAAAGTTTGTTGGAAAAAGAGGAAAGGGTAAGTGGCAAAAATGCAAGCCTTATGCTCTTTGTTATGATTATTATAAAGAAAAAGCGCTGCCAAAGCACTAGCTTAAGCTTTAATTCACATAGCTTTAAGCACTCCCATTAAGAAGAAGAGACATCAAAGTGATGTCTCTTCTATTAGTTTTATTTATTTAGCTTTATTTATTTAGTTCTATTTGTTTAGTCTTATTTATTAAATTTATTAAAAAATATCTACTCTCTAGATTTATTTTATATATTGACTCTCTGTTGCTTTCATAGCGTCTAGTGTCATCTGAAGTAATTCATCTAAATCCCATCCAAGATTCTCTGCTCCTTGTCTTATTACATCTCTAGAACATCCTGCAGCAAACTTTTTGTCTTTGAATTTCTTTTTAACTGATTTTAATTCCATATCAGAAACACTTTTTGACGGCCTCATCAATGCAGCTGCTCCAATTATACCTGTTAGTTCATCACTTGCAAAAAGTACTTTCTCCATCATCTTTTCAGGCTTGGATACTGATCCTGTAAGTCCATATCCATGACTCGTAGTTGATACTATTATCGATTCATCTAAGCCCTCATCTTTCATTATATCCACTTGCTTTACACAGTGTTCTTCTGGATACATCTCAAAGTCTAGGTCGTGAAGAAGTCCTACAATCCTCCAAAATTCAACATTATCTGGATCATACTTTTCAGCAAACCATCCCATAACAGCTCCTACTGTCTCTCCATGTTGTATATGAAAATCTTCCTTATTGTACTTTTTTAATAATTCCAATCCCTCTTTATAACTAGGTATTTTCTCCATAATATCTACTCCTCCCATCTAAATAATAGAGTAATTATACAGTATAGAAATATAATTGTCCACACTTTTATAAATATTCTAAATATTTTTTTGAACTTGCATCAAATTTTGCATAAAGCTTCTCAGCTATTATACAACTATTAAAATCCTACAATTAAAAACTGTTTTTATAAGCTTATTTATGCCTTTATATTTTTTTAATATATATTTTCGCAATTATCAAAAATTTTTATCAAAAAAATCTCAATTAATATTGACAAATCAAGCTCTTTAATATATACTTTTTATTAATTCCTAGTAAATTAATCGGAATTAAAAATTTAAAGGAGATGTTAATATGAATGTTAGACAATTAAAGAAAATTATAACTACTGCATTTGGAGGAATCTCTTCTTGTTGTTGCTGTTGTAGCTAACTGCTTGCTGGGAAATTCTGGCAAACAGTATAAATTTTAATATTATTACACTTAAACTTTATTTGTATGATTTAGATCAATATAATATTTATGTGATTTTTACTATAAAGTATTTAGCGATTTATTAGAGCTTTTTTTAGCAAATACTCTTGAGTCTCAATTGAAAAATTTTGAGTTCATTTAATAATAAATATATAAATTCGCTAAGCAGAAATTTAATTCAAGACATAATAGCAGAATATACAACAATAACTTATAAATTAAAGGAGAAGAATAAAATGAAGAAGAATGTAATCGAATTGATTGGAAACACACCACTTGTTAATATCTCTAAGATAAATGAGAATATCTTTTTAAAGTTGGAGGGAAAGAATCCTGGAGGTTCTGTTAAAGATCGTGCTGTACTTGGTATGATTAACGGAATGGAAGAAAGAGGAGAACTAAAGCCTGGCGATAGAATAGTAGAGGCTACTAGCGGAAATACTGGTATCGCTCTTGCTATGATCGGTATGAACAAGGGTTACAAGGTAACTGTTATAATGCCAGAGTCTATGAGTCAGGAAAGAAGAAGTTTGATACGTGCATACGGTGCTGAGCTTATACTTACAGATGCAGCCAAGGGTATGCAGGGAACAATTGATAAGATGGATGAGCTTTTAAAGACAGAAAAGTATAAATCTTTAAAGCAGTTTGATAATCCAGATAATCCAAAATTCCACTATCAGACTACTGGTCCAGAAATATATTCAGAACTAAATGATGTTGATATATTTGTCGCAGGTATCGGTACTGGCGGTACTGTTACTGGTGTAGGTAGATACCTAAAAGAAATGAATCCAGATATTAAGATATTTGGTGTAGAACCTTCTGCATCACCACTAATTAACGATAAAAAGGCAGGCCCACATAAAATACAGGGTATTGGTGCCAACTTCATACCTAAAAACTATGACTCAAATGTTGTAGATGAAGTTTTAATGATTAGTGATGAAGAAGCTTTTGATATGGTAAGAGAACTAGGTCAAAAAGAAGGAATATTAGTAGGTATAACATCAGGTGCAAATGTACGTGCTGCTCAAATGCTAGCAGAAAGATTCCCTGGCAAGAAAATTGCCACAATTGCTCCAGACGGTGCAGACAAATACATGTCTATGAATATATTTTAATTAGAAAGAGGCTCGCATATTATGAAATTTATTAAAAATATTGATTATATATTGGAAAATGACCCTGCCTCTGGTAGAGGTGGCCTAAAATTCTTAGCTAGACTGAAGGTTTTTATTATATATCCTTCTGTGCATGCCTTGATTGGTCATAGCATATCACACGCTCTTAACAATGTTGGTTTGAAATTTCTAGCAAGATTGAACTCGCAAATATTTAGATTTTTCACTGGCATAGAAATTCACCCAGGTGCTACTATTGGCCACAGTATCATGATAGATCATGGTATGGGCGTTGTAATAGGCGAAACTGCAGAGGTTGGAAATAGAGTTACAATCTATCAAGGGGTTACTCTTGGTGGTACTGGCAATCATACTGGTAAAAGACACCCTACAGTTGGAAATGACGTTATAATTGGATCTGGTGCCAAGGTACTAGGACCTATCACTCTTGGTGATGAAGTCAAGGTTGGTGCAAATAGTGTCGTTTTAAATGATATTCCAGCAGGTGCTACAGTTGTTGGCATACCAGGTAAAATAGTAAAAATAAAAAACAAGAAATATAATTCTAAAATTATAGAGCTAAATGAAAGAAGATCTATGGACAACATGTATTATATATAATAATATACTATTTCTATAATTTGAGAGTTTTATAAATTTTAAAATAAATATATAGATAAAAAAAGTAAAAAATATGGATACGTAAGCAAAAATATTTTGTATTAGCCATTGGTATATCGATAAAAAAGCACCGACTCAAATGAGTTGGTGCTTTTTTGTGTACTTAATTTATAGATTAATTACAGTATAATTATGCCCTGTATGAGGAAGATATTTTTCTACTACCTCTTCTGTTTTTATTTTCATATATTGATAGTATTTAATTTATAGATAAATATATCTAATCTTTATAGTTTATTTTTTCTAGTTAGTTACTTGTTCTACTACTTACTTGCTTGCTTGTTTATTTACTTGCTTGTTTATTTACTTACTTGTTTATTTACTTACTTGTTTATTTACTTGCTTTACTACTCATTTGTTTTATTACTTAGGCACTTACTTTATCTTCTTGATTTTCCTGATAGATGTTTTATATCAATCTTAAGCACTGCTGTCTTAGATCCAAGGGTCTCAATATATTTTCCACCCTTTTCTATAAATTCAGGGGAGTACTTTTTTATTATCTCAAGTAACGCTTCTCCCTTTTCCAGTTCATATACTTCCTCTGCATCTCCAAAAGCTACTACACTTTCATAGTCTGTTGTAAACTGATCAGGCAAAACTTCTTCACTTCCCACTATAGAAAAAGATACTTTTGAGTTGTTTTTTATATTATCAATCTTGTGTCCTTCCTTTGCGCTATGAAAGTAGATATATCCATTATAAAATACATAATTTACAGGAACTCCATATGGGTATCCATTTTCTGACATAGTTGATAACACTCCATAGCAAGCCTTTGTCAAAATCTCTCTAGCATCATTGATAGATATTTCCCTGTCCTTTCTTCTCATTTCTCTAAACATATAATATTCTCCTTTTTAAATAAAATTTTTAATTTATTTTTTAAATTTACTTTCTTTTTGTTTTCATTTATTCTTATCTTTATTATTTATAGCTGATTTATCTACATTAAATATCAAAATACAAATCAGGAAATATTTTTCTCATACAGTTTCATCTAGATTTATTTGATACTCCAACTTCCATCTCACTATTTAAAATATTTTTAATTTTTTCAATAATAGTCCTTATCTAATAGATTACTTCTATTTTTATAATTAATCAAGTAAAATAAAAAGCACCTTCCTGTACAGGAAGGTGCTTTTATTATGTCTATTTATTTATTTCGTCAAGGCTATATACCTTCATTAATTCTGAGCTTACATGTTTTTTATTTACTGCTACCATTGCCTTTAGTGTATCTAGAGATGTCATTATCTCTGTCTGAAACTCTGTCGCAGTTCTTCTTATCTTAAATCCATCTCTTGTTGAGTCATTACCCTTTGTAGGAGTATTCACTACTAGGTCGACCTGCTTATTTCTTATTACATCAAGTATGTTTGGTCTAGGCTCTTCTACCCTATTGACTACCTCACACTCTACGCCAGCTTCCTTTAATGCTCTTGCTGTACCTTCTGTCGCTATAAACTTATACCCTAACTCATTCATATCTTTTGCTATTTCTATAAATTCATCTTTATCATTGTCATTTACTGTTGCTAGGACCATCTTATTGTCATCTGATACTCTTTGACCTGATGCTAAAAATCCTTTGTATAAAGCTTCTTCTAGTGTTTCTCCAACTCCTAGAACTTCTCCAGTTGACTTCATTTCTGGTCCAAGACTTATCTCTACTTTTGATAGCTTAGACATTGAGAATACTGGTACCTTTACACATATATGCTTAGAAGTCTTATATACTCCTGTTCCATATCCTAAGTTTTCTAGTTTTTCTCCTAGCATACACTTTGTTGCAAGGTCTACTATTGGTACTCCACTTACCTTTGATATATATGGTACCGTACGGCTGGCTCTTGGATTTACTTCTATTATATATAGGTCATCCTTGTATTCTATAAACTGTATATTCACCATTCCTAAAACATTTAGGTTTAGCGCCATCATTTTTGTGTACTCATATATCTTATCTTTTATCTTGTCTGAGATTCCTTGGCTAGGATACATTGTTATACTGTCTCCTGAGTGAACTCCTGCTCTTTCTAAGTGCTCCATAATTCCAGGTATTAGTATGTCTTTTCCATCACATATTGCATCTACTTCTATTTCTCTACCAGTTAGGTATTTGTCTATCAGGACTGGGTTGACTGCATCTCTTTCAAATGCATCTTCTAGGTATTGAACTAATCTTTTTTCATCGTAAGTTATCTCCATACCTTGTCCACCTAGTACATATGATGGCCTTACAAGTACTGGATATCCTAGTGAATTAGCTATCTCTATCCCTTCAGCAACTGACCAAACTCCTTTGCCCTTAGGTCTATTGATTGATAACTCTTCAAGCAATTCATCAAATTTTTCTCTATCCTCTGCTGCATCTATATCTTTGAATCCTGTTCCTAGTATTTTTACATTCTTCTCAGATAAAAACTTTGCTAATTTTATTGCTGTTTGCCCACCAAACTGTAATATTACTCCATCTGGTTTTTCTTTTTGTATTATATTATATACTTCTTCTTCTGTTAGAGGTTCAAAGTATAGCTTGTCTGATGTATCAAAATCAGTTGATACTGTTTCAGGGTTATTGTTTATTATTATTGTTTCTATTCCCATTTTTCTTAGAGATTTTACACAATGTACTGAACAATAATCAAACTCTATACCCTGCCCTATCCTTATAGGTCCAGATCCTAATACTATAATCTTTTTCTTGTCGCTTACTACTACCTCATCGTATTGTTCATATGTTGAGTAGTAATATGGTGACAAGGCCTCAAATTCTCCTCCACAAGTATCTACCATCTTGTATGAAGGCTTAATATTGTAGAGACTTCTAAGCTCTTGAATACTTTCAGAATCTATATTCATAAGATCGCTCATTCCCTTATCAGAGAATCCCTTTTTCTTTAGCTCCAAAAGATACTCTTTACTTAAATCTTCTATACTCATCACTTTTAGTTTTTCTTCTTGCTCTACTATCCATTTGAATTTATTTAAAAACCACTCGTCCATACCAGTGATTTGTGATATCATTTCTATTTTATATCCTCTTCTTATCATTTCTGCTAGGTCAAATATTCTCTCATCATCTGGAAGCACTATGCTCTTTTTAAGTTCTTGCATATTTTTTCTTTCAGATGCCTTATGAACTAGTGAATACTTTCCTGTTTCTAATGATCTTATTCCCTTTAAAAAGGCTGCTTCAAAATTAGATCCTATACTCATAATTTCGCCTGTAGCCATCATTTTTGTTCCAAGCTTTCTATTTGCATGCTTAAATTTATCAAATGCCCATTTTGGAATTTTTACTACTACATAGTCTAGAGTAGGTTCAAAGCAAGCATTAGTCTTTTTTGTTACCGCATTTTCTATTTCATCTAGTGTATATCCTAGAGCAATTTTAGCTGCTACCTTGGCTATAGGATATCCTGTTGCCTTAGATGCTAGTGCTGAAGATCTTGATACTCTTGGGTTTATTTCTATAATTGCATATTCAAAGCTCTTTGGATTTAGAGCTATCTGTACATTACATCCACCCTCAACTCCTACAGCATCTATTATCTTTAAAGATGCTGTTCTTAGCATCTGATACTCTGTATTTGAAAGTGTCTGGCTCGGTGCTACTACTATAGAGTCACCTGTATGCACTCCTACAGGGTCCACATTTTCCATATTACATACTGTGATACAGTTTCCGTTAGAGTCTCTCATTACTTCATATTCAATTTCTTTCCAACCCTTGATACTTTTTTCTATCAAGCACTGTGTTACTGGACTCAACTGAAGACCGTGAGTAAGTATTTCTCTAAACTCTTCTTCTGTCTCTGCTATACCTCCACCAGTTCCACCAAGAGTGTAGGCTGGTCTTACTACTACTGGATATCCCAACTTCTGTGCGTATGCAAGTCCACCTTCTAGAGTAGTTACTATATCACTTTCTATTACTGGTTGCCCTATTTCCTTCATTACATCTCTAAATAAATCTCTGTCTTCACCCTTTTTAATTGATTCAATAGAAGTTCCTATTAGTTTCACATTGTATTTATCTAATATTCCTGCTTCTTCCAATTCTACTGCAAGGTTTAGACCTGTTTGTCCACCCATTCCAGCTAATAGGCTATCTGGCTTTTCTTTTGCTATTATTTTTTCTATAAAGTCTAGAGTTAAAGGCTCTATATATATTTTATCTGCTATTTCTTGATCCGTCATTATTGTTGCTGGGTTTGAGTTTATTAGTACAACTTCAATTCCTTCTTCTTTAAGTGCTTGACAAGCCTGTGTTCCTGAGTAGTCAAACTCTGCTGCTTGCCCTATAATTATTGGTCCTGAACCCAATACTAATGTTTTCTTTATACTGTCTATTTTAGGCATAATTAACTCTCCTTCATATTATAATAATCTACTAATCTATCTTTTTTTCAATTTTACTTTGCTAGTTCTAAAAACTTGTCGAATATATACTCACTATCTAATGGTCCTGGACAAGCTTCTGGATGATACTGTACGCTATATATAGGAAGAGTCTTGTGTCTCATTCCTTCTACTGTATTATCATTTAAATTTATCTGAGTTACATCTATATCTTCTGGTACATCACTTACATAGTAACCGTGATTTTGGGATGTAATAAATATTTTTCCTTCTTCAAGATCTTTGACTGGATGATTTCCACCTCTATGTCCAAACTTCAGCTTGCTAGTGTCTCCACCTAAAGCTCTTGCCAAAATCTGGTGACCCAAACATATTCCTACAATTGGTCTTTTTCCTATCATTTCTTTCACATTTTCTACTATATCTTCCAAGTCAGCTGGATCTCCAGGTCCGTTTGATAAAAATATCAACTCAGGATCTATCGCCAAAATATCTTCCGCCTTTGTTTCTGCTGGAAAAATTGTAATCTCACAGTTTCTTTTAGCAAAATTTCTTATAATATTTTCTTTTACACCAAAATCCATCACTGCTACTCTCTTTCCTGATCCTGGTATAAAGTTTGTTTTCTTTCTACTCACTATTCTTACTGCTTTAGTATTGTCAAATTCCTCTATCTTAGAAGATACATCTCCAAGCTTTGTATGTTCTGTTGTGATTATGCCCTTCATAGTTCCTTTATTTCTAAGTAGCTTAGTCAAGGCTCTAGTATCTATTCCTTCTAATCCTATCACCTTACTTTGTTTTAAATATGTATCTAAATCCATCTCACACCTAAAGTTTGATGGCATATCGCACTTTTCTCTTACTATCAATCCACTTACCTTTATATCTTCTGACTCTTTATCCTCTAGATTTATTCCATAATTACCAACTAATGGATATGTAATTGTTACTATCTGACCGTAGTAAGATGGATCCGTCAAAAGTTCTTGGTATCCAGTCATAGAAGTATTAAATACTACTTCTCCTACACTATCTTTTGTATATCCAAATGCTTTTCCTTCAAATATTGTTCCATCTTCTAGTATTAATCTCGCCTTCATATACATCCTCCTAATAAAACTATCGCTCTATGCACATTTTAATTCTATCTATATATACTTTCTATCTCTTTTACAATTTCATCCGCTGATTTACTTGGATTTTCAGATTGAGTAATAGGTCTTCCCACTACTATTGTCTTTGCACCATTTTCTATCGCTTGACTTGGAGTTACTACTCTTTTTTGATCTCCCTTAGCTGCGTTTTTAGGTCTGATTCCTGGGCAGACTGTAAAGAAATCTTCTCCACATTCTTTTACTATATTTTGAACTTCTCTTGCAGAACATACTACACCGTCTAGTCCAGCTTTCTTTGCAAGTTTTGCTCTTTTAATAGCAGTTTGTGTTGTATCTTCTTTACATCCAATATCTGCTAAATCTTCATCACTAAGAGAAGTAAGTACTGTTACTCCTATTATTAGCGGTTTTTCTATATTTAATCTCTCTGATTCTTCTTTTGCGATTTGGGCACACTGTCTCATACCCTCTATATCCGATACGTGTATAGTCATCATCCATACACCATCTCTGATAGCTGCCTTTACAGCTGATTTCATTGTATTTGGAATATCATGAAACTTAAGATCCAAGAATATTTTCTTGTTCTTTGTCTTTAGATAGTCGATAGTTTTTCCTCTAGATGCTATATAATTTTCAAGTCCTACCTTATATATATCTACACTATCTTCTAGTGAATCTATTAGCTCTACTGCCTTTTCATAATTGTCTGTATCAATTGCTACGATTAATTTATCTTTTCCATTTACCATAATTTAGCTCCTTCTTCCGATTAAGCCTGTAGGTCTTTTTGAAAAAACACTTCTTCGATTGGTTTTATATATTTGATTTTAATACTTACACCATTTTTTCTAGGTAAGGGCATAAAAAAATCCCTATACCAGAGGCATAAGGATATGATAATCTATATATTGAGCTTGTCATACTTGTATGCCAAACTACATCAGTATATACTGATAACCTTGAGGTTATTATCCTTACCAGTCTCTCTGGACCAGCTTAAAAGACTTAATCTAATTTTAAAGATACTGCCGCATCTCTGTACGACCTACTCTTGTATCTTGTAAACTATGATAACACACTTTCTAATCTTTTACAACGATTTTTTATTCTCTATGATTTGTTATTTCAAAAACAGACTCTTCTTTTTTTTATTAATTTTTAAGTCTAATTTTTTATTAATTCTAACTAGATAAAAGCTCTGTTTTTCTAAGTATTTTGCTTTTATTTTATTATTTCAAAAACTTTTTATTAATTTTTAATTTATTTTTTATCAATTTAAATATTGCATAATTAGAAAAAAATCAATAATTATTGGAATATGAGCATTTTTTCGGTTATTCTTTTTAAAAATTCTTAATTTTATTTAATATTTAAATAAGTTATTATAAAATTTTTAAAATTATCTTTTAAAAATTCTAAAAGTATGTTATTATATTATTATAGAAGAAATACTTATTTAACAATCTTATCTTTGAGTTGTAAATATTTATTATTTCTTTTCTTTCTAAATTTTATATAATTTAAGAAAGAAATTTTTGTCAAATAATATACTAATTATTTGATTTATTACTAATTACCTTGGCTACAATAAATTTTTATGTTTAATTAAATAGAGTATAAAACTCCATAAGACCAAAAGACCTTCTATCACTCCATAGAAGGTCTTTTGCTGTGTATATATATTTATTTATATATTAAATCAAATTCATCTGCAAGTGCTTTAACTGCTAGCTTGCACTCTTCTAGACCTACTGTTACTGAAATTGTAATCTCTGATGTACTTATAAGATCTATATTTATATTATTTTCTCCAAGTGTATTAAACATTCTAGATGCAATATTTGAATGAGTCATCATACCTGCACCAACCACACTCACCTTAGCTATATCTTCATTTATTACAACCGCTTTAGCGCCTATATTATTGGCTATTTCCTGTAAAATAGAAGCCGCTTCTTTGGCATCTCCTGTTGAGCAAGTAAAGGCTATGTCATTTATATTTCCACTTTGTGCACTTTGCACTATCATCTGTATATTTATATTTGCATCTGCAAGTGCCTTTAAAATTTTGGCTGCAGTACCTGGTGTATCTGGAACCCCAAATATTACCACCTTTGCTACGTCAAAATCATGGGCAATCCCAGTAATCAATCCATCGTGTTCCATACTTGATACCTCCCCTTTTACAATTGTACCTATATTATGATTAAAACTAGACCTTACATGAATTTCAACATCATGTGTTTTTGCTACTTCCACAGCCCTAGACTGAAGAACTTTTGCACCTAATATTGATAATTCCAACATTTCATCATAACTCACAGCCTCTAATTTTTTCGCATTTTCTACAATTCTAGGATCACAAGAATATACTCCGTCAACATCTGTAAATATCTCACATAAATCAGCATCTAGGGCTGCTGCTATAGATACTGCTGATGTATCTGATCCTCCTCTTCCCAGTGTAGCTATATCATGAAACTCTGTTTCCCCTTGGAATCCTGCAACTATAATAATATTATCACCTTCTAATTCCTTTTGGAGACGGTTGGACATTACTCTCACTATCTTTGCCTTACTGTGGCTTGAATCTGTTATAATTCCAGCTTGTGGTCCTGTAAGTGATACGGCATTTTCCCCCAAGGATTGTATTGCCATAGCCAAAAGAGACATCGATATCTGCTCACCTGTAGATAAAAGCCTGTCCATTTCACGTTTCGGTGGATATTCTGTAATACCACTCGCCAATTCAATCAAGCTATCTGTAGTGTCACCCATTGCCGACACTATTGCCACTACTTTATTTCCTTCTTTTTTTGTGTCCACAATCCTATTGGCAACACGCATTATTTTTTCTACATCTGCCAGAGAGCTTCCACCATACTTCTGTACTATTACACCCATATTTTATCACCTCAACTTATTTCACATATAGCGCCATTAGTACAAGGCTTTAAAATCACTGCTTTTCCTTCTAAATTAGATTCATCAGCCACTCTTTGAAGAGATTTGCATACATTTTCACTATTTTCTTTTGAAACATATGCAATAATAGTAGATCCTGCTCCACTCAATGAAAATGCAAAGGCTCCAGAATTCAAGGCAGCTTCTTTAAAATCATCAAATTGCTTTATAAGTATTTTTCTATATGGCTCATGAATTTTATCATCCATAGTCTTGGCTATTAAATCCTTATTTCCATTGGCAAATCCCATCACTAAAAGTGCTAAATGAGAGCTGTTGTGAACGGCATCAGCCATAGATATTCTCTTAGGAAGAACTCCTCTTGAGTCACTTGTAGATACTTCATATTCTGGTATAAAAAGTACACATTCCAAGTCTTCAAAGGGTTTTATTGTCTGATATACAATCTCACCATCCTTTGTTTGAGTCGATACTATTAATTGACCCAAAAGAGCTGGTGCAACATTATCAGGATGCCCTTCTATTTCAGTTGCAAGTTTTAGTATATCTTCCTTTTCTAAGGGGAATCCCATCAAGGCATTTGCAGACATCAAACCTCCTACAATAGCTGCTGCACTAGACCCCATACCTCTTGCTAGAGGCACTCCATTTATAATTTTTAATCGATATCCTTTTGGATAATTACCTATATATTCAAACAGTCTATTCATACAATCTATCACTAAATTATTTTCAACTGTCAATTTATCTGCTTCTAAACCCTCTATTTCTATATTAATATCATCTGCAGCTTCACATTCAAATATTGAATACTGAGAAAGAGCCATTCCCAAAGAATCAAATCCTGGCCCCAAATTTGCAGTTGTTGCTGGAACAATTACTCTAATCATAAATACTCACCCGACTTTTCCTTTATATATTTTAAATATTCAATCTATTTTTTGAATAGGAGATAAAACTTTACCTCCCATCCATATATTTTTATTTATATTTAAGTCTAATCCTCTATCAATTCAAGAACAGCCTCCAAAGTACCTGGAATGGAAATAGGCTTTTGAGCTGATTCAAGACAAGTATCAGGATCTTTTAGACCGTTGCCTGTCAGTATAGCTACAACCTTTGAACCCTTTTCAATATCTCCATTTTTCACTGACTGAATTACACCTGCTAAAGATGCTGCTGAGGCTGGTTCTGCAAATATTCCTTCCCTATTTGAAAGAAGTCTATATGCATTTAGTATCTCTTCATCTGTTACAGCCTTTATTGAGCCCCCTGATTCATCCCTTGCCTTTAATGCCTTGTCCCAAGATGCCGGATTGCCTATTCTTATAGCTGTAGCAACTGTTTCAGGATTTTCAAATGCCTTACCTTCAACTATTGGAGACGATCCCTTTGCCTGATATCCCTTCATCTTTGGAAGCTTATCTATCTTTCCATCTTCTTTATACTCTTTGAATCCTTTCCAATATGCAGTTATATTTCCTGCATTTCCTACTGGTATAGCTAGATAATCTGGTGCTTCTCCCAAATCATCCACTATTTCAAATGCTCCTGTTTTTTGACCTTCTATTCTGTATGGATTCAATGAATTTACTAAAGTAATCGGGTGAGTACTTGTAATTTCTTTGACTAGATTGAGTGCATCATCAAAATTTCCTTCTATAGCAACTACCTGTGCCCCATACTGAAGTGCCTGAGCAAGCTTGCCCATAGCAACATATCCGTCTGGTATCAAGACTATTGTCTTTAGTCCATATCTTGCTCCATATGCTGCAGCCGAAGCTGAAGTGTTTCCTGTACTCGCACACATTATAGTCTTTGATCCTGATTCTATAGCCTTAGCTACTGCCATAAACATACCACGATCTTTGAATGACCCAGTAGGATTTAATCCTTCAAATTTAAAATATAAATCTATTTCCAACTCCTTACTCAAGTTTTCACTTTTAATTAAAGGAGTATTTCCCTCATACAAACTAACTTGCGGAGTATTTTCATTTATCGGTAAATATTTCTTATACTTATTCATTATTCCTTGCCACTTCATTTTACAACCCTCTTTCTATTCTTATTGCACTTGCCTTGTCTATAATATTTGGCAGTGCCTCTATTTCTTCTAGAGCCCTTGAGAAATCAAGCTCTCTACTTTTATTTGTAATAATTATATACTCATCATACTTATTTTCATCTTCCTCTTTATGCCATTGATTGATTGAATAAATAGGAATGTTGTAGTATTCAAGAGTCCTTATAATATTTGATACTGAATTTTTATTTGCCTCAACTTTTAATCTTACATAATACTGGAAATACTGCCTTTCAATGGCTATAATTTCTTTATCATCAAATAAATTATATGCATACTCTGCTTTTGAATCATCAATAATATTTTTACTGATTGAAATAATATCGTTGACAACAGCTGAACCTGTTGGTAGAGAACCTGCTCCTTTTCCATAAAACATTGTCTCACCTACCATATCGCCAATTACATATACAGCATTGAATTCATATTGAACGGAAGCCAATGGATGTTCAATCGGAATTAAAGCTGGGTGCACTCTGGCAACTATCCCATCTTCTGTATTTTCGGCAACTGCCAATAATTTAATTCTATAACCTAACGCTTCTGCGTACTCTATATCTTCTAATGATAAATTTTTGATACCTGATGTATATACTTGATTTGATGTTACAAGACTATTGAATCCAATACTTGCAAGTATTGCACATTTTCTAGCCGCATCTAAGCCATCTAAATCTGCGCTTGGATCTGTCTCTAAGTAACCTAATGATTTTGCATCTTCAATGATTGTTTCCAGTGATAATTTTTCGACTTGCATTCTAGTTAGAATGTAATTTGTTGAACCGTTGATAATTCCGCCTATCTTTTGAATATTGTTTCCTGTTAATGAAAATTGTAATGACCGTAGAATTGGAATTCCACCAGCGACCGCTGCTTCGTAAAAGAAATGACACTTATTTTTTCTGGCGAGTTCTGTTAGCTCCTTACCATAGAGGGCTATCAAATCTTTATTTGCCGAGACTACATGTTTTCCCTTTTTAAAAGCGGCTTCGATGATTTCCTTGGATTTATCTATTCCACCCATTACTTCAACCACAATATCTATCTCTGGATCCTGAAGTATGTCTTCTGTTTTGTTGGTTAGCGTACTGGAGCCTATCTTCGTGGTACGCTTTTTCTCCAAGTTTTTTACGCATATTGTCTTAATGGATATAGGTGTAGCTATTTTCTTTTCAATAATCTCCTTATTGTCCATCAAAATCTGCGTCGTTCCAGAACCTACTGTTCCGAATCCAATGATTCCTATTTGTATTGATTTCAAATTAAATCCTCCTTCACTCTAAAATTCCGCCTAAAAAGGTGGTCACCTCAATTGTCTTTCATTTCCGACAATTGAAACTATTGTATGTATTGTATCATTAAAAACAAATTCACACAATAGTATTTTTTAAATATATTTAATTTTTCTTTATTTCTTTATTTTGTAAATTTTTAAACTCTTTTTCTTAATAATATTTCTAAATATTTTATTATAATTTATTTTCAACACAAGAAAAAACTCCTTTCTATATTACTTTGAAAGAAGTTTTTAAATTAATTCTTTTTATCCTCGTTTATATTTTCTCTATAAAACTATCTTTTATCTTATAATTTACTTTTACTCAAAAATATCCTTTTAACTTTTTTTCTTTCCTTTTTCTCTTTCTTCACCTCAGATCCACTGTGTATTAGTCTCATTACTGTATCTTGCATCATATCCTTCTTTTCATTATCCATATTTGTCATTTTTCTAATAAAATTGTAAGTAGCACTCAATCTATTTTCAGAAATATCATTTAGGCAATTTGCGTTAGTAGATTTTTTTACTATTCTGTACAGCTCATCAACAAATGCTTCTCTTTGTTCTTTATTTAGACCTTCAAGCCAATATTTTACTGTTTTATCTACAAATTGACTCTTTTCAGTGATACTTTTTCTTTTTACAAATTCACTTCCCCTTACCTCCCAGTTCAGACCATCATGCTGTAAAATACCTGATGCTCCACTTGCATTTACAACAATATATTCTTCTTCATCATCCATAAGTATCCCCACGAAGGAGTCTTTTGGAAGGTATTTCTTTACTTTTTTAACCGTGTCTTTATAGCCATAAGAGTTTAATATTTTTTCAGTAAATCCAGGGCCGTCATTATTGTAAACTATAGATATTCTATCCCTTTCTTCCTGAGTAAGCCCACTCACAGCAAATACTGCAAAGTTGCCACCCTTAGAATGACCTCCAACTATTATATTTTTCTTATCATATTTATTCAAAATACCCCTTAGATAAGAAACAGAATCTATCTGACCAGGAACAGGTGCAGAAAAGGACATATTTAAATTTTCTTTAAAGCCTACTATAGTATCATCTGTTCCCCTAAAAGCAACATATATTGTATCTTCATCTATTATAAATGTCATAGCTGAAAATTGACTTTCATTTATCTCATCAAATTTATTTACAAAATCAGAAACTAATACATCCTTAAATCTATTACTTTTATATGCCTTCATAAACATTTTTTCTATTCTTGTTATAAGGCTTGTGATATAGGATGACTGTGTGATATTTCTGTTTTTTATTTCTTTTTCGTACCTTTGACCTAGCTCTTCAATGCTCATTTCACCCTTTATAACACCCAGATTTAAGTATGATATTTGTGAAAATATCATATTATCTACCTCATTAAATCCAGATTGTTTAAATGTTAAATCGCCTCTCCAATCAATATAATCAATAATATTATTCAAATTCCTCACACTTTCTTAAATGATAATAATCATAAATATTGCTTTAACTGAAATATTTTTGTTTATTTTTATAATTTAAATAGTAGTTTATTCTAAATATCAATATATAACTATTTGTATAAAGAATTTTAATTAAGCTAACATAAAAAACTATTTTTTATCATCTTTGTCATCATCAGTAATTTCAGAAAACTGTTCTTGAATACTTTCCTTATACTCTACAATTTTTTTCTTACGAGATTGGCTCTTTTCTTCCTTCATCTGCCTTTTTGCTTCTCTCAAAAGATTATCTCTCACATCTGTAGCATGTTCAGCTTCTTCTCTTATCTCTGCTGCATCCCATCTATAAATATTTATTGCGTCGTGTCCTATTGAACTATTTAATTCCATTTCATCTTCCTCTTGAACTATAGCAAGTATTGCTATATCTCCATTGTATATCCTAGAATACATCTGATATAACATATCTTCAGACTCACTTTGTTCACTAATATCAAATCCTGAACCTATCATAGCTCCCAATCCCGCAAGTACAAAGCCCGCCAGAGGTCCTATCAATACGCCAAGAACTACACCAACTACACCACCGATCATAGTCTTACCTAGCTCGTTAAACATCTCCATATGTTGATCCAAAATGCTTATTTTTCCATCTTCATTTTTCACTAGCACAACTTGGAGCACTTGATAATTCACATTCGAATCACTATTTGCTCTCTTCAATCTCTTATACATTTTTTTTGCACTATCCAAATTTTCAAAAGTAGCCATCACCATATTTTCAGTCATTTTTATCCCTCCTATTATAAATATTTAAATTTATTTCTAAGTGAACTATTTCTTTTTAATGAATGAACAAAGAATAAATATACTTTTAGTCTATTATATAATTATAACTCTTTTTTAATTGAAATTACAAGTTTTTGACATAAAATTCTAAATATTTAATTATTTTAAAAGCTTAACTATTTGAAAAATATACCTTTATTTAATAATCAAGATCTTTTATATAGTTTTTATCTATTTAAAAGTTATGTATAATTCTTTTTTTCAATAGCAAGTTTAAATATTTAAATTTACAAATATTTAATGTATAATTAAGAATAGAATAATATTATTTTAGGAGGTATTCCACGTGAAACTTAAAAAAACAAAATATGCTTTTATGGCCCTACTGATTGCTTCATCAATCGGTTTATCAGCGTGTGGACAAAACGAAGAAGCTAAGGACACAGCTAAAACAGAACAGTCTGAAACTAAGACTGCAGAAGTTCAGGCAATGAAGGGTGATGAACTAGCTAAGATCGAAGCTGACAAGAAGGAAAAAGAAAACTATCTTGTAATCGATGTTAGATCATCAGAAGAATACAATGAAGGACATATCAAGTTTGCTATCAATATGCCTATAGACACTTTTGAAAAAGAAATGTCTAAGATAGATAGCTTCAAGGACAAAGATGTTGTTTTATACTGTAACTCAGGTAAGAAGAGCGGACAGGTTGCTGATATCTTAGTAAAGAATGGATTCACTAAGGTATACAATGCTGATGGAGTTAAAGACTTTAAGTATGATCTAGTTACTTATGAAAGCAAGCTTGGACCAGACTTTGATAAGGATATAAAAGATGGAAAAGCTAAGTTAGTAATAGATGCTAGAAAGGCAGAGGACTTCAAGAAGGGTACTTTTGATAAGGCTATAAATATTATGCCTGATGATTTTGAAAGCAATAAGGATAAACTTCCAGAAGATAAGGAATCTACAATCTATGTATTCTGCTACACAGGAAATAAATCTTCTGAAGTAGCTCAGATGCTTACAAAAGAAGGATATAAAAATGTTGTAAATGCAATAGACGGAAGCAAGGAATACGATTACGGATTCTAAGATAAATAAAACTGAATATATCTAAATAAGATTTTTTAATATAAAAAGAGGCTTTACATATTTTGTGCAAGAGCCTCTTTTGTATTTATATATTTTTCATTTTAAAGCCTTTCAAATCTTATAAAGGCTTATATTATTTTTTATTTTTCTTCTGTTTGGTCAGTAAGAAGAGTATATCTATTCAGTATCATCTGATTATAATCTAATCTTCTAAAGCCCATTGCATCGTAAAGTTTGATTGCCTTGACATTACTTGGTGATACTTCTAATCTAAATCTTACAGCTTCTGGATGACTTTCCATTACATGCTTAAAGTATTCCTTTGCAATTCCTCTACTTCTATACTCTTCCTGTATAAATAAGTCTTCAAGCTGAACAGTTGTGCCTGCAACCTCTGAAGTATAGTATGTTGTCACAACTCCAAATCCTACTAGCTTATCGTTGTAATAAGCCTCAATACCCTTGATTGGATGTTCTCCTGAAAGTATATCTTCTAAAAGTCTTACCACAATCTCTTTTTCTATTGGATGATCTACCGCATCTGAAGAATAAAAATCAAGCATCATCTCTAAAAGAATATCATAATGTTCTTCCTCAAAATATTTAAATACAATCATAAAAGCCTCCTATTAAACTTTAGTAATATAATATTATCTTCTATGCAATTCTAGTAATTATATGAAAGACCATTGTAATTACTCTATATAAAAAATTGATTTCTTAGCTTCTATCACCCCTTTAAAAAGTTTTATAAGCTCTAGAAAATATTTCCTATACTTTATCAATAAGCTTTTTAAAAACCTTAAAATTTTCAATAAAACTCATTCCTACTGTAATAGCTAGAGATAAGAAAGAATCAATATTTTATATACAATTGCAAAATTTTATAGTTCTAGATTCATTAGTAGTCTAGTTCTAAAATCTATATACTGTATAAATCTACACTATACAACTATTTTATATCATATCATAATCTAGGCTTTAAATCCACATTATAGACCTCTATTAAAAATATCAAGTATTTTAAAATTTTTAATTGTACATCTAGATAGATTGTTTACATTATCTAGCATGAAAAATAGTTAATTTCTACTTTCTACAATATCTATCTAGAGTCATTTCTTCAGAAAATCCTGCTATTCTATAATTACTTGTATGAACCTTCATCAATACCTTTGTATTTAAGTAACAATAAAAAATTGATTATCCTATACATTATATGTCTGTATCTATATATTTACTACCATTGATTTAACTTTTAATATAACACTTTTATTTGATGAAAAATATAGTAATTTTTACTCCTTTTTTCAATATATATAAGTCGTTTTTTTTATTAATAAAGTCGTTTTTTAACCTTTTTTCAACCTTTTTTAAAATTATCGTTTATATTAATCTCTGTATTTTTTTCCTTTTTATTTTTTTAGTTATTTTTTTGTCTTTTTAATTTTAAATCTAAATTATATATTTTTTTGTATTTTGAAATATTTTATATTATCTTTTTCTATACTTTTTATAATATTTATATAATATTTTTATGTATTTTTTTAAAAAACATAATTTTTTTCTATAATCTATAATTTATAGAACTTCCTATTATATATTATTAAGTTTGATTAAATAGCCGTTATATTTCAGAATATTAGATTTAAGTCTATTTTTCTTAATAATCTCACTAATTTCCTGATTTTCCTATTATTTTCTCTATATCCCAGATATATACTTATTTATTTTTTCACGTTTTAAATAAATTATTATTAAAAAGTTCGAAAATAAATTATTATATTATATGACAAAGCGTTTTTTCTATGGTATAATTATTGTTTGTAATAGGAAATAATCTCTAAATTTGAATTAAGAAATATTGTAGGGGAAGTTAGTTTTAATTAAGAGATTAATAAAAGTTTATAGGAGGAAGGTTGATATGTTAGATTATAGCTATTTATTAAGTATTGCTATTATTCTCTTGTCTACAAAGATTTTAGGTGAACTCACTGAAAAAATCAACTTACCACAAGTGGTAGGAGCACTTATTGCAGGGGTAATAATAGGACCATCTATGCTTAATATCGTGAGCAATACTACATTCTTGGATGAAGTAGCTCAGATAGGTGTTATTATTTTAATGTTTATGGCTGGACTAGATACAGATCTAGGGGAAATCAAAAGAAAGGGTGCTTCCTATCTTGTGATTGCTCTCTTTGGTGTGCTAATACCTCTATTAGGAGGATTTTTATCATACATGTGGTATTTCCAAATAAATCCAGGAGTTGAACATGATCTTTTAAAGGCTTTATTTGTTGGAGTAGTATTAACAGCTACGTCAGTAAGTATAACGATAGAAGCGCTCAGGGAGCTTGGTTATGCAAATAGCAGAATCGGTAATGCAATCTTGGGAGCAGCTATTATTGATGATGTTATAGGTATTATTATCTTAACAGTTATTACTAGCTTTAGAGATACAAATATAAGTATTTCATCAGTACTTATAAAGATTGCTCTTTACTTTGTTTGTATGGCTATTTTAGGTATAGTAACGGTCTTTGGAGCAAGGTTCTTAGATGTAAAAACGGATAGAAGAAGAATTACCATCTATGTTTTTGCAGCTGTCTTAATTGTTGCATATATTTCAGAAGTATATGTTGGAATTGCAGATATAACAGGTGCATATTTAATGGGTATGATATTCAGTAGATTTAGTATACGAAACTATATTGTCAAAAAGGTGAATATACTTTCGTATTTGTTCTTCGCGCCAATATTCTTTGCGAGCATAGGACTTAAAACAAAATTTGATAGCTTTACCAGTGAAATGGCAATATTTGCTGCGATTTTAATAGTAGTAGCGATACTAACCAAAGTGTTAGGAGCTGGATTAGGTGCAAGGCTTTGCAAGTTTGATAGACATGAATCTCTAAACATAGGTATCGGTATGGTATCTAGAGGAGAGGTTGCACTAATTGTTGCACAGAAGGGATACAAACTTGGATTAATTGATGCAGATATGTTCTCACCAATTATTCTAATGGTTGTGGTAACTACTATATTTACACCAATACTACTTAAGAGAACTCTAGCTAAGAAAACTGAAACTAGTGAAAATAAGGAAGCTATTAGTGGAGAGGTTGCTGCTGAAAATTAATACAATATTTAATTAAAACCATATATATTTATTAAAAAGTGACAAATACTTTTAGCATAAAATTTTGTCACTTTTTTATTTTGTATTTTTTTATTTTTGCTTTAATTAAACCTACATATTGTAAATCTATCATATATAATAAAAAAATGGTTGATAAGGAGTCCCTTATCAACCATTTTAAATTGGCAAATTATTCTTCTATGCCTTCTTTTTCTATAGCTATATTTCTATATTTTCTCATACCTGTACCTGCTGGTATCAGCTTACCAAGTATTACATTTTCTTTTAGTCCTATTAAGTGGTCTTCTTTACCCTTTATAGCTGCATCAGTTAAGACTCTAGTAGTCTCCTGGAATGATGCTGCTGATAAGAATGAATCAGTGGCAAGAGATGCCTTTGTGATACCAAGAAGAACTCTCTTAGCAACTGCTGGTCTAAGTCCCTTTGAAATCACTTCTTCATTGCACTTATTGTAGTTAAGAACGTCTTCATATCCACCTGGTATTAGGTCTGTATCTCCTGGATCCTCAACCTTTACCTTAGAAAGCATCTGTCTTACTATTACCTCGATGTGCTTATCATTGATATCAACACCCTGTAATCTGTAGACTCTCTGTACTTCCTTAACTATATAGTCCTGAACTCCGCCTATACCATTTACTCTTACAATATCATGAGGGTTTATAGAACCCTGAGTCAATGGTTCACCTGCTCTTACAAATGCACCATTTTTAACTCTAAGTCTTGATCCATAAGGTATCTGATAAGCTTCAGATTCACCTTCACTAGGAGTTATAATAACTTCTTTTCTCTTTCCAGTCTCGTCAAGTTCAACGTGACCTTCAATCTCAGTTATCACTGCAAGACCCTTTGGCTTACGAGCTTCGAAAAGCTCCTCAACTCTTGGAAGACCCTGTGTGATATCTCCACCCGCAACTCCACCTGTATGGAATGTACGCATTGTAAGCTGAGTACCCGGCTCACCGATTGACTGAGCGGCTATTATACCTACAGATTCACCTATATTTACTGACTTACCAGTAGCAAGGTTTCTTCCGTAACACTTAGCACAAACACCATGTTCAGTCTTACAATTAAGAACTGTTCTGATATAAATAGTTTCTATACCTGCTGCAACAATCTTGTCTGCATCAGCTTCAAGAATCATCTGATCAGCTCCTACTATTTCTTCACCTGTATTAGGATCAACAATAGGATCTATTGTATATCTACCTATGATTCTATCTTCTATTTCTTCTATTACTTCATTTCCATCCTTGATCGCAAATATTTCTGTAGTCTCTGTAGTTCCACAGTCTATATCCCTTACAATAACGTCCTGGCTGACATCAACTAGTCTTCTAGTCAAGTAACCTGAATCGGCTGTACGTAGGGCTGTATCTGCTAGTCCCTTTCTGGCACCATGTGAAGATGTAAAGTATTCCATTACTGATAGACCTTCACGGAAGTTTGATTTAACCGGAATTTCCACAGTCTGTCCAGATGCATTGGCCATCAGACCACGCATACCTGCAAGCTGTCTTATCTGGTTTTTTGAACCTCTGGCTCCTGAATGGGCCATTATATAAATATTATTCATTCTATCAAGGCCTTCCATTAGAGCATCTGTTACCTTTTCAGTAGTTTCTGTCCAAGTTTCTATAACTTTTTCATATCTTTCTTCATCAGATATAAGACCTCTTCTATATGCCTTTTCATACTTATCTACTAATCCTTCAGCTTCTTTTAGGTATTCATACTTAGCTTCTGGTATATCCATATCAGATACTGCAACTGTAATACCGCCTACTGTAGAATATCTATATCCTATAGACTTTATATAGTCAAGTAATTCTGCTGTCTTAGTATTTCCGTGTTTTCTAAAACACTTATCTATTATCTTTCCAAGTGACTTTTTGTCAGCTAGGAAGTCAGCTTCTAATCCAAATGGATCTTCTTCCCTATCTACAAATCCTAAATCCTGAGGTATACCTTCATTAAATATGAATCTACCTACAGTACTTTCAACTAGAGAATGTCTTCCATCTTCAAGAGTTACTTTCATCTTTACTAAAGCATGAAGTTCAACTTTTCTGTTGTAATATGCTAGAGTAAGTTCATTATAATCCTTAAATACTGTACCTGTACCCTTAGCACCTTCCTGTGCTTCTATAGTCAAGTAGTATGATCCAAGAACCATATCCTGTGAAGGAGTAGTAATTGGAGAACCATCCTTAGGTGCAAGTATATTGTTTACTGATAGCATTAAGTATCTTGCTTCAGCCTGTGCTTCTACTGATAGTGGAACATGGACAGCCATCTGGTCACCATCAAAGTCGGCATTATATGCTGTACAAACAAGTGGATGAAGCTTGATAGCCTTACCTTCCACTAGTACTGGTTCAAATGCCTGTATACCTAGTCTATGTAGAGTCGGTGCACGATTAAGAAGAACTGGATGACTCTTGATTACTTCTTCCAATACATCCCAAACTTCTGGCTTTACCTTCTCAACAATAGTCTTTGCACTCTTAATATTGTGTGCAAATCCTTGACTTACTAGCTTATCCATTACAAATGGCTTGAATAGTTCTAGTGCCATCTTCTTTGGAAGACCACACTGATAGAATTTAAGCTCTGGGCCAACTACGATAACAGAACGACCAGAATAGTCAACTCTCTTACCAAGCAAGTTCTGTCTGAAACGTCCCTGCTTACCCTTTAGCATATCTGATAAAGACTTAAGTGGTCTATTACCAGGACCAGTTACTGGTCTACCTCTTCTACCATTATCTATTAGAGCATCAACTGCTTCTTGAAGCATTCTTTTTTCATTTCTTACTATGATTTCTGGAGCCCCTAATTCTAGAAGTCTCTTCAATCTATTATTTCTATTTATAACTCTTCTGTACAAGTCATTTAGATCTGACGTAGCAAATCTACCACCATCTAGCTGAACCATCGGTCTTAAATCTGGTGGTATAACTGGGATAGCTTCTAAAATCATCCAAGAAGGCTTATTTCCAGATTTTTTGAAGGCTTCTACAACTTCTAGTCTTCTAATAGTTCTTACTCTCTTCTGACCAGTAGCATCTCTTAGAGCTTCTCTAAGTTCTAGTGACTGAGCATCTAGATCAATATTTTCAAGTAATCTTCTTACTGCTTCTGCACCCATTCCAACTTCAAAATTACCATATCCATATTTTTCAATAGCATTTCTGTATTCTCTTTCTGTAAGAACTTGCTTATATGCTAGACCAGTATCACCCTGATCAACTACTACATATGAAGCAAAATATAATACTTTTTCAAGAGATCTTGGAGACATATCTAATAAAAGACCCATTCTTGATGGAATTCCCTTAAAGTACCAGATATGTGACATAGGAGCTGCTAGTTCTATATGACCCATTCTTTCTCTTCTTACCTTGGCTTTAGTTACTTCGACACCACATCTGTCGCAAACTACACCTTTATATCTTACACGTCTATACTTTCCACAATGACACTCCCAGTCCTTAGTAGGTCCAAATATTCTTTCACAGAATAATCCGTCCTTCTCTGGCTTTAGTGTTCTATAATTAATTGTTTCTGGCTTTTTTACTTCTCCTCTAGACCATTGTCTTATCTTCTCTGGAGAAGCTAAACCTATCTTTATCGACTCAAAATTGTTTAATTCAAACAAGGAGTTCTCTCCCTTCTTTTCGATACTTATATATAATCAACTGTCCCTTAGGTTCCCGATATGAGAACCTAATGACAAGTCCCTCTACCCTAATTAGCTGCTTTGCGAATTTATTTCACGCAATATTACTCTTCTTCTTCAAAGTCTTCTTCATCAAAATCTGATTCTTCATCTTCATCTTCATCGACAAAGTTTTCATCAAATTCTTCCTCTTCTTCATACTCATCTTTTTCTTCTTCTACTTCTTCAATTACATGAGTATCTTCTATATCATCTGGAACAATGCTTTCTATTTTGAAATCATCATGGTTTTCTTCGTCAACAGATTCCTTTATATCAATTGGACTTCCTTCAGCATCTAAAGCATTTACATCTAGGCATAATGACTGAAGCTCCTTCATCAATACTCTGAATGATTCTGGCATACCTGGCTCTGGTATGTTTTCGCCCTTAACTATTGCTTCGTAAGTTTCTACTCTACCCTTAACGTCATCCGATTTTACTGTCAATATTTCCTGAAGTATATGAGATGCACCATAAGCCTCTAGTGCCCAAACTTCCATCTCTCCAAATCTCTGTCCACCAAACTGTGCCTTACCACCTAGTGGCTGCTGAGTTACTAGTGAGTATGGTCCTGTACTTCTTGCATGTAGCTTATCATCAACCAAGTGATGTAGCTTTAGATAGTACATATAACCTACTGTTATATTGTTTTCAAATGCATCACCAGTACGTCCATCAAATAGTTCTAGCTTACCATTTCTTGGATATCCTGCTTCTTCAAGAGCGTCCATAATATCATACTCATTCGCTCCATCAAATACTGAAGTAGCAACATGCCATCCAAGCTTTTTAGCTGCTAGTCCTAGATGAACCTCTAGTACCTGACCGATGTTCATACGAGAAGGTATACCCTGTGGATTAAGTACTATATCCATTGGAGTACCATCTTCCATGTATGGCATATCTTCTTCTGGTAATACTCTAGAGATAACACCCTTATTACCATGACGTCCGGCCATCTTATCGCCGACTTTTATCTTTCTCTTCTTAGCAATATAGCATCTAACAAGTTCATTTACACCTGGTGACAAATCATCTCCATTTTCTCTTGTAAATATCTTAATATCAACTATAATTCCTGATTCACCGTGTGGAACCTTAAGTGAAGTATCTCTTACTTCTCTTGCCTTTTCTCCAAAGATAGCTCTTAGAAGTCTTTCTTCTGGAGTCAGTTCAGTTTCACCCTTTGGTGTAACCTTACCTACTAGTATGTCGCCTGAGTTTACTTCAGCACCTATTCTTATTATACCTCTATCATCTAGGTTCTTGATTGCATTTTCACCTACATTTGGTATATCTCTAGTTATTTCTTCAGGTCCTAACTTTGTATCTCTAGCTTCACATTCATATTCTTCTATATGAATAGTAGATAATCTATCTTCTTTAACTAATTTTTCATTTATTAAAACGGCATCCTCGTAGTTATAACCTTCCCAAGTCATAAATGCTATCAAGCAGTTTCTACCAAGTGCTATTTCTCCAAGATCAGTAGCTGGACCGTCTGCTATAACGTCTCCTGCTTCTACTACTTCACCCTTGCTTACTATTGGAGTCTGGTTTACACAAGTACCAGAGTTTGATCTCTTAAACTTAAGTAACTTATACTTATCCTTATCTCCGTTTTCTTTCTTTATAAGTATTTCATCAGCAGATACTCTATCTACAATACCGCTATTTTTAGCTACAACCACTGCACCAGAGTCTTTTGCTGCTCTATACTCGATACCTGTACCGATAATAGGAGCTTCTCTTCTTACTAGTGGAACTGCCTGACGCTGCATGTTTGATCCCATAAGCGCTCTATTGGCATCGTCGTTTTCCAAGAAAGGAATCATAGCTGTCGCAACAGAAACAACCTGCTTAGGAGATATATCCATGTAGTCAACTCTATCTTCTGGAACCAATTCAACTGCACCATGTACAGTTCTACAGATTACTCTGTTATTTACGAAGTGTCCATCATCATCTAGAGGCTCATTGGCCTGAGCTCTTACATATAAATCTTCCTCATCAGCTGTTAAGTAATGTATTTCATCTGTAACAACCTTATTTTCCTTGTCATATCTTCTGTATGGAGATTCAATAAATCCATACTCATTTATCTTTGCATAAGTTGAAAGAGAGTTTATAAGACCGATATTTGGTCCTTCTGGAGTCTCTATTGGACATATTCTACCATAGTGTGAATGGTGAACGTCACGAACTTCGAACCCTGCTCTTTCTCTTGAAAGTCCACCTGGTCCTAGAGCTGATAATCTTCTCTTATGAGTTAGCTCTGATAGTGGATTTGTCTGGTCCATGAACTGTGACAACTGAGAACTACCAAAGAATTCCTTTATTGCCGCAGATACTGGTCTGATATTTACAAGAGCCTGAGGAGTGATAGTTTCCATATCTTGAACTGTCATTCTTTCCTTTATAACTCTTTCCATTCTAGAGAAACCTATACGAACCTGATTCTGAAGAAGCTCTCCAACACATCTTATTCTTCTGTTTCCTAAATGGTCTATATCATCGACATTACCAACTCTGTATTTTCCTTCTATTATATAAAATAGACCGAATTCATAGCTTATAGACGCAATAATATCATCAAGCAGAATGTGCTTTGGTACTAGTGCCTTCATATTAGCCTTTATTACTTCCTTAATTTCATTTTCATCATCATACTTTTCTAGTATTTCCTTTAAAGTAGGATAATGAACATCTTCTTTAATTTCTAAATCTGATATATCAAAGTCTACATGAGATTGAATATCTACGAAATTATTTCCAATTACCTTAATTTCCTTTTCGCTTTCAACAGCTACCCAAACCTGATTAATACCTGAGTTTTGGATTTTCTTTGCTACATCAAGCTCTATCTTTTCGCCAGCGTTTACAAACACTTCTCCAGTTTCTTCATTTACTATATCTCTTGAAGCTACCTTATCCATTATTCTATAACAAAGAGCTAGTTTCTTATTGAACTTATATCTACCAACTTTGGCTAAATCATATCTCTTTGGATCAAAGAATAATGAGTTAAGAAGTGATGAAGCACTCTCTACTGTAGGAGGCTCACCTGGTCTTAATTTCTTATAAATTTCTACAAGTCCCTCTTCAACATTAGTCGTATTATCCTTTTCTAATGTGGCTCTTAATCTCTCGTCATCACCTAATAGGTCTAATATTTCCATATCTGTACCTATTCCTAGAGCTCTTAGAAGTACTGTTACTGGTTGCTTTCTAGTTCTATCAACTCTAACTGATATAATGCCTGAAGAATCTGTTTCATATTCTAACCAAGCACCTCTGTTAGGTATTACAGTAGAAGAAATTAATCTGCTACCTGTCTTATCTCTCTCTTCAGCGTAATAAACACCTGGAGATCTAACTAATTGTGATACGATAACTCTTTCTGCACCATTTATGATAAAAGTACCTCTGTCTGTCATTAGAGGGAAATCTCCCATAAATACTTCCTGTTCCTTTATTTCTCCAGTTTCCTTATTTATAAGTCTAACCTTCACCTTTAAAGGGGCGCAGTAAGTGCTGTCTCTTTCCTTACACTCTTCAATATCGTACTTTGGCTTTTCATCTAGAGAATAATCCACAAACTCCAATATAAGATTTCCTGTATAATCTTCTATTGGTGATATGTCTGTAAATACCTCTTTTAAGCCTTCTCTTAAGAACCAATCATATGAGTCTGCTTGAATCTCAATTAGATTTGGAACGTCAGCTATTTCCTTAATCTTGGAAAAGCTCATTCTTTCTCTTTTTCCAATCATCACTGGATGTGGTACCACAATTTTCACCTCACTAAATTAAATTTTATTGCATTTGTTAATTTATGAGTCCACGCTTATAAATCCACCTCGCTCTAGTAATTAAATGCAAAAGAAATTTACCTCTACGAGCCCACTTTATAAATCGCAATTATCTAATAAAATAATGCTTATCGCAATAAATGCGCTAACAAAATAATACTACGTCATTAACAAAAACGAGTACTATTTCACAGCATAAGCAGTATATTATTTTATCATATCTAGTCAATTTTTTCAAGGTCTTTTAATAAATAAATCATATATATTTTTATACTTTTCGATTAAGCGATTATTGATTTAGCTTTTTTTATTTCTGTTTTTACAATTATCGCTTACTTAATATTTTTGTAAATCTCTCTATAAACCATATAATTACAAATAAAAAGACAGTATGCACCATATTTCCATAGTTATACTGTCTTAATTTCATAGAGCCCTTTTTATTTTATACTATTCGACTCTTTTACAATTATATGTTTTATCTTCTATTATTATGCTCTTTATGTTTTTCTTTTTTGCTAGATTTTTTTTTCTATTGCTGTTAATTTTTTACTCTATTTCTTAGACTTTCCCTACTTTTAATACTTTTTCTACCTCTATCTTTTCAGGCATTGAGCAAAGCAACTGAGTAAGTATATTTAGAGTCAATTTCAACGTCCAAATTTTTAAGAAATAAAAAATGCGAGCTGTTAGCTCGCATTTTCTAATCTAAATATCAATTTTTTAATCCAATAAATATTTTCAAATTTTAAAACAATATAATCTTTCCTTAAAATTTTTATACTTCATACTAACTTCTTTTTGGCTTATTGTTTATACTCAAAATTGATGAATCAGTATTGAAAGTATTGACATTATAAAGTATCAATACATCTGTAATATCATTATTATTTATTACCTCTTCTACAGTTCCTGTGTAATACCTCAAATCTATAACATTTATTTCAGAATAGTTATTTACCAAGAAAGGTAACATTGCATTTGCATAAGAATCTTTTATAACTAATAGTTTCTTATCAGTTTTTACATTAGTTCTTATTTTAATCTGAGTATGATTTCCTCCCGTGAATACCTCATATGGATCTCTTCCATCTAACTTAGAATAATCATAAAGAGTTGGTAACTTTGCCTTAGTATCAAAGTATTTTGTTATTAAAGGCTTATTATCCTCTTGAATATACAAATATAACTTATCTGGAGAACCTATCTGAGCACCATTTTTATAATACAGACTTCCGTAGAATTTATCCTTTGCTAAAGCTTTTGTAAATGTGCTTTCACTAGCAGGATCCATTCCCGAATTTTTACAATAAGTCAAGTAGGCTTTGTATGCCCCATCACTAGTCCAGTGGTGATCCGTCCTAAAGTAAAGTTGTTCTGCATTTTTAACTTTATTAAAATCTTCTATTAAGTTTATAAATTTGATTTTATTATCAGCCATGGAGCTTAACTCTTTTAAATATTCTGCTTGAGGATCTACTGGAGCATTTGCAGGCAATAAATTATTATAAATCTCCACTTTATTTGGAACTATCATCATCCTTGTTTTTAGTTTTGAATTATCATTAACAAATTTATTTATTGCATCCATTTTTTCTTTAGTTGTTTCTTTGTCTGATTTTTTAAAGCCTTCCATCAGATATCCATCTTTACAAACATAAACTCCATTTATTTCCTTCTTGCCAAACATCATATCCATCTTAGCCTTTGTTTTGATAAAACTGCTTCTCTTAGGGAACTGATCAGACATGTACTTTGCATAATCTTTGGAATAACTTCCATTGATAAACTTCGCCATAGAAAACTTTGGTTTCATTTGTAACTCTCTGTTCTCTGCCACTGAAAGTTTTTGACTAGGAGTTGCCATTACTGCTATAGTCATTACGGTTACTAACAACATAGCTCCTATAGTTAGGTTTCTATAGAATTTATAATCTAATACTCTTCTTCTCTCTTCTTTTATATATTTTTTCTTATCTCCACCTCTAAATATAAAGTTAAAGAAAATTACGATAGAGTATACAATTATCTGCAAGAAATTAGCTCTTTTTCTTGGTTTTTTCTTTTTTTGAACTTTTTTCTTTGCTATCTGCTTTCTCTGTGCATTTTCTATCTTATTTTTTTGTATTCTTTGAGTTTGTTCTGCTCTAGAAGCGTACGGCTTTTGTTTACTAGAGCTTGGTCTTGCTTGACTCGGTCTTGCTTGACTTGGCCTTGCTTGACTCGATCTTGCTTGACTTGGTCTTGCTTGACTCGGTCTTTTTGAAGACTTCGGTCTTGCAGCACTAGTCTGCTTCTTTTTTGTTCTAGGAGAAGAAGGCCCCTGGTTTTTTGAACCTTGCTTTTTTTTAGAGCCAGTATTTTTATTTGGTCTTTTGCCTTTACCTGCAGGCTTTTTGCTAGTTGTTCTAATATACGTTGGATCATGTTCTACATCCAAATCCAATAACTTTTTAAGGCTGTCAGGCATCTCAGGTTCTACATATCTTTTTCTTTTTTTACTCATCCTGCATCACCTCCAGCTAAAAATTAAAGTATAGGAATGGACTATAACTCTCACCTATCAAAGAAGATACTGCTAACATAAATATTACAAAATAGAATATTGATATAGCTATGTATCCAGCTTTTCCAAACCTAGATTTTATATTATCTATTACACTCTTTACAAGAGTTGTTGAACCAATCATTGCTATTACTATAATCTTCCAAGAAGTAGTAAATAAGTACTTAGCAGATGGATCTATTATTCCACTTGCTCCAACTACAAACATATTGCTATAGAACTTCATAATCTGTGAAATTCCTTGAAGATCAAACATTACCCAACCCAACACTACTATCAACAAGCAGTATAGCGTTTGAAGCTTACTGTTTCTATTTTCAAGGAATCCTAGTATCTTTACTTTCTCTAAATATATAATAATTCCAAAATATAGACCCCATATTACAAAATTCCAGCTAGCACCATGCCATAGTCCAGTAACCATCCATACTATGAATATATTCCTTATATGCTGTCTCTTACTTCCTCTATTTCCACCTAATGGAAAGTAGATATATGTCTTAAACCAATTTCCAAGAGATATATGCCATCTTCTCCAAAATTCCGTCGCACTCTTAGATATGTAAGGATAATTAAAGTTTTCTGCCCACTTAAATCCAAGCATATACCCTAGACCTATTGCCATATCAGAGTATCCACTAAAGTCAAAATAAATCTGTAAAGTAAAGGCGATTATTCCTATCCAAGCACTTGCAGCTGACATTTCCAGCCCAGGCATATCTTTTACCTGTGCCCATATCAAAGCCAGATTATTTGCAATCAAAACTTTTTTAGCAAAACCTATTACAAATTTTTCAAGACCCTTTCCAAACTTATCAGTTGTACATCTTCTATTTTGAAGTTCTTTTTCCATCTCATTGTACTGAACTATTGGTCCTGCACCAATTTGAGGGAATATACTGATATATAGTGCAAAGTCTGATAAACTTGCTTGTGGCCTTGTTCTTCCAGTATAGACATCTACTATATAAGAAATTATCTTGAAGGTATAAAATGAAATACCAAATGGCAGCGGTAAATCCACTATTCTAAGATTCATTCTTGTTATAAGATTGAAATTATCTATAAGGAATCCATAGTACTTAAAAAATGCTAGTATAGCCACATTGACTACAATCAAGCAAACCATATAAAACTTTGCTTCTTCACGTCTTTTTCTAATATCATACATCATCCTAACGCCAAACCACGTTACTAAGATTGATACTATCATTAATATTAGATATCTCGGTTCTCCCCAGCTATAGAAAAATAAACTTAAAGCTAGAAGAACTTTATTTTTTATTTTTCCCGGAACTACTGTATAAATTATCATCGCTATCGGGAAGAACAAGAATAAAAATGTTAAACTAGTAAAACTCAAAACTCTCACCTTCCCTTATTTATAACTTTTTTTTATAATATTATCTACAGCATTTACATCCTTTGCCGATACAAAATATATATAATCTCCCTTTTTCTTTAGCTCACTAGAAGAAATTATTTTATATTGATCTGGGGCATAGTTTTTAAAACTGTTAGACTGTGAATCTACTCTTCCTTGTACTTTTTTCATCACTATGTCCGAGTATTCTGAATTGCATTTTACTACTAAAATCTCATTGGCATCCATATTGCTCTTAGGTGCGAATGAGACATAGTTTTCAATTTCATTTTGATTAATTCCATATAATTTTCTTAAGTCCTGTTCATTTCCAATATATAGTTCACTTGTATCTATATTTTTTGAAATATTAGACCTAAGTGCAGCAAAATCAACATCTTTAACTTTTATAAACTGATATGCTAATATAAATACTGCACATACTATAACTGCTAAAAGAGTATATTTTTTCCTATATATGCTGCTCATCTTCATAGGTTTTCTACTCGCTGTCACACTTGCGTCCTCTTTAATAGATTTTTTTTCTTTCAAATCATTCACTCTAGGTTTCTTGCCATCTTTTTGTTCTTTCACATCTTTCACTATTCTCAACCTTGCAGTATGTTCATAGTTTACAGGTGGTTTTTTCTTGTCCTCTTCATTATTCAAATAGCACACCTCCCTAAATATTTTCACTTAAGAAAAATAACCAGTTTTTATAAAAAGCATACTTGAAATGTATTCCATCTTGCTCATATAAATCACTTGATGTAACTAATCCATCAGACGATAAGAAATTAACTCCTGTTACACTAGCTACTTCCTTTACTTTATCTGAAAACATTTTTATATTATCATTATTTATTCTCATATCCTTCTTAGAAGCAACGATTTCATTAACTGGAAGAGGTGCTTGTAAATAAATCTTTACACCTGGATCTACCTTTTTAATAGATTTTACCAGCTTGATATATTCTTCTTTATATTTTTCTGGAGAATAAGCATTTATATCATTGGCACCATATAAAATAACTATTTGTTTTGGTTTTAGATTTTTTATTTCCTTCAAATGCTTACTTGCTTGATTTATATGTTCACCTTTCATAGCCAAAACACTGGCTTCATCCAATATATTGCCTTCTTTTAAGTATTCCGTGATTGAATCCCCTAAAAAAACAACATCTTCAAATCTACCTTTAGCAGAATCCATATTAAAGTTTGTAATGGCAGTGTCTTTGTTTACCTTATTTATTTCTGCCTCTACATCATCTAAATTTTGTTTTTGCTGTCTTTTAAGAAAATTAATTGTCCACTCTGTATTTTCCTTGATTTTTATAGGCGAGTTTGCCGCAAAAATCTTACTTCCCATCATAATAGATCCCGATATTAAAATAGCAGTCATCGTTAAAGCTTTACTTTTTTTCATATCCAACATCCCATCTAAAATTTTTTAATCTTACTTATAAATAAGTTATTGCTCTATATTCACAACAAAACATATCTTCAATAATAAAAGACTATATTTTCTATGTGTTTTTCTTTTATTTTGCCAGCCTAAATATCCATCTTTAAAAATATCTATTTCTCATATAGTTTTTTTATTTTTCACATTAAATCTTATTTTTTGCTTGGTAATTTATATTTAAAATAATAACTTTTAAACATTTACTCAATAAAATATGCATCTAAATTTATTTTATAAATTGATATAAAAACGGCATTCTATTCATATTATAGCATAAAGGACTTGGTAAAATCTTGTTTTTTTCAAAAAAAGCTATACTTCTTATTAAGCTTTCTATAGTATAATATTTTCTATAGATGAAAGAATAATTGGAGGTGAAAGTTTGATAGCTACAAATCCAGCAGCCATAAAAATTTTTTTCTGTACTTTTCTTGCAATGGCTATAAATACCCTTTATCCAACAGTAATGTTTATTAGGGCAAAAAATAATTCGAAAAATAAAAAGACTTTCTTTAGGAAATTAGTTTTTACAGTAATAATCCCTGAAATTTTAATATTAATTTCCAGTGTATATATTATATATACAGTTGTAATGAGAAGTTTGTCTTTAAACTAAAAAAGATAGGTGCATATATGCACCTATCTTTTTTACTTCTATATTATTCCATTTAAATGGATATTTTACTTGAAATTAGCTCAAAACACATACTATTTCTTCTATATTTAAGCACTTGCCATCCATATGTTTAATCATTCCTGTTTCTTTATCTCTCTCAAACAAATGTATCAAACCATCTTGGTGACCCACTAGTATCATTTCCTCATCTTTTATAAAGTTGAAATCCCTAGGTGTCTCACCCTTTGTTTTCTCTATTTGAATAAGCTCCAACTTACCTTTTTCGACTATCTTATACACAGCTATACTATTATGTCCTCTATTTGATGCATATAAAAACTTATCATCCTTTGAAATCTTAATCGCAGAAGCTGTATTTTTACCCTTATAATCATCTGGCAAAGTAGATATATTACTTACAAACTTAAATACTCCCGTCTTTTTATTATATTTTACTACATCAATCGAGGAGTCTAATTCCCCTATTATATAAGCATATTCACCTTCTCTATCAAATACCAAGTGCCTCGGTCCCATTCCCGCCTTGCTATTATACATAGCTACTAGTTTATAGCTTCCATCTTCAAACATCTTGTAAGAATATATACAATCTGCCCCTAAGTTCACCACTATAAGATATTCGTCACCTCTATCTTTAATTGCCATATGACATTTTGAAGAATCCTGATCTGGGCTTACTATGCTGTTGGCAAAATAATTTATAGTATTTATTATTTTCATTTCCAAATTATCATCTACCTTTATTATATCAAGCCTTCCCAAATGATAATTACTCGCATATATAATGCTTTGTTTTTCATCAAAATAAATATGACATGGTGATTTTCCCATATATCCAATAGTATCTACAAGGTTATATCTGCCATTTTCTAACTTATAAGAGGCCACTCCACCTTCTTCCCTTGTAGTTATTGAAAATAATTTTTTTCTATCTCTACTCAAGGCCAAAAAAGTAGCCCCTTCTTCCTTTATAAATTCTACTTCATTTATTTTATTACTATTTTTATCTATTTTTAAAATATGAATCCCTTTATTTTTCTTTCTTGTATACCCACCTAAATATATCCTCTTCATAATTTTACCTCCAAAGCTTCTTTATCTAACTATATAATTTAACAATCCTACACTATTATTATAATACCCATTTAGAGGCTATATGAACAATACTATTTTTATTCTTATTATTTTTTATATTTTTTAAAATATATAATAAGTATTTTTTAACTTAACTTTAGTTTTTCAAATATTTTTTTCTTTTACTTAGCCATATTAGATTATCACTTTACTTCAATAAGCGTCTATATTTCTTAAATATCTATATAAAAAACACCCTACATATAAAATATATGCCACTAACACATACAATTTTACATATAGGGTCTTATTCTTATTACAATATTTTTTCTTTTTTCTATCTTATCAAGATGAGTAGGCATTTAGATGCTAAAAAATAAGCATTTTTAAAAGTTTCTTTTTTATATTTACAAACTCAATATCACTTATTAAATCAATCTTTCTAGGTCTTTTAAATTTAATGTCTATTATTTCTATTATTCTACCTGGATTCTTGCTCATTACCATCACCTTATCTGATAGAAGTATTGCTTCTTCTATGTCATGAGTCACAAATACAATCGAAGGTTTATAATTTTCCCAAAGCCTCATAGTTAAGCCCTGCATCTCTATTCTAGTTTGATAGTCTAGAGCTGAAAATGGCTCATCCATAAGAAGTAGCTCAGGATTCATTATTAGGCTCCTAGCAAGAGACACTCTTTGCTTCATTCCACCGGAAAGTTTATTTGGATAATAATCTTCATATCCTTCTAAGTCTATCTCTTTGATATATTCACTTGTTAGCTTTTTTATTTCATCTTTTGAAATTTTTTTAAGCCTCAATCCATATCCAATATTTTCTTCTACAGTTAACCAATCAAAAAGAGCTGCTTCCTGAAATATATAACCTCTATTTGAAGAAGGGCCCTTTATTTTTTGTCCATTGAATATGATGCTACCTTCATAGTTATTGTTTATTCCACCAATAGCTCCAAGTAACGTGGACTTTCCGCAACCACTTGGTCCTATTATACTTACAATTTCACCATTTTTTATATCAAAACTTATGTCTTTTAATACTTCTTTTTCTTTTTCACCATTTTTATAGCTTAAATTTACATTATCTATTTTTAGAATTTTCTCTTCCATATCTCTACCTCAATTCTGAAGGTCTAAGCAGCTTAAAAATACCAAGCAAGATTAGATCAAAAATTCTACCAAGAAATGCTATCGATATCATACACACTATTATCATATCAACATTACCAAGCATCCTAGAATCCATCATCACAGCTCCTAGCCCCTCATTAACTCCTGTGAGCTCTCCTAGTACCAAGTATGCCCAGCATACACCCATTCCTAGCCTGAGACCAGAAAAGATACCTGAAAGTGAAGCAGGAAGTATTATTGTCTTCATAATACTACTTTGACTTGCACCTAGTATTTTACCTACATTAATAAGATTTTTATCAACATCACTCACAGCCCTCAAAGTATTTACATATATTGGGAAAAATGCCGCCAATGCAACTAAAAATATTGTCGTTTTATTTCCAACTCCAAACCAAACCATAGCAATTGGAAACCAACCTATACCTGGAATCATTCTAATTATATGGATAAAGGGATCAAATAATCTCTTTATATATACATAGTAGCCGGATAAAATTCCCATAAGAACACCGAGCACTCCAGCTATTAAAAATCCTACTATTACTCTATATGTACTCGCCAAGGCATTGCTAAAAAAGCTCCCTGAGTAAGTACTCAATTCATAACTCCCAAAAATAAAGTCTATAAAACCCTTTGCTACTGTAGAAAGAGAGGGTATAAGATATTTGGGAGTGTCTAGTAGAGTCGGCAAAATCATCCAAGCCGCTAAAAATATAATCGGTACAATAAAATTAAGAAAATCAATCCTACTATTTTTATTTATACTTTTTTTCATTTTACTCACCACTATTTAATTTCTTCTTTTGCCTTCTCCAAGAAAGTAAGGTCAAACATTTTATCGATATCAGGAACATTGTCTATTATCTTTTGTTCCTTCATTCTTTCAGCAAGGTTTTTTACCTGCTTTATAGTTTGATCTGTAATATCATATGTTAGATCTATATTTTCAGTAGATTTAGAAATATACTTTTTATCTGTACCAAATTCTACAGCCTTGTCAATCCATTCTTCCTTGTGATTCATAAGATACTTTGTAGACTCAACGTGCATATTTACCATTTCCTGAACTTTTTCTGGATTTTCCTTGATTTCATTTTCAGTAGTAATCATCGCTGCATTAATATAACCTATACTATCATCATAATAAGGGTATACCAATACCTTTCCATATCCATCTGTCATAGCTATTGATGGGTATGGCTCTCCACTACAAAAGGCATCAATTGATCCTGATGCAAGTGCCTGTCCCATATCAAAGAAATCTATTTTCTTTAAAGTTACATCACTATTTGGATCAATACCTGCCTTATCTAGCACTTCTAATAATAAAATATGATGCATTGTTCCTGGAACATAAGCAATTGTCTTTCCCTTTAAATCTTTTATATCATTTATATTGCTGTCTTTTCCAACAACTAAGGCAGAACATTTCTCTGTCATACTAGCTACAACTTTAATTGGCTCTTCTTTTGATGCCGCCATAATAGCAGTTACCCAAGTAGTTCCCGTAAAGTCTAGATCACCTGATAATAGAGCTGTCTTCATATCTCCTGGATTTGTGAAAGGCTTTACCTCCAACTTATCTTTGTCATCTTTGAACTCGTCATAGATAAATGGCTGTATTGTCTGAGCCATTTTCCAAGTCCCCACATTCATATCAATTTTTTCATTCGCAGCTTTGGCTGTTTCTTTATTTGACGTCTTGTTACATCCCATCACAGAAACAGAAATAACTAGAGCCTACATCAACAATAGTGCTTTTTTCTTCATTGATTCCTCCTATATTATCCTAATTTAATATTTATATATTTATATATTTAAATAAAATATATATATCCCTTCAACTTACTGAACATAGTAGCCACTATCTACCAAAAGCATCTTCGCTTTTTCAGCATCTATAGAATCCCACTCTTTTAATTCTATTTTAGGAGATCTTGGTATTGCACCAATATCTACAACTATTGCATTTGCTCCACAATCCAGTGCTTTTTTACTATATGGATGTATTATAATATCCTCTATATGACCCCTAGTCGCTATTCTCATAACAGCTACTATATGAGCAAGTCTATCTTCATCCAAATCTCCAAATTCAAACTTCGGTGTACCTTCTATAGATACTCTCTTCATAACACCAGCGACAGTCGTCTTTTCTTCAACTATAGCAAGTATCCTCTCTGCAATTTCTTCAGATGTATGTTCTGGTCCTATTGGTTCTAGATACTGAGATAAGATCATGCCTGAGTCTGTTATTTTTCCCAAAGTTTCTTTTCTATCATCTATAGAAAAGTCAGTATCCACACCTTCTCTTAGTCTGATTGTTTGATATACCATATCAAAACCTGCATCCTTCAACTCTTTTGATCTTCTAGAGTTATCATCTCCAGTATTTACAGTAAATACTACATCTTCTGGCAATATATTTTTTATTTTGCGGGCATAATAAATGAGCTTATCAAAATCATAAAACTCAGTAGTTCTAATGACAAGCCAATTAACACCATTTTCTATAAAAGCTTCTGTAATTTTCATTACTTCATCTTCTTCTAACTCATAATATTTTCTTGTAGAATTCCATTCTTCTCCCAAGGAGCAAAAGCTACAATTCATCTTACAACTTGCATAATCTAGCCCTATGGCAGCCCAAATCTTGCCTCTATTATCTGCAACACTCTTACTAATACTTCTGGCTAAAGCTCCCAATAACTTTACCTCTTGGGACTGTGAAGGTAGTTCTAAAAGGTTTACAATATCTTGTTTATCAAGAAGCTTACCATCCATAGCTTTCATTATGGAACTTTCAACCTTGTTTTTCATAATCCCTCCTAAATATACAATGTATCTTTAGTTAAAGACACATACTTTCTTAGTTTATCATTTATAATATTTATTATCAATTCTATCTCAATCTTATATATTTTTACTATATTTAGTTATATCAATATTCATATTTTCTATATGCTTTATATTTTATATTATTAGCAGATAATATTTTAATAATCTATTTACTTTTTATCATTTTTAATTTCTTATTTTCGATAATACTCCAAACATATTTATAATATCATTATAAATTCTTCTTTAATTATCTACTAGCTTTTTGTTTTCTTAATTATTTTTCTCATTTTTTATTTTTTATTCTATTCTAATATTATAATTTGCTTATTAAAATATTTTCTTATAAATTTGCGCAAAAAAAGAGTCGCCCGATCATTACGATACAGACAACCCCCTGATAGCAATTTTTTCTAAATTAAAAGTTAAATTACTTTACTTCTACTGATGCACCAGCAGCTTCTAACTTTTCCTTTATTTCGTTAGCTTCTTCCTTAGATGCGCCTTCCTTAACTGGCTTTGGAGCTCCGTCAACTAATTCCTTAGCATCCTTTAGTCCTAATCCTGTTATAGCTCTAACTTCCTTTATAACACCTATCTTTGAAGATCCAGCTGAAGTTAATATTACGTCAAATTCAGTCTTTTCTTCAGCAGCAGCACCGCCTGCAGCAGCTCCACCAACCATTACTGGAGCAGAAGCTGATACGCCGAATTTTTCTTCAGCAGCCTCAACTAATTCATTTAATTCTAAAACTTTCATGTTTTCTATAGCTTCTAAAATCTGTTCTATTGTCATTTTATTGCACCTCCGTGTATTATTTATCTTTTGTTTTGTCTTGATTTCATTTTAACTGTTTGGCATTTTAGCCTACCAGACTAGCTGGTATAAAACTTACGCTTCTGTAGCTTCGTCTTGCTTCTTTATTATTGCATCCAATAAGTATACGAAGTTTGACATTGGAGCCTTTAGGCTGCCAAGAAGCTTTGCAATAAGTACTTCTCTTGATGGTATTGATGCAAGAGCAACAATCTTTGATTCGTTGTAGAATTCACCTTCAACAACACCCATCTTTAGAGTTATCTTTTCTGGATTCTTATCCATAAAGCTCTTAAGTATTCTAGCTGGAGCAACTGGATCGTCATAACCAAAAGCTATTGCGTTTGGTCCTACTAACTGTTCTTCGTTGAAGTTTGCAAAAGCATCTCCACCAACTTGGCTAGCAGCTCTTCTTACAAGTGTATTCTTGTATACCTTGTATTCAACACCAGCTTCTCTCATCTGACTTCTTAGTTCTGTTACTTGCTCAACTGTTAGTCCCTTGTAATCAAGAACTATAACAGAAGCAGCTTTTTCTAGCTTTTCTGCTATCTCAGCAACAACAGCTGATTTAGTTTCCATAGCATTATTCATAATCTTAGTGCACCTCCTTCACAAAAATAAAGTTTAGCACTCACCGTAAAATATAAAAAACCCCTGCAACTAATTTATAGACTGCAAGGGTACAAGTATCACGTATATCGCAACCTCGGTGGGAAATTAAGCTATATCGCACCCACTGTCTACGGTAAATCTATTCTTTTTCAACATTGACAATAATATCATATATGTCAACCTGTGTCAACAGTATTTCAAATATTTATTTTTTATTTGAAATTTATTAGTCAGTTACCTTTGCAGGATTTATTTTAACACCAGGTCCCATTGACGCAGCAACTGTAACACTCTTCATATACTGCCCCTTAGTAGCAGATGGTCTAGCCTTTATTATAGCATCCATAAGTACCTTAAAGTTATCAAATACCTTTTCAGCACCGAATGAAGCCTTACCAACTGGAACGTGTATTATATTAGACTTATCTAGTCTATATTCTACCTTACCAGCCTTGATTTCTTCTACAGCCTTAGTAACATCAAAAGTAACTGTTCCAGACTTAGGATTTGGCATTAATCCCTTAGGTCCCAATACTCTACCTAGTCTACCAACTACACCCATCATATCTGGAGTAGCAACAACTATATCAAAATCAAACCAGTTTTCACCCTGAATCTTCTGAACTAAGTCTTCAGCTCCTACAAAATCTGCTCCTGCTTCTTCTGCTTCCTTAGCCTTTTCTCCCTTAGCGAAAACTAAAACCTTCTTAGTCTTACCTGTACCGTGTGGTAGTACTATAGCTCCTCTAACCTGCTGATCAGCATGTCTAGAGTCAACGCCTAGTCTTACATGTACTTCTATTGTTTCATCAAACTTTGCATTTGCAGTATCTACTGCTAGCTTTATCGCTTCTGAAGCATCATAGTATTCATTTCTATCTACTTTAGCGATTACTTCTTCGTATCTTTTACCTTTTCTTCCCATTTTAAATTCCTCCTTGTGGTATATACGGTATTTTTACCTCCCACTAATAAGGTATTTTACCTTACATAGCGAAATAAATTAGTTGATCTTATTAGTCAACTACTTCAACACCCATACTTCTAGCAGTTCCTGCGATCATTTTCATTGCAGATTCAACTGAAGCAGCGTTTAAATCCTTCATCTTAAGTTCAGCTATTTCCTGAACCTGAGCCTTAGTTATCTTACCAACCTTGTTCTTATTTGGTTCACCTGAACCTGACTTTAGGTTGATAGCCTTCTTGATAAGTACAGCAGCTGGTGGAGTCTTAGTTATGAAACTGAAAGATCTATCCTGATATACTGTTATAACAACTGGTATAAGCATTCCTGCCTGATCTGCTGTCTTAGCGTTGAATTCCTTTGTGAACGCCATAATATTAACACCGTGCTGTCCTAGTGCTGGTCCAACTGGTGGAGCTGGAGTTGCCTTTCCTGCAGGTATCTGTAATTTAATTTGTCCTATAATTTTCTTAGCCATTGTGTTGCACCTCCTTAAACTTTCTCTATATTTTCAAGCCCTAGTGTTACCAAGGCCTTCCTACCAAATGCATTAACATAGACTTTTACTTCTCTTTTTTCGATGTTTATGTCTTCTACTTCTCCAATATTATCAACAAAAGCACCACTTATTACTCTTACTGCATCTCCTGGGTTCAGATCAACATCACCAGAGACAATTTTGTCAGATGGAAGTTCAATTCCCATATTAAACACTTCGTCTTCTGTTAGAGGAACTGGCTTTGAGCCAGGTCCAACGAATCCTGTAACACCCTTAGTATTTCTAACAATATACCAAGATTCATCAGTCATTTCCATCTTCACTATTACGTAACTTGGAAATATCTTTCTTTGACTAATTTTTTCCTTACCAGTCTTCGTAGTTGTTACTACATCTTCTGTTGGAACTACTACCAATTCGATAATATCTTCCATTCCCCTGTTTTTAACAGTATTTTCAATTGTAGTTTTTACTTTGTTTTCATGACCAGAATAAGTATGAACGACATACCATCTCTTACTTCTTTCTTCTGACATAAAAAATCATCCTTTCAATATGGATTACTACTATCTACCAATTAGCATACTTAAAAGCTTTGATAAGCCAGTGTCTACTAACCAAACAAATAGAGTAGCTATTACTACTACTGCCAAGACTACTGAAGTCTTACTAGCTAGCTCTCCCTTAGTTGGCCATGTTACTTGTTTAAGTTCATTTATTGTTCCCTTAAAAAAGCCAACTTTTTTCTCTGAAACTTCTACATTTTCCTTAGCCATCTAATCACATCCTTTACGCTAAACACTTAGTTTCCTGATGTGTCTCAATTACTTAGTTTCTTTATGAGTAGTATGCTTCTTACAGAATTTACAGTACTTCTGTAATTCTATTCTGTCAGGATTATTCTTCTTATTCTTTGTTGTATGGTAATTTCTCTGACCACAGTCCTTACATGCTAAAGTTACTTTAACTCTCATCATTACACCTCCATGATTAATTTTATATATGATGATATAGCTTCCTGAAAAAAATCAAGTAACTATTACCTTCCGTAATTTTTACAACTCAAACTGACGCCTATAGAAAAGCCGTCTAAAATAAAATACCACAAATTTATTGCTATGTCAATTCATTTGCGGTATTTTAATCTGTTTTATTTAATTTTTATTTTTTATTTTTTAAAGCTTTAAAAATGCTTTATATTTGAATTAAATTCTATACTAAACTAGATAGTATATAATTATTTATTAATCGTTTCCTATTACCTGAAGATCCTTAGTATATGAGTTTAGCACTTCGCATCCATCTTCTGTAATAAGAACTAAGTCTTCTATTCTAACACCGAAATCACCTGGTAGGTAAATTCCTGGTTCTATTGAGAATATCATTCCTGGTTCGGCTACATCTGTATTAACAGATGATACATCTCCATAGTCATGATCTTCTAGACCTATATGGTGTCCTGTTCTATGAGTGAAGTATTCTCCATATCCCTTTTCAGTTATATAGTCTCTACAAGCTGCATCTATATCACAGAATCTTGCACCTGGCTTAGAAGCTTCTATACCTCTTCTATTAGCTTCTACTACTATATCATAGACTTCCTTGCCCTTTTCACTTACTTCTTTCCAGAATACTGTTCTAGTCATATCAGAGCAGTACATATCCTTCTTGCATCCGATATCTACAATTATAGCATCTCCTGGCTGAGCATATCTATCTCCTGGTTCACCATGTGGGTTTGCACCGTTAGCAGCCATTCCTATAATAGGGTCAAATGAAAGACCTTCAGCTCCCATTTCCTTGTATAAGTTTATTAGTTCATCTGCTATTTGCTTTTCTGTCTTATCTCCTGTGATTCTGCCTATGATTTCTTCACAAGCCTTATCATTCATTATAGAAACATTTCTCATAAGTTGCTTTTCTTCATCATCTTTATACATTCTTGATGTGTCTACTATAAATGAAGAATTTACAAACTTACTGTCTGGGCATAAATCCATTAAAGCAAGTACAAATCTTGCTGGCCAGTTCTTATCGACACCGATAGTTTGTCCCTTTTCCATATACTTAGCTACAACTGCTACTGAGTCATCTGTATCTGAGAATATAACCTTTTCTACACCTAGATCTTCTTCTATGGGGAATAGAGCGTTCACAAATAACTTATGATCTCCATTTTCCTTTAAGCATAGTGCATATAATCTTTCTCCTGGATTTAGTAAAAATCCTGTAAGATAGAATATTGAAAGTGGATCACTTACTATCATCTGAGGAATATTATTTTCCTTCATCTTCTTTAAAACTTTACTTACTCTGTTGTCTTTCATAATTAGGCCTCCACAAAAAAATATTATGAACCTCGATTTATTTTTTAGAATATTTTCTATTTAATAATAAAATCAAAATTCATTTATAATTATAACACTTAATCGCAATAAATAAAACGTTTTTACGAAAAACATTATATTTATTATTTACTAATTCCAGATATTTGTTATTTCATTGTCTTTTGCTAGAATTCTACTATTGTGTGTGCTATAATTTTGATTAGAGTAGTATTTATAAGCTTTATATTATACTATTTTTATCGTCTTTAAACAAATAAAAATTGAATAATATTTGGATTAACTAGTAAAATACTACAAAAAATATTTTTTTCAAAGGAGTAGTAATATGAGCGAATTAAGAACACTTTATCCATCAATTGAAGCTAACTTTACTGATTTTATCAAGGTAGATGATGTTCATAATATTTATTATGAAGAATCAGGTAACCCAAACGGAAAGCCAGTCGTATTCTTACATGGAGGTCCAGGATGCGGTACTGCACCATCTTGTAGACAGTTCTTCGATCCAGAATTTTACAGAATAATACTATTTGACCAGAGAGGTAGTGGTAAGAGTACACCACACGCCAATCTTACTAACAATGATACTGATAGTATCATTTCAGATATGGAAAAGATCAGAGAAAAATTAGGAATAGAAAAGTGGCTAGTATTTGGTGGTAGCTGGGGATCAACTCTTGCTCTAAGCTATGCTATCAAGCATCCTGAAAAGGTTGTCGGACTAGTACTTAGAGGTATATTCCTAGGTAGACAAGAAGATATAGACTGGATATATCAAGAAGGTGGAGCGTCTAATATATTCCCTGACAAGTGGGAAGACTATGTAAGCGTTATACCAGAAGCTGAAAGAGATGATATAATTACAGCTTACTACAAGAGACTTACAAGTGATGATAGAGCTACTAGAGTAGAAGCTGCTAGAGCTTGGAGTATGTGGGAAGGAAGCATTGTTACTTTACTTCCAAATGAAGATGTAGTAAATGATTTTGGTGATGAAGATTATGCTATTTCTATGGCTACAATTGAATGCCATTTCTGGATGAACAATATGTTTAGAGAAAACAGAAACTATATTCTAGATGAGGCTGATATTATCAAGGATATACCTACTACTATTGTTCACGGAAGATATGATATGGACTGTAGATTTATAGGTGCTTGGCTGCTTAGTAAGAAGCTAAATAATTGCGACCTAAATATTACTATCTCAGGCCACTCTTCTGGAGAACCAGAAATAATAGATAGATTAGTAAAAGCAACTGATAATTACAAGAAATTATTTTAAAAATCAGAATAGAAGTAAGAAGTAAATTATTATCTTTTAGCATTAATATACTAAATAATCAGAATCTACTATAAAAAAGAGAGCTTTTTTGCTCTCTTTTTATTTGCCCAAATTCAATTGAAAAATAACTCATTTAATTACCTGAATTTCTTATCTACTCTTCCTAACTAAATTACTATATATCTTCTCTATCTATATATTCTCTATCTTCTCTATCTATAATATTCATAAAGGACTTTCTTAAAATCTTTATTGACCATATTTCTTCTAGTTTTTTATAAATCATCAGCTAGCATTCTCATATATAGTTATCAGTAGTTTATTTTTAGGTTTTGTTTGACTTTATAGTCTTCTAAACTCATTAATTAAACTATAAGCTATCTCTATAAATCCATATAAAATTGGAGTCTGTATATAACTATATAAATCCATATAAAATAAAAAGACTGCTACATATGCAGCAGTCTTTTTTATAAAAATGTTATTATTTATAAGTTTTATTTAATTAAGCTTCATCATCTTCTACTAACTTATTAAGTGGCTTAGTTAATAAGAACATTATAACTGCAACAACAAATGATACTATTGCAAATGTTACGAATATATTGTAGATACCAAGTTTTTCAACGAATCCCTGGATATATCCATTTAACTTAGATGCCGCAAATGTTGCGAATGTCCAAACACCCATTAGTAATGAGAAGTACTTCTTTGGAGCAAACTTACTTACAAATGAGTTTCCAAGTGGAGAGAAACAAATCTCACCTATTGTCAACAATAGTCCAAATAGGAATAACCATAATACAGTTACCTGATGGCTTGCATCAGCACCTACACCTCTTGATAATTCCATAGCTATAAGCACAACATATGCAACACCTAGGAATATAAATGATATAGTAACCTTCTGGAACATTGACAAGTCACCTTGAGGTCTCTGAGATAGTTTGAACCATAACTTAGATGCAGCTAAACTTAAGAATATACATAATAGACCATTCCAAGTAGTAGATAAATGCTGAGGAGCAAATGTAAATCCACCTAATGTCATGTTAACATACTTGTCCATGTATATAGTTAGTGCTATATCTTGCTGATAGTAGAATAACCAGAATATAATAGATACAAATGATACAAATACTATCGCAGCAACTCTCTTCTTTTCGTTCTTAGTAAGAGGTTCACTAGCTTCTTTCTTAGCTTCTTCTTTAGTTTCTTCTTCATCAGCTTCACCAACAATGTTACCATCTACGTCAGTTCTGTACTTGAATGGCTTTTTACCCTGTCCCTGAAGTGTTCCATATCCTAATGTAAAGAATATACCACCTAACAGTACTAAAATACCACAAACCAAGAATACTGGTCTAAATCCAAATACGTCTCCCTGCTTAAATGTACTCATATAAAGAACACCAGTGATTGCAGAACCTAGCATTGCACCAACGTTAACAAATGAATACTGAACTGAGAATGCAGAGTCAAGTAAATCTTCATCATCAAATAGACGACCAATAATTGCTGCAAGGTTACCCTTGAATAAACCAGTACCTATTGATACTATAGCAATCATTAATAAGATTGAATTTACTCCAGTTGCCTTCCAACCAAACATATAACCAATGGCCATAAGTACACAACCTATTGATACTGCATATCTAGCTCCTAACCAACGGTCACAAATAAATCCACCAATAACTGGTGCGATATAAGTCCAAGCAGTAAAGTCTGCAGCTATAATAGCTGCCTCTTTAGTATCAATTCCTAAACCACCCTGTGATACAGCTGTGATTAAGAAAAGGATAAGTAGTGGCTTGCTACCATAGAAAGCAAATCTTTCGAATGTGTAAGTTAAACTTGACACATAAAAGCCCTTTGGGTATTTTGCTTTAATTTCTCCCATAAACCTAAACCCTCCTTAAGATTAAATTAATAATATAAAATTTTACGTTATCATATGAGACTACAATAACGTTATCAGAGGGATATTAATATCCCTCAATCAACAGTTTATATTCTAATTAAGATTTAGTCAAGGTATTTACAAAAATAAAAAAATAATATTTTTATATTTTAAAAATTTAGTGAATATTCAAAACTATGAATGTGTTTATCATCAAATATTCTTACTTATTCATATATTTTTTAAGTATTTCTTCAATAATATCTACTCTACTAAATGGTGTTATTAGGTAAAAACCGTCCACTTTATCTTCAATCCTCTTCATAAACTCTAGACTTATTTCTACGGCTAATTTATCCGACTTTTCTTTGGATTTTCCCTTATATTTTTCAATTATTTCATTCTCAATGCTTATCCCTGATATTTCCTCATTCATAAAAATAGCGTTTCTATAACTAATAATAGGAATTATTCCTCCCATAATTTTTGATTTCAATTCTTTCTTTGCCCAAATCAAATTTTTTATAGCTCTTTCAGATGCTATTACTTGAGTAAAAAACACCTCTACTCCAGCAAGCTCTTTATTCTTTGCTTTTTCTAATTCAATTGCAAAATTTCTTGCATTTACATTCAATCCGCTTGATATCATCATACTGTTTGTAAATAGCTTTTCGTTAAGATCTTTTATATACTGTGCCAGTATCCTTGAATTGAAATTGAAAACAGGCTTTATTTCATTTTTTTCAGCATTCGGAATAGGGTCACCTGTCACTATAATCAGATTTCTTATATTTTCAATATTTAAACCTAATAAAAGTGCCTTACTTGCATTTAGATTTCTATCTCTGCAAGTTAGATGAACTATAGGCTCTATATCCAACTCATTTTTTAGCTTATATGCCATAAGAGAGCTGTCTATCCTTGCCCTAGCCACTGGACAATCTGCAATCGTAATAGCGTCCACACCCGCCTTTTTCAAGCTATGTGCATTTTCCATATATTTTTCTATATTGATATCAGCTGGAGGATCCAGTTCAACTGCAATAACCTTCTTTGAAGAAAGCAGCTTATCATAAAATATATTGGGCTTTTCCTTTGTATTTATTTTATGTGAAGCCTTTCTATTATCATTTGATATCTGTCTTTTAATATTTTTAGAGACTTTTTTATCAGCTAAAAGCCTATTCATTTTACCTATATGTTTAGGTGTCGTACCACAACAAGCACCAATAATTTCTACTCCATAATCAAGAAAGTCCATCATAGTATTGGCGAAATAGTTGCTATTATCTGAATAATACACCCTATTATTTATAATTGTTGGATAAGATGCATTCGGCATTATAGAAATAATTTTTCCATCTAGATTGATTTTTTCTATAGTATTCAATAAATATCCTGGTCCAGAAATACAATTAAATCCTACTGAATCAATAAAATTACTTTTTGAGACATTCTCAATTAGTTTTTCTCCATAATATCCTTTTCTTGTATATCCGTCTGGATTTATAGCAAAGGAAACTATAATGAAAGAATCCTCCTCTTTATTTTTTATATATTCACATAGATCCAATAAAAATATATCCTCATCTAAAGTTTCAAATATGAAATTTTTTGCTCCAAGCTCTAAAAATTTATCCACAATATCCACATATTCTTCCAGAAATTCTTTATAATTATATGGCTCTGACGGATGGGCAATTGGCCCAATATCTGCAAATACAAATCTATCATCTATATTAATTTTATTATCTGCACAATAATCTGCTACAGCTTCATTGGCCAAATTATAGCTAGACTCTATAATAGTAGCTAGTACATTCTCTGAGCAGTTCAAAGCTCTTTTATTAGCTCCAAAGCTATTAGTCTTAATCGCTATTGCACCTGCCTCTAGATATTCTTTATGTATATTTAAAATGGACTCTCTATCAAAGATATTTGCCATCTCACATTCTGGAAGAGGGCTTTTAATACTGTCTCTGTAATAAGTTCCCATCGCACCATCAAATAATAGAGGTAATTTACTTTTTATTCTATCCACATTATCCATAGCTTATCCCCTATCCAAATACTATTTGAGCACACTCAACACTTTTTTTAGCATCTTTACAATAATAATCCGCATCAATTTTAAGAGCATACTCCTCGGTAAGAACTGCACCTCCAACCATAATTTTACAAGCTGGTGCTACTTTTCTCACCCTTTCAATCGTTTTTTCCATACTTTTTAGGGTAGTTGTCATAAGTGCACTCAAGCCCAAGAGCTTTATATCATATTTAACTACTGCATCTACTACCTTTTCTATATCCACATCTCTTCCCAGATCTATTACATTGTATCCATAATTCTCTAAAATTACTTTCACTATATTTTTCCCTATATCATGAATGTCTCCCTTGACTGTAGCCATCACTATATCACCTTTTGATACACTAGCCTTTCCCTGAGATGACACTCTTTCTTTTATTAGATCAAAGGCTTCTTGAGATGCTTCGGCAGATTTGATTAGTTGAGGCAAAAATATTTCTCCCTTTTCATAGTTATCTCCAACTCTATCCAAAGCAGGTATCAGTTTATTATTTATTATTTCAAGTTCAGAATGACTTTTTAATAAATTTTTTGTAATCTCTTTAGTCTCTTCTTTAAGACCTTTTTCTATAGCCTCTTCTATGCTGATTCCTTCTTTGTTTCCCGAGCTTTTATTTTTTTTTCTATAAATCTTACTTTTATTTATATCTTTTTCATCATCTTCTTGAAAATCAGCAAATTTTTCTATATATTCTTGTGAATCCTTATCTATACTATTTAATAACTTAAATGCTGAGATATTATCCATTATCTGATCTGATGCTGGATTTACAATAGCTAAATCTAATCCATTTTCCATAGCCATAGTCAAAAACGTAGAATTTATAAGATCTCTATTCGGAAGTCCAAAAGAAATATTAGATACTCCTAAGATCGTTTTTAAACCCAGATTTTCCTTTACTAGCTTTATAGCTTTTAATGTCTCTTTGGCTGAATCTTGCTCAGCCGATACAGTAAGTGCTAAACAATCTATATATATGTCTTCTTTTTTTATAGCATATTTCTCACATTCTCTATATATTCTCTGAGCTATTTCAAATCTTTTTTCTGCTGTTTTTGGAATTCCCTTTTCATCTAAAGTCAAAGCAATTACTCCTGCACCATATTTTTTTGCTAGAGGCAAAATATTATCCATAGACTTTTGCTCACCATTTACAGAATTTAGTAAGGGCTTTCCATTATATACCCTAAGACCTGCTTCCAAGGCTTCATAGTTTGAGCTATCTATCTGAAGTGGTATATCTGTTACAGATTGAATCGCCTTTATTACTTTGCTCATCATCTTAGGCTCATCTATCTCAGGAAGACCTATATTTATATCTAATATATCCGCACCCTCGTCTAGCTGCTCTATTGCCTGAGTCAATATATAGTCCATATCCTCATTTATTAGAGCGTCTTTAAATCTTTCCTTACCAGTTGGGTTGATCCTCTCCCCCACAACTTTTATACTATCTATCTCCAAAGATGAACTCTGAGTGCAGACTATAGATTTTCTTTTGTTGTTAATTTTGTCTTCTATATTATTTTTCTCTTTTATATATAGTGTATCTAAAGCCTTCTTTATTTTTGATATATACTCTGGAGTTGTACCACAGCAGCCACCTATATATTTTACTCCTAGCTTGGCTATCTCTACTATATATCTACAATATTTATCTGCATCTAAATCATATCCGCCCGTTTCAAGATTTGGAAGACCTGCATTTGCCTTTACTATTATATCTATGTTTGAAAGTTTTCTTATTCTTTTGGCTATTGGATATATCTCGTCTGGACCTAGAGAACAGTTGATTCCCAAAGCATCTACTCCCAAACCTTCTGCAGTTGCTACAAAGGACTCCACACTACAACCTGTAAAAGTCCTTCCATTTTTTTCAAATGTCATACTTGTAAATACAGGAAGAGATGTATTTTCCTTGGCTGCAAGAATAGCTGCCTTTAACTCATACAAATCTGTCATTGTCTCTATTACAATCAAATCAACTCCACTTTTTTGTCCAATTAGCATCTGCTCCTTAAAAATATCATAAGCTTGCTCAAATGAAAGACTTCCATTTGGCTCCAATAACTCTCCTATAGGACCAACATCTAGGGCGACACATACATCTTGGCATCCACTTCTTGCAGCCAAAACAGCATTTGAAATAACACTTTCAATATCCAAACCCGTCCCTTCTAACTTATGTCTGTTTGCTCCAAAAGTATTTGTATAAACTATCTCAGAGCCACTCTTTTCATATAGGGAGTGTATCTCAGATATAACACTTGTATTTGTAATATTAAATTCTTCAGGTCTCTCTCCCAAGCTAAGACCTGACTTTTGAAGCATAGTCCCCATTGCACCATCTAAAATTACAAAGCCATCTCTTTTCATTAGTTCATCTATCTTCATACACACCCTCCTAAAAAACTTTCTTACAAAAATTCCCAAACTTTCTATATTCGCAATCCATAAACATATTGCAGTTTTCACAGCCAGTAAATCTCTTTTTTTCCATTTTTTCTGATATTCCTATTATTGCAGTTACCGATTTTCTAGGTATCATAATTCCACTACTACTAAGATTAATCCCTATCTTTCTTCTAGCATCAAGTACTTCTATAAAATCTTTTTGAATTTCTATAGGTAAATCTCCATATCCAGGACTGAATCTATCTGTAGTATATTTTCCTTTTTTTTCAATGCTAGATCTTATATTTTCAGTAATTTGATTACATATAGATTCAACTGCACTACTTGCACAGCTATCCATAATAATTGATTTTGCTAGATTTCTTATCTGCAAAGTTCTAATTACTTGCTCTATCCTTATCCCCAAAGTTGCCGCTAGCAGTATACAGCTACTGGAGTTTTCTAAAAGTTGTTTAATATCCCCACCTTGAAGTTCAAAATTGCTATTTTCTAAAAATACTTTGTCTTCTCTTCTATCTATATTGAATATCTGGTAAATATATTTAGGATTTGAAATCTCTATGACTTCCTTTATACACTCGTCTATTAAATTATTTATTTCTATTGGAATTTCACTCCCTCTATATGATAAATACTTTAATACTTCCTGTCTGTTAATCTTTTCAATTTCAATATCCATAATACTCCACCCCTTTTTCTTTATTAGTAGTATTATACATACTTTTAAGCTTTTTAGTCAAAATCAACATTTTTACTCTTATCTTTAAAAACTTATAACTCTCATTTTTTTGTACTTTTAACACTTTTTACTTAGAGTTTAATTTTTTTTAATTATAGTTTTTAATTTGCTTTATCTGTATAATATTTTATTTGCTATACTGCTCTTTCTACAATTTTTTCTATATTATAATCAGTTCTTTGATATACACAGTAATTCAACCAGTTTGAAAAAAGCAGATTACTGTGAGCCTTCCACTTTACAGATATCTCTGAGTTTGGATCATTATTTCTATAATAGTTTATAGGTACTTCTATATCTAGACCCAAATTTTTATCCCTCAGATACTCTTGTTCAAGCGTATCTTCATCATATTCACCATGTCCTGTTAGGAAAATAAATCTTTCATCTTTTGTAGAGGCAATATTTAAGCCTACATCTTGAGAGGAGGAAAGAACTATCAAATCCTCAACATTTTTCACTTCTTCTAAACTTGAATAAGTATGTCTTGAATGGGGTACAAAAAACTCATCATCAAATCCATTTGTAATTATTGAATCTTTCTCTAAATTACACTTATATACACCAAACAATTTTTTATCCAATTTTTTCTTTCCAATTCCATAGTAGTGATACAGTGCAGCTTGAGATGCCCAACATATAAACATAGTTGAATAAACATTTTTCTTTGCAAACTCAAGAATTTCCAGCATTTCATCCCAATAATCTACCTCTTCAAACTCCAAGTTTTCTATAGGTGCACCTGTAACTATCATTGCATCATATTTTTTATTTTTAATATCATCTAGTGTTACATAGAAATTTTCTAAATGCTCTTTGGAAGTATTTTTACTTTCGTGACTTTTAGTCTTTACAAAATCTATCTTTACCTGCAGCGCTGTGTTTGATATTCTTCTTAAAATCTGGGTCTCAGTTTTTACTTTTGTAGGCATCAAATTTACTATTGCCAGCTCTAAAGGTCTAATATCTTGTCTATTAGCTCTTTCCTTATCCATAACAAATATATTTTCATCTATCAAAGTCTGATAAGCTGGTAAATCTCTAGGTATAATTATCGGCATTTTAATATTCCTTTCCTTTAATATTGGGGACTGGCTCTTTTTTAGTAAACTAAAAGACAATCCCCCCTATTAGTTTTTCTCTTAAATTTATTTTAAACTCCCATAAGAAATAACATAAGTCTATAAAAATATACACTAAATACCCTAGTCAGCATACCGTAGTTTATAATGTCTTATTTTTATAATTTTAGATAAATCTCTTGGTCATTTTAATAATATTATTGTCTAATAAATTATTTATTTAAATACTCACAGTTTTCATCTCTTTAATTTCTTTGTTATTTAGTTCTGTGTTATTTAATTCTATGCTATTTAATTCTGTGCTATTTAATTCTGTGTTATTTAATTCTATGTTATTTAGTTCTGTGTTATTTAATTCTATGTTATTTAGTTCTGTCTTATTTAGTTCTGTGTTATTTGATTCTGTAATCTCTATTCTTTTAGACAAAGCTAATACTGTATTTTATAACTTATCTCCTTATTAAAAGTAATAACGGATTTCTATAGTCTATCTATTTTATTAAAGTTAATAATAATATTTACAACTTCGCTATTCATATTCATTTGATATTAAATAGATAGGGCTTATCCCTTGATCAAAGCTATATTTGAGAAAGTGCATTTTCTATGTCATCTATCAAGTCTTCTACATCCTCAATTCCAACAGAGAGTCTGATTAAGTTCTCTGTAATTCCACCTTTTTCTAGCTGTTTTTTACTTAGCTGTCTGTGAGTTGTGCTCGCTGGATGAATTACACAGCTCTTTGTATCTGCAACATGAGTAACCAAAGATATTATCTCCAAACTATCTATAAACTTCTTGGCTGCATCTACTCCACCTTTGACTCCAAAGGCAATTATTCCACTACTTCCTCCCTTTAGATACTTTTGAGATAGTTCATAGCTTGGACTGCTTTTTAGACCTGGATATTTTACCCATTCTATTACGTCCTTAGCTTCTAAGTATTTTGCAATCTTTAGGGCATTTTCGCTATGTCTTTCTATTCTTATAGAAAGTGTTTCTATTCCCTGTGTAGTCAAAAATGCATTGAAAGGAGCCATTATAAATCCTATATCTCTAACAAATGTGCATCTAGCCTTGGCTGAATAGGCAGCTTCTCCAAAAGATTCTACAAAGCTAACTCCATGATAACTTTCATCTGGAAGAACTAACTCATCAAACTTACCATTTTTCCAATCAAACTTTCCTGAATCAACCACTACTCCACCCAATGTTCTTGCGTGTCCATCAATATATTTTGTAGTAGAGTGAGTTACTATGTCTGCTCCAAACTCTATAGGTCTACAAAGTATTGGAGTTGCAAATGTATTGTCAATCACCAAAGGAATATCATTTCTATGAGCAAGATCTGCAAATTTTTCTATATCCAATACATCTACTCCTGGATTTCCTATAGTTTCTCCAAATATTAATTTTGTATTTTCATCTATTTCAGACTCTATTTCTTTTTCATCTGCATTTATATCAACAAATTTTACACTTATTCCATATCTACTGATTGTGTGAGTAAATAGACTGACAGTCCCTCCATATAAATTAGATAGTGCCAATATATTATCCCCCTGCTTGCACAAAGTAAGTATGGCAAGGAGATTGGCTGATTGCCCTGAAGATGTAGCTACTGCTGCTATTCCACCCTCAAGATCTGCTATTCTCTCTTCCAATACTGCTACTGTTGGATTTGATATTCTTGAATAAATATGACCCTCTGTTTTTAAATCAAATAAATCACCTAGCTCATCTGCTGTGTTATATTTATATGTTGTTGATTGAACTAGAGGAAATACTCTAGGATCACCATTTTCTGCCTTATAACCTGAATGAATACACTTTGTTGCTGATTTTAATTCCTTTGACATAATACTTACCTCCTAATTTTATCTTTTAATATTTTTTATATTTACCTTTTTCAAATATATTTATGAGGTCTTATCAATTAATAAAAGTGTTTTTTAAATAAAAAAAGTCCTCTTCAACTAATAGTTGAAAAGGACGTTATATACACGTGTTACCACCTTTATTTGTAGAGCCCTCACAGACACCACCTCTTCGGCTACACCAGGTCCACAAATATAAATATTCGAGTACCATCATACCCTAGCGCTATAACAGGCGCACCTGAATGAGTCTAAAAAATTCGACACACCTCCTCTGAGACCATGTTCAATACATTCATTTTCCCTGCTCTCACCAAATACAGGTTCTCTGTAGAAAAATCCAATACCTACTCTTCTCTTCAATGGATTAATATTTCTTTTTCATTTGTTAACTATCTTATAACAATTTATAGATATTGTCAACAGTTAATTCTGATTTTTTTGAAAATAAAGTTATATTCAAGTTTATAGGCAAGCTTTAATCTCCAATATATAATTAAATACTCGACTGATATTTAATACATCATTTATTTATAAATTAAATGCAAGATATCCACAATAAAAAAAGGGAGGGTAATCCCCCTCCCAAAAGTTCTACTTCTTTGCCATATCTATTGATTTTTCTACACAAGCCAACTGACCTTGTATTACTGCATTTCTAAAGCCACAAGATTCTAAAGCTTCTACTGCAGATATAGTTGTTCCACCTGGAGAACAAACCATATCTTTTAATTCTGCAGGGTGCTTTCCTGTCTCAAGAACCATTTTTGCTGCACCGTATACTGACTGTGCTGCAAACTTATATGCCTGTGCTCTTGGCATACCTGTAAGTACTGCAGCATCTGCCATAGCTTCAATAAACATAAATACATAGGCTGGAGAAGACCCACTCACACCAACTACTGAATCCATTAAAGATTCTGATACTACTTCAGCTTTTCCAAAAGAATTAAATATGCCCAAAACATATTGTAAATCCTTATCAGTAATATTTTCATTAGGAGATAGTGCTGACATAGCCTCACCAACTAGGGCTGGAGTGTTTGGCATTACTCTTACAATCTTATTTCCAAAACCAATATGTTCACTTATAGCATCTATTGAAGTTGCTGCTGCTATTGATATTATTATTTTGTCTTCACTAATTACATCTTTTACATCAGATAAAACCTTTCCGATTACATTTGGTTTAACCGCAAATATGATAGCATCTGCAGACTTTACTGCTTCTTTTGAGTCCGTAGTAGTTTCAGTTTTATAATCTTTCTCTACACATTCAAGACAATATTCAAATGGATCTGATACAATTACATTTTCTGCTGATATTAATCCTGAGTTTATAACTCCACCAACTATTGCTCTTCCCATATTTCCTGCGCCTATTACTGCTAATTTATTCATTATTTCCCCCTATTTATCTACATATTAAGGGAGTAACTAACTTCAATACTTTTAACTTAAAATACTTATCCAACTTCAAGCTAGCTACTCACCTTATTATATTTTTTATCTAATTTTATAAATATCTATATAATATTATATTTATATACTATCTTTAAAAGCAACTACTGAAATTAAATATTTATTATTTAATCCTTAAAAAGTTTGCTCTGTTCTGTTTATTATTTCATCCTGCAAAGCTCTGCTTAGATTGTTAAAGTGATCAGAATAACCAGCTACTCTAACAATTAAATCCTTATAATCATCTGGCTTTTTCTGTGCAGCCAATAATACATTTTTGTCAAATACATTAAACTGTATATGGTGTCCATCCATATTAAAGTAAGATCTAACAAGGTTTGCCATATTATCTAATCCCTTTTCTCCAACTACTACTGAAGGAGCAAATCTCTGATTTAGCAAAGTTCCTCCTGTCTTTAGGTGATCCATCTTTGCACATGATTTAATTACGGCTGTTGGACCATTTGTATCTGCTCCCTTTTCAGGAGAGATACCTTCAGATAGAGGCACTCCTGATAGTCTACCATTTGGAGATGCCTGCATTACTTCACCAAAATATACGTGACAAGTAGTAGGAAGCATATTTATTCTATATTTTCCACCTGTTACAGTTGGTCTATTACTAACTGTATTGTAGTAAAGATCAAAGAAACTCTTCATTACTTCATCGGCATAATCATCATCATTACCATATTTTGGAGTTTTATTTTTCACCATATTTAATATTTGTTCATATCCTTCAAAGTTTGCATGCATTGCATCCAAAAGTGTTCCCATATCAAATTTTTTCTTATCAAATACATTGTACTTAATAGCTATAAGTGAATCACTTACAGTACCTGTACCAACACCTTGAATGTATCTAGTATTGTATCTAGCACCGCCTCTTTGATAGTCCATACCCTTTTCTATACAGTCATCTACTATTATAGACATTAAAGGTGCTGGACAATGTTTGGCGTATATATTTTCTATAATCTGATTTCCTCTCATCTTGATGTCTACAAAATGATTTAGTTGCTTAGAAAAAGCATCAAAGAGTTCATCATAAGTCATAAATTCTCTTGGATCACCTGTTTCTATACCAAGCTTTTTGCCAGATACTGGATCTAAACCATTATTTAGAGTTATTTCTAGTATTTTTGGTATATTTAAGTATCCAGTCAAGACATATGCTTCCTTACCAAAGCAACCAGTTTCAACACATCCACTACTTCCACCACATCTAGCATCTTCTAGAGTTTTTCCAGCTTCCATAAGTTCAGATACTATTGCATCCGTATTGTAAAATGCTGGCTGACCCCAACCTTCTCTTGATACTTCACAAGCTCTCTTTAAGAATTTCTTTGGAGTTTTTCTACTGATTTGAACATTTGAACTAGGTTGAAGAAGTTTCATCTCGTCCATAGTATCCAAAATTATATAACTCACTTCATTTACACCATCTTTACCATCTGGAGTAATACCACCAGTATTTATATTCGCAAAGTCAGTATAAGTAGCACTTTCCTTCAATGTAATACCTACCTTTGGTGGTGCTGGCTGATTATTAAACTTTATCCAGAAACATTCCATCAACTCTTTTGCTTTTTCTCTATCCAATATCCCATCTTCTAGATCCTTTTCATAGAAAGGATTCAGATGCTGATCTAATCTTCCTGGGCTAAATGCATCCCATATATTTAGTTCAGTTGTTACACCTATATGGACAAACCAATACATCTGTATTGCTTGGTGGAAAGTTTCTGGCTTATGAGCTGGCACTACATCACAATTGTGAGCTATCAAAAGAAGTTCTTCCTTCCTCTTTGGATCTGTCTCAACTTCAGCCATTTCTCTAGCCTTTTCTGCATACCTTTTCCCAAGAACTATCATTGCATCACAAGCTATAGACATAGCTTCTAGGTCTACTTTTTTATTATAGGCATCTGTATCATTTACAAAATCAAGTCTTGCAATTCTATTTTTGATATCTTCCTTGAACTCAGCAAAACCTTTTTGATAAAATCTATTTCCACCAACTGTATGTCCTGGAGCTCTTTGTTCCATAAACTCGGTAAATAAACCTGATTCATAGCAGTCAAGCCACTCTTGATCAACATTGCTGATAATTCTATTTCTTATCTGTCTACCCTTCCAGAAAGGTATTATCTTTTCTTCTTGGATCTTCATATCCTCTTCTGTAACCTTGAAATTAACAAGATCTCTACCGTTCATTACTTCCATATCCTCAAGAGAATGACAGCACTGATCTGGATATGTAGGCGCACCCTGAGGGCCATCACCCTTTTCTCCAACAATCAACTCTCCGTCATTAATACATAAGGATCTGTTTTCCATATAATATTTAAATGCTTTAGCTCTAAGTATTGGTGTTTCAACACTTCCTTCAAATTTTTGATAGGCTTCTGTCATCAAAATTGCTCTTTCTATACTAATATAAGGCTGTGCTGAAGTGCTTTGTTCCCTTAATTTTTTTGTTCTTTCAAATGATCCCCTACTCATAACTAACCTCCAATTTTAACATTATTAAAATTATTATCTAAAAATAATTTTTTAATCTCTTCTAGTTTTTCATCGCTTGGCTTTCTGAATGTATCACACTTATATTCTTTTTCTAGTTTCTTATATTTATGCTCCATAATATTATGATAAGGCAGTAAGTTTATAGATGAAATCTTAAGTGGTTTCAAAATTTCGATAATTCTTTTTATTTCTATGTTATCCTTATCTATATTTACACCTTCTATTAAAGGTATTCTAATATTAATATTTGCATCTACAGAATTTAGATATTTTAGATTATTTAATATCAAACTATTGGACTTGCCTGTAAACTTCTTATGCAAGTCTTCATCTGCCAGTTTTATATCATATAGAAATCTATCTACAATCGGATATATCTTTTCAAAATTTTCTTGAGCTGCATAGCCACAAGTATCTATAGCTACGTCTATTCCCTTATTATGTAATCCTCGAATCAGCTTTTCTATGTAATCCATATCTTGACACATAACTTCGCCACCCGACAAAGTTACACCTCCGCCTGACTCCTCATAAAACATTGAATCTTTCTCTAGTTCTTTTATAAGTTCAGATGCTTCATATTCATCTCCAACAAGCTCTCTCGACCCTGCTAGGCACCAATCCAAACAAGTTCCACAAAGCTCACATTTGTCATCAAGTCTTACTAGTTTCCCCTCTTTCAAACAAATTGCGTCGTGCTCACACTTTTCTATACATGTATAGCAGTGAGTACACTTTTCTGGATCATACATAAAGTCAACTTTGTAATTTTGACTTTCTGGATTGTGACACCATGTACAATCAAGAGGACACCCCTTGAAAAATACAGTGGTGCGTATACCTGGCCCATCATGTATACTACATTTTTGAATGTTTAATACTAAAGGTTTCACCCAATCACCACCTTAATAAGTATCTATTATTAATAAGTTAATTGCTATAATAGAAATCTTTTCTTTGATTTTATTTTAACATTTTACTTTCATCTTGTCTATATTTCCGCCTGAAATAAGTTAAGTTTTTCACTGAAAAAACAATTTATTAACATTATTTTCTAACTTGTCTTTTATCAAATTCTTATAATAAAAAATTTTTATCTTGATTATTGACTTTTTTTAATTCATTGAAATGTTATTAAGTTAATTAAAATAATTTTTATAATACTCTTATTTCAATTATAAATTTTTAATTTTATTTATATTTTTTTAAAAAAATGATAAAGGAAGCACGGTGAACACTACCGAACTTCCTTTATACTTTATATAAATTTTAGGCAATCTATCAATTTTACTAAATCAAAGTACTACTGATTAATAATATCTTTAACCTTCATAAGTCTTGTAATAGAACTTCTTTCATCCTCTTCTAGTTTCATCCTTATATACACTATTGTTTCTTCTAGCTGAGGAATAGTCATATATTCAAGTGCATTTACCCTTCTTCTTGTACTTTCTATTTCATCAGCCATCAGCTGACAAGCCTTCTCTATTTCAGCAAGTTTCAACAAATCTGGCAATATGTCATATAACTTTTTAACAGCTTCATCAAGTTCTGCAGATGTACCTCCAAATCCATACGGATATATTGCTGATGCATCATCTTCATCACTTCTATTAAATGTCATCACTGGAACGTTGACACTCATCAAGTTCTTTGTCTCTATTTCCAGATCTATACTCTCTTTTGATATGGCTAACGCTTCATCCAACATCTGAGATGAGTTCATACTTCTTGCCAACAAGAAATCTTCAAAAGAGTCTGTAATTTTAGATTCAACTTCTTCTCTTAATTTCTTATTTTCTTTAATCATTGCTATGAACTGTCTCATCAACTCATCTTGCTTATCTTTTAAAAGTTTATGTCCTCTTGTTGAAGTAGAGAGTCTTGCCTTTAATCTCGAAAGCTCCATTCTAGTTGGATTTACATTTAATCTAGCCATATTAATCCACCTGGCTTTCCTCTGGTAAATACTTCTCTATATATTTGTCCTTTATTCTCTTTAGTTCTGCCCTTGGAAGAATCTTTAGTAGATCCCATCCAAGATCAAGAGTTTCAACTATAGTTCTATTACTATTGTAACCTTGAGATACATATAACTTCTCAAATTCATCTGCAAACTTGGCAAATGCCTTGTCTGATTCAGATAAAGCTGACTCACCCAATATTACCTGTAGTTCTTTTGCTTCCTTACCCGCTGCATATGCTGCAAATAGCTGGTTCATTGTATCAGCATGATCTTCTCTTGTCTTACCTTCACCGATACCTTTATCCTTTAGTCTAGATAAGGAAGGTAAAACATCTATCGGAGGCATCAAGTTTTTCTTGTAAAGTTCTCTCGATAGTATAATCTGACCCTCTGTTATATATCCTGTAAGGTCTGGAATTGGATGGGTCTTATCATCTTCTGGCATTGTAAGTATTGGTACCTGAGTGATTGAACCCTTTCTCCCCTTAATTCTACCAGCTCTTTCATAAAGTGTTGAAAGGTCTGTGTATAAATAACCTGGGTAACCTCTTCTTCCTGGAACCTCACGTCTAGCTGCTGAAATCTCACGAAGAGCCTCGCAGTAATTTGTAAGGTCTGTCATAATTACTAGTACGTGCATATCTTTTTCAAAAGCAAGATACTCTGCACAAGTAAGTGCCATTCTAGGTGTTGATATACGCTCTATGGCTGGGTCATTTGCTAGATTCATAAATAGAACCGCTCTGTCTATTGCCCCAGTTTTTTTGAAGTCATCAATAAAGAACTGTGCTTCTTCAAATGTTATACCTATAGCCGCAAATACAACTGCGAACTTTTCATCTGTTCCCAATACCTTAGCCTGTCTAGCTATCTGTGCCGCTAAATTAGCATGTGGTAAACCTGATCCTGAGAATATAGGTAGCTTCTGTCCTCTAACCAATGTATTTAGTCCATCTATTGCAGATACTCCTGTCTGTATAAATTCAGACGGATAATCTCTTGCCACTGGATTTATTGCAATACCATTGATATCTAGCTTTTTCTCTGGAATAAGATCGGGACCTCCATCATTTGGGTTTCCCATTCCATTGAAAACTCTACCTATCATATCTTCTGAAACACCGAGAGTTAGTGGTTTTGCTAAAAATCTTACCTTTGAATCTCTAAGGTTGATACCTGCAGAGCCTTCAAATAGCTGTACCATTGCCTTGTCTCCATTGATTTCAAGAACTCTACCTCTACGGATAGAGCCATCCTGCATCTCTATTTCAACTAGCTCCTCGTATTTTATTCCTTCAACTCCATCTACCATCAAAAGTGGACCGACTATTTCCCTAATTGTTTTGTATTCCTTAATCATCTAGTCCACCTCCTCTACTGTTTATTAATTCATCTATTTGCCTTGTTATTTCTTTTGATACCTTATCTATTTTATCTATATTAGCCTCTTCAGTATACTTGGCTCTTGCTATAGATTCTCTTACCTCTAACTTTAATAGCTCATCTAGATAAATATTTTTATCCAAAGCTCTTAAGGATTCTCTATAATACTTAAGTACTAAATCCAACATTTTATCTTGCTTTTCTAGAGATGTAAATGTATCTACCTCTTGGAAAGCATTTTGTTGCAGATAATCCTCTCTTATAGACTTTGCTACTTCTAGTTTCAACTGGTCTTTTTCAGATAAAGTGTCTCTACCTACCAGTCTAACAATTTCTTGTAGACTTGATTCCTCTTGAAGTAAAGACATAGCCTCTATTCTATTTTCTGGGAATCTAGGTGATACATTGTCCCCCATCCATTCATCTACATCTGACTGATATAGTGAATATGAGTCAAGCCAAGATATTGCTGGGAAATGTCTCTTATATGCTAGATTTGCATTTAGTCCCCAGAAAACTTTTACTATTCTCAGTGTAGCCTGTGATACTGGTTCTGATATATCACCACCTGGAGGTGAGACTGCCCCTATAATTGTAAGGGCCCCTTCTCTATTATCCTTTCCTTTACAAACTACCTTACCTGCTCTTTCGTAAAATTCAGCTGCTCTTGATGAAAGGTAAGCCGGATAACCTTCATCACCTGGCATTTCTTCAAGACGACCTGACATTTCTCTTAGAGCCTCTGCCCATCTAGATGTTGAGTCCGCCATAACCGCTACTGAGTATCCCATATCTCTGAAATATTCTGCAATTGTGATTCCTGTATATATACTAGCTTCACGAGCTGCAACCGGCATATTAGAAGTATTGGCTATTAATACGGTTCTCTTCATCAGTGTTTCACCTGTATGAGGGTCTATCAACTCTGGAAATTCGTTCAAAACATCTGTCATCTCATTTCCACGTTCACCACATCCTACATAGACCACTATCTGAGCATCTGCCCATTTTGCAAGCTGATGCTGGACAACTGTTTTACCTGAACCAAAAGGTCCTGGAACACAGGCTGTTCCTCCTTTTGTAACTGGGAAAAATGTATCTACTACTCTCTGTCCAGTTATAAGTGGTACTCTAGGTGCTATCTTTTCTTTAACTCTTCTGCTTACTCTAACTGGCCATTTTTGCATCATCTGAACAGGAATACTTTCTCCACTTTCAGATTTCAAAACGGCTATATCATCAACAATAGTAAATTCTCCCTCTTCTATACTTTCCAGTACACCACTTTTTTTGTATGGAACCATTACTATATGTTTTACTACCTTAGTTTCCTGAACATAACCTAGTACATCACCCTCTTCTAGCCTATCTCCTACCTTTGCTTCAGGGTGGAAGTACCATTTTTTATCTCTATCTAGAGAAGGAACTTCTATACCTTTTGTTAGAAAATCTCCCGCTATAGCTCTAAACTTTTCAAGAGGTCTTTGTATACCATCAAACATGTTTTCTATAAGACCTGGCCCAAGTTCTACACTTAGCTGCTCTCCTGTTGTTATAACAGGTTCTCCTGGACCGATACCTGCTGTTTCCTCATATACCTGTATTGAAGCTTTGTCATCACGCATTTCTATGATTTCCCCTATCAGCTTTGAGTCCGATACCTTTACCACGTCATATATATTGGCATCTTCCATTCCCTCGGCTACGACAAGCGGACCAGATACTTTTACTATTTTACCTGCCTTCACTAAGCCTCTCCTCCTTATTTATCAGAATTGGCAAATATGTTACTACCTACTGCCTTTTCCACATTTTTATTTATATCATTCATTCCTATACCCAGCGTCCCTTGATTGGAGGGAATTAGTATAATTGCTGGCGTTAGCTTTTTTTTATATCTTTTTATTGTTTCCTCAATATATTGAGCAATATGTTCCGTAACAAATATTAAGCCATATTGTCTAGCTGCCAAATCATCTATTGTATCTCTAGCTTGATCTCCATCAACTACTGGATATACATCTATTCCAATAGATTTGAAAGCTAAAATCGAGTCCTTATCTCCAACTGCTCCTATCTTATACATTAAATATCACCCAGCCTTTCTCTAAGTTTTATAGACGGGATATTATTTAATTTTCCGACTAGTATCAGCCTGACTATTGATATTTCTTTTTCCTTTGCCACAAGATAAGCAAATATTGGTTCTGGACCAAAAGAAATAAATCTTGAATCAGAATTTAATCTTCTTAGATAAATGTCCTTTTCATTGTCTACTACAGATAGGCTTCCAGTTTCTTTATAGCTTTCAGCACTATCAAGTAATGCTCTTCCTATTTTTTCAGATTTTAGAGAAGTAGCTAGCCTATCAAAATTTTCTCTTGATAATTCAATTAGCTTTGCTATAGATATTCCACCACCTTCAAAGAGTATTTCCTTTAAAAAGTTAGGATTTTTTCCCATTTTTATAGCTCTTAACATAGAAGATACATTATAGAAATCTATGCTCCCACTTACATAATCACTAAATAATTCTATCTCTAAAGAATCCGCTATCTCTTTCAAATGTCTAAAATATGCTTTATCCACTGAGATATCAATCATTTGAGGATCAGAAGTTTCACTATATTTTTCTTCAGCATCTCTAAGTGCCTTTATAAACTCACTCTTTGTATCTGTGAAGTGTCCACTCTCAAACTGTAATCTGATCTTTTCTGGATCGTTTTCACTTGAATATATAAATAAATCTTCAAGATTTTTACCAGAAACCTTTTCTTTTACCATTGTCTTTAGATTGTGATAGTCATACTTCAAAGATAGTATTTCTAAAATTCTTTTATCTTGAAGCATTTCCCCACCTAGTCCAAAAGCTCTAGAAGTTTCATTTTTTAGTAGCAATTCATAGTCATCTACGCCTTCAACACCCTCTGTACTCTTTGAATACTCTGAATCTAAAAGTATTTTAAATGCTTCATCTGCGTCTTTTGCATCTATCATTTTATCAAGTTTTCCTTTGTCGAGAAGTCTCTTCTCATAAACCCTCGCCATTACTACACCCTGGGCGTAATCTAATCTATCCATAAACTACCCCCCACTATCTAAAAAGTACTTTCGCTATTTCCCCTTGTATTTCATCTTTTATATAATCTATTTGAGTACTGAATGTAAAGTTCTTTTCAATACCCCCACTAATCTCCACAAAACCTGAATCTACAAATCTTTCTTCTGATACTTTTGATTGTGGAAATTTTTCTTTTATTAAATCTAGCCTATCCTTTTGAACGAGCAAAATAGAATCTTCTGAAAAACTTGCATTGTTCTGTATGTAAGATATTAATTTTTCGTCATCAATATTTTTAACATCTTCCAATGCTTCTTCAAACACTCTTTTTATTACTTCTTGCTTGGCATTTAACTCATTGTCCCTTGCCTTTAATTTAGCATTTGACTTTAATCTTTCTTTTAAGTTTTCAGCCTCCAAAGTACCTTTTTCAACTATAGAATCATATCTAAGTTTTGCTTGTTCATTAGACTTTTTCATTATATTCTCTGCCTTTAACTCTGCAGACTTAACAATTTCATCTGCTAAAGACTTTGCTTCCTCTAGAATTCTATTGGTTAAATTACTTAACTCTGCCATTTAATCACTTCCTTTTCTCTGATTTTTTTGTTTTCTTTAAGCAAAGAAAGCTCCGAACTTGAAGAATAAAAGAAGTGATATAACAAATGCTAATAGTGCATAAGTCTCAACCATTACTGCGTATATAATACCCTTAGTTGTCTGAGATTCATTTTTAGCAAGAATTCCTACACCACTGGCTGCAACCTTACCCTGAGATACTGCTGAGCCCCAACCTACAAATCCTATTGGCATACCAACTGCTGCAAGATACATTCCTTGTGCAAGAGTCATATCTCCACTAAGCTGTAGTAATATCAAAAGTGCTATAACAAATCCGTATAAGCCCTGTGTACCTGGTAATAACTGTAATATAAGTGTTTTACCAAACTTTTGTGGCTCTTCTGGAACGAGACCAGAGGCCGCTTGACCAACTACTGATAGACCTTTTGCTGATCCTAATGATGCTAGCATTGCAAATACAACACCCAATCCACCAAATATTACTCCGCCATTTTCTACTATCCAACTTCCGAAATTCATAAATAAACCTCCCTTAAATCACGACTTTTTAGTCGCACAATCTTAATTTATCTTTATATCTAATCTTCGTATTGTCTATCTAAATTTATGTATTTAGTTTTATTTCTAAAGAAATTAAATGCTTTTCCACCACCTTCATAGAATTTACCAAAGAATTCTACATAGATTAGTCTTAATGAATGCACATATGCACCTAGACATGAAAGGAATAGATTAAATGCATGGAATAATACTAGAATTAGGATTGCTCCTACATAACCTATTATTGTCTTTCCCCACATCATTCCAGCAATCATATTCACTGAAAAAGCTATATATCCACCTGACATACCTAAAGCCATAAGACGAGAGTATGAAACAAAGTCACCAATATAACTTGATAATCCATATACATTATATATACCTGCAACTATTCTTTTAGCTATATTTCCTTCTGAAGCCCTTGCCCCACCTATTACTAAAAGTATTATACCAGCAATCATTACATATAATGATATATCTCCAACCTTTGATGAAAGTATTCCTGCTGCTGAAAGTAATAAACATATTATTCCTCCCAAAGTTATATACCAAGCTATAACATCAAAGAACATATCAAGATACTGTTTGTCTCTTACCTGCATATAGGCCTTGATCAAAAGACCATAGAATAAATGTATACCACCCATAACTATTGAAAGTATAAGGACTTGCATAAATTGAGTGCTTAAATCTAACAACTTCCACATACCTGGAATACTTGCACCGAAGTATGAGCCATATAAAAATCCCCAGATTGTAGAAGATACTCCTATTAACTGGAAGAATCTTACATTCTTTTTCATATTTGGTGTGAAGTTACATATCTTCAATCCAATAGTAGTTAGTAAAAGTAAGATTACTCCATAACCAACATCGGCTGACATCATTCCGAAGAATAGTGCATATATTGGTGCGTATAAAGGAGTTGGATCCACTTCATTGTACTTTGGAAGCGCATATGTTGATGTAACATTTTCAAAAGCCTTAGCAAAGCTATTATTTTTTAATATAATTGGTACTTCCTCACTGTTTTTATCAACCTCTTCTAGCTCAAATGTATAGTCTTCATTACAAACAGATTTAATTGTTTTTTCCAATCTCTTAGTATCATAGTCTGGACAATATCCACTGAGCATAAATACACTTTTCGAAGCCATGAAATCTTTTTGAGCTTGAGACCTTACCTTCAAGTTTCCAAGATATTCATAATACAGCTTAAAATCTGCCAAAACTTCTTCTTTTGAAGCTAAGTTTGATATAATATCTTTTTCTCTAAGCTTAAGCTCTTCTATTTCTTTTTCAAGGTCCTTTATTTTTTCATTTGCTAACTTATCAGAATTATTTTTTATAATATTCATATTGCTTATCCTGAATACTTCTAAAACTTTATCTTCTTCTCTTTTGTCGTAAATAATAAAGAAGAAATGCTCCTCTTTGTAGACTCCTATTTCTTCACAATAAGTATAATCTAAATTATCCACTTCCTCTTTAAAAATCTCTAACAACTTTCCACTTACTCCACCCACAACTGCCTTAAAGCTTTTTAAACTCTGCATAGACTTAAAACTTACGTCCATATCGGCTACGGGCTCTAGCTCTTTAATCAACTCTTTTCTCTTGGAAATACTGGATTCAATCTTTGCTAGTTCATCCCCCAAAACTTTCACTTCTTCATACTCTAAGTCAAAGTTAATATCTTCTACTCTGCTTTCCATTTCTTCAAATGTGTAGTTTGGAAGACCATCAATCAAAGATTTCAGACCAGAAATCGGAGGAGTATATTTGCTTACCAAATCAATTACATAAAGGCATTGATTCATAATGTCATCATATTCTGAAAGCTGACTTTCCACTATGGGCTTTTTAAAGCTCTGCAGATCTTCATCTTCAAAATCTTCAACATCACATACATCCTCAAACTGAATATTTCTGAAAATCTGAAGTTCTCTTAATAATCTTTCGCGTTGAGAATCTAGTGCCAAGAGGTGAAATTTCTTCATTTTTACAATAGCCATATTACTTCACTATCCTCTCTACTAGTATTTTCTTAGCTTCATTGAATCTGTCCTGAGGAATGTCAATTATGGACTTACATTTTTCCTCACTTACTTGAGATATGGCGTCTAGCTCTTCTTTCATATCATCTTCAGCCTTGGATTTTAGTCTGTCACATTCGACTTTTGCCTTGATTGTTGTACTCTCTAGCAAATCTTTTGATTTCTTTTCAGACATAGATATTAAATCTCTTGATTCATCTTTTGCAATCCTGATTAATTCCTCTGCCTTTTCCTCAGCTTCTACAACTTTTAATAAAGCTTCTTTTGCCATTCAATTTCCTCCTTTCAGAAAAAAATTCTAAATTTTCAGTTTTCATTTTGTTAATTATTTTACACCATATTTGAATAAGATTCAAGTATGTAAAATAACTAAAAATAAGAAAAATTACAAATTGTATATACAATTTGTATAATATTACTTGATAAAAGTAACTGTTTGTTGATATTAAGATAGGATAAATTACCCAAAAACTAAATAAAGATAACTACTTCAAATACTTATCAATAGTCAATCATAATTACTTATAAAGCAAAGTTCCAACAGTAGTTAGATTAATAAAATGATTGTTATCTGCAAATATTTCTCAAATACATAAAAAATTAAAATTTTTTAAAATATTTTTTTCTTTTTTCTATTTATGAAAAATATTAAGTATCTACTGCTATCGAAATTTTCTATTTATCCATATATCTATTAATACCATTATACACCTTTTTGGTTTATTTTTTAACATTTTTTCGATAATTTTCAAAAAATTTCAAAAATAGCGACTTTATAAACATTTTATTTAATTTTTCTTATTTTTATTTAAATTTAGAAGAGTCCCTATCAAAAAAATGCAATACATTATATTTTCTAACCATTTTATTAGTATAAGGCTATTTATATATTTATGATATTTTTAAGTTTGAACTTATATTTCTGAATTAATCTTACTTAATTATTTTTGATTATTTTTGCTGCTTTTTTTGGCTAGACTTTCTTTTTTGTCTTTTTTTCTTGATTTATTCTTCTGATAAACTCTTTTTAATATTTTTTATTCCCCTTTACTGGATCTACCTTTTTATTTTTTAATCTATTTTTTATAAATTATTTCAATGTTTTTTTGTGGAGTTTATATTTAGTTTTATTGTTATGTATCTTCTTTAGTGAGTTGGATTTTCTTTTTTATTTTATTTTGATATTTTAAATAAATTATACTTTTAATACTTCTATTTTTTATATATATTTTTCTAATTATAATATTATTTTTAATTTTTTTATAAAAATTTGTTTTTTTACTATATATATTTTATATTAAAGCTTTTTAGGATTTATTTTTTAATAAATTTCTTAAAATATAGTTTTATACTTTTTTCAATCTGTATTTTTCTGATTTAAGCTTTATCTCTTCTTACTATTTATATTTACTGTCAATTACTTTGATTATAAAATTTCAGAATATAAAAAAGGAGAACCATTAGATTCTCCTTTTTATTAAAACTCTCTATTTTAATTTTTATATAGCTCTTGTATATTTCTTGAACCATTCTCTTTCATCTTCAGTTAGATGAGGAGCTATTAATTCATATACCTTTGCATGATATTCATTTAATTCTGTTCTTTCTCTTTCAGTAAGCATTTCTGGTATTATAGCATCTAAATCAAATGGAATAAATGTTATAGGTTCAAAGTACATGAACTGTCCATATTCATTAGCTGCACCCTTTCTTACTAATATTTCATTTTCTAGTCTGATACCATGAGATCCACCAATGTAAAGTCCTGGTTCATTTGTTATTACCATACCATCTTCTAGAGGATGAACTTCGTGAGCTCTAAACTGCCATCTGATTCCTGTTGGAGGCTCATGTATGTTTCCAAGGTATCCTATACCATGACCTGTACCATGATTAAAGTTCATTTCCGCTTCCCATATTGGCTGTCTAGAAAGTATATCTAGATTCATACCAGTACAACCTTCTAAGAATACAGCTCTAGACAATCCAAGATGAGACTTTAATACTAGTGTAAAGTGTCTCTTCTTTTCTTCATCAACATCACCTATTGCAAATGTTCTTGTTATATCTGTTGAACCATCCAAAAATCCTGCACCAGTATCTGATAGATAGAAGTTTCCTTCTTCAAACTTTACATCAGTTTCTGGAGAAGATTCATAATGAACTATTGCAGCGTGCTCTCCAAATGAGCTTATTGGAGCAAATGACTGCCACTTGTAGTTTGGCTGTTCTTTTCTTAGAGATTCTAGCTTTTCACTAGCACTCATTTCTGAAGCGCCTTCTTCAAGAGCATGGTTTTTGATCCAATACATAAATTTAGCATGTGCTATTGAGTCTTTTATTTCTGCCTTTTTGATATTTGCAATCTCAGTTTCATTCTTTATAGCCTTGAATAAAACTGTAGGGTTCATATCTTCAACTACCTTAACATCTTTTTTGATATTATTGTATAGAGCATAGTTTAATCTTCTTGGATCTATTAAGATAGTATCCCCAGCTCCAAATTCCTTTACATCTTCATATATGTCATTGTAAGGTCTTAACTCTACATTATCCTTTGCAAGCATTGCCTTTATTTCATCATTTACCTTAGATTCCTGAATATAAAGTATAGCCTTATCTTTTAGCACCATAGAGTAGCTAAGAATCAATGGGAAGAATTCAACATCGTTACCTCTTATATTGAATAACCAACCTGTATCATCAAGAGTTGCTATTATATGAGCATTAGCCCCCTTAGATTTCATTACTTCTCTTACTCTTTCTAATTTGCTAGCAGCTGATTCTCCGCTATATTTTTCGTCTAAATGGAATACTGGCTCCTGAGGAATAGATACTCTGTCCTTCCATATATCATCTACTAAATCATACTGATATACTATCTTTCCATTTTTTTCTTTAACTATTCTTTCATATTCTTCACCTTCGCCAACAGATATAACTCTACCGTCAAATCCGATAGTACCGTTTTCAGGAAGTATGCTTTCTATATATTCTTCAACAGTAGGAACACCTGGCTCGCCCATCTTTCTTAATTCAACACCAGTTCCTTCCATCTGTATACCAGCCTGTAGGAAATATCTTCCGTCTGTCCACATACCTGCTTCATCCTTTGTAAATACAGCAGTACCTGCAGAACCAGTAAATCCTGTCATAAATTCTCTAGCCTTAAAATGTTCTCCAACATATTCACTCTGGTGGAAATCTGAAGAAGGTACTATATATACATCAATACCCTTTTCATCCATCATCTTTCTTAATACATCAATTCTTTCTGAAACTTTCATAGTCAACCTCCAGTAATTTTATTGATTTCTAAAACTATAGATACAGATCTTACAAGTTAATAATTCTTAAAACAAAAATACAAAGCCTTCTATAACAAAATCTAATTTGAAATATCTAGGCTGAAATTATATATACTCTATTATCTATAGACCTAAGTATTATTATAGCACTTTTTCCTAAATTTTTATATAATTAAGAACTTTTTAACTCTTGTAATATATTTTTTTTATGCTATATACTAAGTTTATTAACCTAATCTTTTAAACTATCTCGCTAAAAGCTATAATATAATATTATTACGGCTAATTTGATATTTATTTCTGACTTCTTTTTTTTATACCCTTAATATTCAATTTTATTCCTTATTTCCTTTAAAGCTCAGATTATACTTTAAAAATTCTATTATTATATTTGACAGAATCTATTTAGACTAAAATAGCGTAATAAAAGAAATCAGCCAAACTTCTTTTATTACGCTATTTTATTTTTTAAATATTTTTTATTATTCATTTTCTTCTAATGATTTTATGAGCTTTTTTTTCGCTCTTTGCATAGCATTGTCTATTGATTTTTCATTTTTTCCAAGAGCATTTGCTATTTCGCTGTATTTTTCACCTGACATATAAAGAGTCAATACTTCCTCTTCTAAAGGAGTTAGCACTTCATTTATTTTATTCTCTATATTTTTATAATTTTCCTTGCTAATTATTAGCTTTTCTGGATCTGAATCTGCATTATTTGTTATAATGTCAAATAAATTTCTATCTGATTCAGAATCCCCATCATATACAGGCTTATTTAAAGAAACATATGAATTTAAAGGAATGTGTTTTTGTCTTGTAGACGTTTTTACTGCTGTTATCATCTGTCTAGTCACACATATGCTCGCAAAACTACTGAATGTACATGTTTTTTCATCATTATAGTCTCTTATAGCCTTGTATAAACCTATCATTCCTTCTTGTATCATATCCTCTCTATCAGAGCCTATCATAAAATACATTTTTGACTTAGCTTTAACCATTATGTCGTACTTGCTAATTATATGGTTAATAGCCGCTATATTTCCTTTTTGTGCTTCTTTTACATATTTATAGTCTTCATCGGAGTGAGAGATTTTACTTGAATCCAAATCTTCCTCCTCTAAATTCCCTTCAGTAACTATTTTAGACATCGCTACCTCCAGCTCAATTCATATTAATTGTTTCCTCTTCTAATTTTCTCCAGTTTTTCAAGGATATTACTATCTATCCTATTTTCCAACCTATTCATACTGTTGTACTTGCTGGTTTGATTTTTATTTTGCTTTCTTAGGTCACTTTTAGATCTATTGAAACTTTCTATTAACTCTCTAGCTGGTACCCTTGAACACCCCTTGCCTAGAACTATTTGTTGCTCTGCATAATCGCTCGTTGCAACCGCTACTTCATCATATTTGGAAAGCGAAGATATGAATTTTTCTATATAGCTATCTGCAGTTTGATTTTCTTTTGTAAATACCACTGTTATCCCATGATGGTCCTCTATTTTTTCACTAGTTCCCTTGACATTGTATGCATCAAAGACTACATAGGCTTCATATCCTTTCATCTTAGAATATTCTAAAATATATCCAACCAATTTATCTCTGGACTCTTCTAAATTTTCTTCAGATACTTTCTTTAGACTAGGCCAGGCATTTATAATATTATATCCATCAACTATCAAAAATTTTCTCGAAACATATTTATTTTTTCGCATTTCTCTGTCTATACACTTCATATAGTAGTATTCCACCTGCTACTGATGCGTTTAGAGATGTTACATTTCCAGACATCGGCATACTTACAGTGAAATCACAATTTTCTTTTACTAGCCTAGATATTCCAGATCCTTCACTTCCTACTACAAGAGCCAACGCTCCTGATAGGTTTTGTCTGAAAAAGGATTCCCCGTCCATATCTACAGCTGCAATCCATAGACCATTTTCTTTCAAAGTTTTGATAGTGTTTGCAATATTGGTTACTTTACATACTGGCACATACTCTACGGCCCCAGCTGAAGCCTTTGCTACTACTGGAGTAATTTGTGCACTTCTTCTTTTCGGTATAATTACCGCATGAGCTCCTACAGCATCTGCAGTTCTTATTATAGAGCCTAAGTTATGAGGATCTGTTATTCCATCTAATATTATAAAAAATGGATCTTCTCCTTTTTCTTTAGGTATTTCTAATACTTCATCTAGCTCATAGTATTTATATTCACTTATAATAGCAATTACTCCCTGATGTGAGTGACTTTCTGACATTTCATCTAGCTTATGTCTATCTACTTGTTGCAATATTACTTTCTTTTCCTTCGCCATAGCAACTATTTTCTTTATAGAGCCCTCTTTTGCTGCTTTATTTACCATTATCTTATCTATTTCTCTATCATTTTTTAAGGCCTCTAGTACAGGATTTCTTCCTTCAATTATCGCCAAAAAAGTTCACCACCTTATATATTTTCTATTACGTCTATACTTTCTTCTATTATATATTCTAACCTCTCGTCATCACCATCTAAATACAAATATCCTATTACCGCTTCAAAGCCAGTTGAATGTCTATAATCTACAACACTAGCATTCTTTGCACTTGTATTTTTTTTGTGATTTCTTCCTCTTTTGAATACATTTTCTTCTTCTTGAGTAAGAATTCCTTCTATACCTTTAATCGCCTTTGACTGAGCTGATGCATTTACATATTTTATTGCTAATTTATGTAAATCATTTATTTTTAAAAATATATTCTTTCTTATAAGATATTCTCTTATATATGATTCGTATACTGTATCTCCAAGATAGGCAAGAGTGAGTGGCGATATTCTCGCCAACTCCTCTTTACTAATCTCTTTATATTTAATTATATTCTCTTCCATTTTACTCCCTGTCTAGTATCTTCTATTGATATACCCATATTTGTTAGTTCTTCTCTAATTTGGTCTGCCAATGAGAAATCTTTATTCTTTTTAGCTTCTGCTCTTTTGGCTATCAACTCTTCTACTTTTTCAGTTAGTCCATCATCTTCTTCTGTAGACTTTTGAGCTATATTTAATACTCCTGTCAGCTCGTTAAATAAATCCAAATTCTTTTGAACAAACTCCTTAGATGATTCTTCTTGTATATTTGTATTCATAAACTTAGCAAGTTCAAATATCGCACTTATTGCATCGGCTGTATTTAAATCATCATCCATTGCTTCAGTAAATTTATCTCTATAAGAATCTACTTGCTTTAATAATTCTTTTTCTGAGTCTTTTAAATTATCTTCTACTAATTTATCCAATATAAATTCCGCTCTGTCTCTTGCATTTGTCAATCTTTCAAGACCTGCTTTGGACTGATCTAGTATTGTATCACTGAAGTTTACAGGATTTCTATAATGAGTTGATAATAGGAAAAATCTTACTAGCCCTAGATCATACTTTTCTCCAATTTCTCTTACCGTGAAGAAGTTTCCTAGAGATTTACTCATTTTTTCTCCATCAACATTTATATATCCATTGTGCATCCAGTATTTAGCAAATGTCTTTCCACTGCAGCTCTCACTTTGAGCTATTTCATTTTCATGGTGAGGGAACTGTAAGTCCTGTCCTCCTGCATGTATATCTATTGTCTCGCCAAGATATCTCCTTGACATTACAGAACACTCTATATGCCAGCCTGGTCTTCCTTCACCCCAAGGACTCTTCCAGCCTGGTTCTCCCTCTTTCTTTGCTTTCCAAAGAACAAAGTCTAATGGATCTTCCTTCTTTTGATCTACATCTATTCTTGCTCCAAGCTCTAGCTCTTCTATATTTTGATGAGATAATTTTCCGTAATCAGGGAATTTTCTTGTTCTAAATAAAACATCCCCTTCAGATTCATATGCATATCCCTTGGCTATTAAACCTTCTATAAACTCTATTATATACTTTATATTGTCAGTAACCTGAGGATGTACTGTAGCTCTTTTAATTCCCAATGCATCACAGTCTTTAAAATATTCCTCTATATACTTGTTTGCCACTTCTTCAGGTGTTATCCCCTCTTCATGACTTCTCTTTATTATTTTATCATCAACATCTGTAAAGTTTTGAATATATGTAACGTCATATCCCTTATATTCAAAGTATCTTCTCAATGTATCAAATACTGCAAAAGGTCTAGCATTTCCTAGATGTATAAAGTTGTATACAGTCGGACCACACACGTACATTTTTACTTTCCCAGCTTCAAGTGGTACAAATTCTTCTTTTTGTCTCGTCATTGTATTATATATTTTCATATACAAGCCCTCCAGTTTTTTGATTTAGATAATGAGATGTTTATATTACTTTAATAGATATATAAACATCTCATTTAATTTATATTTTTATTGCTTATTTATCTCCATAGATGTTTAAAGAAAATCCCTTTTCAAGAACATATTTTGTATATTTTTTAGCTCCTTCTAGAGATAAATCTCTGTAATTACCACATTCTTCCTCTGTGGCTGCAGGCATTTCATCTGTCTCTAGAACCATTTCTAAAGCTTTTTCTAGTCCATTTTTTACATATGAAGGTTCAACATCCCCCCACATAATCAAATAATATCCTGTTCTGCATCCCATAGGTGATAAGTCTATTACTCCATCCATAGTCTCTCTTAAATAAGTAGCTAATAAGTGTTCGAGACCGTGTATTGCACTTGTTTCAAAGACTTCTTTATTCGGTTGTAAAAACCTCAAATCAAACTTTGTTACCTTATCTCCTTTTTCACCGTCCAGTAGACAACACTTTCTTACATATGGTGCTTTTACCTTAGTGTGATCTAACACAAAACTTTCTACTTTTGTTTCCATTTTAATCCTTCTTTCTATTTTGTTGAATTTATAAGTAATAATTCAGTAGTAGCCATACTATTCATACCACCACCAACCTGAGTTATATTTTTGATTCTTTTACCCCTCAAAGCATCTAGTTGAGCATTTGTTAGTTTTCCATGAGTCAATACTATTGGAGATTTAACACTTGCTGCATATGCACCTATAGCAAGACCATCTATCAACATCTCTTGATTATTATAGCCATCTTTTGCCACAAAAGCATACTCTAAGTCTTCATTTGGATAAAACTTCTCTATTATCTTGGCATTTGTATCATTTCTATTTGAGCCACTTATTCTAGTAACATTTTTAAAGTCACTTTCAACACTTTCTGGAACAGATTGTTTTCCACCTATTATATAGCTATCTCTAATTGAACTTTTATCCATCAATCCTTCAGGTAACTTTATATTGCCCGAGTTGTTACTTAATAATATTGGAATAGTTTTTTCTCCTGCTACAGAAGAGAAACTAATTGCATCGGCTAAGCCCCTATCACCATTGGCTACTGCTACAGACTTTATATCCTTATGTTCTTTCATTACTTCTGTTGCTATTTTTTCACTTGTTTCATATCTATTGCTTCCATATATTCTCTCTACTAGTATACCTTTACTTTTCAGTTGTTTTTCAACTGCTGGTGATACTGAATTTTCACCACCTATAATAGTTACCTTCTTTGTATTTAAATCCTCTATCTTTTTCATTACATTATCATTTACTCTATTTCTCTCTGTAAGAAGAATTGGTGCTGACTCTAATTTTGCTAAAGGAGTCGCAGTCAAAGCATCTGCAATCGCCGAACCATTTACTAAGAATACATTCTCTGATTTTTTCCATCCATGATCTGCTATCTTTATAGCCGTTTCATATCTATTTGATCCAGACAATTCTTTTCCACCATCTATAGGCTTTGTTATACCCTTTATTACTGCATTTGCAGGAGAATATCCAGGCATAGTATTTAGATCTACTAACTGATTGTTTTTTAGTATATATGTTTCCCCAATATTTGCTTTTGCAACAAACATATTAAAGTTAGAAACATTTTTTTCAAGTCCAATACTTGATTTTATATTATTTTTTCTATTATCTATCCTTACAGCCAGTGCCCCTTTCCCAGTTGGAAGAGGGAAGCTAGATATGTCTTGTGTTATATATCCAGAAAAAGGTACTTTACCAGACTTTAAAAACATTCTTGCTCCATAGTTTAACTTTCCATCTAATTCTGGAACAAAATACAACTCATAATCTGCACCAACACTATCAGTAGCGAACATAACACCTTGAAGAGCTTCATTTTTACCAAAGTCAAATCTATTTACTGCTGTAATTACATTATCATTTAGTGTAGAAGACATTGAATATTCATGCTGATACAGTTTTTGTCCCTTATTTTTTTGGACTCTTCCTATTGAATAGTTATCTGTAAAAGAAAGAATTGTTTTGTCCTCATAAGAAAGCCAGAAATATCCACCTTCTGAGTTATATTTTCCCCAGCTATTTTTCACAAGCCAAGCTCCATCTGATTTCGGCTTTGAAGATCCACTGTCAAATTTATCTTTTGAATAATTATCATCCCAACCCACTATAGCTATGGCATGATTTTGACCAAGGGCTTCGTCACAATAAAAAGAAGTTTCATCTTTACTTGTGTAGTATTTACTATTATAATAACCTGACATTACAGCCCCATACTGTGCTATTGCATTTTTAACAGAGGCACGATCGGTTGCTACATTAACTATATCCAATACCTGAAAATCTATCAATGGTGCTGTATCATAATTTGATGGTTTTTTTGCTCCTTGTTGAGTAGTTTGCTTTCCATTATAAGGAAGATCCTTCTCCAACTTTGCTCCCATCCACGATGTAAAATATCCTACAGAAGTTTCATTGGTAGAACCCGATTCATCTCCTATATCCCAATTATAAGTACCATCTTTTGCCCACCATCTCATATGTTCTTCAGATAGGTCAAAATCACCATATCCTTTTCTCTTTAAATAGCTTTCCAATGTTGCATTACCTGCAAATGACCAACAAATACCTAACTTTTCTTGATCTCTTACTCCTGTTGTATAGCCCAATATCCTAGGGTCATACTTTGAAGCCGCTGCATCTCCTATTAAATTTTTCTTATTAGTAGAGCTTCTAACAGTCGTTCCACCAAAATCTACAGAAGAAACACCAATAGTTTCATTTTTTTCTTCTATGCTCTTATCATCTTTAGTCTTTTCCTCTGAACTTTGATCCTCTGCTGACTCTATCATACCCGAAGACTCAAACTCTTCATTATAGTCGGAATCTATAGTTTCATAGCTATACACACTATTATCATTTCTTTTTTCATCAGCATTTGAATATACTGAAGATACTCCAGTAGATAGCATCACTGACACAAGAATTGTACATATTACCTTATTTACTTTACTTTTTCTATACTTGTTATATATCATTACTTACACCTCATAGCAATATAAAATGCTTCCAGTTGAAACATTACTGCAGCAAAGTTGCCGCCTTTTAAATTCCAATTGCAGCAAAGCACTGCAAACACTCGCTTTTAATGAGAAAACCAACTCTAAAAAATTGCAAAATTCCACATATACATAATACCACTAAATATCAATATATTCAACTCAATCATAGTCAAATAGCCAGTTATAAATATATCTTGCTACTTATAGAATTTTGGGTTTTGATATCTATTATATATTATAAAACCAAAATTTAACTAAACTTTTACAATTTTTTATTTATTTATATGTTTTTTTATCTCAATATTAAAAAATAAAAATTCTAATATATTAAATCTTCTTTATTGAAACTTATATTTAAATATAAGTTTTCTTTCTTCTTTATATATACCCTAAAAAATATTGGAAAACACTAATCAGCTTGCATCAATTGACACAAGCTGATTAGTGTTTTCTAACTTAACAATAAAATATTTTAATATAATAACTTAACATGATTTCTGACTACTTATTGGACTTTTCATTTTCCTTTTTAAAGAAGAGTTATATATAGGAACTCCACAAAGTAGTATTGCTATGCTTCCTATTGACATTGCTGTGCTTGTTATCAGTTGTATTGATAAAACAAACACTCCAGCTGCTATTGCAATAATTGGAATTATAGGATATAGAGGAACTTTGAATTTAAATTTAGAAACATCATTTAATTTTCTATTTTTGAATACCCCTAAAAATGTCAATACTATAAATATCCATATTGAAAATATTGCAACATCAGAAAGTAAATTAAACTGCCCACTTAAAGCAAATAATGCGGATATTACACACATCAATAAAATAGAGTTTTTAGGTGCATTGTATTTATTAAGCTCTAACAATTTATCACTCTTTGGCAAAATGTTTTCTCCTGCCAGTGCATATAAAACTCTAGATCCAGTGAAGCTAAATGCACTTGCACATCCAAATACAGATATCATAATACCTATACCTATTATACTTCCCGCAGAATTACCGAATAATTCTGTTGCAACTGCTAATCCAGGTGATTGCGAATTTGCAAGAGTTGATGCTGGAAGAACTTTTAAATATGCAACGTTTATTGCCAAGTATATAAATAATACAATTCCTATTCCACCTACCATAGCCTTTGATAAATCCTTTGATGGATTCTTCATTTCACCTGCTAATGCACATACATTTATCCAACCATCAAACACAAAGAATACTGCCAATAGAACCTGTCCACCTGCAACTACAGGATTTACTCCTTTACCCACAAAAGGTGTAGTAATAGAGTTTCCTCCACCTCCAATTGCTAACCCTGCTACAATTATAATTGCTAAAACAGCTATTTTGCTGACTGTTGCTATATTTCCTATATAGGCACTCTTTTTTCCACCCAGCATATGAGTAAAACATAAAACCCCTACCATTATCAATGTCATAGGTATTTTCATCCACTCTATACCCGATAATATTACAAATTGTTCTGAAAATACTACCGCTAATGCTGCTATCATTCCAGGGAAATAAAGAAATACCTGAACCCAGCCTGCTAGAAAACTCAGTCTCTCCCCATACAATTCACGTATATAAACTATCATTCCACCCGTTTTTGGTATTGAAACTGCAAGTTCTGATACTGTAAGAGCTCCACATATAGTGATTACTCCAGCTATTACCCAGCAAAACATTCCAAGCCCAGGAGCTCCACCTGTTGCAGTATAGATTGCTTGAGGCTTGAAAAATACACCTCCACCAATTAGAGATCCTACCACCGTCAATATTGCAGATACTAAACCAACGGATTTAGTTAAATTTTTTGTATCATTTTCATTTATCATTTTTTATCTCCAATACTAAATTTATTTTTAATAAATTTGCTACTTTTTATATAAGATTATCTTTAATTTAAATACAAGTAAGAAATTTTTGATTCCAATGAATTGAATATCATTTGAGAATATCCTAATATAACTATAGCTATCTCTTTACTCAATTTCATACTCTACAGTTATCAAATTTTAATTCTGAAGCCTCAAAATATTTGATTTCTTTATTAATAAACTAAAAATCATCGAGCTTATATCAATATTTTCTCTTGATGCCTTAAATAAATCTGTAGAAATAACTACGCTACAAAATTCGTACAACTAACAAATATTGAGTATCTAATGATCTATAAAATCCTAACTTATTTAATAGCTAAAGTATAGTATAGTTTATGTCTATTAGAGCTTCACCACCATTTGATATAAGTGGTAAATGAGATTTGCCCTTTTTATAAATTAGCTTTACTATATTTTTTCAGAGTAGCTTTTAAGTAAGTACTAAAAAATATAAATATTAGTTCGTTAAAACTTTTTATATAACTTAGTTAAATTCTTAAAATTTCTATTAACTTTAATCTGATTGATTTTTTTAATTATCATTATCTTTTTCACTTCATTTATTTGCTGCTTTATTCATTCCATTACTACTCTTATACTTCATTTATTTCAAATATTTGTTATATAGAATTTTATATTTGTTAGGATGGGTTAGCTAACCCATCCTAACTTTTAATTTCTATTCATAATTATGTTTCATTACTACTTCATGTTTTTCTCTTCCTTCTTTAAACTTGATTTCTCCTGGTAATATACAGTCAAGTACAGGACATACGTTTAAGCACAAATGACATCCTACACAGTTATCATTTATTATTGGCTTTCTATTATCCTTGTCCCAATCTATAGCCTGATGAGCTGCATCAAAGCAAGATACATAACATCTTCCGCAACCTACACACTTATCTTCGTCTATTGATGGTATAATCTTAAATGATCTATCAAGATCTTCAGCTGGAACAATATTTGGTAGTGCAAGGCCTATCATATCTTCTAGTTTTTCAAATCCATAATCATCCATAAAATGAGATAAACCACTAATCATGTCTTCTACTATTCTATATCCATACTGCATAACTGAAGTTGTTACCTGAAGATTTGCAGAACCAACTAATAAAAATTCAACTACATCCTTCCAAGTTTCAATTCCACCAATACCAGTAATTGGAATATCCTTTAATTCTGGATGCTGCTTTAATTGAGTAATGAATCTTAGAGCTATTGGCTTGACTGCTGCTCCTGAATATCCTGATATTGATGACTTTGCATTTACTACTGGCATCGCTGTCATATTTTCAACATCTATATTAGTGATTGCCTTTATAGTATTGATTGCTGCAATACCCTTTGCTCCACCTTTTACTGCTGCCATTGCAGGTACTTCCATATTTCCTATGTTTGGTGTCATCTTAGCAACTACTGGTAAATGAGTAGATTCTACTACTGCTCTAGTATATTGTTCAACTAGCTCAGGATTTTGTCCTACATCTGAACCCATAGCATGGCTAGTCATCTGAGGACATGAGAAGTTACATTCTATTATGTCAGCTCCAGCTTCAGTTACCTTCTTTGCTAGAATTCTCCACTCTTCTTCATTACTTCCCATAATACTTACAGCCGTTACCTTTGTAGGGAAGAAGGTGCCAGATTTGACCCAGCAATGATGAGCTCTGGTGTTATATGTAATAAGTTTGATAAAGAAAAAATGTTGGCATCTAAAGACGTTGAAGGCGTCACTTTTAAGGAAGCCCTAGAGGCTAGCGATTTCAATGGTGAAGAAAGTAATCGTATAGACCCGAATAACTGTTTAGCTATGCTTGAGCTTCATATAGAACAAGGGCCCGTACTAGAACTCGAAAATGTAGATATAGGTGTAGTTGAAGGCGTTGTAGGTATGGTAAACTATGAATTTGAATTTAAAGGTCAGGCAGGACACGCTGGTACAGTTCCAATGCCTTGGAGAAGAGATGCTCTATATGCAGCAACTAAAGGAATAGAATATTTACATAATGAACTAGATAAACTGGATGATAAATTAGTATACACTACAGGTAGAATATTATGTAGCCCTAATGTTCACACTATTATCCCTGATGATGTGAAGTTTACACTGGATGCTAGACATCAAGATCCTAAGGTTATAAAAGAAGTGGTTAAAATAGTAGAAAATATACCAAAAGAATTGGCTAAATGTGAAGTTTCATACAATAAACTTTGGGCAAGAAATACAGTTGCCTTCCACAAGAAGTACGTTGATCTCGTTGAAAAAAATGCTGGTGAGTTTGGTTATAGCAATAAAAGGATGTACTCTGGACCAGGTCACGATGCTCAGTTTGTTGCAGATATAATGCCAACAACTATGATATTCGTACCTAGTGTTGGTGGAAATAGCCACTGTGAAATAGAATATACTCCAGTTGAAAATTGCTGGAAGGGCGCAAATGTTTTATTAAATACTGTGCTTGACATAGATAGTCTATAAATAACTAATAGATAAAAAGCTTTTTCTCCTTAAAACGCTTTTTAAACTTACAAACAATAAAGCATGGCTTATAAGCCATGCTTTATTGTTTTACTTATCAAATCTGTCAATTATTTCTTCATAAAAAATTATTTCTTTGTCATCTGTAAGCATACAAGGCACTCCAATACTTCCTTCTTGCTTTATAATATCAAACTCTTCTCTGTTATCTCTTAGCTCTAAAAATTCCTTTAATATCATTAAATCTTCAGTAATATTTAAAAACTCGTATTCAACACCCTTTTTTTCCAACAGTTCTTTAATAGGTGGACAATCAGGACAAAGCATAGTTCCATATACTTTCATATTAGCCTCCTTAAAATATACACTTACATCATTATATTAAATTCTCTTCTTTTTCTATTGATATATATAGATAGCAGTGGGCTTTACCATCACTTGAGTACTCGGCGTCTACTGCACTTTCAAAATCATCCTCAAATACCCTCTTTATTTCTTCTGATTTTGTTTCTTCCCACACCATATTCCAAGCATTTTTTATACAAATATCTGTATCATTACTCACGTCTATCACATCATACTTCTTATATAAACCTCTTTCGACTTTCAACTCCATCTCTGCAAAAAATCCTGAATCAACACCCATAATACTAAGATCATACTCACCTGTTTCATCTGATTCATAGTTGCTATATCTTGATACCAAAGATGTTCCTTCTTTAAATACCTTATCACTATCAAATAAAACTGGTAATTTTCCCGATATAACATCTTGCCAAAGTGCGTTTATCTTTTTTACTCCGTCTGGGGAGTTATTTGTACGCATTTTTACCTCTTTTAAAACATATGCCATAAGAATCCTCCTCTGTACTCTTCTATTAACTAGATTCTATCACTATAATCTAAGGATAGTCTATATATTTTTTATAGTATTTAATAAAACATATACTGGCTCTATCTAAATATATTTATTCTATTTTTTTACAATCATAGATATTATCAAAGTAATCACTCCAGCCAATACTATCGTTCCTCCTGGTTTTAAGCCCAAATAAAAGGACAAGACCAACCCTATAGTTGTAAAGACTAGGGCAAATAATATAGACATAATCACTGTCATCTTGTAGCTTTTGGTAAATCTCATAGCACAAGCAACAGGAATTACCATAATCGAAGAAACTATTAATGCACCTACTGTTCTTGATGCTATTGCAACTGTTAGAGCAGTTAGTATAGTAAAGATAAAATCTACACTTTTTACTGCTATACCAGCAAGTCTTGCCCCCTCCTCATCAAAAGATATATACATAAGTTCTTTATATAATAGAAGAAAGGCTAACATCACAATCACAGCTAGAAAGACAACGAGATATAGCTCAAAATCTGTAATTGCTACTATACTACCAAATAAAAAGCTAGTAAAGCCAGAAGAATTATCTGTAAATCCAGACAAAACACCTGCCAAACCAACACCTGCTGACATAACTATCGCTATAGAAATTTCAGCATACTTAGGGAATTTCTTCCTTATTATGTTTATTCCAAAGCCTGCAAAAACAGTTACTATAACTGCTCCCAAAATCGGATTTATACCTATTACTAGTCCTGCTGCAACTCCTGCCAGAGAAGCATGTGAAAGGGCATCACCCATCATAGACAGCCTCTTTAAAACAATAGTCACTCCTATACAGGGAATAATAGTGGCTAGAAGTAGACCTACAATAAATGCTCTTCTCATAAATTCATATTCCAACATTTAATCTACCTCCTCAAAGTCTTCTATCTTTATAAGTTTATTAGAGTGCTTTTTTATCTTTTCCAAGTCATGTGAAATCATCAATATTGTAATTTTATTTTCTTTATGTAGTTTATCTAATAGTTCATATAAAAGCCTCTCTGACTTATGATCTATCCCTGTTGTTGGTTCATCAAGTATCAATAAACTAGGTGAGTTAACTATCGCTTTTGCTATTATTACCCTCTGTTGTTGTCCCCCTGATAAATCAGAAAACCTTCTATTTACAAAATCTTTCATATTCACAATTTCTAAACTTTTTAAAACTTTTTCTCTATGCTTTTTTTTAGGAAATCTAAATCTGCCAATCTCATTGTACATATTCATCATCACTATTTCCTCTACAGTTGCAGGAAAATCTATTGCCCTAGACAGACCCACTTGAGGAACATATCCAATTGTTTCTAGATTTTTTCCAGTAGAAGGATCTCTATCATTTACCCTAATATAGCCCTCTTCAGGCTTTAGCTGTCCCAAAATCAACTTTATAAGTGTTGATTTTCCAGCACCATTGGAACCTATTATCCCAACAAAATCGCCTTCTAGTACATCAAAGCTTATATTTTTAAAAATATATTCCTTATCATATCTAAAAGACACATTATTTACATCTACAATTTTTTTCATCCATATCATCCTATTCTAAAACTTTTCTATCTAAGAGTATTTACGCCCATACTCTAGATAAAAACTCTTTACTTACTAGTATAATTATACAATAGATTCTTATTATTTCAATATTTTATAATCTCTTTCATCTTATATTTATATACCCGTAGCTATTTTTAGGCAAACAAAAGAGAGGATTTCTCCTCTCTTTCGCCTGTATAATTATATTGGATAGATAAAGTTGGGGTTTTTTGCCTAAATATTTAATGTTAGGAGATATAAATATCTAGCTTTATAAAAATAATCTAGCAAATACAATCATACAATTACATTAAATTCTATCATATTAGGGGTTGTTGTATAGAGTAGTTAATAGCTCTATACTTTATATATCAAATCCTTCTAAATATATATTTATATTTAAGGATCTTTGATAACATTTTAAAGAATATTCAATCTTTTATACTTTTATCTTATACACATATTCTCATAGATTTTTCTATACGGCATATTCAAAGCTTTCTAGAATTTTCTCCGCCGTCAAATTTTTCTTTTCTTCAGCTTTTAAATCCATAATTATATTTCCCTTATGAAGCATTATTAATCTATCTCCATAATTTATGGCATGCTTTAAATTATGTGTTACCATAAGTGTTGTAATATTGTGTTCTCTAACTATTCTATCAGTCAGCTCTATTATTTCATCTGAAGTTTTTGGATCAAGTGCGGCAGTATGCTCATCTAACAACAGTATATCTGGATTTGACAATGATGACATCAAAAGCGATATTGATTGTCTCTGTCCGCCTGATAAGCTTCCTACTGGAGAATCTAGGTGATTTAATAGTCTAGGTGAAAACTCTCTCACTGCCTTTTGGTATATCTCTTCTTCAAAACTTAAACAACTTTTTAATCCAAATAACTTCTCTTTTTTTATTGCCATAGCTAGATTTTCTCTAATACTCATAGTTGGACAGGTTCCCATTGAAGGATTTTGGAATACTCGATTAATATTTCTTGTTCTTATATGTTCTGGTAAGTTATTTATCTCTTTACCATTTAGCTCTATTTTTCCAGAACTTTCCTTGGTATGTCCAGATATGATATTCAAAAGAGTAGATTTACCTGTTCCATTACTACCTATTATGCATACAAATTCACCCTTTTCTATCTCTAGATTAACACCATCCAATACCTTATTGGAAAATCCACTATCATTTGAAAAAGTTTTTGATATATCTTTAAGCACTAACATTCTTATCCTCCTTTAAATTCAACAAATTCGAGTCATTTTTTATAGATACTTTAGGAAATATTCCTTTTACTTTATCTGATACACTTTTTTTGCTAAGTGATATAAAAACAACTATAATTAACCCTGTCACTAGCTTTAAATCACTAGACTGCATACCTGTATTTAATGCAAAGAAAACTGCAAACTGATAAATTATTGTTCCTAATATTATTTTTGTTGTATCCTTCACCTTCTTTAAAGATCCAAAAACTGAAAGTCCTATTATTATTGAAGCTATACCTAATACTAGGGTCCCTATTCCCATATTCACATCTGCAAATCCTAAAAATTGACACATCATAGATCCACTAAATGCTATAAATGAGTTTGATATCATCAAGGCAATAACCTTTATCTTACTTACATTAATACCTAAAGTTTTTACCATTTGCTCATTATCTCCAGTTCCTCTAATAAGGTATCCTAATCCTGTTTTCATAAATAAATCCAGTATCAACTTGACTATCATTACTACAAGTAGAGCAATTACTAAAGTCATCACTTTAGGATCTACTCCAGAAAATATTTCAGAATTCAAAAGATGTTTTGAGTCAAATATTGGTGTGTTTGCCCTACCCTTCATTATTCTTAAATTGATTGAGTAAAGCATTCCCATCACTAGTATTCCCGATAATAAATTCGTTATTTTCAACTTAACATGCAAAAGACCTGATACCATTCCAGCTATTGCTCCACCTACTATTGAAGTAAGCACTGCTAACAAGGCTGGAGCACCTGATGCTACCATAGACGCTGTAATTGCTGCTCCCAAAGTATAACTACCATCTGCTGTCATATCTGGAAAATCTAAAATTTTGTAAGTAATATATACTCCTATTCCCATAATCGCTAAAAACATACTTTGCGTTAAAATCGTAATAATTGCATTCATAAAACTTCTTCCTCCTCTAAATTTAAGTTATTTAAAAATCAAAAAACCGCCGAACATAAAGCGGCGGTATACACAATCCAAAATTTGGGTATAAAAAAAACCGCCAACACGCGGCGATAGTAAAATTACTTTTACAACATTTATCACTTTAGCCAACATGCCACAAACCTTTGCTTTTGTATCATAAGCGGGGCTTGCAAACAATGCCGAAATCAAATTGATTTAATCGAAACAGTGTTACAATCCCCTATCCGTAATAGCCAAAGTAATAATAGTAATTCTTGTTGTTAAGTAATATTTTCATCTTTTTTCTCCTTTTTTAATATTTAATAAATGTATCACAGAGTATTTAGTAAAGTATTCTGTAAATTAACTTCTTGTTGTTTATTATGTTACCACCTTAAAAATCATAAGTCAACCAGAAATATTATTTTTCAAAAAAACCCCCTACTTAATCAATTTATTTTTTTAAGTAGGGGATGACTTTATATCACGCTTATATTCAGACTTTAAGAGCTTCTAAGTTCTCTTAAAATTTGTCTTTATTTTTTATTTCTAAAATTCAAAGTTTGCTTCTAAATTTCCAAGTTTGCTTTCACTTTCTAAGACTAAAAGCTAAATATTTTAAATAATCTAAGTTACTTTTTCAGTGAAATTCTAAATTAATTTTTCTATATTTTTCTATCTATTTCTCTAATTATTTTTATATTTTCTGACCTTTACTATCTATTTTCTAGTCATTTTTATATTTTTTATTTTCTAATTCAAAGCCTTTAAGAGTGAATTTAAGTTTTTTTCCATAATAGAATAATAATCTTCACCATCATTTATTTGTTTGTCAGTTAAACCTTCTAATGGATTTAGTACTTCTGTTTTTGCAGATACTTCTCTTGCTATTGTTTCCGAAACTTTAGAGCTTACTAGCTCTTCAAAGAAGATATACTTAACGTTGTTTTCTTTGGCAAACTTTGAAATTTCAGCCATTCTAGCTGCATCTGGCTCTGAATCTGGTGACAGACCTTCTATTCCTATTTGATTAATTCCGTAAGCACTACAAAGATATCCAAAGGCTTCATGAGCAACAATTATATCTTTCTTTTTTGTTTTTCCTATTTCATCTTTAAATTTTTGATTTAAACTGTCTAATTTAAGCATATTTTCTTCATAGTTTTTTTCATAAAAATCCTTATTTTTAGGATCCGCTTTTACAAAGGCATCTTTAATATTTTTCATCTGAATTTTTGCATTTTCAGGATCGAGCCATACATGTGGATCATATTTCCCGTGCTTATGTTCATCATTTTTTCCTGTTTTTTCTGAATCTTCTTCTTTGGAACCTAGTAATTTAACTCCCTTGGAGGCTTCAACAATTTCCATCTTATCATTTTTGACATTCTCAGAAACCTTGTCAATCCAAGCTTCCATTCCTGCCCCACTGTATATAAATACATCTGAATCAGCAATATTTACTAAATCTTTCGGCGTTGGCTCCCAGTCGTGAGGTTCTGTACCTGCTGGTATTAGGTTCTTTATACTGACTTTATCCCCGCCAATTTTTTGTGCAAAATCATACATAGGATAAAAACTAGTATAAACACTTAACTTTCCATCATCTTTTTTTACTTGATTCCCAACTCCACTTGAACATCCAATCAGTAAAACAGATACTGATAATAAGAGTGCTGAAATCTTTATTCCAATTTTTTTCATACTTAGCTCCTTTTTATATATTATATCCATAAACAAATTCTAGTTTCCACTTTCAATTAAATGCAAACTATTCGCCTTTACTATAATAGAATTATATTATTTTATTTACATTATGTCAATAAAATAGTTTCTTTTGATAATTATGGAAATATAGATTTGTTCTTATCTTTACTTTAAAACTTTTTATATCCAATTTTACTTACTTATAAATTTTTTCTATTTTTTTTAATTCTCTCTATTTAGCTCTTTTCTACTCATTTTTACTTTTCTACTTACTTATAATTTTTTTCTAATTTTTTAATTCTCTCTATTTAACTATCTTTTTACATCTTTACTTGCTTATAAACTTTTTTATATTTATATCTATTTTTATTTTGTGTCTACTCACAAGCTTATTTTTACTACTTTATAAAGCTTTACTTATATTCACTTTTTTATTTATCCTATCACACTCTATTTTTTTGATTTTACCTTAAAATACTATAAAAGTTTTTATAATATTCCAAAGATATTATTTTTCTATATTTGAAAAAGAATATCTTTGTATTCTAATTGTTAAATATATTATATTATAATTTATTGATTTTTTACTAAAGTCTACTTTTTTATTTTTATTAAGTGTTCACATTAAATTCATTTATATATTATATAATCTAGCAAAAGAAACACTATTTTACTTTCATAAGTAAAGCTATTTTTTTCATCACTTTATTTAAGTTTTTATTTTAACAGGAGAGAAGCTATGAATACTATTTTAGAAGTAAACAAACTCATCGGCGAATTTGTCTGGGGTTGGCCGATGCTGATCTTATTACTAGGCACAGGATTATTTATAGGAATCAAAACGAAATTCATTGTACTATCCAAATTTGGATATATAATGAAAAATACTCTCTTTAAAATGTTCAAGAAAAGTAGCGCTGGAGAGGGTGAAGTTTCAGCATTCCAGGCTGTATCTACTGCTCTTGCTGCTACTGTAGGTACTGGTAATATAGCAGGCGTTGCCCTTGCCATTGCAGTGGGTGGGCCTGGTGCAGTATTTTGGATGTGGTTATCTGCACTTTTAGGTATGACAACTAAGTTTTCAGAAGTAATATTATCCATCACATATAGAGTCAAAGATGATCAAGGCTCTTTCTATGGAGGACCTATGTACTATATTTCTAGAGGCTTAGGTAAGAATTGGTTAGCAAAGCTTTTCGCCTTGTTTGGTGCTTTGGCATCTTTTGGTATAGGATGTATGACACAGTCAAACTCTATAGCAGAAGTTCTTAAATCCTCTTTTAACGTAAATCCTATGATTGTTGGAATAGTTTTAGCTGTTTTATCTGGAATTGTAATTATTGGAGGAATCAAAAGGATAGGACAGGTTACAGAGAAATTAGTACCTTTTATGGCATTTTTCTATATTCTTGGATCTATGATTATTATAATTATAAATGCAAATCAAATACCACATGCTTTTAATCTTATATTTAGTTCAGCTTTTACAGGTCAAGCTGCTGTTGGTGGATTTGCTGGTTCTACACTTATGATGGCTATGAGAAATGGTATAGCACGTGGTGTATTTACTAATGAAGCTGGTCTTGGTAGTGCTCCAATAGCTCATGCCGCTGCGACTACAGATCACCCAGTAAGACAAGGTATGTGGGGAGTGTTTGAAGTATTTATGGATACTATTGTTATATGTACTATGACAGCTTTAGTTGTATTGGTTTCAGGTGTTTGGAACTCAGGCTTACAAGGAGCTGCACTTACTTCAGCCGCATTTGAAGAAGGTATCAGAGGAGGCAAATATATAGTGTCTATCGGACTTACTCTATTCGCCTTTTCTACAATTCTAGGCTGGTCATACTATGGAGAGAAATGTACTCAATACTTATTGGGCAAAAAGTTTATCACTCCTTATAGACTTATTTTTATACCACTTGTATTTGTTGGTTCAATAGGTGGGCTACAATCTATATGGGCGATATCAGATACTTTAAACGGTCTTATGGCAATACCAAACTTAATAGGCTTACTTTTCCTATCTGGTGTAGTTGTTACTATGGTTAGAGATTTCTTTAAAGATCCTGAAAGACATAGAAATTCTGATAGAGAATATCTAGATATACTTCCAGATAAGTACAAGCCAAGAGATCATATCCATAAATAGTACTATAAATTTAATAATATATTTAAATAAAAAAGAGGTTCCAGAAATTCTGGAAACCTCTTTTTTTATTAGTACATACAAATATGGTTCGCTACTTCAAATGAGTCCCAAATAGCATACATTATATTTGAAACCTCTTTTCCATCACCTAACTCATATATTTCAGGAACTTCTGCTTCTACTTCCTTATACAAGTCTTTATTTGAGTTATATCCTATTGCCAGTATTACACTGTCTGCTTCTATAGTTTTTTCTTTGCCTTCCCTTTCAATAAGAAGATTTTTGCCATCAAAACTCTTTGCTTTTGAAAGTAATTCTGTATTTATCTTCTTGTAAGGAATCAAGGCATGCAACATATCATGATTTGCGTGGCATGTTGGACCATTAACCTTCAGTATATCATCTAGTGCCTCTACTATTGTTACTTCCTTCCCCTGCTCTCTTAGATGAAGTGCTAGCTCACAACCAACCAGCCCACCACCTATTATCACTGTTTTTTCTCCTGGATCCTTCTTTCCTAACAATACATCCATAGCTTCAAAAGTTTTTTCTGGATATCCCAGGTCTATTAGTTTTGGCTTTGAACCTGTTGCAACTATCAAGACATCAAAATATGAATTTTTTATCATATCCGCATCTACCTTAGTATTTAAGTTCACCGGAACCTCAAGTATCTCTAACTGTCTAGTATACCATCTTGCAAGATGTAGGTCGTCTTCCTTGAAAGATGGAACTCCACCAGCTAACAAAACCCCTCCTAACTTATCGTCCTTTTCAAATATCTCGGGCTTATGACCTCTAATTGCAAGCACTCTAGCAGCCTCACAAGCAGCAAGTCCACCACCTATTATCATAACCTTCTTAGATTTTCTTATAGGATTATACTTTGTTACAGCTTCTCTTGCAGCCATCGGATTGACTGCACAGTTGATAAGAGAATATTCTTGTATTCTTCCCATACAACCTTCTTGACATGATATACAAGGTCTGATTTCATCTTTTCTAGATGCTCTTAACTTTTTTACATAATCAGGGTCTGCAAGTAATGGTCTACCCAAACTTATTACATCACAAGTACCATCTTTGATAGCTTCAAGTGCCATATCAGGGTTGTCCATTCTTCCTGCACATATAATTGGTACATCTACATGCTCCTTCATTATCTTTGCAAATGGTCTATAAAGTCCCTTTTCCTGATACATAGGCGGGTGACTCCAGTACCATGCATCATAAGAACCAACATCCACATCTAGTGCTTCATATCCATATGACACCAATAACTTTGCAGCCTCTATACCTTCTTCTATATCTCTTCCCTTTTCTTCAAATTCTTCTCCGGGAAGACCACCCTTTCTCCAGTCTTTTATAAAACTCTTAGGGCTATATCTCAATGTTACAGTGAAGTCTTCTCCACATCTTCTTTTAATTTCTTCCACTATTTCCTTGGCAAATCTCAGTCTATTTTCCAGACTTCCACCGTATTCATCTTCTCTATGATTAAAAAATGCAATTGCAAACTGGTCTAGCAAGTAACCTTCATGAACGGCATGTATTTGAATACCATCAAATCCAGCCCTTTTACAGTTAAAAGCACCTTCACCAAATTTCTTGACCATCATTTCTACTTCTTCTTTTGTTATTTCTCTGCAATCTATATCCAAGAATCTATGTGGTATTACAGAAGGGGCCACTGGAGGATGATCTCCTATTATATTTGGTATAGATACCCTTCCAAATCCAGCCGACATCTGATAGAAAACCTTTGCCCCATAAGCATGAATTCTCTCTGTCATCTCTTTAGCCGTTCTAACAAAATGAAGTGGATTCATAGTTGATGATGGACATGTCGGTGTTCCATGCTGCTCTACCTCTTCATCTACAAATGATACACCTGTAATAATTAATCCCGTTCCACCTTTTGCTCTTTCTACATAATAGTCTATACCTCTTTGATTGAAGCCTCCATCTGTATCAGCAAGTCCCAAAGGACCCATAGGTGCAAGAGCAAATCTGTTTTTAATTTCTACATTACCTATCTTAATAGGTGTAAATAGTTCTGAATATTCCATTTTTTTCACCCCACAAAAATATAATACCATTTCAGACTATTCCCAGTGAGACTAAATTAAAATAATCCCACATCAAATATTCTGAATCAATTGAAAAGATTGAATTTTTATAGTCCTATTATAACATATTATAAGTTAGTCTGTAGATTTTTATTCCTAGCATTCTGTTCTAAAAATATATCTATTTATAAATAATAAAAAATAATATTAAAATATTTAAATAACTATACATTTTTTAGCAGTCTTTAATAGTCTTTAGTTATTATTTGCCAATTAATTTATATATTCTATTTTTCATAAAACTATAAAAACCCAACCATCTAAAATCAAATGGTTGGATTTTTAAATTAGTTTAATTAGGCTAAGATTAAAGTGATCAAAAGTCAAGCTATGAGCTATTACTTTTTAATACTATTAAACTTTCTCTGATATTACTTCTAAAACTCTCTATTTCAATTTATAAATCTAGATATTTCTAAGCTAAAATTGTTTTCTTAGAGTAAGTAAAGTATATTATACTACCTATTACTAGCCATAAAGCGTAACTTATCCAACTCATTAAATCAAGATTTATAATTAAGAATGTACAAGTAGCTATTCCTAATATCGGAACTACTGGGTATAAAGGAACCTTAAATCCACCTATTGAATCTGGATACATCTTTCTAAATTTCATAAGTACATAACATAGTATTGCAAATGTCATTGCTTCTGGCTTGTCTAAGTTTGAATATCTTGTTACTCCTGTAAGTATTAGACATACTACTATATAAAGAGTAGTCAATGCTAACACTGATTTATTCTACTTTTTATATATAAAGATTTGTGTATATGCTTTTATATAATTTTTTAATATTTCAATATTTTTTTAAAATATTGTTTTCCTTATTCTTAATTAAGTGGTATAATCTATCTTAAGAAGTATGAAAAAGAGGTGATAAAGTGAGTAATCTATCTTGTAATTGTTCAAAAGATAATCACAGACAAGAGAATAATGAAATGTTAAAGTCTGCTAAGCTTAAAGCCACTAAAAAAAGAATGCTTCTTTTGAACTGCCTTAGACATTCAGATCTTCCTCTAACAGCAGAGGAAATACATACTTATTTAAAAAAAGAAATTAATATTAATCTGTCTACAGTTTATAGGGCTTTAAATGCCCTAACAGAATCAGATATCGTGATTAAGCAGATTCTTTCTGATGGCAATAGTGTTTTTCAATTAAATAATACAAATCATCAGCATATTCTTACCTGCAAGATGTGTGGAAAAGTTTCATATGTAGATGTATGCCCTGTAGAATCTATTTTAAATGAAATATCTAATCAGACTGATTATGAAATTACTGGACACAATCTAGAGTTTATTGGGATTTGCCCAGAATGTTCAAAAAAGCTTATATAAGAAATTTATTGATAACTTATTTTTAAAAGTTTAATCAAACTATTATAAATTGATTTCTTTAAGAATATTTTCTTAAATATGGTCAACTATGAAAAATACAAATAAATTATTAAAAGTATCTTTACTTCAAGCTTATATCTATAATTGACTTAAGTATCATAGCTAAAAAGTAAAGACTTTTAAAAAACTTGCTTATATTTTCTGTTCATGGGTATAACTAATACTAAGAACAGAGAAAATAAATAAATTTTATATATTAGGAGGAAATGTTATGAAGAAATATGTATGCGATGTATGTGGTTGGGTTTATGACCCAGAAATAGGAGATCCAGATGGTGGTATAGCACCAGGAACTGCTTTCGAAGATATTCCAGATGATTGGGAATGCCCAGAATGTGGTGTAACTAAGGAAGACTTCTCTCTAATGGACTAATCTCTCAAGGAGATTATCAAACGAAGAGTAAAGACTAGAGATTAATCTCTAGTCTTTTTTTATTCTAATACTAATATAATTTAAAATTTCAACTGAAAACTTACAGAAATTTTTTATTCTATTAAAATCAAAAAAACAATGAAATATTAATGAATATGACTTATAATAGATATGATTAGCTAGACTTTAGAGAGGAGGAATTATGAATTATTGTTCAATAGGAAGCGGAAGTAGTGGAAATTGCCACTATGTAGGATATAAAGACACAAATATACTAATAGATGCGGGACTAAGTGGCAAGAGAATCACTAATGGACTAAATGAGATAGATGTGGATGCTAGTAAATTAAACGGTATTTTTGTTACACATGAACATACCGATCATATAAAGGGAGTAGGTATTTTGTCAAGAAAGTATGACCTACCTATATTTGTCAACTATAAAACTTGGTTGGCAATAGAAAATAAAATAGGCAAAGTAAAAGAGTCAAATATAAATATATTTGAAAATGAAGAAATATATGCTATAGGAGATATGGCAATCAAGCCCTTCTCCATCACTCATGATGCAGCTGACCCAGTAGCTTTTAATCTTTTCAATGAGAAGGATGAAAAAATATCAGTTGCAACGGATATAGGGCATATATCTGATAGTATAAGAGAAAATATATTAGGATCTAAGCTAGTGGTCTTAGAATCTAATTATGACAAAGAAATGCTTCTAATGGGATCTTATACTTATATGTTAAAGAAAAGGGTAATGTCTGATCGTGGCCATTTATCAAATGAATCTGCAGCCAAATTTGCGGTTGATTTAATTAAAAATGGAACTGAAGATATTTTGCTAGCCCATCTAAGCAGAGAAAATAACTTCCCTGCACTAGCATTTGAAACCTCAAACTCAATACTTACAGAAAATGGAATGAAAATAGGAAATGATGTAAATCTAGATGTATTGATGAGAGATGATATATCAAAATTATATAAAATAGCTAGATAATTTATATAAAATATTGTCTATAAAACTAAAATCATCGTATTATATGTACGATAGCAAGGTAAGGATATAAAAATAATGATTAAAATAAGTTTAATAACGGTTGGGAAGATAAAGGAAAAATATATAAAACTTGGAATAGATGAATTTTCTAAGAGACTATCAAAATATTGCAAGTTGGATATTATAGAGGTAAGTGATGAAAAAGCTCCAGAAAATCTAAGCGAAAAAGAAATGGAAATGGTCAAAAAAAAGGAAGGCTTTTCTATTCTATCCAAAATAAAGCAAAATCAATATGTTATTGCACTTGCAATAGACGGAGAAAAAATGTCATCTGAGACTTTTGCAGATAAAATTGAAGCACTTTCTCTTACTGGCAATAGCCATCTTTGTTTTGTAATTGGAGGCTCTTTAGGCTTGTCCGATGATGTACTTACAAGAGCTAATATGAAGATGTCATTTTCAGATATGACTTTCCCACATCAAATGATGAGGTTGATACTTTTAGAGCAAATCTATAGATGTTTTCGAATCAACAATCACGAACCCTACCACAAATAATAAAACTTAAAATACAAGAGCCTCAGGATATTCTGGGGCTTTTTTATATAATCTAGACATCTATAACTAACAATTTTTTATCTTTACTTTCTGTGTTATAATTGTATAGATGAGATTTAAATAGACTTAATACTGCTAATATCAGGCTTTCTGATATACTGGCTTTTAAATTTTTAAATATTAATAACTACTTTTAGAAAGGGGTTTTTCTATGTTTTTTAAATCTATAGGCGACGAAAATTATAGTGATGTAATGATTCCCAGCCTATTTTTTGATTTATACATACCTATTGCAAATGGAAATCAAATAAAAGTATATCTTTTAGGCTATAAAAGTGCTTTTTTATATAGAGGATTTCATAGTGATGAAATGGATAATCAAGCAATGGCAAATATTATAGGAATTACAGAAGATGAAGTCATCTCAGCTTGGAAATTTTGGGAAAATATGGGTATAATAAAAATTCATAACAGAGATGATGAACTTGCAATTGAATTTTTGGATATCAAAACAGAATATTTATCAAAACATACTAGGTCCAAATCATCAAAGGAAAATCTAGACAATACCCTTGATACAGCTTCTTCTTTTGAATATGTAAATATGTACAATAAAATAGAAAAAATAGCGGGAAGAGTTTTAACTCCCCCAGAAAAAATTGATATTTTGGATTCATTGAAACTCTACAACTTTGAAACAGATATAGCTGTCAAAGCTTTTGAAAGGGCTGCTGAAGATAATGGAAGAATAAAGTCTGTGAAATATGTAATCGGTATTATGAAATCTTGGTTCGATAATTCTGTAAAAAGTGAAGAAGATATAGAGTTTCTTGAAGAATCAAGATCTGATAAAAAGGAAAATTATAAAACAGTCTTTAGAGCTCTCGGCTTTAATAGAACACCAACAGAGTTTGAAAAAGAAGCAATTGACCGTTGGGTATTTGAATATAAAATGAGTATGGATGTAATACTCAAAGCTTGCTCAAAATCAGTAAATACAAGTAATCCAAATATACGATACTTTGATAAAATTATTACTTCATGGCATGAAAAAGGAATAAATAGCATTGAAGCCATAGAGTTGGAAGACAAGAAGTTTGCACAAAGTAGATCAAAAAAGCAAAATATAAAAAATAAATCTACTAGCTACTCTAGTCCAAAAATCAAGACAAAATTTCATAACTTTAAGCAAAGAGATACAGGTGAATATTCTGATGAAGAACTTGATAAACTTCTAAGAAACTCCAATAAAAAATAACTTTTAGAAGAAGTAAAGCTCTTATATAAAATATTTACTTTTAAATAAAGTTCTTTCGTCTAGATTATTTCTATATTATGTGCTTAAGAAAGGAGATAAGATTTGAATAAGGAAAAAATGAGAAAAATAATGCTTGAATATCAATATAAAAGAGATAAGCATCAAGATCTTTTGGAAGAAAGAAGCAAGGAGATATTCGAGAAATACCCTGCTATTAAATCTATAAGCGAAGAAATTCAAAGTATAGGTTTAAAAATGACAAGATTAGTAATATCTGGAGCATCTGAGGAAGAGTTGTCTAATCTTAGCAAGCAGCAAAATGAACTAATAAAAAGAAAAAATGAAATGTTTGTGGAAAATAATATACCCATAGACTACCTTGAACTAAAATATGACTGTGAAAAATGTAAGGATACTGCCTTTCTTGAAAATGGTAAGAGATGCAATTGCCTAAAGCAAAGAATGCTAAATGACTCTTATGCAATGTCAAACTTAGAGGAGATTCTTAGCCTAGATAACTTTGAAAATTTTAATTTAGATCTTTTTTCAGATGATATCGCAGAGGGAAGATCTCTAAGCCCTCGTGAAAATATGAAAAATATCTTTATGGATACTCAAAACTATATTTTTAATTTCGATAAAAAGGAGGGTTCTAAAAAAGATAATCTTCTTTTTAGTGGTGACACTGGACTTGGAAAAACATTTCTGTGTAGTTGTATAGCAAAGGATCTTTTAGATAAGGGTTATACTGTCATCTACCAAACTGCCTTTAATCTTATGGAGGTTATTGAGAGATATAAGTTTAAAACTGATAGTTTTTCCTACTTAGATGAGGAAAACTACAATAATTTATTTACTTGTGATCTTTTAATTATTGATGACCTAGGTACTGAGATGGTAAATTCCTTTACCGCATCAGAATTATTTAATATAATAAACTCCAGACTTAATTCTAGGAAGAAAATTATTATATCAACTAACCTTAGTTTGTCAGAAATAAGAAATTCTTACACTGATAGAATAGTTTCTCGAATTGTGGGTAACTTCCAAATGTATCAGTTTTATGGAAGTGATTTGAGGTTTAAATAACATATATATGAATTTAAGAATAATTTATACACAGATTATACCTAAATTATATACATATTATCCACAGAAAATGTTAATAACATTGTGGATTATGTGCAAAATAAAAACGCAAGATAGCAACATATCAACATAAAAATAGAGAGTTATCCACAGAAATCTGTTGAAAAGAACATATTTTCTGTGTATAACTCAGATTTTTTTGAAAAATATAATTATTTACTAAAAAAGACATTTTTATCTATCAACAAGCAATCGCTTGAGAAAATTCTGATTTTTCATAAGTTTAAATTTATTTTTTATCAAATTTAATTTATATACTTTTAAAATATATTTTAGAATCTAATCATAAGCTTTTCTTTTTTTATTTTTAAGAAGGTCATATTTCTTATTAATTAAAGCTAATAGATTAGTATTTACTTTATAATATATTATAAATATCAAAAATAAAAAAAGTCCCCAAATCTAATATTAATTTAGGAACCTTTAAAGTTGTTTTTATTTATTTTTTATATCTCTCTCGCTCTATCCTTAAACTTTTGAATCTCACCAATCCAAACAAGCTCAATATCACAAGTTTCCCCGTGCCTATTTTTTGCTATCTTTATATCTGCAATATTCTTTTTTTCTGTTTCTATTCCATTATAGTATTCATCTCTATAAATAAACATTACAATATCCGCATCCTGCTCAATAGCTCCAGAATCTCTCAAATCCGATAGTTTTGGCATATGGTCTTTACCAGTTTCAGTATTTCTAGAAAGCTGAGATAGTGCCACTACAGGGCAATTCATTTCCTTTGCTAAAATTTTCAATGATCTAGACATCTTAGAAACTTCCTGCTGTCTACTTTCATTTTTTCCATCACCTTCCATAAGCTGAAGATAATCTATCATTACCATATCAAGGCCTTTTTCCATCTTTAATTTTCTACACTTCGATCTTATTTCAGATACCTTGATACCTGGAGTATCGTCTATATAAATATCTGCTGAAGATAATACCTTCATTGCATCCATTATTTTCTTCCATTCGTCATCTGCTATTTTTCCCTTTGCAATATTACTCAAGGCAACATTTGACTGAGATGAAATCAATCTCTGTACCAACTGCTCTTTTGACATTTCCAAACTAAAAACTGCTACACTAGCCTTTGATTTTATAGCTACATTTGATACTAAGTTTAAGGCAAATGCCGTTTTTCCCATACCAGGTCTTGCAGCCACCAAAACCAAGTCACTCTTTTGTAATCCACCAAGCTTTTTATTCAAATCTGAAAAGCCTGTATCTAATCCAGTAAGTTCTGATCCACTGCTATATACATCTTCTATCATAGAATAAACATCTGTCAAAACTTTTCCAATTGGATTGAAATCTGATGTAACTCTATCTTGTGATATATCAAATATCTTCTTTTCAGCCTGATTCAAAACTTCATCTATATCTTCATCTTCACTATATCCAAGGCTTATAATATCATTTGATACCCTTATCAAACTTCTAAGAACTGACTTTTGCTTTACAATTTCTGCATAAGTTTTTACATTAGAAGTTGTCGGTACTACAGTAGTAGTACTCGAAAGATAATTAACTCCTCCAATATCTTCAAGATAACCCTTACTTCTCAGTTTTTCAGAAACTGTAACTATATCTATAGGAACCCTTTCTTCACTAAGCTCCTTCATACTATCAAATATAACCCTATGTGAGTCACTATAAAAATCTTGACTATCTAGTATTTCAATTACAGGAATTATCGTTTCTCCCTCTATTAAAATTGACCCTATTACACACTGTTCTGACTCTATACTACTTGGCGGTATTCTATTTATATCAGCCAATTATCTCACCTCCTGATATCTATATATCTTAAAACTCTATATATATCTTAAAATTTTTATCTCTACTAAAAATCTAGCTCTACTTTATATTTTTATAAATTAACTTGCTCTATAAATCTCTTGTACTGTATTTATTATAAGCCTTCAAACTTATTTCTGCCTTCACTTATTAGCTAGGTGTAATCAAGCTAAATATAATACTAATTCTAATCTTTGCAGATAAAAGACTTCTGCAAGATGTAATTATATCATATATCTATGATTAATTGCCACTGTATAAATAAGATTTATTGTCGCTTATAAAAACTACTTTTTAAATTTATTTTTAAATAAGAATACCCTCTCTCTATCAAAAAAACAGAGAAGGTTACTAGCCTTCTCTGTGCCTTGGAGTGTATATTATAACTTTTCAACTGAAACATTATAATAGTCAATTATATTAGTGCTATCTATTTTAATATTGCTTATCATCTTGATACTGATCATAATCAGAGTAATCATAATTACCATCATCATAAGAATCATTGTAGCTATCATCTGAATTGTAATCATTATCCTTATTGGAATTATTGTTAGAGTTATTGTTTTGTGAATAGTAACATACATCACAATAACCAGTTCTATTCTCCTCTCGTGTAAATAATGTATTACTACAGTTAGCACATGTAGCTGCATTATCACCACACTTTGAATGCACGTATACACCAACACCATGGACATGCGTTAGATTACTTATTTTGTCTTCTCTTCCACAAATTCCACAAGTATCATATTTCTCTTTTTTCTTTTCTTTTTTCTTAACGACTTTAGTTTTTACTACTACTCTTTCTTGCTTATTATTTTGAAGTGCTTCTTTTTCATCTTTTTCTTTTTGTTTTTTAAATTCTGCAGCTTTTTCATCTTCAAGTCTTTTACCAATTTGCCTAGTAATTTTAGGTTTCTTTGAGAGCCATATTGGTTTTTCCTTACAAGTTTCACATGTCTTTGTTTTTTTATCTGATTTAAATCCGCAGTTATCACAGTAAACTGCACTTTGTGGTATTATTTCTTTGCCAAAAACACTAAAACCAGAACATCCAGTTGTAAATACACTAAAAATTAGTAAAATCAAAACCAAATATTTCTTCATTACAATTCTCCTCGTCCTAAAATTTTATAATTTTATAATTTTTCTAAATATTTTGCTTTCAATATCATTCTACTACTTATTTACTACTTTGTCCACAAGCAAAGCAATTAATTAAATAATAAAAAAGACAGTCTCAAGGGACTGTCATTTCTTATTATTTTTCTCTTATGTCTACTCTTATCTTAGTTGTTACCTTAGAGTGAATTTTTATTTCTACAAATCTTGATCCTAAAGATCTAATTGGCTCATCAAGAGTTATCTTTCTTTTATCTACATCTATATTTTTTTGTTTTTTAAGTTGTTCTGCTATTTCTTTTGAAGTTATTGAACCGAATAATCTTCCACCTTCTCCAGCCTTAGCTTCTATAACTATATTAACATCTTCCATTTGCTTTCCTAGTAATACAGCTTCTTCATACTCTATCTGTGCTTTTCTTTCTTTTGACTTTTGCTTTTCATCTAGTTCTTTAACATTTGTATTATTTGCTTCTACAGCAAACTTCTTTTTTATAAGGAAATTTCTAGCGTATCCATCACTTACTTCCTTTAGTTCTCCCTTTTTACCTGTACCTTTTACATCTTTTAATAATATAACTTTCATATTAGTCCTCCTCATCTTCCAAGTAATCTTCTATGACTTGCTTAACCATATCATATGCCTGAGTCAAGCTGACGTCTCTTATCTGTGTACCAGCTATATCTATATGACCTCCGCCACCTATCTTTTCCATAAGTACGTGTACATTTATATTTCCTAAAGATCTGGCACTTACAAATACAGTATCACCCTTCATTCCAAGTACAAAGGACGCTTCTATATTTTTTATATTCAACAGCTCATCAGCAGCCTTAGCTATCACTATATTTATATTATCTATCTCTTTTTTTGAATATGCAAGACATATTCTTTCATTTATTATTTCTGTCCTTTGAATAATTTCTGCCTTGACTAAAAAATCTTCAGCATAAGAGTTGAAAAATCTCTTTACAGCCAAGGTGTCAGCTCCTATATTTCGTAAATATGATGCTGCCTCAAAAGTTCTTACACCAGTTTTAAATTCAAAGTTCTTTGTATCTAAATAAATTCCTCCTAAAAGACCTTCCGCAGTCAATTTATGAATTTTAATATCGTAATCTGTATACTGAATAAGTTCTGTTACCATCTCACATGTTGAAGAAACATATATTTCATGGAAAAGTAAAACTGTATCACTTATATATTCTACACCTCTTCTGTGGTGATCAATTACCACTAATCTCTTAGATATTTCTAGTAGCTCTGGGCACTCTGTATAGCTTGGCCTATGAGTATCTACCACTATTATTAAGGTGTCCTTATCACACATATCAATTGCCTTTTCATGTGATATAAACATTCCATTATAATACTTATCTTCTTTGATTCTACTGACAAATATTTCAACAGCTTCATTAGCCTCTTCAAGGACTATGTTAGCAATCTTACCATAAGCCTTACATATATCAAATACTCCGACCGCTGCTCCCATAGCATCCATATCAGGATATCTATGTCCCATTATAATAATCTTATCACTCTGATTTATAAGTTCTTTTAAAGCAAGACCTATAAGTCTTGACTTAACTTTTGTCTTTCTTTCAAATCCCTTAGACTTTCCACCATAGAAATTGAAACTATCTTTATTCTTGATTGCAACCTGATCTCCACCTCTACCCAGAGCCATGTCAATTGCCCCAGAAGCAAACTCACCAGTTTCTTCGATAGTATCTCCATCATAGCCTGCTCCTATGCTTAAACTGACTGGTAGAGAGTTTCCATAGTCTATTTCTCTTGCTTTATCCAATATACTAAACTTGGTTTTTTCTAGCATTTCTAAAGCGTGTTTTCTCATAAATAAAATATATTTATCATTAGCCATTTTCCTTAGTAAGCCTTCTGTTTCCATCTCTAAATTTGAAAGAAGCTTCTCTATATCCATAGTAATCATTGGTCTATTTTCTTCTGGCGTACTCTTTAATACGTCTTCATAGCCATCTACTTCTATAATCATTACTACTTCCCTACTGCTTTCATATTTTTCTTTAAGATTTTCACAGTCAGTTTCATCTATCCAATATATTATTGCTTTGTAATCTGCACTACCATCTGTTTCATCATCTGATTTTGTAAAACAATAATTAAGCCTATATTTTTTATCCTTATATTCAAACTTATCTTCTATTACTCTTTTTTCATCCAAAACTTTTCTTAAAGTAATGTCACCTACTAGGTCTTCTATATTTTTACCTATTATCTTTTCCTCTGTATCTTCTCCTATCATTTCATCAAACTTTTTGTTTGACCAAAATATCTTACCATCTAACTCTATTATACATAGAGGAATAGGATTAGATAACATGGTTCTTTTTATTACTTTATTGATATCAAAGCTAAGCTTCTTTATCCTATCTTGTATGCACTCTTCATCTTTTTTCTTTTTATTAAAGTAAAAAATTATTAATGCTATCAATATTAGTATTCCTATTACACCTATTATATAGTTTTTGAAAAAGAGTATAAGCTCAATATTAAAATCACTGAAAAACATATTTCTGCTAGATAGTCAAATACATAGTGTTTATGATTTTTACTACTCATTTTTTCCTCCAAAATTCTTTAAACTCGGATCCCATCTCAATCTATAATTCCATAAATTGTCCAACATCCCTAGTACAGAAATTCCTGGTAATATTCCCATAAATACTATAAGGAATATCATCAACATCCAATTTATATTCTTTCTTATGCCCTTCCATCTTCTAATAATAAATACTATTAAGGATGTACCCTCTAAGAAGAACAATATATTCATTATAAATATAAAGCTGTTTATAATGATTTTCGTATCAATATCTGGAGAAATCAACCCTATAATAAAGAGCACTATTATTGAAATAAAAAGAACACCTACTGGATTACCGGGTAATATAATACAATCAAATTTTATATTAAATATCTTCTTTTCACAATACTTGTTAAGTATTGGAATAGCAAAGAAGTAAGATATTACCGCTGAAATAACAGCTCTTGTAAAAACTGAAATCATTATTATTGTTCCAGTATTCTGAACAAGATCCAAGACACCTGAACCTTCAACAGCTTTTAGATCACTTGATTTTATTAATTGATTATAATTTGATACAATATCTTTTATTTCACTTTGCATACTTTTAATAATATCTACATTCATAAATATTTTCATGGATGCATAGTATCCTATTATACCCAAGGCAAATATTATTATTGCTATCATGAACACTCTTAAAGATGCATAGCTATATACATTGTTATTTTGTCTAAAAGAAAGCTTTATTTTTCTATTTTTAGAATCCCTAAAACCTTCATTAGTATATATTATTGCAGATAAAAATGCTGGTAATATATATATGAAAACTGTGGCTAAAGTAGCCTCACTTCCATGAACTATAAATGTAATAGCAACCGCAAGTACAATTGCGGATACCCTAAAAATCCAGTTCGAATTCACACCTATTATTACTACTGGTATTATAGACAAGAGTAATAATATAGAAAAAAACGGACCTGCATTTCCAATTAAGGTACAAGCAATTAATATAGCCAACATTATAACGTTGATCACTTCTATTTTTTTTTCTATTTTTTTCAACCGCTTACCACCTCCAACTTTTCTCATATAATATACTATAAAAAATTTACAGTATATTATATGACACAAAGAATAAGTATTTATAACTTTTTCTTAAGAATTAACACTTAATTTTTCTTTGCTTTTTATTACTATTAATTCACTTTTAAATAATTATAATTTCTTTAAATCAGCCTTCCTTATATTATACCATTATATCATTTGCTGTGTAAATAGCACGCACTTTTCAGTAAAATTAACATTTCTATGAATACACTCTTTATCGTCTTATTTAAATTATCTTATTTTTATAGTTACTACTTTATTTCTAATAGCTCTTCTATTGTATTCATTACTGAATCCGATATAGATAATGGTCCACCTAAACCGATAGTAACCGTTCTTCTTAAAGTTTATTTTCTTTTCATAATGTAAATAACCTCCTAAATAAATATCAATTGTAAATTTTTTATTAAATATAAAAAAACAACATTGCTTTCTTACAATTATAATAATACAGAATAAAATTTTTAAATATTTTATTCATTTTTAAACTTTTATTTATAGACTTACTATACCTATACTCTTTGATAGCTATCTTTGAGATTTGAGTTTTCTATTTACAGACTTATTTTTGAATTTATTTGATATTCTTTTTAAATATGTCGAATTTTATATAGATCTTTATATAGTTTTTATATTTATTATTGTAAACATAAAAAAGTCGTTGCATCAGCAACGACTTCGATATGTTTACAATACAGAATCTATTATTCTACTGTGTATGGTAATAGTGCTACGTTTCTAGCAAGCTTGATAGCTTTTGTAAGCTCTCTCTGATGCTTTGCACAAGTACCTGTTACTCTTCTTGGAAGTATCTTACCTCTTTCAGTAATATGCTTTTCCAACTTTTGATAATTCTTGTAATCTATATTAGTGTTTTTATCAGCACAGAACTGACAAACTCTTTTCTTCTTACGTCTCTTCTTGTTTATCACGAATTTCACCTCTCTCTTGTCTAAAATGGTACGTCATCGTCGTCAACTGCAGAAAACTCAGAAGGGCTAACAACACCGCTTGGCTCAAACTTTGGAGCTTCAAAGCCTTCGTTGTTATTATTTGTATCAGGAGCTGATCCTGATGCAGAACTTCTGCTTTCTAATGCTTGTATATTACGACCCGATACCTTTGTGAATGTTCTTTTTTCTCCATTAGGAGTCTCATATCTATCTACTCTAATAGATCCCTGAACCCCAACTAATCTTCCCTTTGTTATGTAGTTCGCACAAAATTCCGCTGGCTTACCCATAATTTCAACTGGTATGAAATCTGTTGTAGTAGAACCATCTCTATTTTTGTAATCCCTATCAATAGCTAAAGTAAAAGTAGCTACTGGAGTTCCTGAACCTGGAATATATCTCAATTCTGGGTTCTTAGTTAATCTTCCGACCAACACGACATTATTCATATTAACACCACCTATTATTTTTCGTCTTGTGCAACTATGACATGTCTTATTACATTTTCAGCTATCTTAAGTCTTCTGTCTAATTCCTTTGGAAATTCGACATCAGCCTTAAAGTTAACTAATGTATAAACACCATCTCTGAACTTCTGGATAGGATATGCAAGCTTTCTGCTTCCCCAGTTTTCAACTTCAGCAACTTCACCGTTAGCAGAAGTTATTATTTCCTTGATTGTGTTAAGTAGCTCTCCTCTTGCATCTTCATCAAGAGTTGGCTTTACGATGTAAAGTAATTCGTAATTTTTCATTCATTTCACCTCCCTTTGGACTATACGGCTCCGAGACCTTTCGGAGCAGAGACAAGAATTTTACAATTCTCATACCCAAATAGTATACTCGATTAGGAGGTCAAAGTCAATAGAATTATACGATTTAATATACTAATAGACCTGCTAGTTGCTATTTCATTCATTTTATTATAATTTTTGCCTTTTGCCTCTTTTTTTTAAAACTTTCTTCACATAGATTGATTGAGTTATTCTTCGTTTATAACAATATAGACGTATTTTCAAAAAAATACACTTAAAATATAAATCACTTCTTTTATTTATAATCTTATGCGTTTTCTATCAATCCAGCTTTGCATCTCTTCTGCTGAGGACTCCTTAAATATCTCATCAATTTCAGATAAAAGTCTCTTCTTTTCATTTGGAAGTATTCCCTTTACAAACATAGTATTTGAGTTATGTGCTGAAGATATCATAGCTGTACTTTCAGGATTTAAGTTTTCGATCATAGTCTTTAGTTCCACTAGTCTATCATATTCTGTAGCTTCCTTATATTCTCCACTTTGAGCCATCATCCACAACTCTGTTCCTGGAACTAAAGTCACTGACATTGGAAATATTGCCCTGCAATTAACCTTGCTTAACATCTTTCCTGTAAGCATACCATTTTCAATTGCTTTGTCTACTCCCTCTCCCATAAGACCTGTAAGGACCATCGCATAATAGTAATAGCCATACTTATCTAGCCTTTTCATCTCTCTTACAGCCTCATCTACAGTGTTTCCCTTATTGATAAACTCAAGAGCCTTTTGATTTCCACTCTCTACACCTATATATAGATCACTTATACCAGCTTCTTTGATTCTTCTAAGGTCTTCATCAGACTTTCTTTCTATATCCTTAATAGAAGCATATGTCGCTATGACCTCTACACTTGGTATATGCTTATGTATTATTTCAGAGATTTTTACAAGTCTATCCGCATCTAAAACAAATGGATTTCCATTTAATAAAAATACTCTTTTTGAATTTTTATAGTAAGGATGTTGGCTTGCCTCTATTACATCAGATTCAATTTGCTTCAAGCTTTCCATTCCAAATTCTGTATATCTATACATTCCACAGAACTTACAACTATTGTGTGTACATCCATTTGTTACCTGAAGTAAAAGTGAATTATACTCCTTTGGTGGTCTATAAATTTGCTCGTCATACTTCATCTTATCACCTCTTTAAATTATTTATAAAATATTTCTCAGCCAAACTTTTATTTGGTCTAAATCTTCATTTATTGCTACTAGCCATCTCTACTGAAAAAAGGCGACCCCTGAAATTTTCTAACTGGGGGCGCCCAAATTTTTATATTTTAATAAACTTTAAGCTTATAGTTCGTCTATAGCTTCCTTTATAGCAAGACCTAATAGTCTTATACCTTCCTTAATCTTATCATCTGGCATATTAGAATAGTTCATTCTAAATGTGTTTGCATGTCCACCATTAGGGAAGAATGGTTCTCCTGGAACAAATGCAACGTTATGAGGAAGGGCTTTTTCCTTCTGTAATACAGATGCATCTATACCTTCTGGAAGTATTACCCAAGTAAATAATCCACCATTTGGATAAGTGTAAGTTACTCCTTCTGGGAAATGTTCCTTCATAGCATCTAGCATAACAGTTCTTCTATGTCCATATACTTCTCTTAGTTTTTCTACATGGGCATCTACATCATAGACATCAAAGAATTTAGCCATTTCCATCTGAGATATAGTAGAAGCCTGTAAGTCAGCTGCCTGCTTGATTACATTGAACTTAGCAAGTATTTCTGGAGCCGCTGCTACCCAACCAATTCTATAACCTGGAGATAACACCTTAGATAATGTTCCTAAGAACATTACTAACCCCTTTGTATCCATTGACTTAAGAGATGGTAGGTATTCACCTTCATATCTTAATTCTCCGTATGGGTTATCTTCTGCTACTGGAATTTCATATTTGTTCACTATTTCCATAAATTTCTTTCTTCTTTCTAAAGGCCAAGTTCTACCACTAGGATTTTGGAAATCTGGAATAACATATATAAACTTTACTCTGTCATTTTCTTCAAGAATCTTTTCTAATTCTTCCATGATCATTCCATTTTCATCAGTTGGAACGTCTATGAACTTTGGCTGATATGCATTGAAAGCATTTATAGCTCCTAGGTAAGATGGGCTTTCACAAAGCACGATATCATCCTTATCTAAAAATATCTTTCCTATAAAGTCTAGGCACTGCTGAGAACCATTAGTGATTAGTAGATCATCAGCTACTACATTTGTATTCAACTTATCATTCATTCTCTTAGCAAGGTGCTCTCTTAGAGGAGCATATCCTTCAGTAGTAGTATACTGCATAGCCACTCTACCGTTTTCTTCAAGTACCTGTCTAGATACATCTATCATAGCATCTACTGGGAATAATTCAGGAGCTGGCATACCTCCTGCGAATGATATTACTTCTGGCCTTTGAGTTAACTTTAGTAGTTCACGTATTGCTGAACCTTCCATGTTGTTAGTTCTTTCTGCAAATCTTATTGCCATTAAAACGCACCTCCATTAATTAAAAACAAAATAATATTTATATAAATTCAAAGTTACAACTCCATTCAATTAAATATTTCTCATAAAAACTTGCATCTCTATTGTGAATTACTCAATCTTATACAATTGCATACTTTAAATTCATTACAAAATTTTCTTTATTCTTTTTTCTGCTGTTTCTCTGTCTAACATAATGATTCTTCCGCAGTTATTACACTTGAACTTTACATCGGCGCCCGTTCTTGTAATTGTAAATTCCTTACATCCACAAGCATGCTGTTTTTTTAATTCAACAACATCCCCCACCTTAATAGCTAGTGGCATACGTACCTCCTTTAGTCCTGAATCTTTATGGCTTCTCTTTCTCCATCTTGATTCTTTATTATATGAAAAATCCCTCTTCTTTCCAAAGAATTTTCCTTCATTATTAAATTAATTTTTTCTAAATCATCCTTCTCAAACTTTATTGAAAGACCACAACTTGCCGCTATTTCCCTAGGTGTAGGAAGTGTTAAGATCTTTAAATCATCTGCCAAAAGAAGCTTTTCTGTTCTTATAGCATGATGTGTTGAGTTAAATGATATTACATAAAAATCGTTCATTAAACGATATTTCTCCTTTCGAATTATAAATACTTAGTCTTTATAAAATTTATAAGTTAGAATACAACTTTATTCCAATAATTCATAATTTGATCAAAATAAGCCGTGATATCCTTTGCCTAAAGAAAATCCACTTTTTATAATGACCACAATTTACATATATTTTTATAATCTATATAATTGCCCTATCCTATAGTTATTACTTTTGATGCAGACTTCATAGTCTCAACAATTGTATACATATTTGTTAGAGAACCTACCTTCAACTCTTCCTTAAGTCCATAATAGTCAAGACAAGTTCCACAAGATAGTATTTCAACACCTGCGTCTTCTAGCCTCTTTATATTTTCTACTGTTGCTTCATTAATAGTTGTAAGTTCTACTCCGCCATTTAAAAATAGTACTGATTTTGGTAGAGGAGTTGCTTCATTGAGTGCAAATAAGAAGCTCTTAATCAAAACTTCGCCTAGTTCATCATTTCCGCTTCCCAATCTATTGCTCATTATTGCAACTACTTCATTTCCTGTACTTGCTATATCACAGCTGAAATCTTCCGCTTTTGCATCAATTGCCGTTCCTTCACCCTTAACTATTCTTATTATTTTTTCGTCTGCTTCATCCTTAATCAATTCTGCTTCACAGTTTACAGATTTAGCAAACTTTAATATATTTTCTTTAGGTGCATTATCATCTACTGTAACCTCAACCACACCTTCAGATATTTCTTCTAAAGCCTTCTTTGTCTTTATTACTGGCATAGGACAAGCAAGTCCCTTTGCATCAATTTTTTTTATACTCATACTTATTCCTCCATCTCAAAATGTGAAATATGCTTATAGCTATATAATAACATATTATGACATTTATTTACATATTAATATTTCGATTTTTTTCTTTCACATTTATATTTTTACCCTAATCAAAGAAGCTTTTTTTATCTTTTTTATATTGTTTTTAGATGTTTACTTTATATTTTAAGTTTCTTTAATATTTTATTTAATAAAATACAGTTTATTTTCTAAACATTCAGTTTACTATTTGGGCATACTATATGATATATAAATTTTACATATACCTAATATTTTGCAAAATAAACATAATATTATTCTATAATATTTATAATATAAAATTTTTTATATTATATTATATTTATATTCTTATATTATATACTATTTACCCTTACTTTTTCATACATTTACAATAAAAATCAATGATCTTTATTGTAAGTCTTTTTAATTTCTATTTTTTAAATATCAACTTTTTAGCCACTTTATTACTTTATTGAATAAACTTTTGACATATATTGGCATTTATTAATTGTCTTATTATTAAATTTCTTGATATTCCTATCTCAATATTAAGTAGAGTAATCTTTACAACTATATATTGTAGTATGTTATAATATACTATAGAGTAGGATAAAAAATTTTATCCTACTCTATAGTATTTGAATTATTTTACACTATAAAGGAGGTAAAATTTATGAAAATTAACAAAAAAGTGAAAATGCTTCTAGCAACTGGATTACTTGTATTCTCAACATTTACAATGTCTGCTTGTACAAGTAAAACTTCTAGCGAATCTAACAATAAGACTCAGACTGAGCAAAAGGCTGAAAAGGAAAAGAAAACTGATGAAAGTGAGTCTAAAGAAAAAGTAAAAGAAAAAGAAAGTGATACTCCTGAGTCAGATAAAGAAAATAAGAATAATATAATTTCAGATAAAAAGGCTGGAGAAGGAAAAGAAGAGATCATTTACTATACATACGACATAGATAAGGATGAAATGGTATCTCACAATAAGAAACAAAAAGATATAAGTGTTGAAAGTATTGTCAATGAACTTGTTGACTCAAATGTCCTTCAAGAAGGTACAAAGGTTAATAAGGCTCAAGTTGAAGATAAAGATGGCATAAAAACTCTAGTTGTTGATATGAATCAGAACTTTGTTGACTTTAATCAAGGTTCAAGCGAAGAAATGTCTCAACTTCAAGGATTTGCAAATAGCTTGATAAAATCCTTCAATGTTGATCAGGTTTTACTAACTGTTGAAGGCAAACCATACTCAGGTGGACATATAGCTTTAAATGAAGGTGAAATGCTTAAATATAAATAATATTTAAAAATATAAATTTTATTACTTTAAAAATATAAATTTTATTACAAAGAGAGCAATATCTATCTGCTTTTACTTTTAAAAGTCTAAGTTGATGGATATTGCTATTTGCTTAAAATATAATTTATAGCTAAAATAAAACAATGGGGGTAAGTCAAATGATTTATTTAGATAATGCAGCTACTACTTTTCCAAAGCCAGAATCTGTATACAAGGCTATAGATGATTGCATGAGAAATCACTGTGCCAATCCTGGAAGATCTGGTCACAAGATGGCAATGGAATCTGCAAGAATAGTAGAAGATACTAGGGATTTAGTAGCAAAACTCTTTAATATCAAAAATCCAATGGATGTAGTCTATACTTTTAATGCTACTGACTCACTTAATCTTGCTATAAAGGGATTTTTACATTCTGGAGACCATGTAATTACTACAACTATGGAGCATAACTCTGTTTTAAGACCTATAATGGAATTAGAAAAAATTGGAGTTGAGCATACATTTGTAAAGGCCGATTCTGAAGGTAGAGTTGATCCAAAAGATATTGAGTCTGCAATAAAAGACAATACTAAAATGATCGCTATAATACATGCATCTAATGTTGTCGGAACTTTAATAGATATAGATTCCATAGGGAAAATAGCAAAAAAACATAATATTTGTTATCTAGTTGATGCTTCTCAGTCTGCTGGTATCTATGAAATAGATGTAGAATCTATGAATATAGATATGCTTGCAATGCCTGGTCACAAAGGTCTTCTAGGACCTCAGGGTACTGGTATCTTATATGTAAATGGCAGTATTAAGCTTGATAGCCAAAGACAAGGTGGAACAGGAAGTAGATCTGCAGAGATTGTACAGCCAGATCTTTATCCAGATAAATATGAATCTGGAACTCACAATACTCCAGGAATAGCAGGACTTGGAGCTGGTGTAGAATTTTTATTAGAGACTGGAATTGAAAATATCAGAAATCATGAAGAAGAACTTGCTCAATATATGATAGATAAAATATTGAAGATAGATGGTATCACTCTCTACGGACCTAAATCTGCAAAAGAAAGAGCTGCAGTAATTGCTTTAAATATTAGAGATTTAGATTCTGGAGAAGTAACATTTAGGCTAGATAGAGAATTCGATATTGCAACTAGATCAGGAATTCACTGTGCTCCACTTGCCCACGAAAGCATAGGCACAATAAAGCAAGGCGCTGTGAGATTTAGTTTGGGATACTTTACTAAAAAAGAAGAAATTGATGAAGCAATTAAAGCTCTAAAAATTATAGCTTCTGAAGAATAATCATATAAATATAAAAGACCACATATGTGGTCTTTTTTTATTGCTAAAAATAGCAAGTATTACTATCTATGTCTAAGATAATCTATAAAATTATTATCACTGCTTTTTCTACAAAATAACTCCTTTAGATAATCTGTTTTTTTTATATTTTCTTTTCCTATAAAACTAATAATATCTTTTTTATTGTTTTTTATAAATACTAGCTTTTCAACTTCAAAGTTGCTAGCTCCTTCAAATAAATCCTCCATCTCTTCTTTGCTATAATCGATATTTATATGATAAAAAAATCCTATTGATGATATATTTTCTCCCACTATAAGTTTGCTACACTCCATAGATTCATATTTATCACTTATATCTAAATTTAATTCTTTCTTCACTTTGCGAATGATGGCCCTTTTAGGGTCTAGTTCTCCTTTAATTTTATTCTTACAATCATTTTTTTCTATAAGTGATGGTATACACTGATATAAGTCTTTATAAGGACTGTCTTTTGTCATTTTAGCTAAAATAAAATAATTGTCACTTGTTTCTAGCAGGGCAATTGAACTAATGGACCTACAAATATTTTTGCTCAAACAATTTTTTTGCGTGTATATATAATGTGAATAATCACTTATATTCAATATAAACTCTATCTTATCCTTATATATCTTTATATTTTTTATATTTAGCAGCTTGTGTTTTGATATATCTGAAGTTGATATATCTCTTCTTTTTAGATTCCTCTCTATTTTATCTCTCAACTCTTGTGACTTATTGTATACCTCAAAAGAATTAAACAAGCGAAAGTTGGAAGGCACCTCAAATATTTCTGCTTTTTCTCTATAATTTCCTAACATAAATACTACCTCTCTTTACAATTGATATTAAAGCTCAGCTCTCCTTGAAATAAAAAGGGACCCCCAAAATCTCTTTCAGGGATCACCTCTAAGGGGCATCTAAAAATTTTCGTTCACACTAATCACTGTATATCTTTATATATTAATATGTCCTATAATATATATCTTATAATTCGTCTATTGCTTCCTTAATTGATAAGCCTAGTAGTCTTATACCTTCTTCTATCTTATCATCTGGCATATTAGAATAGTTCATTCTAAATGTATTTACATGTCCACCATTAGGGAAGAATGGTTCTCCTGGAACAAATGCAACATTATTTGGAAGAGCTTTTTCCTTCTGTAATACAGTTGCATCTATACCTTCTGGAAGTATTACCCAAGTAAACAATCCACCGTTTGGATAAGTATAAGTTACTCCTTCTGGGAAGTACTTCTTCATAGCATCTAGCATAACAGTTCTTCTATGTCCGTATACTTCTCTTAATTTAGCTATATGAGCGTCTACATCATAATCATCAAAGAACTTAGCCATTTCCATCTGAGATATAGTAGAAGCCTGTAAGTCAGCTGCCTGCTTGATGACATTGAACTTAGCAAGTATTTCTGGAGCCGCTGCTACCCAACCAATTCTGTAACCTGGAGATAACACCTTAGATAATGTTCCTAGGAACATTACTAATCCCTTTGTATCCATTGACTTAAGAGATGGTAGGTATTCACCTTCATATCTTAATTCTCCGTATGGGTTATCTTCTGCTACTGGAATTTCATATTTATTTATTATTTCCATGAATTTCTTTCTTCTTTCTAAAGGCCAAGTTCTACCACTAGGATTCTGGAAATCTGGAATAACATATATAAACTTTACTCTGTCATTTTCTTCAAGAATCTTTTCTAATTCTTCCATGATCATTCCATTTTCATCAGTTGGAACGTCTATGAACTTTGGCTGATATGCATTGAAAGCATTTATAGCACCTAGATAAGATGGGCTTTCGCAAAGAACAATATCATCCTTATCTAAAAATGCCTTACCTATAAAATCTAGGCACTGCTGAGAACCATTAGTTATTAATAGATCATCAGCTACTACATTTGTCTGTAAATTATCATTCATTCTCTTAGCAAGGTGCTCTCTTAGTGGAGCATAACCTTCAGTAGTAGTATACTGCATAGCCACTCTACCGTTTTCTTCAAGTACCTTCTTAGATACATCTATCATAGCATCTACTGGGAATAATTCAGGAGCTGGCATACCACCCGCAAATGATATTACTTCTGGTTTCTGAGTTAATTTTAAAAGTTCACGTATTGCTGAACCTTCCATATTATTAGTTCTTTCTGCAAATTTTATAGCCATTAAAAACTACCTCCATTATACTAATATTTTTTTATACAGATAAACTTTTAAATCTTACCTGTTTTAAAATTATATTTTTATATCATAATTTTCTTTCTTATAAAAATCACACTCTCTAAGATATTTCGATATCTTCAGATCCTTCTTCTAATCTCTTCTTTTTCCACTTGTATCCAGGATTTTATTTTCTTAATTTTCTGTTTTTTGTTTGTATAGAAAATCATCTATATCTAAAAGTATTTACTGTGTATATATTTATATACGAAAACTCAAACTTATAAGATATTCTATCTAACAGATACTCGCTAATCTATTTCTACAGCTTTCACTGGCTCTTCAATATCACTTGAGCTCTTACTATCCTTCTTTGATAACATAAACCCTATTACAATTGAAATTACAACAGGTACAACCCATTCAAATCCTAGATTTGCTAGTGGTAGTTTTGCTACTAAATTAGGTATAGTTTCATTTCCAAGAAGACCACTTACAACTACTATAAAGCTGAAAATTAAGCTTGTAGCTGCAGCTATTCTAAATACTATGTCATCTTTAATTTTTTCATTAAATAATCCTAGTACAACCAATGTTAAGGCTCCTGGATATACTACCAATAATATTGGAAGAGCAAAGCTTAATATCTGAGTAACCCCAAAGTTTGAGACTATTGCACTCAATATACATACTGTTAAAACTACTTTTTCATAACTAATTTTATTTTTACTTAATCTACTAAAGAATAATCCACAAGATGATGTTACTCCTATAGCAGTTGTCAAACATGCTAATGCAATCATTATTGCAAGGAGAATTTTACCTGTATTTCCCATTAATCTATATGTAATTGCAACTAAAAGAGCTGTTGAGTCTATATCTGCACCATAATTTGATGAAACAGTAGCTCCTAAATAAGCAAGACCACCATAAACTAATAACATACCTACTGCTGCTACTACTCCCGCCATTATTGTTGCTTTTATTTTTATTTTTTCTTCTTTATAACCTTTATCAACAAGAGAAGCAATTATTATACTTGCAAATACAAATGCCCCCAAGGAATCGAGTGTTTGATAACCCTCTTTTATACCTCTTGAAAATAATCCACCTTCAATAAGAACCTTATCACTCATCTGACCAAGAGGAGAAACTGCTCCCTTAATTATTAGAATCGCTAAAGATATTAATAATACTGGTGTTAAGAACTGACCTACTATATCAACAACCTTTGATGGCTTTATAGTCAAGGCTAATACAATTGCAAAAAATATTATTGAGAAAATAATTCTATTAAATCCTGGCCCTATTGTTGGTAAAATACCAACTTCATATGTAGTTGCCGCTGTTCTTGGCACTGCTATCAATGGACCAATACAAATTACTATTACAGATCCCATAACCGCTGCAAAACCTTTTCCAACCCTATTAAATAGCGCATCCATTTCACCATTAAACTTAGTTAGAGATATAATTACTAATAAAGATAAACCTGCATCAGCAAATAGGAAACCTAAGAATGCTATCCACCATTTACTTCCGGAAACCACTCCTAAATACGGTGGAAATATTAGATTACCTGCGCCGAAAAACATTGCAAATAACGCAAAACCCACTACGAACACATCTTTTACTCTAATTGTTTTGTGATCCACTTCTTTATTCTCCTTATACAAATATTTAAAGGGCACAGTAATCAAGTAAGCTGTGCCCTTATACCAGTAGTTTGAGCAAGATTATTATTTAAACATCAATAAATTTATTTTTTATCTAACATACTTACTGCGCTTAAAGCCGCACCAATTGCACCCGTAAATTGTGCCTCATCTGGAACAATTACTTCGTACCCAAGTGCATCATTCATAGCTCTAACTACTCCAGAGTTTGTAGCAACTCCACCAACTAAAACTATGTCTTCTCTCAGTCCAATTCTTTTGGCTAGGCTCGCAACTCTCTTCGCAACAGAATCATGTATTCCTGCTATAATATTTTCTATTGAAACACCTTCAGATAAGTTAGATATGACTTCTGATTCTGCAAAAACTGTGCATGTACTACTTATCATTATCTGGTTATCGGCTTTTTTATCTAATTCTCCCAGATTCGATATATCTGTTTCAAGAATCTTTGACATTACGTCTAGAAATCTTCCTGTCCCTGCAGCACATTTATCATTCATAACGAAGCTTTCAAGTCTTCCATTTTTATCGATTTTAAGAGCCTTTGCATCTTGTCCACCGATATCTATGATTGTTCTTACGCTTGGTATTAGATGAACAACACCCTTTGCATGGCAACTAAGTTCACTGATTTGTTTGTCAGCGCCATCGTATTTCATTCTTCCATATCCAGTAGCAACCACTTTATCAAATTCAGAGATCTTCATGCCTGTTACATCAAATATCTCTTGATTTAGTTTCTGTGGACCGCTAGTGCCTGTTCCATACGGTATTATAATGGAACTGATAATGTTTTCTTTCTCATCCATTACCACTCCTTTAGATGCCGTCGAACCAATGTCTACTCCTAACACTTTCATCTTGCTACACTCCTTTATTTTCTTAATTCATGCTATTTACTACTTCTCCAGTTTCATTATGACATTTAATATTGTCAAGAGAAGTACTTACTAAGTTATCAACTGCTGTTTCTGTAAAGAATGCAAAGTGTCCTGTTAGGTTAACATCGTCTCTAGACATAAGATTTGGAACTGGTGAATCCTCTAATTTTTCTCTGTCATCAATTTTTTGATTTACATATAGTGTTTCACATTCTAATACGTCTAAACCTGCAGCCTTAAGATGACCTGAGTCTAATTCTGCTAATACTGCATCGATGTCTAATAGTGCACCTCTTCCTGTATTGATCAGGATAGCGCCTTCCTTCATAAACTTTATATTATCCTTGTTTATTAGATGGTACGTATCTTCTGTAAGTGGAAGGTGAAGTGATACAACATCTGATCTTGATAGAAGATCTTCTAAATCTGATGCGTATTCTAGTACTCCTTCTGCATTAGGATTTTTGAATACATCATATCCTATTACTTCAGCTCCAAGACCCTTGAAAAGCTTAGCTGTTGTAAGGCCTATTCTTCCTGTACCGATTATACCTACTACACAGCTTCTAATTTCTTTTGATATAACTCTTTTTTCCCATTTGAAATTACCTGTTGCCTGTGCTGTCTTTATATGATTAATATTTCTTAGAAGCATCATAGCATGAGTAACTGCAAGTTCTGCTATAGCATTAGGAGAATACTGTGGAACGTTTGTTATACTGATTCCATACTTCTTCGCCAAATCTAAATCGAACATATCTACTCCTGCTGTACGGGAAGATATCTGCTTAACACCGTTTTCCTTTAGCTTTCTATATATCTCTTCATCTTTCACTGGAATTACCTGTTGAGTAGTTACCCCATCATAGCCCTTTGCCTTGTCAACAGAATCAACTGTTAATAAACCATATTCTATATCAACTTGAATATCATTATTTTTCGCCCAATTCTTTACTGCATCAACTTCGTACTCTTGAACATGATAAGCTAGTATTTTCATATTAATCTCCTCTAAAATATATTTTAAATCTCTTACCCTTCTATGTTTTCTAATTCCTCTATTATCTGTGGAATTATATCATAAAGGTCGCCTACTAAACCATAATCTGCCACCTGGAATATAGGTGCATCTGGGTTTTTATTGATTGCAACTATAGTATCAGAATCACTCATTCCTGCCAAGTGCTGTATCGCTCCAGATATACCGCAAGCAATGTAAAGCTTTGGCTTAACTGTTGTACCAGTCTGACCTACCTGATGAGAATGGTCTATCCAACCAGCATCTACTGCTGCTCTTGATGAACCAACTACACCATTTAGCTTTTCAGCTAGCTGTTCAATAAGCTTGAAACCTTCTTGTGTTCCAAGTCCTATCCCCCCTGAAACTATAACTTCAGCATCTGTAAGTGATACTAAATCCTTTTCAGATTTTATTATTTCTTTCACTTCAGTTCTAATATCAGATGCCTTAAGGTCTAAATTAACCTTTACTAATTCACCCTTATGATCTGGATTCTTAATTGCCTTATCCATTACACCTGGTCTTACTGTTGACATCTGTGGTCTATTTTCTGGACATATTATAGTAGCCATTATATTACCACCAAATGCTGGTCTAGTCTGCTTTATCTTTCCATCTTCTTCATCTATTTCTAACTTTGTACAGTCAGCAGTTAGTCCTGTATTTAATCTTGAAGCTATTCTTGGAGCCATATCTCTACCTATGTGAGTCGCTCCTATAAGGAATATTTCTGGTTTGAACTCATTTATAGCGTCACAAACCACCTTAGAATATCCATCTGTAGTATAGTTTTCAAGCTTACTATCCTGACAGAAGTAAACTGTTTCAGCTCCGTAAGAATAAAGTTCATCTACTAAATGACCTACATCGTTACCTACTAATATCGCATTTAACTTTATACCCTTTACATCAGCAAGCTTTCTACCTTCTCCTAATAGTTCTATAACTACTGGAGACAGCTTTCCTTGCCTCTGTTCAGCATATACCCATATATCTTTATAGTTTGAAATATCTACTTTTTCCATCTCTAACCTCTCCTAATTTATATTATATGTTTCTCTTTAAGCTTTTCTACTAGACTCTGTGAGATTTCCTCAACTGTTCCGTTAAGCATTTCTCCCTGACCCTTAACTTCAGGTGTGAAAGATCTAAATACTCTTGTAGGAGAAGCTTTTAACCCTACTTCTGATGCAGTAATATCTACATCATTTATAGTCAATACTGAAATTTCTTTTTGACAAGCATCAAATATCTTATCTATGTACATATGTCTTGGTTCATTTAATTCCTTAACTGCTGTCAATAGTGCTGGCATTTGAAGTTCTATCTTTTCAAATCCATTTTCTAATGCTCTTTCTACCTTTAAAGTATTTCCATCAATATCTAGCTTTTGAACATAAGTTACCTGAGGAAGATCTAACTTCTCAGCTATCTGAGGTCCAACCTGAGCTGTATCTCCATCTATTGCCTGTCTACCTGATAATATTAGGTCATAATCTCCTAATTTTCTTATCGCTGCAGCTAAAGCATTTGAAGTCGCCCAAGTGTCTGATCCACCGAAAGCTCTATCACTTACTAATACAGCTTCGTCAGCACCCATTGCTAAACATTCTCTTAACATTTCTTTTGCCTGTGGAGGTCCCATTGAAACTACTGTTACTGTACAATCCTTATATATATCCTTTAGTCTTAATGCTTCTTCTAATGCATTAGAGTCATCTGGATTAAGTATACTTGGAACTCCTTCTCTTATTAGTGTGTTTGTTTTCTTATCTATTTTTACCTCAGTTGTATCAGGTACCTGTTTTGCACATACTATAATTCTCAAAATCTACACCATCCTATCTATTTATTTTATTACGTGAGCCGCTATAACCATCTGCTGAACCTGAGAAGTTCCTTCATAGATAGAAAGAATTCTTGCATCTCTGTATATTCTTTCAATTCTATAATCCTTAACATATCCGTATCCACCGTGAAGCTGAAGAGCCTTGTAAGCAACTTCATTTGCTACTTCTGCTGCATAGTACTTAGCCATTGAAGATGCTAATCCAGGATTCTTTCCTGCATCTTTGTCCATAGCTGCACTATATACTAACATTCTTGCTGCTTCAACCTTAGTAGCCATATCTGCTATTGTGAATTGAGTGTTCTGGAATCTAGCTATAGGCTTTCCAAACTGAACTCTCTCTTGAGTGTATTTTACAGCTTCATCTAATGCTGACTGTGCTACACCTACTGCCTGTGCTGCAACGCCTATTCTTCCTGATTCAAGAGTATTCATCATTACCTTAAATCCAGCACCTAACTTACCTAACATATTTTCTTTTGGAACCTTTACATCATTAAATATTAAATCCGATGTTCTTGTTCCTCTAATACCCATCTTATCCTCATGAGCTCCGTGAGATACTCCATCCCACTTAGTTTCAACTATGAAAGTTGAAATTCCCCCATGTGTTCCCTTGCCTTTCTCAGTAACTGCAGAAACTATTGCAAAATCACAAAATGGTGCGTTTGTTATCCAACATTTTCTTCCGTTTAGTATGTAGTGATCTCCATCTAACTCAGCTGTTGTAGCTGTTGCACCGGCATCAGAACCTGCTCCTGGTTCAGTAAGACCAAATGCACCGATCTGAGTTCCCAATGATAGAGGTTTCAAATATTTTTCTTTCTGTTCTGGTGTTCCAAAGTTTACAAGTGGTAAAGCTACCAAAGAAGCCCCAGCTGTCAAGAAAGTTCCTGAAGAACAATCTGCTCTAGATAATTCTTCCATTATTATTGCATATGACATGTAGTCAGCTCCAGCACCGCCATATTCTTTTGGTACTATTACTGAGTTGTACTTATATCTAGCTAATTTGTCCATAAATTCTTTAGGCATAGGACGGTTTTCTTGGTCCATTTCTTTTGCCAAGTCTGTATCATATAGTTCTACCTGACAAAAATCCCTTATTGATTTTTTTACCATTTCATGTTCCAGTTTTAACTTCATTTCATACCTCCAAAATATTATACAAGCATTTCGGCAAATGTTTGTACTCTTGTTCTGATTTGTTCGTTACTTCCAACCTGCTGTTCTATTTCTAGATACAAATGTGGTATATCTGCATTTTTAAGGTCTTTCATTACTATTGGATAGTCATATTCTTCTGGGTCACAGAATTTCATCATTGCATAGATTACGCCGTCAGCACCAACTCTCTTACAATTTTCAACTATCATCTTACCTCTCTTCTTCTGAGGATCATATGCTAAAGTAGAACCTTCAACGTCTCTCCACTGAAGAGCTAGTCTTTCAAGAGCTGACTTTCCTTCATTTGGTACTAAAGTATCAAACTGAAGAGTTTCCTGAGCAACATTGTCATAAGCTACGGCAATATTGTTTTCTTCTAGTAAGTTTAAGATTTCCTTATCATCAAATATTATTCCTGTAACCATTACTGTCTTACCATCAAACTTTTCTTCTGGCATTGCTTTTAGCTCTGCATTTAACTGCTTTACTAAGTCAGTATGTTCTTCAACCTTCATAAATAATCCACTTCTAATAACTGCGTTTCTTAAGTATGGTGTGATTGTATTTAAATGCTTAGGAACTAGTTCAATAAATTCCTGCATTACTTTTCTGTGTTCATTGTAAACATCGATACTGTTTTGAAGAGCTTCTTCTGTGATTTCATGTCCACATATCTTTTCAAGTTTCTTCTTTACTCCCTCATATTCAGTTACAAGGTAGTCAGTACCAGCCTGTATCTTTCTGTTTTGTGGATGAACAAAAGCTATCATTTCCATTCCACTAACACCAGACTTGTAGTTCTGAGTCATAGTTATTAAAGAGTCACACATGCAAGGAATTATTGCAGCTGACATACCATCATAACTTCCCTTAATTCCATACTCTAGTATTGCCTGCATTATTGAACATGCAAATGCTGGGAAATATTCTTTTGCAGCATCTATTTCAGTCTTTCCACCCCATACGCCCATAGGTATCATTCCACTTGCATGTACTATTTCTGTAGGTGTGTATACTGGAAGTAGTCCAATAACCTTTTTATTTTCATCTAAATATTGCTTCATTAATTCCTTAGGATGATTTGAAGCATACTCTAATTTTCCTAGTATATCTTTAATAGTCATTTTATGGCCTCCTCAAAATTAAAACTATTTATTTTTTCTTTCGCTCATTACCTCTACTAGTCCCTGAAGTCTAGTTTCAAACTGTGCGTTTGTGAAGTTTCTTGGGTCAGCCTGATCCCCATCAAATCCTGCATATGGTAAATCAGTTTCCTTAGCAACTCTTCTCATCATTTCATACTGAATGAAACTCATCAACTTACAGCTTCTGTTCATATGATAGAATGCACCTTCACAGTCACCGTCTTTTAGAGCGTTTATTCTGTATTCAACCATTTTTTCAATATTGACATTATTGAACATTGAACTATATGCTCTTGCCATTCCGTCAAGGTCATTTACTTCATATTCAAGTGCCCAAGCATGAGGATAAACACTTCCTGTCATGTTAACTCCATACTTAGATAAAGTCTTCATTTTGTATCCTATATAAGGCCAACATGGAATTCCTTCCATCATTATTCTATATTTTTCTTCTCCTCTGAAAGAAGTTTCTCCCTTTTCAGCATTATCTTCTAGATATTCTACTAATAGCTTAAATGCTTCAGTTGTTTCAGTCTTACCTCTTGCACATACTATTACTGCCATATATGTAAATAGGTCAAAACCGTTCATTGGAGATGGATAGTTACCCTGAGGTAAACTCATTGAGTATTTCCATAGCTTACCATTTTCAGCTGATATCTTCATAACTTCTTCTAATCTCTTAGGATCAAATTCTTTTCCAGATATTTCTGATAACTGTCTAACAGCTTCTTCAAACTGAGCTTTTAGGTAATTTATTCTACTTTCAGATACTTCATAGTCATAATTATAAGTAGTATCTATCATTATTAGAGGTATATTTCTTTCTCTAGCAATATTTTCATACCACTTAACAACTTCATTACATATATTGTTACAGCAACATAGAAAATCTGGTTCTGGCATTGGAAGAGTATCTGAATGACCCTTTTCAAGTAAACCAAAGTTTGTTCTTGCATAAGCACATAGATCGTTTGAATATCCTTGATCTTCAGCAAGTTCACAAAGCTCTAAAGATTCCTTCTTTGCAGCAACTCCTGCAGCATGATTTTCAGGATATAATAAATTCAGATCAAATATTTCTGCTAACTCTTGAGGGAATACTGAAGTGGCCCAACCTACAGGTCTACCTTCTTCTTTTGCCTTAAAAGCATTCTCATATTGTTCTGCCAACAACTCATTTATAACCGTTCTAGCATCTTTTTTATCTGCCATTTCTTTACCTCCTTGTAAGTATCAAGCTCTCTATATATTTTTTAGCTTATTTTATAATATTATTTTCTTTTAGTTTTTCTATCTTATCTGCTGAAACACCAAGATCCTTCATTACCTGTTCAGTATGTTCACCCATCTTTGGAGCTCTTACATATCCTTCTCTAGGATTTTCTGTAAACATTACTGGAGTGTTGTATAAAACACCTTCGTTTCCATTGTCATATGTATGCTTAATTAGGTAGTCATTTGACCAACACTGTTCGTCATTAAGTACATCTTCTGGTGAAGCAAGCTTTTCATAAGGTATTCCTGCCTTTTGAAGTCTTTCAGCCCATTCTGCAAATGGTCTCTTTATGAATTCTTCTTCCATCATTATTACGAATTCTTCAGTATGCTTTACTGCTTCCTTCATTGTTGAGTACTTAGAACCCTTTAGGTCAGGTCTTTCTATAACCATGTCACAGAAGTTTCCAAACCACTTTTCATACTGGAAGAATGCTAGCTGAACCCAGTTTCCATCAGCACACTTAAATGTAGTGTTTAGTGGGTTAGGTGGTGTTCTTCTTGATATTGGCATTCTGTATCCATACTTAGAAGCCGCTACTGGAATACCCATACCAAATACTGCTGTATGGAATAGAGATACTGTTACTCTTTCTCCCTTACCAGTTTCTTTCTTCTTGAATAATGAAGCTACAATACCTGCTGCTAAACTTATTCCTGCGTAGTGATCTCCTAGACCTGCTACTGGATTTGCTGGTGATGTACCCTTTTCCATAAGTGATCTTGCAACTCCACCTCTTGCAAAGTAAGCTGTATAGTCAAATGCTGGATTGTTCTTTGCTGGACCATTGTCACCATATCCTAATAAATGTGCAAATATTATATGTGGAGCTTTTTCTTTTATACATTCATAGTTAAGCCCACTCTTATCTAATGCTCTCTGTCTTGTATTAGTTAAGAAAACATCAGCTGTTTGTAATAGTTCGTAAATAAGTTCTACACCTTCTTTACTTCTTGTGTCTACCATGATTCCCTTCTTACCTGAGTTTTCCATTTCAAATAATGGGTTCTCATCTTCTTCTATAGGGAAATTCCATTGCATACCTACATATCTCATTGAGTCACCTTCAAGTGGTTCAATCTTTATTACTTCTGCTCCCCAATCTGCAAGGCATCTTCCACACACTGGTGCTGCAACGTAGTTAGCATATTCAATTACTCTTACTCCCTCTAATGGTAAACCTGTTTTACTCATTTTATCTCCTCCTTAGAAATTATAAAAATTCTTATTGCCTTTCTGTCTTATATATAAGCAATTAGCTTGCCAAAACTATTTTTTTAACAATATTTGTTATAATTTTAGCAAAATGGCTTGAATTCAATATCTCTAGGAATTTTTTAAAAGATATTCGTTATCAAATATTATTGTGTATCTTTTCTTTTTTTTGCATTTGAGCAACTTTTTAACAATCCTATATGTTAAAAAATAAACTGAAATTCCATATTTTTATTTCTTTTTATGATTTTTTTCATAAAAAGAGGCTTTTTTTGACTATATTATCAGTAAATTTAAAATATTGCTAAAAAAAACAGTTTTTTGCATTATGCGAATCATTCGTTTTATGCAAAAAACTGTTAATATATTCATATGAAATTTTATTTATATATATTTATTTTGTCTGTGTTAAATATAACTTAGACAAACTCTAATATGTAGATATATATTCTATATACCCAACTTTTCTATTTATATCCATATATATACAATTATTTACAAATTTTATTTTACACATCAATATATCCACTTTTTATTTTTCGATACACTGTAGATGGATTAATACCGATTGCTTTTGAAGCTTCTGTTACATTACCATACTTTTTAATAGCCATAGAAATTATCTCTTGTTCAACTATTCTATGAGCTTCATCAATAGTAACTATATCATTGACTTTTATTGATTTTTTTTCTAGATCTTCTTCCCTATTTATAGAATTATCATCATAATCATTTCTTGTTTCTTGACCTGGAAGAGCATCTAGATATTCTATTCCCATAATTCTATTTATTTGGTCTTTATTTATAGTTTCATATGCTGAAAGTATAACTAATCTCTCTATTGTATTTTTTAATTCTCTAATATTTCCTCGCCAATCATTTTTTACCAAGGAATCTTTTGCATCCTTAGTAAGATGAACATTCCTATTATATTTATTGTTAAACCTCTCAATATAAAAATCTGTTATAGGAAGTATATCTTCTTTTCTATGTCTTAATGGCGGTATTAATATAGGAATTACACTCAGCCTATAGTATAAATCCTGTCTAAAAATATTAGGATCTTTTATTTCTTTTGTGGTCTTATTAGTAGCAGATATAAATCTAACATCTATATCTATAGGCTCAACTCCACCTATCCTTATAATACTTTTTTCCTGTATAACCCTTAATAGCTTTTTTTGAGTCTCTAGTGCTAGCTCACCTATTTCATCAAGAAATATAGTACCTCCATCTGCATGTTCCAAAAGCCCTTTCTTGCCTTCTTTTCTTGCCCCTGTAAAAGCCCCCGCTTCATAACCAAATAACTCAGATTCTACTAAGTCTTGTGAAATTGATGCACAGTTAATAGCTACAAAAGGCTTGTCCCTTCTACAACTTTGCTTCCAAACACTTCTTGCTATAATCTCTTTACCTGTTCCCGACTCACCTAGTATCAATACTGATGCATCTGAATCAGATATTGTAGCAATAATATCTTTTATTCTTTCTATACACTTACTCTCAGATATGTACTCTATATCACTATCTTTTGTTTCACATGAAGCCTTCATAAGATTTAATATTCTAGAGATATCTCTGCCTGTTAAGACTCCCCCCATGAAATCCCCATTAATGCTAAACCTCGGTATTGCTGTATAGGATACAACCTTTCCTTCTGGATATATAATATCTCGGAAAACCTTTTTCTTAGTTTCAATCATCTCCAAAATAATTGGATTATCCACAAGATTATCTTTTACGAGTTCTCTGATATTTTTCCCCACAATATCTTTTCTCTTAAAAGGTAATATTTGATCACTTATGGAATTCATTCTTCTTATGAAGCCATCTTTATCGAAAATTACTATTATTTCATCGATATGCTCCATCATGTTTTCAACTAAGTTATTATAGTTGTTGTACTCTAGTTGTTCCCTACATACATAATTATTGGACATATTCTACTCAAACCTCTCTTTCACGATATACAAATATTATAATCTTTGTTTTTAATTCCCCTAGTTTAAACTTTTCTCTTATTCTAAATTTTACCACAATTTCAATAATTAATATATGCTTTTTGCAATATCCATTTAAATATTTTTTTAATTATGTTATTTTGTCTACAGAAAAAAAATTCAAGTTAAATAAAATTTTATTTTTTTTTAAACTTTTTGTAAACATAAATAAAAATTTTATTTAAATATTAGGACTGTTAGCTATAAGCCTTAATTTTAAGCTATTTTATCTAGCTTTAATTTGCTTATTTATCTTTATTTGTTTTATTCATTATTTTACTTCTTATATGCTATTTAATAAGGATTAAAATAATAATTCCCATTAAAATATATGTTTTCATCTAAAAAATACATTTTATTCTCCATAAAATTTCTCTTTGAATTTCTTAGAAATACTCCTTTTTATATTAGTTTATTTTATTGAAAAAGTGTTTAATTTTTCAATTTTTCTAAATATTCTTGAATATTTTTCTGCTATAACTTTTTTAATCCTTTATGATTTTTGCAAAAAGAGAGAGTACATCTCTGTACTCTCTTATATTGCAAATTTAAATATCATCTGCGTTAAAATTATTCCTATAACGTATATTACAGTAATTAGCGCTATATTTTTTATATGTTTTTTTCTAGTATAGTGGATATATCCTATAAACTCTCTTATAAATGCATTTAAAGTAAAATACCACTTAGATTTTGAACCATATCCAATACAATCAATCCCAAGACTTTTGGCTATTATCAAGGCTCTCAACACATGGTATGAATTTGTAGCTATAGCAAAATTAGGTTTTTTTCCAAAATCAAGATGAGAACTCATTATTTCATATGAAAATAAAATATTTTCTTTTGTGTTTTTAGATTTATCTTCAATCAATATATCAGATTCTGGAACTCCCTTTTCTCTAGCATAGTTAGCCATAGCAATACCTTCTGCTATCACTTCATCTCCACCTTGTCCACCAGATAAAATCAACTTCGAATTTTTATTTTTCCTATAAACCTCAATACCCTTATCTATTCTTCCTGCCAAAAGTGGTGTTACCTTATCCTTAATAAGACCTGCTCCCAAAACAAGAACAAAATCAAGATCCTTCTTCTTGAAATTTATCAAGTTGAGCATATTTGATAATGTAAACATCATCATCAAGAATAAAAAGTATACAGCCAATATTCCAACATATACATAAATATAACTTGCAAAACTATTAGAAGTTATTTTATTGAATCTAGGCCATATTATAAGATAAACAAATAATAGTATTGAAAGCAGCAAGGACAATACATTTCTTGGCCTAAAACCTTCTTTAATCATTATTTTAATACCGTTATAAAATAAAAATCCAATTAAAAGTATCGGTAAAAGTACTAGCATAAATACTAATAAGACTGATAAAATCATTATTATCGACATCAGAATCGGATAATTTGAAATAACTTGACTATACTTAAATACTAAGAAAATAATCCAAATCCCCAAAGAAAGCAAGGTCAATACAAAGAACACACCAGACATTAAATTTCTTTTATCATTATTCATAATGTATAAAAATACGGCTGCAAAAAGTAAAACTACAAGAAACAAATAAATCATTTTATTCTCCCTTCTATAACTTTCTTATATCAAACAATATCTATATTACTTAAATATAATTTTTATAGAGGCTCTTTAGCTGGAGTTCCAGCCTTTCTAGGAAATCTCTTTGGAGTCTTTGCTGTCTTTTCAAATACCAAAATTTTATGATTTAATTCTTCATCAGGAAGCTCTACATCTATACTTTCAACTAACTCTACACCTAAAAGCTTCATAGCATTTTCTGACTTTTCAAGTTCATTTTCAACATTTGGTCCCTTTAAACATATAAAATATCCACCCAACTTTACATATGGAACGCATAGCTCTAAAAGAACTGGTAGATTAGCTACGGCTCTTGCAGTTGCTATGTCAAATTTTTCTCTAAACTCTTTATTTTTACCAAAATCTTCTGCTCTTCCATGAACATATTCTATATCATCAAATCCGATAGAGTCTCCCACTTCCTTTAGAAACTTAATCCTCTTATTTAAAGAATCAAGCAGTGTAAGCTGGATACTTGGATTTACTATCTTAAATGGAAGACCAGGAAATCCTGCACCTGTTCCGACATCTATTACAGACATTTCATCTTCTATATATCCATTGTTAAATATTGCAACTGAATCTAAGAAATGCTTTATATAAACTTCTCTTTGTTCTGTTATTCCTGTCAAATTCATTACCTTATTGTACTCGACTAATATCTCTCTATACTTCTCGAATTTTTCTAGCATAGAATCGTCAACATTTATATTGTATCCCTTCAGTCCATCACGTAGTAACTCTATATTTTCTGTAGACATAAACACACCTCTTCTTTAATTTTATTATAGTACTATTTATTTCCTCTTCTTTTTTGCTCTAAATATATTAACAGCACTGATATATCTGAAGGAGATACTCCTGATATTCTAGATGCCTGACCTATAGAAGTCGGTTTAATATCATCAAGTTTTTGTCTTGCTTCTATTCTCAAGCCTTCTATCTCACTGTAATTTAAAGTTTCATAAAGCTTCTTATTTTCAAGCTTTCTAAATTGATCAATCTGCTTCATCTGCTTGCTGATATATCCTTCATATTTGATCATTATTACAGCCTGCTGCTTAACTTCATAAGATATTTCTTCACTACTTGCCTTATCTGCCAGTTCAAGTATAGAATAATCTATCTCTGGTCTTTTTAAAAATTCATAAAGAGATAGCCCCTTGTGAAGTAGCTGTATATCCTTCTCTTCAAGAATATGGTTTACTTCATTTGGTGTAATTCTTTCCTTTTTCAATCTTTCTATCTCAGCTTCTACTTCTGCCTTTTTCTTTGTAAATCTATCATATCTTTCCTGAGTAACTAGACCTAGATCATATCCGATTTGAGTAAGTCTCATATCAGCATTATCCTGTCTAAGATATAGTCTATACTCTGCTCTTGAAGTCATCATTCTATAAGGTTCATTAGTTCCCTTAGTCACCAAATCATCTATCAGTACTCCAATATATCCTTCAGATCTATCTATTATAAAAGCTTCTTCTCCTCTTATCTTTCTTACTGCATTGATACCTGCAATCAAGCCTTGAGCTGCAGCCTCTTCATATCCAGAAGTTCCGTTAAACTGACCTGCTGAAAATAGATTTTCTACTCCCTTAATCTCTAGAGTCTGCTTTAGTTGAGTTGGATCTATACAGTCATATTCGATTGCATAGGCTGGTCTCATTATCTTTACATTTTCTAGACCCTTAATAGTTCTGTACATTCTCTCCTGCATATCAAGAGGGAAACTAGTAGACACTCCTTGAACATACATTTCCTTGGTATCTAGTCCTTCTGGCTCTATAAATAACTGATGAGTTTCTTTATCTGCAAACTTCACTATCTTGTCTTCAATAGAAGGACAATATCTTGGACCTGTTCCCTCTATATTTCCACTGTACATTGCACTTCTAGTTATATTTTCCTGAATCAATTTCTTTGTATCTGGAGTAGTCCTTGTCAAATAGCAAAGTACTTGATCTTTTTCTATATCTTCATTCATAAATGAAAATGGAGTTATCTTTTCATCTCCAGCCTGAGCTTCCATCACAGAAAAATCTACACTATCTCTATGAACTCTAGCAGGAGTTCCCGTCTTAAACCTTCTCATAGAAAGTCCTAAATCAATTAAATTGTCAGTAAGCTTCTTTGCATATGCCATACCATTTGGACCTTCCTTGAAGGTATCATGTCCTATAAATATAGTAGACTGAAGGTATACTCCAGTGGCAAGTATAGTCATCTTTGAACTGTATTCAGATCCTAAACGTGTAGCCACTCCTGTAATTTTATTACCCTCATGCAGTATTTCTTCTACTTCATCCATAACTAAATCAAGATTTTCTTGATTTTCTATAGTTTCCTTCATCATTCTGTGATAAAGGTTTTTGTCTGTCTGAGCTCTTAGAGAATGAACAGCAGGTCCTTTAGCTGTATTTAACATTCTACTTTGTATATAAGTCTTGTCTATATTTAGCCCCATCTCTCCACCTAGAGCATCTATTTCTTTTACTAGCTGTCCCTTTCCTGTTCCACCTATTGATGGATTACAAGGAAGTGCCGCTATTGAATCTAAAGAAAGAGTAATCATAAGTGTCTTCATACCCATTCTTGCTGAAGCCAGTGCTGCCTCACAGCCTGCATGACCTGCACCGACTACAATTATATCGTAATTTCCAGCATTAAATCTTTCCATTTTTTTCCTTTCCAATCTATAATTATTTGTTATACCTTACTTTATTGTTTATACTTTATTGTTTGTTTTTTTAATTTATATTTTTGATTTTTATTTTTTCTTTCATATTCATCTGTATTTAAATCTTATCTAGCTTTTATTTGATTTCAATTTTTTTAGATTTTTACTATAAATTATCTATTTTAAAGTTAGCTTCTTTTTAAAGTTTAAAATCAACTTTTATTTGATTTTAAAAGCAGCTTTTCCGAAATTCAAAAGCATTTTTTAAACATAAACTGTCTTTGTATGCCTTTTAAAAATAACTTTTACTAGACTTTAAAACTGTACTTTTTGAAATTGAAAACTAGACTTTCTTAAATCTCAACCTAAATTTGATTTTTATTACTTTCCTATACAGAAGTTAGAGAATATTGTATCTAATAAATCTTCACTGATAGTATCACCATTGATATATCCCAAGGCATCCCAAGCATCCTTTAGGTCAACCTCGATAAAATCATAAGACATTTCATCATTCAATGAACTAATAGCATCTTCAATAGCCTTCATAGCCTTGTAAATAGCATCTTTGTGTCTTGAATTTGTAATCATTACATCTCCTGAATTAGATATTTCTCCACTAAAGACCATATCTTCTATTCTATCGTGAAGCAAATCTAACCCCTCATTTTTAAGTGCAGATATATTGATAATATTAATCTCATCTACATATTTCTTCACTATATCCAAGTCCAACTTTGACTCTAAATCTATCTTATTTAGTATTACAAGAGTCTTTGATCTATCCACACTTTCTAGTATGTCAATATCTTCCTGATCAATCTCTCTAGAATTGTCCAAAACCACTAAAGTAAGATCTGAACTCTTTAAATGTTTTCTTGATTTTTCTACACCTATCTTTTCTACCACATCATCTGTATCTCTAATACCTGCAGTATCAACTATCTTTAGGGCTATACCTTTGATATTTACAAACTCTTCTATAATATCTCTAGTTGTACCTGGAATATCCGTTACAATAGCTCTATTTTCTCCCAGTATTGAGTTCATAAGCGATGACTTACCAACATTTGGCTTACCCAAAATAGCAGTCTGAAGTCCCTCTCTCAAAATCTTACCAGTATCTGCAGTCTTATACATCTGAACTACTTCTCTTTGTATAGCTTCAGTCTTTTCTATCAATTCTTTGTAGGTAATAAACTCTATGTCTTCTTCTGGATAGTCAATAGCAACCTCAACCTGAGCCAAAACAGCAGTCAACATCTCCCTTAGATTCTTTATTTTCTTAGACAAACTTCCCTCTAGCTGACTCTGAGCTAATTCATGAGATTTGTCTGTCTTAGCATTTATTATATCTATTACAGCCTCTGCCTGAGAAAGATCTATTCTTCCATTTAAAAATGCTCTCTTGGTAAACTCTCCCGCTTCAGCCATTCTAGCACCACTTTTAAGAGCAAGCTCCAAAATTTTTCTAACTGAAATAAATCCACCGTGGCAATTTATTTCTACCACATCTTCTGCAGTATAAGAATGAGGTCCTTTCATGTAGGCAAGCAAAACCTCATCTAAAACTACCCCTTCATCATAAATATTCCCATAAATAAGTGTTCTAACGGCATAATCGCCTATAGAATCTCTATAAAGGGGTCTAAACATCTTATTTGCAATATCTAGGGCATTACTTCCACTAAGTCTAATAATCCCTATACCACCCTCTCCAGGAGCTGTGGCAATTGCAGCAATTGTATCATCTATAAACATTTTTCCTCCTAATTTCAATATATATATTAAGGCTTTATTCGCATAAATCTAGTATTATATTATATCATAAAATACCCCTTTATTTGCTTGATTAAAAGAACAAATAATATTTGTCGGATAATGGACTATTTATTTCTTAGAAAAAGTACTATAATAATTATATGAAAACATTTTCTAAAGTACAGAAATATATATTAGAATAGATTTTGAATATATAGTCACTGTATTTTGGAAATAAAATATGGAGGTAATTTATGTTAAAAAGTATCACATTAAACCTAGAAGTAATCGAATCAATGCTTTACTACTGGAGTAGTATGGCAGACAGAGAAAAAGTAGCAGAAAGCTTCTTTGTAGACATAGCGAACATGGATGCTATGAAGTTGGTTCAAAGCCCAGAGTTTGACGAAGAATCTATAAGAAAAGTTCTAAGTGCAATACAAAATAGAGAACTTTTATCAAACGCAACAAAGCCAGAAAAAAGATTCTGGAGCAAGAATATGTGGATAGCAGATGACTCATCACTAGCAAGCAAGATGGCTCAACCTATCAAAGTAATGAATGTTGATGATTTAGTAGCAAGACTAAATGAAAAATACCCTGACATCAAGCAGGAAAAAATAATCGTTCATATAGCACCACTTCACTTAGATCCATACTACATAGTAGATGGTCAGTTGGTTATGAACTTCTTTAAAATCTACTTTGACCAAGAAGACAATGTAATGTTTGAAGATATTCCTATCAAGGAATATATCTTTGAAAGACTTTGTGAATTGGTGGAAAAATAAAAAATAAAAGCCCTGTCAAGCTTGACCGGGCTTTTTCTATTGCTTATTTTAAAATTTTCTTTCTATCCTTACCTTTTTACTAGCTTTTGTATAATATATTAAATAGTATTATTTGATATATTATACAAAATTTATTTTTTTCTGATATAATAATTTTATATGTTAATTTATTAAGATTTTAATCATTCAAATTGTGAATAACAATTAAACACACTTTTAACTCATACTTTAGTAATATAAATTTATTCTTTATAATGCTAAATAAAAGTTAGCATGTAGTTTATGATTAATAGTTAAAATCTATTAATTATAGTATTTGATAATTAAATCATAAAACATAGTTATTCTCATTAATTAAAAGTTTTTTGAAATTTATATAATATAAACAGGAGGTTTTTATGTTAGATAAAAATATTGAAACTGGTGTTGTAACTTATCAGTACACAGGTGTTGATCTTTATAATTCTGATGAAATTTTCGATTCTCAAAAGTATAATCCACTTTCTTTTAAAAAAGAATTGCGTATTTTTATTTTGCTATCTTTTTTAACTTTATTAGCTGATTTTAGAATATTCATTGAATCATTTATTATTTTTGGTATAATCTTTTTTCTTTATACCTATTTAAAATTTTTTAATTCAAGAAAATTAAAATTGAATTTAAAAAATGTAGATTATATAAGTGATTTTGATAAAAATATTTCATATAATTTATATAGATTTGTATTAACAAATGATCTATACATTTTAAATAGTATATCTTTTTTAAGTGTTTTTTTATTATTTAAAACGATTCTTTTTTATAATAAAAATGTTCAGAGATTCTAACTTTGAATATTTAAAATCTCAGGATGTTCTATATTCTCCAATTTTTCACTTTAATAAAGATAATACTACTAACGAACTATTTCTATATATTGATTCTCAAGGTTCCAAATTTCATTATTTTTTCAATGATATAGGAATGCAATTAGGTGCATTACTTAACTTAAAGTATATTGATGTTGGTTATATAAAAAATATGTATTGTTACAGATTTTCTTTAAAATAAATATTTTTTCAAAAAATGAAAACCGTCTAATAAAATCTTACATTAACTTATAAAAACTATTAAAATTCATTAAATATCGGCCTTAAAGATAATAATTTATCTAAAGACCGATATTTTTTTATGTTATATTTAAACTCTTGATATCTTAACCTCAAAGTACCACACCTTAAATCAGATTATTATTAATTTCTTATTGAGTATTGATGGTCTTTTAACCACTAACTACAAAAATCTTGAAATAATACGAATCAATTGAACTGGCAGTTGATTTAGATCTGATATATCAAGGCAATGTTCCTGACCATATATATCGCTTATCGTTTCCTTGTCTTGACCAATAGCTGCTGCCAAAAAAGTGATTCCCTTACGTTTATATTGACCTATAGTTTCTTTCATATCATCTACAGCGAGTTTTCCTGTATAATCTGGCATTGCTTTTGGCTGCCCATCGCTTATACTTATCAAAAGTTTATTTGACTGAGGCATCTTTATCAATTTTTCAGAAAGTATGTGTAGTGCCATCCCATCTCTATTATTGCTAAGGGCCTGAATTGTCATCAGTGAGTACTTATCATTTAGATCTGCCTCTTGACAATCAATGTATGAATAGATTGACATCCTTTCTCTAGGTGAACGATCTGCTGTATCTCCATATATAAGCACTGGAATGTTACAGGCCTTACAGAATTCATATACAGATATAGCTGCCTTTTTGGCCGCATCAAGACGCCCAAATGCCTTCATAGATGCAGACTGATCAATCCTTAGAGCAACTACAAGTGAAGGATCTTCATTGGGTTGCCTTTTTTGTGAAAAATATCTATAGTCTTGTGATGATACTTTTTCTGCCTGAAACTTTGTCCCATACAAACGGTTCTTTCCAAAGTCAACAGATACTTCATGCTCCAAAAGTGGCTCTGTTTTTCTCTGAAGCTCTTTGATCACAGGCATCAGCTCGGACACTATTTTATTATATTCACTACAGTGATCCATTGTGGCTTCTGGTCTATGAACTATTAAGGCAATGTCTTCATGAGAGGTAGACTTTACTGACTCTCTAGCTTCTTTATTTAGTTGCTTGCGAAATTCCTTTTTTCTCTCTTTTATTTCCGCATTTTTTTCATAATCTTTAAGTTCATGGTAGATAGCCTTGCCATCTTGATCTTTTGTATCTGATTCTTCGGACTTTGTTGATGATTCTGATGTAAAAGAAGCTTCTCCCTCACTATCAGAGGATTTCTTCAAGGCAACTGCAGCCTTATCACTTTCTTTCAGTGAAAAATCATCCGCATCACTATCATCTCCCTCTGTATGAATTTCCATTACTTGTCCATTTGTATTTCCTAAGGGTGAAAATTTTCTCTCTAACTCTTTTAATAATCCTTTTTCTGATAGTGTCTTTTCTAAAATTTTAACTTCTTCTTCATCCGTACTTATCTTATAGATAACCTTGTGATAAAGGGCTTCCACTGCTTGTGAACCCTGCAATACTGCATCTATCCAATAAAAATAAGAACGCATACCTGCTACACCCTTGATTGCATTTGCCTTAGCCGTTTTATCTAATTCTATTATTGTCTTTGCAAAAGTCTCCAATAAATCCTCATCACTACAGTTTGTTTTTATTGAAGCTCTTTTCATCATTACGTCTATTTCTGGCAAATCCATTTTCTCACTATGTTGAACTCTATCACGTAAGGCCTCATTTAATGGTCGACAACCATTATATCCTCTATTCGTTGTAATCACTACAAGAAAATCCGGATGTCTCTTTACGATACGTGTAGGCAAGTTGATACTGCCATCTGGCTCAAGAGCAGAGTTGAGTGCCATTAAAACTGCGGCATCACGTATTGCTGTTGGCTCTTGTATCTCAAGTAACCAACCATTTTCATAGGCTCTTACTATTTCTGATGGATAGTATTTATACTCAACGACCTTAGAGTCGCTATCTTCATCAGATAGCATTGGAAGTATCGATCCCAAAATATCTGACTTGTCCATATCTGCAAAGCAAGTCACCTTGCTATAGGGCAATCCAAAATCTGCTGAAAGAGCCTTTGCTAGCTGAGTCTTTCCAGAACCTGCATCTCCTTCCAATAAAATATTGCTTATTTTCATTTCTCCACGTGTCCAATTTCTCTTCACCTCTTGGCAAATACGAAATTCTGCACTACTTTCTACATGGCTTTTTGGTTTTTTCCATATAAGTTTATTTTCTTCTTCTGTTAGCTCCCTATCTGGAGACAGAAGATAATTATTTTCCATTTTTATATCACTCCATTTCTTCAATTATGCGGTATAAGGTGCGCATTCTTTCACCTGTTAACTCTCCAAGATTGCTGATAGCCTGAGAAAACTCTTTAATATCTTTATTGATATCTGGATTTTCACTACAAACACTCACTGGCATCACTCCACCCTGAACTCCCACTCTTTCAATCACTGGATTCTCTGGGTCATAAAGTAGAGGCAGCCTATAGGCATCCTTAAAATGAAGAAGTCCTCGACTGACAAATATCATCAAATCCATAATCTGATGAATTGGCAGTTCAATATCAATCTCTTCTGAACCATCTTCATTTTTTTTCCAAATTTGAACAGCAATCTCCATGCTTTCATTCTCTTTTCTAGTGGGTTTTCCCATAGTTAAACGCTTTATATTTGAATGATAGGCATTTCTTCCATCAATAAGATCATAACCCTTTGACTCTATTACAACATCTTTTACAATATCTTTATTTTTTTCCATTATTTTTTAATTTCCTCGCTTTCTTATCCTCTTCAAAGCACTCTTCAATCAGTTTTTTTAACTCTTTTGTATGATCATCACTGGGATCTTTGTATTTCAACACCTTGAGTACAGAAAGCTCAAAACTTTCCTCACCATACTCATTCCAAATTCCTTGAAGAATTTTATTTGGATGCCCTCCCATTGATAACTGGAAGCGACTACTATTGATATCCGCCTTGGTGTCATTTGAAATTCCCAAAAAAGACTCACCTGTTTCCTTACATCTAAATGATATAACACCCTTTTCTGGATGACGATTTTTCCACTCTTGTAATAACTCTTTTTTTCTATTAATATCCATTAATCTCACCTCACATTCTATTATAAGATTTTGAAGAATATAAACAATCCACGCTCCGTAGACTTGGGCAAAATCTATTAAATACTTCTGATTTTTGAGAATAAAAAAGATGTTGAGCAATTACTCAACATCTTTAACCAATTTATATTATTTTTGATAATCTGTCTTCATAGAATATTTTCTATAAAAACTACCTACTCTTGATATCATTTTTAACAATTGATATAGCACAATCAAGTCGACCTTTTTATCTAGTTCAAAATAAAAACTATCTATCATATAAATAAAACCTTATTCTTATACTATATTTTTTATCATAGATTTCGGAATTTATTTAGATATAGAGTCTCTTTTCCTATATATTAGCTCAATAATTCCATTATCTGTCTCTGTCTTTGTTAGGCTCAGATCTATTTTTTCCTTACCATTTCCAAATAGGGATATTCCCTCACCCAAAATAGTAGGAATAATAGATATTCTATACTCATCTATCAAGTTGCTTGCCACTAGATCTTGAACGACACTCGCTCCTCCACATATCCAAACATCCTTACCTTCTTCTTTTCTGATTTTTCTAATTAAATCAGAAGGAAATTCACCAACAAATATTATATCATCTGAATCTGATTTAATATCTCTATGAGTGATAACATAACTGGTCATACCCTGATATACCCACTCATCTGGAGATAGCTCCGTAACTATCTGATTGTATGTTTTATATCCCATCACAACAGTATCTACTGTCTCCACAAACTTCTCATATGAATCAGATCCTTCTGCGTTTGGGTCTTCACCTGCCAACCAATCGACATTGCCACTATTATCTGCTATATAACCATCTAAACTCATTGCTATAAACAACACTACTTTTCTCATGACTTATTTACCTCTTAATGATTTATTTTAAATACAAATTTCTTAATTCATTTTCTACACTCTTTGATACTGACTTTTCACCACCGACTATGATTATATTTTTTATTCCGCTATCCTTGATATATTTAGCTGTATCTTTATTTAGTTTATTCGATTGAGTAAGCAAGACTGCTCCATCATTTTGAGTTGCTACTAAACTTGACGATAAAGCATCTGGGTAATCTTCGCCATTTACCAACACTATTGTTTTTATATCTTTATTTAAATAAGTTTTGTATCCTTTGGCGACTTCTACTGCTGTTTCATATCTATTTTGTCCATAGATTCTATTTTTATCGGTTTTTATAAAATCATCATTTATATACTCAGCTATATTGTATTTTGCTGAAACAGAATTATGTCCACCAATATTCATATAGTGATTAGCCCCTTCATCTATATTCATTCCTACATACAGCTCTTCAGGATTTACTATGTATTTAAAATATTTGCTTGCCAATTCAGATGTTAGCGGTATGGAAGAAAGTAGATCAGGGAATTTATTGTCATTTATAGCAATTGCATTTGAGAAAACACCTCTAATTAGATCATCTGGAAAAAAAGTATTAATTATTGCCATATCTACTTGTTCGCTTAAAGTACTTTTATAGTAAGCCCCATTTTCTAGGGCTTCGTATCTTTCATAAAATCTTTGAAGCTTCATTCCTTTAGATTTCAATGTATTGTCCACGCTTCTATCTAGCACTTTGTAATCACCTACCACATAGACTCTACTGACATTTAATCTTTGCATTTCATTTAATATATCCGTTCTAACTCCATGCTTAGGGTTTACAAAATAAGGAACCTTCAAGGCAGATGCCATATGGCTTGCATATAGAGCAGTTTTAAAATCACTTCCACTACTTATTACTGCTAGGTTACCGTTTGCATGATCCATAAATTTCTTATTGGCATTGACCGCCGTTTCATATCTGTCATATCCAGAAACTCTGCTGATATTGATGCTTTCATTAGCACTTGATATTCCTATGCTAGACATAAATAGCATAACTCCAAGACCTATTGATAATAACTTTTTCATAAATAACTCCCTTCTTAAATAACTTAATAATAACTTAATTTTACAATAACTTTAATTTTATTGTAGCACACTTTAATTACTTTGAATATTCAGAAAAATAATATTTTATAGAAAGCATCTTTATAACTCTACTTTTTATATTACTCAATCCCCATATAAAATTTTATATGGGGATTGCTTTTTTAGCTATACATAACTATTCATAGTTTCTTTTTTAAAAATTGTTATTTTCTATTCTAATATATACTTCTTAGTTCATTTTCTATATTTTTTGATACTGACTTTTCGCCACCGACTATAATTATATTCTCTATACCAGCCTTTTTTATATATTCTCTAGTTGAATAATCTAACCTATTCTTAGGTGTTAACAATACTGGTGCATGATATAAAGCCACCAAAGATGATGCACTTAGTCCATCTGGATAATCCTCTCCACTTACTAGTATTGCCGTATCAACATTAAAGCCATATTGCTCAGCAATTAAAGTTGATGACTCATACCTATTTCTTCCCTTTGTATTTAAATGAAATTCGATCGGCTCTCTTGGATCATCTTTAATTATTTGAAAGTCTCCTATTGAATATAGAATAGATCTGTCAAATTCTGATTCTCTGAGTGGACCATTGTTCAATACAAGATATGAGATAGGCTGTCCAGTGCCATATCCTATATAAGGAGCTGCATATAAAGAGTCATAAAAATTATAACCATCTACATAAACAAAGTTATTACTAGTTACTTCATACTCACCCATAAATAAATCTGTTCTTAACTCATTTATTTTGGCATTTGTCTCTGATCTATTTTGCCCAGAGATTCTTTCAGCTTCTATTCCCGTATAACTTCTTATTTTATTTAGAACATTATTAGATATAGACATCTCGCCACCAAGCAAAAATATTCTACTTGGTTCTAATCTAGAAATCTCATCTAAAACACTCTCTGAAATATAGTCTTTCTTTGTAAGTAAAATTGGAGATCTTGTTTGAGTTGTCAAGCTACCCCCAGACAAAGCATCTGCATATATTTCACCACTTGCAATAACAACATAATCACAATGCTCAAAATTATTCCTGCTTACATTTAAAGCCGTTTCATATCGATCATATCCAGAAACTCTGCTGATATTGATACTTTCATCAGCACTTGATATTCCTATGCTAGACATGAATAACATAACTCCAAGACCTATTGATAATAACTTTTTCATAAATAACTCCCTTCTTTTAATAAACACATATACTAGAATTACTAAAGCTTCTTAATATCATAAAAGCCAAGTAAATCTGACTCACTTGAACTTAACTTTTTATAAGAATTATAAAAGAATTTTTTCAATCAAATTATCTCTTTCTTTTATTAAATTTAAATACACGATTTCTAAATAAGCTCTATTATCAACCTTTATATTTTTCATTTTAATATACTTCCTATCACTTTATCTGAAAGTACACAATATCCTCAATCTTATATTCTTCAAATAATAAAACTATATAACTTAATGTATCTTTAGCATTATGATTAGTTTCAACATATAACCCATTTACCTTTTTCGGACTCCTAAGCTTCTCTTTCTTATAAGAGATAAATTTTTTAAATCTAGGATTATTTTTTAAAGATACAAACAAATCACTATCAAGATTATATAAATATTTGCAAGTAGTCATTAGCATTTCTTTCCACGATCTAACTAAAAAGCTTTCCTCATCTATTATTATTTTTTTTGGTGTATATCCTGTTACTAAAATATTTTCCTTAATAGAATATTCCTCTTCAGGTAAAAGCCTTTCATCTGATATAGTGCTATATTTATCCTTTGGAATATTCCATATTTTCTTTATTATTTTAAATAATTTATCTGCCCTGTCTAATATTTCTTTATCTGTCCATTTTTCATACTTATTAATATCCCTTGTTATCTTTATATTAGATTCATTATAATACTTCTTTTTTTCATCAAAACTTTTATTTGATATTTCTGAGTTATAATTGGTAAGAGTTAAATTTCCTATTGTGTTTTTATATAACATATGTACCTCATGGGCCTTTTTCCCCAACTCTATATTCCATTCATTTGTCAAAGTTTGCGGGAGTATATGCTCAACTGATAAACTTTCTAAATTAACAACCTCTTTATGAATTCCTTTTTCTAAAACATGTAATAATATCTTTGCTAATCGGTTTGATTTACTATATAGATCATTATTTAAAAAGTTTTTCTTAAATTCTTCATCTCTTGGAAAAATTCCTGTTCCCGACCTACTCATAAGATAGTCAATCACTGAGTCAACATATCCCATCCCATTTTCTATTTTTTTATCAATTTCACTTGGCATTTTAGAAAATATTTTATTTAAGGAATTACTAGGCATGTTACATATGCTTCTTCTATACATATAAGAAGTCATTATCCTTAAAATATCTAAAAACTCATCTTTTTTTATTAATTTATTAAAATAATAGTCATTAAATAGTTTTAGTAAATATGGATAAGATACGGTATTCTTTATTATATTTATATAATTCAGTATATTATTAACCTCAACATCTTCTGTACTACTGTTAATTATATTTCCATAATATGAAGAATATTTTAATAGCTCTTCTAATATTCTTTCTGGACTATACTTATTTTCAAAAAAATATACCTTAAATGCATCATAAACTTTATTTTTATTAGGAACAATTCCTTGTTTCATTGTTATAAAATCCCTAATAAACTCTGAAATTATTTTATTTGGTAAAATTGACTCTATTTTTCTCCAATAATTATTATATAAACTGCTTTGTTTAGTATAATCCAATCCCATTAGAATAAAATTTCTTATTAAATCAGATTCTGTAAGTGATAATCCCGTAGAATTTAAACTTTCAAAAATTATCTGAGGATCCTCACTTAAATCTAATGCTATATATACTACATCAATATTACCTAAAGCTTCATAAATACTTTTAATATCAAATTTAGATTTTTCTATAAATATTTTACAAGCATTATAATTACTATAAATTATGGAGTTTGTTTTATTATCATTCATTAGTTCTTTATATGCTTCTCTATCTTTATCCACTGGCATAAGTTTGTATTCAGTATCATCTCTGCCATATGGATTTATTAAATAAGTATCTCTTATTTCCATCCAATTAATATCCTTTGAATCTAACTCTTTGGATATATCCATAATAGCCTTTAAAAGTATTAATGTACTCGTAATTCTTTGTTGACCATCTATAATTACTCTCTCTTTCATCAATCCCGGTAATTCATTTTGAACATAAACAACCGTTCCTAAAAAATGTCTCTTTTTAAAATCCGAGTTTATAATTCTTTCAATATCCAAAAAATACTTTTCAAGCTGCTCTTTTCCCCATTCATATTTTCTCTGATAAACAGGTACTTTAAATACTGTTTTTGTATCTTCTAATAATCCTAGTAACTTTATAGGACTTGCTTGCATTTATAATACCCCCCTTAAATAAAATATCGTTAAAAGACAAATATATTTTTATCATATATCGCCTTAAAGCTCATTGATTCTGTTCCTTTCTATCACTATAGCTTTTTCTCTATCTAAAAAAGTTCCATATATATATAGCTTACTACTTCCTTTTTTCTTAAGAACACTTACTCTTTGTTTTTTATTTTTAACACATTTAAAATCTATACATTTAGAAAATTCATTTTTATATATTATAGCTATTTCTGTTCCATTTAGAGATTTATAACTTCCTATTAGTCCAAAAATTAAATTCTCTTTGTCTATAAGTTCTTCTATCTCTTTTAAGTTTTCTTCTGTAAAAGTAAAGTTCCAAAGATTATCTCCCTTATTATTAGTTACATATTTCATATATACCGTATATTCCTGTTGTGAATTATCTGTATCTAACTTGTATATACTTCTACCTTCATCTTTATTCATAAGAGCTGGTTTATTCCCATTATCCAATACTTTAGATAAAAATGCTCCATAATAATGATCTGACTTATTAAGTTTATTGCACATATTGTTCTCCTTTTTAATTATTTTTTTATATATTATCAACTCTTACGACTCTTAATTTATATATATATCATAAAAAAAGACACTTAAAGTGTCTTTTTTTAATTAATCTAACTCCGTTTTTCCTTTAAACCCATAACTAAGATCATCGTTATCCCAGCTAAATAAATTAAAATTCACTTCAATATCCTTATTTATTTTTGGAATCTCATAACCATGCTCATCTGATATACTAATATATGCATCCGCCATTTTTTTTGCCTGTATATTTGTACTTGAAACTACGTTAGAAGCATCTACCATCTTTCCATCTACTGATAATGACTCTACTTGTAATGCTATGTCTTCTTCTAGTTTATTTTCTACCTCAAACATTAAATCAACAGCATTAAAAACATATTTTCCTTCAGGAGCTTTACCTATCGATTTTAATACTATTTTTACCTTATCATCTTCATATACTGGCTTATCATATTCTTTCTTATCTAAACTATTAGTCTTTTTTTTACTAGCTTCTTCTGAAGAAATTTTCTCACTATTGGAGTCTACCTTTCCATTTCCAGAAGAACAACCCGTCATTATTAAAACAGAAACTAAAATCAAACTAAAAATTTTTATTTTACTCAAAGCAAAATCCTCCTTCTTTTAATATATAAGTATTTTTATAATAACAACTTTAAAATATTATTTTTTTTAATAAGACATATCATAACTTCAGCCTCTTATTTTTACCTCCTTATAGAAAATCTAACTATTCTACTCTATCCTCTTAAAGTTATTATTTTAGATACTCTTATTTCATAAACTTTTAAAATCTTTTTAAAAATTTACCTTTTCTTAATTTATATTCTAACATAGTTTATTATCAGAATATAGGCAAAATAATAATTCTATTCTATAATCCCTCCGCACAAAAATACAGCACGATGAGTCTCCCCACCGTGCTGTAGTAATTCTAAGCAATCTTGTTCCTACACAATATCTTATTAATCCCATAGTTAACAAGCGAAATAATCATACACAGTATGATCGCCAATATCCAATATGGATATATCAGCTCTCCTGCCATGTATTTTGAGTGTAGAGAAAACTCCAATAAAAGTCCTGCTACAATGGTATTTATCAATGGTAAAAATATTATAAAGTTGCTTCTTTTTATTTCTCTTAAAAGTACAAGTATAAAAACTATTAATAGTCCTATAGTTAAAAATGTCAATATTTTGATATTGCTAGGAGTTAGATACTTAAATGTATACTCCGCTTTTTTAAATATAAGATGGTGATTTACACCGGCTTTTTTATAGGCTAATCTTTCCAAGTATCTCATTGAAATTATTATTAATAGATTTATTATGCTTATTAGTATTGTTATAAATTTTGCTGTTTTTCTGTTTTTCATCTATATTCCTACTTTTTAGGTTCTCCTATTTCTGATGGGTAATTTGCATTTGACCAATCTATCCAACCTGATGAGTACAGTGAAGTGTTTTCCATTCCCATAACTCTTGAATACCAATATATTTCTGCGGCTCTCCATCCACTACCACACATAAATGCCAAGTGATTTGAAGTGTTTATATTATCTTCTTCCCACATATTTTTGATTTCATTTTCATTTCTCATTGTTTTATTTATATTTCTATAATAGCTCATTGAACTAGAGTTTTTCACTCCTGCATGTCCAAATACTGCTCCTGGAATTCTACCTTTCTTCTTGTGGTATGAATATCCTGTAGTTTCTCCTATATATTCTCCCCAAGTTCTATTATCTACTAGTGTAAAGTCCTTTTTCTTTTCATCGCTTGTCATGATTTCTTTAATTTCAGCTAGTGAGTTTATTACTTCTGGTCTAGCTGGAATTTTTTCACCGAATTCTTTTACAGGAGTTGGTTTATTTTCTCCTTTTTCAAGTTCATATCCTAAAGATTTCCACTGAACAAGTCCACCGTTCATCACTCTTACATCTTTTACTCCTAAGTAATAGCATATTGTTGCAAATCTTGATGCAGCCATAGGTTCTGGGCTTGTACAAATTACAGCATCATCAGCCGTAATACCTGAGTCTAGTATAAGCTTTTCTAATGTTTTATCATCTGCTAGGCTCCAAGAAGTGTTTCCATCTTTGTCTGTTTTAGGTGGTTCAAAAGAGTCTGTATTTATATGAACTGCACTTGGAACGTGTCCTTCTGTGTATCCTGATTCTTTTGCATCTCCCCAGCTAATATCGAAAATCTTAATATTTTTAGCTTTTGTAAATCCTTCTGGAGTATTTCCTTTTACGATTTCATTTACAACTGTTGGTGCAACTAATAGTTCATAGTTTTTGTATGATTCCAACTCTTTGTCACTATCATTTATCCATTCTTTTGCATTATATGTTTTTACATTTTTGATGCCTTTTTCTATCAGATAACTCGCAACTTTATTTGCATCCTTGCCATTAATATCATATACGATTACATTTTTATCTGCTGTCAAACCTTTTTGTTCTAGAGTAAGATTTAATACTTCTTCTCTTGTTCTACCTTCAAGGTTGTTCTTTTCGTCATATTCACTTGTCAGCCAATCTGCAGAAAAGTCCGAGCTAGCTGGTAAGTGTCCTCCACGCTTTGCTCCTTCAACTGCCCATCCATTATAAGCATCGTTTATTCTACTATCTAGAACAATGTCTTTCCCATCTTTGCTCTTTAGGGCATCTTCCACTTCCTGAGTGCTTGCTACTTTTACATCAACATTTTTACTCTCATCAGATGCTTTCTTTTCTTCGCCGCATCCAGATAATATTGCCAAAACAGCGCACATACTAAGTGCAAGACCTAGCTTTTTCTTGATATTCATTTACTGCTTCCTCCTATTCATTTTACATTAATTATAGTATAAGAAAGACTTAATAAAATCCAGCTTTTTATAATTTAAATCTATAACTTACATTCTATTTAATAGCTAATATCTATAGCTCATCACTCTTTTAAAAAATAGGTATTTACCCTTCTAAATACCTATTCAATATATATACTTTTTATATACTTTTATTAAAAACTATCCCTTCTGTCGTAACTTTTTAGTCTAAGCTCGTTTTTTACTAAGTTATTTATTAAGTCTTATATCAATAAACACTTCTTACCTATCCCTATATATTCTTATCTATCTCTATCTATATATTTTATTATTTTCCTTCTCCTCTAATTCTTACTGAGCTCTTCATCTATTCCATTATCATTTTACTCTTGTTCTTTTGATACAACATATTACCAAGCTTTATATAGCTTTTATAAACACTCTTTCTTATGAATTTTATTATTTTCCTTATTCTTTACTAGTTTCTTACTAATCTGGACACTTATTCTATTTTAATATTTACTATTTACTATTGTTTTTTTATATAAAGTCTTACTAAGCTCTATATATATTTATTATTGACCCCTGTTATATAATAGAATTAAGATTACTTTTATTTAAGGAGGATTTATGATTTTTGTATTTGACATAGATGATACTCTATATGATCTTGAGGATCCCTTCAAGCTGGCTTTTTTCCATATGTTTGGGCATACACCTTCTAATATACATGATATATTTTTAGACTTTAGACTCTACAACAACAAAATCTATGAAAAAGCTCTTCTTGGGGAGATTACTATGGAGGAAATGTGTATATACAGAGCACAAAATGCCTTTAAGGATCATGGTATTATAATAGATGAAAGCAAGGCCCTTGAGTTTCAACTACTTTATCTAAGGGATAAGAAATATATAAAGCTAAATGAACATGTAGAAAACTCACTTAAACTTTTAAAGAACTATCAAATTCCTATGGGGATTATTTCAAATGGACCCCATAAAGAACAGTTTGAAAAGATTTCATATCTTGGTGTAGAAGAATATATTCCAAGGGAAAATATATTTATTTCTGAAGATGTGGGCTTTCATAAGCCGAGTGTGGAGATTTTTGATTATGCCAGAGAGCATATTTTAGAGAATTTACTCTCAAAGGAGAATAATCAGAATAATATTATCAAGCATAATAAGTATAAAAATGAACAATTTGATAAAAAAATGTATGAAAATACTATTATAAATAATAATGAAAAAAATGCTCTTTTTTTGCCGAAAGATTATAGAAATACATATAAAATTCATATGAAAAACGAGTTAAATAACACTGAAAACGTCAAACAAAATCATTTAAATACAAATAAAATCATTAAAAATAAAAAAGTTATTCACGATTATGACTTTTTTTATATAGGTGATTCATATTCAAATGATATCTACGGAGCCAACAATGCAGGATATAAAAGTATTTGGATAAACCATAGAAAATACAGTAATCTCAATATAGATTCTAGGCCTGATTTTGAAATTAATAGCTTCAAAAATCTCTTTGATCTGCTAGTTTATCTGCTTACTAAATAGCTTTTTTCTTATGTATTTCTCTTGTCTTTTTATTTTTTGTATGTTAATACCACAATTTTTACAAACTTCAAACAAACTTTACCTATATTCATATTAGGTTCTCTAATAATTCATAAATAATTCACCTAAATGATATAAAATGATTTTAGCATATCGTAGTAAAAATATTTTTTAGGAGAATTAACTATGGAAAAGAAATCACAAGGACTTGAGAAAAACCTTGGATTCTTCTCAGCACTTACACTAGTTGTAGGTCTTGTTATAGGATCGGGTGTTTTCTTCAAGCCACACGCAATTTACACAATTACAGGTGGAGCACCTGGAATCGGACTTTTAATATGGCTTTTGGGAGGTATTTTATCTATACTAGGAGCACTTACTACGGCAGAAGTATCAGCTGCTATACCAAAGACTGGTGGTATGGTAGAATGGGTAAGAGCCGGATTTGGTGATACATTAGCATTTTTAGTTGGATGGTGTCAGACACTTGTACTATTCCCAGCTACTATAGCTGCTCTAGCCGTAATATTTGCTCAGACAGCAATTATACTTTTAGGTTGGGGACCAGAAACTGCTATCCCTTTGGCAATCGCTACCATCATATTCCTTGCAATAATGAATTCAATTTCAGTAAGACTAGGAAATGCTGTACAGGTTGTAGCTGGTGTGGTAAAGCTTATACCACTAGCAATCATAGTAGTTGTAGGATTAATACATGGTCCATCAGTTGGTAATGGAGTTCAAAATCTTGGACCTTTCGTTGCACCAGATGCAAATATAGCTTCAGTACTTGCTGGTGGTATATTGGCAACACTATTTGCTTATCAGGGCTGGATAGATGGTGGAGCTATTGCAGGAGAAATGAAAAATCCTGGAAAAGATTTACCTAAGGCTTTAATAGGTGGACTTTTAGTTATCATACTTACTTATATAGCAATCAACGTAGCTTATCTATTCGTTGTTCCTGCAGATGTAATGATGAAGTCTGAAGCCCCTGCTACTGAAGTAGCAAACCTTTTGTTCGGAAAAATGGGCGGTACTTTCATTACTATTGGTATCTTGGTATCTGTATTTGGATGTTGTGGAGCAAACTTATTCTCTGCTTCAAGACAGCCATACGCACTAGCTCAGACAAATGCACTACCATTTTCAAACCTTTGGGGATCAACTACTAAAAACGGAACTCCTGCTGCATCTACAATACTTATCACAGTGATATCTTGCGTATTTGCACTATCAGGAAAGTTTGACTTCCTAACAAACATAGCTGTTGCAACTATATGGATTTTCTATATACTTACATTCGCATCTGTTATGGTTCTTAGAAAGAAGGCACCAGATATGCATAGACCATATAAGGTTCCTTTCTACCCAGTAATACCTCTACTTGCTATAGCTGGTGGACTATTTGTTGTTATCAATCAGATGATTACAAATCCTGATCAGGCATTTATAGGAATTGGTGTTACAGCACTTGGTCTTCCTATCTATTGGTTTAGAAGAGGAAAGATGAACAAGGGCGGAGGAGAAACTATACAGTTAGACTCAATGGACCCTGCAACAAACATTGAATAATAAAATTTACTGATAAATTAAATAGAGAGCTAGATATATAGCTCTCCTAAATACCCAAAGAGGTGTTGTAGCCAGATAGCTGGCTTTACAACACCTCTTTAAGTTTGTAAATTATTTATATGAGTTTTTCGATATGTACGTTATTTATTTAAATCTATTACCATATTATCTATCAGCCTTGTCTTTCCTATATAAACAGCCATAGATATCAATGTTTTATTTTGTATTACCTTTAATCTTTGAAATGTCTCAAAATCCAATATTTCTATATAATCTATCTTAGCCAAGGCTTCACTTTCTATCATCTCTATCATGCTCGCCTGTACTCTTATAGCGTCTCTTTCTCCTGATTCAATCATCTGCTTAGCCTTTAAAATACTCTTTCTTAAAATGCTAGCTGACTCCCTTTCATTTGAATCTAGATAGCTATTTCTAGAACTTTTTGCTAGTCCATCATCTTCCCTTACAATCGGACATCCCACTATATCTATGTCAAAATTCATATCTTCTACCATTCTTTTGACTATGGCCAACTGCTGTATATCTTTTTCTCCAAAATATGCCCTTTGAGGGGATATAATATTAAATATCTTTGTAAGTACAGTACAGACACCTCTAAAGTGGGTTGGTCTTGTAATTCCGCACATTATATTTGTCATATTCTCTCCAGGTAGCACAAATGTAGAGAAATTTTCAGGATACATCTCTTCTTCCCTTGGATGGAAAATATAGTCTACACCTAATTCTTCACATATTTTAGCATCTCTATCTAAATCTCTTGGATAGTTTTCCAAATCTTCATCAGGAGCAAACTGTGTTGGATTTACAAATATACTCACTGCTACTAAATCATTTTCTTTCTTAGCTTTTTTTATAAGACTTTTATGCCCTTCATGAAGATATCCCATTGTAGGAACCAAGCCTAATTCTTTTGAACTCTTAAATATATCTTTTGATATGTCTCTCATTTCATCAATTGTTTTTATAATTTTCATAGTTACTAGGGTAAAACCCTTCTCCCTTCTATTTCTTAGTAAGAAAGATTTCCATAGTGGTCCCTTTACCTATTTCACTCTTTACATCTATTTTGCCGCCTAGCCTCTTCACTATATGCTTAACTATTGCAAGCCCTAAACCTGTAGAGTTTGAATTATTTTTATTTCTAGCCTTATCAACCATATAAAACCTTTCAAATATTCTAGGCACATCCTCTTCTTTTATACCTATCCCTGTATCTGATACAGAAATTTTTATATCATTAGCTCTATCTTCTATCTCCAATCTTACCCTTCCACCGTCTATATTATAATTGATGGCATTTGTCATAAGATTGTAGAAAATCTCTTCAAGCATTGATTCAACTGACTTGATTAAAATTTTGTTCTTTGGATAAAACTCTATCTCAACATTTTTTTCTATGGCCATAGAGTCTACCATAGCTATCACAGACTCTGCTATGCTGTTGACATCGACTTCCACTTTATCCAATCCAATCTCTTCTAGATCTTCTTCATCTAGCTTTGATAGCTTAATAATATCGTCTATCATCTCTAGAAGCTTTCTACCTTGAATCAATATTGTTTTGGCAAATCCTTTTACATCATCTTCATTGGCCATACCTTCAGCAATTATCTCTGCATAGCCATTGATACTAGTTAAAGGTGTTTTTAGTTCATGAGATATATTTGCTGAAAACTCTCTTCTATACTTTTCTTCTATATACTTTTGAGTATTATCTATAATAAATATTATCTTTCCACTCATGCTCCCATCTGAATCATTTAACTCAGACACTAGTAAATTTAAATACTTTTCATTTTTACTCAAAAATACAGTTTTACTTTTATTTGATTCAATCGCCTCAATAAAGGCTTTTTCCCTAACCAAAGATATTATATTCATACCAATATGGTCTATATCAGGCGAGTCCAAAAGATTGATAGCCGATTTGTTTACTGCTACTATATTGTCCTTTTCATCAAGCATTATCAGACCTTCATTCATATTATCAAGTATCTTATTTGTAATTTTAACTCTATCTTTCAAGTCTTTAACATAATGTTTTGATCATCTTCTACACAAAATATCAATTTAACTCCTCATCCTTTTTGGGTTCTTTAAAGATTCAACGTAGTCACCTGTCACCGAAAATATTACCCATTCACAAATATTTTCTGCGTGATCTCCTACTCTTTCTAGGTACTTTGCCACTTGTAATAAATCTATCCATTCCTCTGCTGAAGCAGGATCTTTTGATGCCGAAGATATAGCTTTTTTTCTAAAATTCATATACAGTTTATCTATTGTATCATCCATTTTCTTGGCATTTTTTGCCAATTCAACATCTGACGCTACAAAAGAATCGATGGCATCTTTGAGCATTACCTTTATAATATCAAAGAATTTATGAAGCTCATCTAGCTCATTTGTTAGTTTATTTTCTCCTAGAGATATAGAAATCTCTGATATATCCTGAGCGTGATCTCCTATTCTCTCTAAGTCAGTCACTATTTTTAGACAAGCAGATATATTCCTCAAATCAGTCGCTACTGGCTGCTGAGTAAGGATTAGATTCAAGCAATCTTTTTCTATTTCCCTCTCCATTTGATTTACTAGTCTGTCTTTATATATAGTTCCACTAGCAAGGTCTAGGTCTCTTCCCTCAAGTGCTATCAAAGAGTTTTTTATTTGATCTTCTACCAATGAACCCATCTCTATTAATTTATTAAATAATTGTTGTAATTCTTCATCATAAGTTTTTCTAAGCATATATTTTCTCCTAACCGAATCTTCCTGTTATATAATTTTCTGTCTGTATATTTGATGGTGTAGTAAATAATTTATGAGTTTCATCATATTCTATTATCTCACCATTCAAGAAAAATGCAGTTTTATCTGAGATTCTAAGAGCCTGTTGCATATTGTGGGTAACCATTACTATTGTATAATTGTCTTTCAATGATGTACAAAGCTCTTCTATCTTTCCAGTAGATATTGGATCTAGAGCTGAAGTTGGCTCATCCATCAAAAGAACCTCTGGATTTACAGATAGTGCTCTTGCTATACAAAGTCTCTGCTGCTGACCTCCTGATAAGCTCAGGGCAGATTTATTTATTTTATCCTTTAAATCATCCCATACTGCTGCTCTTTTTAGTGTTGACTCGACAATTTCATCTAGTTGAGACTTGTTCTTTATTCCATGAGTCTTGGGACCATAGACTATATTGTCGTATATGCTCATTGCAAATGGATTTGGCTGCTGAAACACCATACCTACTCTTTTTCTTAGATTATTGACGTCCACGTCACTTCCATATATATCCATCCCATCTAGTCTGATGTCACCTTCTATCTTACAACCTCTAACTAAATCGTTCATTCTATTTAAGCTCTTCAAAAGGGTTGACTTACCACATCCAGATGGTCCTATAAATGCCGTTATTTCCTTTTCTTCTATCTCTAAATTTACATTTTTAAGAGCCTGAAAATCTCCGTAAAATAAATTCATATCTTTTATATTAAATTTCATTCTGTTCTCCCAATCCTATTGCTTCTATATTATTAAGGCCTTTATTTAAATAATTCTTATATAATATAAATTATTTTAGCCCAGTTTTTGCTATAATTTCTAATAATTACTTCATATAGCTCTTTCCTGCAATTTTTTTGCCTATAAAACTACTGATAGCATTTAAAATTAGTACCATAAGTAGTATTACAACAGCAGTTGCAAATGCTTGATCTATAAATCTGCCTTCTCCAGACAACATATACATATGAACGGACAATGTTCTTCCTGAGTTTGACAGTGAAGTCGGAAGCTTTGTAGATGTACCTAATGTATAGATAAGTGCAGCTGATTCACCAATTATTCTACCTGTTGATAATACAACCCCTGAAATAATTCCAGGAAGTGCAGCGGGAAGAACAACTCTAAACACAGTCCTCAACCTACCAGCTCCTAATGCTAATGATCCCCATCTGTAGTCATTTCTTACGTTGAGAAGCGCCTCTTCTGAAGAACGTATTATTACTGGTAGCACCATAATCGATACTGTCAAAACTCCTGATATTACACTGTTTTTCAAGTCTAGATAGTAGACGAAAAACAACATACCGAACAGTCCGTATACAATAGATGGTATAGCTGAAAGTGTATCAGTCGCCAATCTTATTATCCTGATAAAAACATTTTGTGAATCAAGATATTCTACCATAAATATGGCTGTAAATACTCCTATTGGAACTGATATCAATAAGCCCAATACCACTATGTACAAAGTAGTAATGATAGACGGTAACATTGAAACATTTGTCGTGTTATATTTCCACTCAAATAATTGAGGTGTCAAATTCGGCAATCCATTTATCAGGATATATGCCACTATAAAAAACAAAGTTCCAAATGTAATAAATGTAGCTATCTTTGTTAGTATTTTTCTATAATTTCTTATAGATTTAACTTTATTCTTAAAACCGCCATCTAATTCATTTTTTTGATCTCTATTTAAATCAAGTTGTGAATATTCTACAGATGGTGAATTTGCCATCATGTAGTTATTACTTGAATTATTATCCATTTTTATATTGTCTGATTTTTTAAAAGCTTCTACAGGTAAAGCAGTCGCTAGTTTAATCTCATTGAAATCTTTTTTTCCTAGCAATTTGTATCCCTCCTCTTTAACATCATGAATATGGAATTTATCACTAAGATAAATACAAATAGCACTACTGCAGTTGCTATTAGCGATTCTCTATGCATACCTTCTGCATAAGACATCTCCATCGCAATGTTAGTTGTCAATGTTCTTCCACCGTCAAATATTGAATCTGGTATTCTTGTCTGATTACCAGCTACTCTAAGAACTGCCATTGTCTCACCAATTGCCCTGCCCATAGCAAGAATAATTGATGCCATAATACCGTTTTTAGCTGCTGGTACTACAGTTCTAAATACACTTTCTTCATCATTTGCTCCTAAAGCTATACTTCCCTCATAATAAGATTTGGGAACCGCTCTAATACTTGCTTCAGAAAGTGTTATTACTGTTGGAAGAATCATTATTGCAAGAAGAATAGAAGCTGTTAAGATACTCAGTCCATCTCCACTAATATTTCTTATCAATGGTGTAATTACATTTAATGCAAAGAAACCATATACTATAGAGGGTATCCCAGCCATCAATTGGACAGCTGGAGATAACACCTTATATAGTCTATCAGGGCAAAATTTCGCCATATATATGGCTGTCAAAACTCCTATTGGAACTCCTATTATCATTGCTCCCACTGTTACATACAGTGATCCTAATATCATAGGAAGTAATCCAAAGGAAGCTGGTGTATTACCAGGCAACCACTCAGTTCCCGTTAGAAACTTTATCAATCCATAATCTTTAATAAACGGAACTCCACCTTTAAATATAAAGACTGAGATCACGACTATTGAAAGAACACTTACCAATGAAGCTATTATAAATACATACTTCATTATTTTTTCAAAACTCTTCATTTGTTCCATTCCCCTCATATAAATATTACTTTACTTTACTTTAATAATCTTTTTATTTTTCTTCTAACTTAGTCCAATCATTTATATTTCCCATATAAAGTTCTGCAAGATTTTCCATAGTTATATTTTCCAACTTATTTTCCTTATTAACTATAACTGTTATTCCGTCTATTGCTATAGCTTGACTTTCTAGTTTTTCTGAATCTTTTAGATTTCTAGAACTCATAGCTATATCTGCTGCTCCGTTTTTAGCATCTGTAATACCTGCACTTGAACCATTAGATTGTATATTTATATTTAAATCAGGGTTTTTCGTTTCATATGCCTCTACCAACTTTTCCATTAAAGGAGTTATACTTGTAGATCCTGAAATTAAAAGATCTCCCTTTGGTTTTTTAGATGTAAACTTAGCTTTTGCATCTACTGAAACATATCCGTTGTTTTTAACAATTTCTTGTCCTTCATTTGAAAGTACAAAGTCCATAAAATCTTGACTCTTGTCATTTAATTTATCTTTGTATGCTAGTAAAAAAGGTCTTGAAAGCTTATACTGTCCATTTTTTACATTCTCTTCATCAGCTTTTGCTCCATTTATATTTAAAGCTTTTACAGAATCATTTAAAGAACCAAGTGATATATAACCAATAGCATCTTTATCCGTAGATACTGTAGACATTACTGTTTCTGTCGAGTTTTGAATAATCGCATCCTTAGAAGTTCTATCGTTTTTTTCATCTCCATTTTTTTCTAATACTTTAGTTATTTCAGAAAAAGCTTCTCTAGTACCTGAACCATCTTCTCTTGATACAAGGTGAATTCCACCCGAACTCTTAGCACTTTCATCAGAGCCACCCCCCGTAAATAATAATGATCCAGCAATTGCTGTCAAACATAATACACCCGCTATACCTCTTTTAATTTTCATTTATTGCCTCCTGTTATAAATAATAATTGCTTAATAGTTTTTATTTTTACTTGCTTGCCATTTGACGTTGCCAATCCTCAAGCTTACAATCATATTTTATCAGTGAAACATTATGAAAATATTATGGATATGTAAAGAACTTGTAAAATTCAAAATTTATTTTTTGTAAAAATATGTTTTATTTTCATTATTTTATCTGTTTTTTATTTTGTTTTATAAAGACTCATTAATTTTTATTTAAGTATTTTAAATTGTTTTTTATTTTTAAATTTATATAAAAATATCTACATTAAACACAATTTACTCTATTAAGTAAAATTCGCTTTATAAATTTTTTATTATTTCAGGATCTATTTTAAAGCAGTGTTTTTCTTCTGGGAAACTACCATCAGAAACTGCCTCTATATATGATTTAATACCTTCTCTCATTACATCTCCAGTATTGGCAAATTTTCTCACAAATTTAGGTGTAAAATCATCGTATAAGCCCAACATATCTTGATTTACTAGAACTTGCCCATCACATCCTGGCCCAGCTCCTATACCTATAGTTGGAATATCTAGCATATCGGTGATTTTACTTGCCAATTCACTTGGAACACACTCAAGTACAACAGCAAATGCCCCTGCCTTTTGAACTGCTAAGGCATCTTTTATAAGTTTTTTAGCTGAGTCCATATTCTTGCCTTGAACTTTAAATCCACCAAAAGCATTTACAGCCTGTGGAGTTAATCCTATATGAGCACATACTGGTATTTTTGCTTCTACTATTTTTTCTATAACATCACATATTTCTTTTCCACCTTCAAGCTTTACACAGTTTGCCCTTCCTTCACTCATAAATCTGCCTGCATTTATCACAGCATCTCTAATGCCTGTGTTGTAAGACATAAATGGCATATCTCCAACTATAAGAGCATTTTTGGCACCCTTAGCTACGGCCTTTGTGTGATGTATCATATCATCCATAGTTACGCTTAGAGTATCTTCATAGCCAAGCATTACCATACCCAAAGAATCTCCCACTAGAATGGAATTTATACCACACTCATCAACTATTTTTGCAGTAGAATAGTCATATGCAGTAAGCATAGTCAATTTTTCACCATTTTTTTTAGCTTCCTTAAAAGTCATTACAGTATTTTTCATATCAATATCTGACGCAAATGCGTCTCTCCCTTCTTTTTTATATAGCTTACCCAATAAAATTTATATAGCTTACTCCAATCAAAGCTTATATTTTTAAGTAAAAACTGAATCTATTCAATTAATCTCCTAAAATTACTCGGAAATTTAAACTGAATAAATAAAGCTCATCAAGGATCTTAAACACATACTTCAAAGCAATATTTTTATATAATATTAAAAATAAGCAAAGTAAAAGCTTTTCCTAAACTCTTATAAATATATATTCCAGATTCTTATAGCCAAACAAGAATCTCTAAATATAGGATTTCATCAATCCTTTTTTAATAGATCTTCTATGTCAGAATAATTCCTATCTGGATGTTTTTTTCGAGCAACTTCTAATAAATCTAAGCTTAGTAATCTATAAGTTTTTTCAATTCTTACTAGACTATCTTTATCCAATCCTTTGCAATCTTTGTCATCTGATAAAGAGCTTAAATGATTCTTTATAGTCTCTATATCACATCTTTCTAGCGGTCCGGTCAAAGCATCTTCTAGACCAACTTCAAACATTCTATTTATATTGCCAATGCTCAAAGAACTTAGTGCCATTAAAGATTCTTCTTCTGAAAAACCATATTTTGCTAGTAACTTGACTGAAATATTTCCCATAGCTATCATCAAATTACTCATAAATACCGATGCCAAGTGATAGCTTCTTTTATCAGTAGAAGTCATTAATTTATATGGATTACCCTTATATTGAAGAAAACTTTTCATAATGTCTACAGCCTGAGTATCACCTTCAAGAGTAAAGTATGAATCTTTTAAATCCTTATAGGAATTTTCCTTGCTATTAATTGCTTTTAATGGATGCATTGAACAGGCAAAACTGCCTTTGGAAGATATATCGAAGAAAATTTCTGATGAAAGCGAGCCACTACAATGGCACACTATCTTATTTTGAATATTGAAATTTGACAATTCACCCCAGACATCTGCTATTGCATCGTCTGAAGTAGTAATTATTAAGATATTACATTTTTCTATCAATTTTTCTAGATTATTAAACTGGGCTGAGTTTGTTATCTTAGCAGCATAGTTTGAACTTTCTATACTCCTGCTATAGTACCCGCATAGTCTCGCATTGGGACAATCCTCAAATAGGTATCGTCCAAGAGATACACCGACCTTCCCAGCTCCTATAAAACCGATATTGTACATAGTTATCACCTCCAAACCTTATAGAGTGTAACACTAATAATTCTATGAGACTTTTGCTTTTGCTTTTAACACAGCTAAAAATCTCTATATATAATAATTCAAAATGTGTAGTTTCTTCGAGAATACTACCATAACTAGAATTTAACACAGATTTTTTTCAAAATCAATACAAAAAAATAATAATAAGGTTAAACTATTTATATTCATAATGTATATACCTTTATTGCATTAATAAATAAATTAAACTATATTTTATATTATCGAAAGAAATAATTTTTAGACAAGTTTTTTCAAGGTTTTTAGCCTACAATTCTATTATAAGTAAAGTAACTCAATAATGAAATTTTGTAAATATTCAGTCGCCAACTTGCAAAAAAAACCTAAAAGGACTAAAATTATATTTAATATAAAAATAAAAAGGGGGGTCTATATGAAAGTACTATTAGTAAATGGAAGTCCAAATGAAAATGGATGTACTTATACTGCACTATCAGAAATAAAAAACACATTAAAGAACAATGATATTGAATCGGAAATTTTATATCTTGGAAAATCAGCCCTTAATGATTGTATTGCTTGTGATAAATGTCGTGAAACTGGAAAGTGTATATTCAATGATATTGTAAACGAAACAGTAGCTAGATTAGATGAGTTTGATGGAATAATAGTGGGTTCTCCTGTATATTATGCTGGACCAACTGGAAGAGTTTGTTCCTTCTTAGATAGACTTTTCTACTCTGCCTCTGCCAAACTTCAATCAAAATTTGCAGCTTCAATAGTTTCCTGTCGACGTGGTGGAGCTAGCTCCAGCTTTGATAGATTAAACAAGTACTTCACTATCAACAATATGCCTCTTGTTCCATCTCAATACTGGAATAGCGTTCACGGAAACACTCCTGAGGAAGTAAAAAAAGACATTGAGGGTCTTCAAACTATGAGAACTCTTGCAAATAATATGGCTTACTTACTTAAAGCAAATAAGATAGCAAAAGAAAATGGTATATCAAAGTCAGATTATGAAGATCAAATTTATACTAACTTTATAAGATAGTTCTAGATTAAAGATAAGGGTATCTTAGATGCCCTTATCTTTTTTTAATTCTATTATTATTTTATTCACTATCACTCATATCACTTTACACTCATTATTACTTATTTTTGCAGATTATTTCCTTAGAAAAGCTGTTATATGTAGAATCTAAATAAGATTTATACTAACTTTATAGGGGCACTAATTTAATCATTTAGCAACTTTTTCCTATATTTTATCAAATTTTAATATGAATAAAATTTAAAAAAAAGAAAAGCGCATAAGCGCTTTTCCTAATATATAAAAGTTTTTGGTATTTTCAAATCAACAGTTAGATATTGAGTGAAATATTATTTTCATGTAGTCTTTAGAATCTTTTACATCCACTGTAAACTCATGAAAGTCTGATACCCTATCTAAATCTTTCAACATTTTATTTTGTAAATTATACTCTTTATTTATATTTTTAAATATCCCAGAAGAATCTCTTAGCCTAACCTCTCCCTCACACTCATTAACTGCATCAAAAAATGTATTTACATTATATATATTCAATTTAAACATTGCCTTACCTCCAAAGTAAACAACTATTCATACATATTTTGCAAAATATACTTCTCTTTATCAAGATTAATTAGAATAAATATCTTATCTCTATATATAATTATACTGTATCTTATTTTTTTAAAATATACTATTTCTGCCCAATAATATTACTTTTCTGCCAACTCTTTCTATATTCAACTGGACTACTTCCCATAAATTCCTTAAATACCTTTCCAAAATAGCTACTGCTACCCAGCCCACAACTATATCCTATATCACCAACATTAATATTGCTAGATCTAAGCATTTCACAAGCTTTTTGAAGTCTATAACTTTTCAAATACTCTTGAGGGCTAGTATTTAGATATTCTCTAAATGTTCTATAACAGTCTCTCTCACTTGTATATACTGCTTGAGCTATTTGTGAAACAGTCATTTTTTCTGTATAGTGATTGTGTATATATACCATCATTCCCTTAATTTTTTCACTAACCTTATCATTTTCAGCAATTTTTTTTCTTTCTTCTTTTGTAAATAGAAAAATTTCGCACCAAATTTCAGAAAGTATATTCCTTATTTTTAACTCATAAAAATCCTCTGTATCAAGATTAAATGAGTTTTTTATTTTTTCAATTATTATATTTTCTTTTATATTATCAGGAAAAAGAGCTACTATTTTTACTTGAGATGAAGTTAGTGGAGTCACATAATCCCTATATATCTTATTTCCCTGACTACCACTTATTAAACTTGGGTCAAATATATGTATTTTTTGTAGGGTTTCTTCATTTTTTCCATTTGCCTTAGTAGAATGTAGAACATTTGAGTTTACAAGACCTGCGCTACCTTTTGGAAAAGAAATTTCACCTTGAGGAGTATTGTATAATACCTCTCCACTTTCTACGTAAAATACTTCTACTTCTCCATGCCAGTGCCAAGGAACAGACTTAGACCTATAAGTATCTAACTCTACCATAGATGACATTAAGGGAAAGTCTTCCTTGATCTCTGACAAAAGCTGCTCTTTGTTGTTATTTTTAAACTCTATTGACTTATATGAATCCATCTAATCCCTCCCCTTCTATAACTCATATTCTAAGCTAGACTTCTTAATTTATGATTAATATTTTTTAAAAAGCATTTTTGATTTTTATATAATTTTTGATAGAATCAAAGTTAAATTACCTAATTTATAAATATTAATCTTTCTGGCAATAATTTTTCTTAAAAATAAAACTTTAAAATCCTAATTCATTAAAGACTCTAGTTAAAAATACTTTACTAAAATCATTCTTTTAAATTTTACTTTATTAAGCCATTAATTAGATCAATATACTCAAACTTAGGATAACTTTATCTTGAAAAGCATCAAAAAAGGACCTATAACTATAGGCCCCTTTTATTTTATTATCTCTTGTATTCAATTACTACTCTTCTGTAAGGATCATTTCCTTCACTATATGTGATTACATATCTATCATTTTGTAAAGCTGAATGTACAATTCTTCTCTCATATGGATTCATATAGTCAAGCTTTTTAGTTCTCTTAGTTCTAGCAACTTCTCTAGCTGCCTTATAGCAATATCTCTTTAGAGATTCTTCTCTCTTATTTCTATAGTTTTCAATATCTATAAATACTCTAGTATGAGAGTGCTTGTTTACCTTGTTTAGGGCAAGACCAGTTAAAAACTGTATTGCATCAAGAGTATCACCTCTTCTACCTATTAGGCAACTTGCCTCATCACCTTGAATATGAATCTTGATTAAATTATCCTCTAATCTAACATCCACATTCGCTTCAACATCAGAATTTTTAAGAAGTTCTTCTACAAATTCTTTTGCTATTTTCATTTCATCTTCTGTTGTTATGTTTACTTTATTTTCTAATTCCTTGTTATCAAGGTCTTCGTTTTCTTTTTTGTCATAAGATTCTACTTTATCGTTTTTTACGACTGTAGACTCTTCTTTCAATTCAGATTTTTTTTCTAGAAGTTCATAGCTTATCTCAAATAAACCATCTCTAGCACCTAATCCAAAAAATCCCTTATTAGGCTTTTCCTTTACTGTTACTTGAATACTTTCCTTATCTGCATTGGTAGATTTTAGTAGTTGTTCAACAGCTTCATCTGAATTCTTCGCATAAAATATTTTTGATTCCACTATTCTGCCTCCTACTTTTGCTTCTTTTTATTATCTTTCTTTTCCAACTGTCCCTTTGATCTCTTTTCTTTTTCAACTTCAAGTTTTGCTCTCAAAGGTTTTGTAATAATATAAAACTGTAAAATTGAGAACAAGTTACTTACTGTCCAATAAAGTGTAAGAGCGGCTGGGAAAATGAATCCCCAATAAAATGACATACCTGCCATTACCCAAGTCATTATCTTCATTGAACCTTGGAGCTGATCTTTTGGAGTCATTATCTTCTGCATAAAGAATGCACTCACACCAGAAAATACTGCTAATACATAGTCTGGCTTAATTAAATTCTTTATCCATAAGAAGTTCTGATTTGCAGCTAAAAATGCTGCTTTATCAGCAAAAACTCCATGAGATACTGGATCTTTAAACACATAGAAAAGACCAAATAATATAGGCATCTGTATAAGCAGTGGCAAACAACCTGCCAAAGGATTTATTTCTGATTCCTTATATAACTTTGATATCTCTTCATTTTGCTTTTCAGGCTTATTCTTATATTTTTCCTGAATTTCTTTAATCTTTGGGTTTATCTCGGACATGGCAAAAGTTGATTTTGTCTGTTTAACTGTTAGCGGTGTCAATATTAACTTTACAATTACTGTAAATATAATTACTGATAATCCATAGCTATGAGTAAACTCAAAAATACCTTTTAGTACCATTCCCAGAAAATCTGCTATAACTCCCATTTATTCCTCCTAATAATGTAGTATCTCAACTTTTGAGATGACCTTCTATTTTAGCGGGTCGTAACCTCCTGGGTGAAAAGGGTGACACTTAGATATTCTTTTAATTGTCAACCACAGTCCCTTTAGAAAGCCGTATTTCTTGAAAGCTTGAATAGAATACTGTGAGCAAGTTGGGTAAAACCTACAAGTAGGTCCCTTCAGTGGTGATATAAACTTTTGATAGAATCTAATTAGTGAAATAGATGCTTTTGATGCTAAATCACCAATCTTTTTAAATCCATTACATAATCTGTCCATAATTATTACCTCTTTGGCTTAGTTACCTTCTTCATTACTCCAGCTTTTCTTGTAATATACTTCATTGACTTTTCTATATCTTTATACTCAGAGTTTTGGCTATTTATTCTAGCAATAAATACTATATCATAACCCTCTTTAATATTTTCATCTATATTAAGTCTGTAGGCTTCCTTTATGTATCTTCTAATTCTATTTCTAACATTGGCCTTACCTACTTTTTTGGAAATAGATATACCTATTCTAGATTTATCTCTACCATTTTTATATGTGTATATTACCAAGTTTCTATCCGCCATAGATTTACCTCTCTGGTAAACCTTTCTAAAGTCGGAATCTTTTTTAATTCCGTCGGTGTTATTAAAATGCATAATAACCTCCATAATTTTCATTTTAATGATTTTACAAAAAAAACCACTCATTACAAGTGGCTTTTCATTATCATTAATTAAGCACAGGTAATTAACCTATTAGTGAGTTAATCTCTTTCTTCCCTTAGCTCTTCTTCTCTTTAAAACATTTTTTCCGTTAGAATTCTTCATTCTCTTTCTGAAACCATGTTCTCTTTTTCTCTGTCTTTTCTTTGGCTGATAAGTTCTTTTCATCCTTGAATTCTCCTTTCATCATTCTAATTGTAAACATAACACTATAATTATAATTACTTTTACCCTAAAAGTCAATTGATTTTTGACTTTTAACCGCTTTTTTGCAGACTATCTGGAATTTTTCTAGCAATTATAATTTATCTAGCTTAATCATATCAATTAAAGGTCTTTTATTCAAGATATAGCTCCACTCTTCTTATTTATATATTCAAGCATATAATCAATATTTTTCTATAATTTTCCTATTTATTTAAAAAGTTACTATACTAGTTTCAAGGATGCTTTTATAAATACGTTTGTTAATATTATTTAATACACAGCTCTGCCCTTCTTATTTATATAATCAGGCATCTATTTCTATCTATTATCAAAAACTATCCATATTTATTATTATTGAAGTTTCTATTATTTAAAACTTTTCAATTTCAAAATCGCCGCAGGCGATTTTGATCCTTAAAATTCACTATTCCTTTTTAGATGAAAAATTTTAGCTCAATCAAAAATTGGAAAAAATCCCCTATATTTTACTCTTTTATAATATCCAAAGTAAATTTTTATAAAAATATCAAGTTTTCCACATTTTACGGTTATTATAAAGAATCTACAAATGATATTATAAATTTATAAATAAAACTATCTACAGGTCAAAAAAAATTTGTGAAATTCCTAAATTTAAGAGGTTTTTTATTCATTATTCCTTAGCTAAAGTGTATAAATTGCTAAAATACCAGAAAAATGAATCCACAACCCCCTAAATATATGGATAAAATAAGGGTTTTTTTATTTTTTTTTTATAAAATTTTAAATCGATATACAGAAAAAAAAGGTCTATTTTTCCACAGGAGCTACAATATGTGGAAAACTTGCTCAAAAAACACAAAGTTATTCACAAACTGTGGATAACTTTGTGGACAAAAAAGTTGATTATAGATATATAATATATTTAGACTTAATTATAGATAGATTAGTACTGTTGATAACTTATATACATTTTACGCATTATTTATACACAGGGTGTTAATAACTCTGTTTTTTGTGACCCTAATAATTAGTTATCAACATAATTTATACACAATATAATCAACAATGCATAATAATACAAAGAATGGAGGTTTAGAATATGATGGATGCAAATAAGCTTTGGATATCGGCAAAGCAGAAACTTAAGGGTTCATTCCCTAAGTCATTTTTTGAAATTTATTTCAACGAAGAATCAATTCCCATCGCAATAAAAGATCATGTCTTTTACTTAAAAGGAAATATTAGAACAAAGGAGTTCTTTGAAAACCAAAAGAAGGATATTTTGCTAAATGCTTTTAGTGAGCTAGCTGCTAATATAAATGACGTGGTGGTAATGACTGATATAGAAGAAGAATTAGCATTTTTTGATACTATTGACAAGGAAAATGCCAAAAAAGATATAAAAAAGGACGAAAGAGCTAAGTTAATTAGCAAGGCTAGCAATATATCAAATGCTAATCTTAATCCTAAATATACATTTGATACTTTTGTTGTCGGACCAAGTAATAACATTGCAGTCGCTGCCTGCCAAAGGGTTGCTGGCTCTGATGATATTTTAAATGACAACCCACTATTTCTATATGGTGGCGTAGGTCTTGGTAAAACCCATCTAATGCATGCCATTGGACACGATGTTTTGGAAAGAGATCCTTCAAAAAAAGTGCTTTATGTTTCTTCAGAAACTTTTACAAATGAGCTTATAATGGCGATTAGAGAGAAGAAAAATGACGAATTTAGACATAAATATAGAAGTGTCGACTTATTTATGATAGATGACGTTCAGTTTATTGCAGGAAAAACATCTGTAGAGGAAGAACTTTTCCATACTTTTAATGATGTTTACGCAGCTGGAAAGAAAATTATTCTATCTAGTGATAGACCTCCAAGAGATATACCACATCTAAAAGATAGGTTGAAATCTAGATTTATATGCGGAATAATGGTGGATATTCAGGCTCCTGACTACAGTACAAGGATGGCAATACTTCAATCAAAGGCAGAAAATGATAATTTATATATACCAAAAGATGTTATAGAATATATAGCTGATAATGTAAAATCAAATATCAGGGAACTTGAAGGTGCCCTAAATAAGGTTATACTTTATGCTGATCTTTCTTCCAAAGAGTTAAATCTCGATACAGCGAAAGAAGCTCTAAAGGATATTTTGGTGTCTTATAAAACAAAAGAAATTAATGTATTAAGAATAAAAGAGATGGTTGCCGATGCTTATAATGTAACTGTCGATGATTTAAATTCTAAAAAAAGAACAAAAAACATTGCATTTCCAAGGCAGATAGCTATGTATATAGCAAGAAATTTACTTGATATTTCTCTTCCTAATATAGGTGATGAATTCGGTGGACGTGATCATACAACTGTAATGCACGCTATTAAAAAGGTTGAAGATGAAATGAGCAAGAGTGAAATAACCAAAGTAAAAATAGAAAAAATAGTATCAGATCTAAACGGATAGTTATCCACATAAAAACGGTTGAAAAGCTGTAGATTAAATGTGGACAAAAAAACAGCCCAAGTTATGCACAATTCATAAAGAAATTATACATATACTTATAACAATTTTTTACACAGCTTAAAGCACTGTGGATAAGTTACTTGAGTCGGTTTTTAACACTATCCACATATACTACTACTGTTACTACTACAAGTATTATATTATATATATTTATAGTAATTTTTTAATTATACACATAAATTAAAATAAGGAGGTTTATACACAATGAATATACTATGTAATCAAAAGAAATTAGCACAAGCTATAACAAATGCTCAAAAAGCTATTAATAATAAAACAAATATAGAACTTTTAAGAGGAATACTACTTACAGCTAAAGATAATGCCCTTATAGTTACTGGATATGATAATGAAATAAGCATAGAAACAACAATAGAAGCACAGGTAAATACTGAAGGAAGCATTGTTGTAAACTCAAGACTTATAGGAGATATCGTAAGAAAACTTCCAGATACATTTATTGCTATAGAAACTGATGCTGAATACAATGTTTTTATAAATTGTATTAACTCAAGATTCAAAATCAAAGGAATTGCTGCCGATGAATTCCCTAGACAGGATGAATTTTCAATGGATAGTATGGTTAAGTTCAGTCAAGGTGAAATGAAAAATATGATAAAGCAAACAGTATTTGCAACAGCTACAGAGCCTATAAACCCTACTCTAGCAGGAGAATTATTTGAAATAAACTCTGAATATGTAAATATGGTTGCGGTAGATGGTTATAGATTGGCCGTAAGAAAATCTAAGGTAGAAAATACTGTAGAAAATCCTATAAATGCGATTATTCCAGGTGTTACATTAAATCATTTAAATAGCTTACTTGTAGAAGAAGGCGACTTTTTTATAGGTTTAGATGAAAAAAATATAATATTTAAGCTTGATAATACAAGAATAGTTGCTAGATTGATTGAAGGAAACTTTACTAAATACGAAAATCTTTTACCAAAAGAATATATTACAAAAATTGAAGTTGAAACTAGAAAGCTTCAAAATTCAATAGAGAGAGCTGCTCTACTCTTTACAAGTGGTAAAAATAACATGATAAAAATATCAATAAATGATAAGTTGATGGCCATTACTTCAAATAATGAGAATGGAAATGCTTATGAAGAATTAGAGATTGATTTTGAAGGTGAAAGCCTTGAAATAGCATTTAATTCAAGATATTTCTTAGAGGGAATTAAAAATATAGACAGTGATCGTATTTCTATAGAATTTGGTGGATCTGTCAATCCTTGTGTTATAAAACCTGTTTCTGGTCTGGAATATATATATTTATTACTTCCAGTTAGACTAAGTAACTAATTTTTTAATTTTTGATTTTATTTTTTTTATAAATTGAGAAAATGACATTGATAAAAAAATAACCTCGATATACCTTCCGACAAGATAGATGCACTCTTTTTGTTAAATATATTAAATAAATAAAATACCCGATACGCTTTGACTACCAAAGTAATGGTTTTTATTATTTTATCTAAAATAAATAGAAAAGTATTTTTAAATTTAAGCGAGCTTGGATAATTAAAAATATAAAAAATAAATATTCGAAGTGAAAAATAGATATATGTAGCTATTTATAAAAATTGGATGTAGGAAATTTGATGTAAAAAACTTAAAAAGCCTTATAAAAGCCTAAAAATAGTCAAATAATAGATATTTTTGGGCTTTTTTATAGTAATTAAACTGAGCAAAAATATTTAAAGGTCTGTGAGAGCCTCTCACAGACCTTTATTTCGTTTAAAGCTTATTTTAAAGATATTTTTCAAAAATGGCCACTTATGGTATAATATAATAGATGCAATATGCATAGAAGGTATTTTAAGTAGTAAAATTAAATTAAGGTAAGTATTTGACTAAAAAAGAGGTAGGATAATGGATAATATAAGAATCGATTCTGATTTTATTAAGCTAGATCAATTTTTAAAATTAGCAGATATAGCCATGTCAGGTGGAGAAGCCAAATTAATGGTTATGAGTGAAGAAGTAAAAGTAAACGGAGAAGTATGTACTCAGAGAGGTAAAAAGCTGAGATCAGGGGATATTGTAGAATATCAAAATCATAAGGTATCCGTTAAGTAAAATAATTTTAAGACAGATAATAAAGTTGTAACTATATGATTATGACTTTATTATTCTAGCTTAATGGCAAATATTAATAGTAAAAAGGTTACATAATTAGTAAAAGTAGGTGTTAGTTTGTATGTAAATAGCTTAAAATTAGTGAATTATAGAAACTATGAAAGTTTACTAATTGAATTTAATAAAAATATAAATTTAATACTAGGAAAAAATGGTCAAGGTAAAACAAATATAGTTGAATCTCTTACACTTATGTCTATTGGCAAGTCTTTTAGGACTAATAGGGATAAGGAGTTAATTAGATTTGGCAGTGAAAATCTATATACGGCTTGTTTATTTACCAGAAATGGAATAGATAAAAAGATAGAGATAATGATTACCAAGGACAAAAAAGGAATAAAGATAAACGGAGTATCTATAAAGTCAATTCAGGAATTACTCGGTAATTTAAATGTTGTAGTTTTTTCACCAGAGGATTTAAGGCTTATAAAAGATGGGCCTAAGGAGAGACGTAATTTTATAGATAAAGAGATAAGTCAAATAATGCCAAGATACTACAATCTTCTAACTAGTTATAATAAAGTGATAAATCAAAGAAATAGATTATTAAAATCACAGAGGGTAGACAGTAATTTACTAGACGTCTATGATCAGGGTCTGGTAAATTTTGGGGGAGAAATATACTCAATTAGGACGAAATTTATAGATAAACTATCTGATATTTCAAATAAACTTCATAAGGATTTGACTTCAGATAAGGAAAATTTAACTATAAAATATAAAAATCAATTAGGTATAGATCAGAAAAGCACTCTGGAAGATATAAGAAAAAAAATGTTAGAAAAGCTCGAAGAAAGCAGGCAACAAGATCTATTAAATAGAAATACCAAAGTCGGACCACATAAGGATGATTTGGCTATTTTTATAAATGATGTAGATGTTAGGCTGTATGGTTCACAGGGACAGCAGAGAACGGCGTCAATTTCTTTGAAGTTATCAGAAATAGAGTTAATAAAAAGGGAGTTAGGTGACTACCCAATTCTGATCTTAGATGATGTCTTTAGTGAGTTGGATCAGAATAGACAAAAAATGCTAGTTGAAAAACTAGGAGATATACAGATGTTTGTCACATCTGCAGATCCTCTTCATAAAAATATACTCAGTCAAAGTAATTATTCTGTGTTTTATATTGAAGAAGGTCAGCTTGTGAAGATTGAAAATGGAGGTAATTAAATGTCAAATAACGAGTATGGTGCAGATCAAATACAGGTCTTAGAAGGCTTAGAAGCTGTTAGAAAAAGACCTGGTATGTATATAGGAACTACTGGACCGAAAGGACTACACCACTTAGTATATGAAGTGGTAGATAATAGTATAGATGAGGCACTTGCTGGAAATTGTTCAGAAATATATATTTCCTTAAATAATGATGATAGTGTAACTGTAAGAGATGATGGTAGAGGTATACCAGTAGAAGTTCATCCGAAAACTGGTCTTTCAACTCTAGAAACAGTACTAACAGTCCTTCATGCTGGAGGAAAATTCGGTGGCGGAGGCTACAAGGTATCAGGAGGACTTCATGGAGTTGGTGTATCAGTAGTCAATGCCTTAAGTGAATGGCTAGTAGCGGAAGTAACAAGAGATGGTAAGGTATATAGACAGGAATACAAAAAAGGTAGAGCAGTAAGCAAAATAGAGGCAGTTAGAGATGCAACTATAGAAAGTGGTACAGCAATTACATTTATGCCAGATAAGGGCATATTTGATGAAACAGTATTTAACTATGAAACTTTGGAATATAGATTTAGAGAATTATCTTTTTTGAATAAAGTAATAAAGATTACATTTGAAGATAAAAGAGAAGGACATGAAAAGGTAAAGACATTCCACTATACAGGTGGGTTGGTTGAATATATAAAGTATTTAAACAGAACTAAAACAACTCTACATGATCAAATTATATATATTGATAAATTGGCAAAGGGATGCACTATAGAGCTAGCTCTACAATATACTGATTCATATTCAGAAAATATTTATTCATTTGCAAACAATATAAATACTCATGAAGGTGGAGTCCATCTTTCAGGATTTAAAACAGCTCTTACAAAGGTTGTAAATGATTATGCTAGAAGAAATAATTACTTAAAGGAAAAAGATGTAAACCTAACTGGTGAAGATATAAGAGAAGGTATTACAGGAATTGTATCTGTAAAACTTCCTGAACCACAGTTTGAAGGTCAGACTAAGACAAAGTTAGGTAATACCTTCATGAGAGGATTAGTTGAAAGTATTACAAACGAAGAGGTAGGGGCATTCTTAGAAGAAAATCCTACAGTAGCTAAAATAATACTAGACAAGTGCTTAAGAGCACAAAGAGCAAGAGAAGCAGCTAAAAAAGCAAGAGAATTAACTAGAAGAAAGAGTGTCTTAGATATGACATCTCTTCCAGGTAAGCTTGCGGATTGTTCAGAAAAATCTCCTGCTAAGAGTGAAATTTTCCTAGTCGAAGGTGATTCTGCCGGTGGATCTGCAAAAGCTGGTAGAGATAGAAATACTCAGGCTATACTTCCTCTTAGAGGTAAGATATTAAATGTTGAAAAATCTAGATTGGACAAGGTTTTATCATCAGAAGAAATAAAAAATATGATCACAGCATTTGGTTGTGGTATAGGTGAAGACTTTGATGAATCAAAGCTTAGATATCATAAGATTATTATTATGACCGATGCCGATGTCGATGGTGCTCATATAAGAACACTACTTCTTACATTCTTCTTTAGGTATATGAGACCTTTGATAGAAGAAGGGTATGTATATGCGGCTCAACCACCACTATATAAAATCAAAAAATCAAAGAAGGATCACTATGCCTTTTCAGATATTGAACTAAGTGATACTCTAGATGAAATAGGTAGAACTGGTGCAGAAGTATCTCGTTACAAAGGTCTTGGTGAGATGAATGCAGAGCAGCTATGGGAAACTACTATGGACCCTGAATCAAGAACACTTCTTCAGGTCAAAATAGAAGATGCAATAGTTGCTGATGAAGTATTTTCAATGCTTATGGGAGATAAAGTTGCTCCTAGAAGAGAGTTTATAGAAGAAAATGCAAAATATGTTAGAAATTTGGATATATAGGAGGTTGGCTGATTAAATGGAAAAAACAAGTAGAATTATTCCGATAGAAATATCAGATGAAATGAAAAAATCATACATAGATTATTCTATGAGCGTTATAGCTGGTCGTGCTCTTCCAGACGTAAGAGACGGTCTAAAGCCTGTTCATAGAAGAATACTTTACTCAATGAGTGAACAGGGGATTACTCCAGATAAGCCTTATAGAAAATCAGCCCGTATAGTCGGTGACGTTTTGGGTAAGTACCATCCACATGGAGATAGCTCAGTTTATATGGCTATGGTAAAAATGGCTCAGGACTTCTCAACTAAAGAAATGCTTGTAGATGGACAAGGTAACTTTGGTTCAGTTGATGGTGATAGTCCAGCGGCAATGCGTTATACAGAGGCTAGAATGAGTAAGCTTGCACTAGAGCTACTTAGAGATATAGAGAAAGAAACAGTGGACTACGGTCCAAACTTTGATGAAACATTGAAGGAACCACTAGTTTTACCAGCTAGATATCCAAACCTATTGGTAAATGGATCAAATGGTATAGCGGTAGGTATGGCAACTTCAATACCACCACACAATCTTGGTGAAGTAATAGATGCAACAGTTTATTATATAGATAATCGTGATTGTGATGTAGATGATCTAATAAAGATCGTAAAGGGGCCAGACTTCCCAACAGCTGCTACTATTGTAGGTACTGAAGGAATAAAAAATGCCTACAGAACTGGTAGAGGTAAGGTAAAAGTTAGAGCCAAGGCTGAAATAGAAGAAGTTCCTAAGGGAAAACAGCAGATAATAGTAACAGAAATTCCTTATCAGGTAAATAAAGCTAGACTAGTAGAAAGAATAGCTGAACTAGTGAAGGATAAGAGAGTAGAAGGAATATCTGACCTTAGAGATGAGAGTAGTAGACATGGAATGAGAATAGTTATAGAACTAAAAAGGGATATAAATGCCAATATAGTTTTAAATAATTTATACAAACATTCCCAGCTTGAAGATACTTTTGGTATAATTATGTTATCATTAGTAAATGGAAGTCCAAAAGTGTTGAATTTGAAGGAAATAATAGGCTATTATGTAGATCATCAAAAGGATGTTATTACTAGAAGAACTCAGTTTGATTTGAAAAAGGCTCAAGCTCGTGCTCATATATTGGAAGGTCTAAAAATAGCACTTGATAATATTGATAGAGTAATTAAGATAATAAGAGGCTCAAAAACTGGTCAGATAGCAAAGGAAAGTTTGATTGAAGAGTTTGGTCTTTCTGAAATACAGGCACAGGCTATACTTGATATGAGACTTCAAAGACTAACAGGTCTTGAAAGAGAGAAAATAGATAAAGAATACAATGAACTTATGGAAAAGATAGAGTATTTAGAAAGTATACTTGCTGATGAAGATAAGTTATTTGGAGTGATAAAAGATGAGATGCTTGCAATTAAGAATAAATTTGCAAGAGAAAGACTTACAGATATTAAGCCTGCAGAGGGAGAATTTGATATAAAGGATCTATTTGAGGAAGAAGAAATAGCAATAACTCTTACTCACCTAGGATATATTAAGAGACTACCAGCAGATACTTATAGAAGTCAAAAAAGAGGTGGAAGAGGAGTATCAGCCCTTACAACTAGGGAAGAAGATTTCGTAACAGACCTTATCTCTACAACAACTCACTCAGTGATGTTATTCTTCACAAATAGAGGTAGAGTGTACAGATTAAACGCTTATGAAGTTCCAGAAGGAAAGAGAACTTCAAAGGGAACAGCTATAGTAAATCTCCTACAGCTAAATCCAGGGGAAAAGATAGCTAGAACTATATCATTTAATCCAGATGATGATACAAAGAATGAATCAGAATTTCTTCTTATGGGAACTAAAAATGGTATCGTAAAGAAGACTAAGATAAGTGAGTTCAAAAATATCAATAAATCAGGATTAATAGCAATTAACCTTAGAGATGGCGATGAACTAATCGGAGTAAAGATGACTGATGGCGATGAAGAAGTTATGCTAGTAACTCAAAACGGCATGAGTATAAGATTCAGTGAAAAAGACGTCAGAGCTATGGGAAGAGCAGCAACAGGTGTCAAGGGTATCACTCTAGGCAAAAAAGATATAGTTGTATCTATGGATCTTGCCAGCGAAGGAACAGACCTACTTGTTATAAGTGAAAAGGGATTCGGTAAGAGATCTGGCATAGAAGAGTATAGACCTCAGATAAGAGCTGGTAAGGGTATAAAGACTTACAACATAAACTCTAAAACTGGTAAGATAGTTGGTGCAACACTAGTAAATGAAGACGATGAGATAATGATGCTAAACTCTAATGGAGTTCTGATAAGAATAAGAGTTGAAGAAATATCTATATACGGAAGAATTACAAGTGGTGTAAAGCTAATGAGAACAGATGAAGAGGTTGAAGTTGTATCTATAGCTAAACTAAAGCGTGAAGATGAGATTGAATAAATAATAGGAGGCTGACTATGTCATTGAATATAAACTCAGATTATAAAAACGATAGCAACAGTTGGATTGTTAAAATTTCAGGTGAGCTTGATGTTTCTTGTGCTGATGATTTGAAAAAGGAATTGGATAGCAATATAGATAATAAACTTTCTAATGTTAAAATAGATATGTCTAATTTACAGTATATTGACTCTACTGGCATTGGTGTAATTATTGGTGCTATGAAGAAGTTGAGAAAAGAGAAAAAAGACATCTCAATTTTGAACGCAAAAGACAATGTAAAGAAAATATTTAAAATTACTGGCTTAGACCAGATCATACGTATGGAGGGATAGTCGTGGAATACGAAGTAATTAATATGAGTATGTCTAGTAATCCTAACTTTGTATCTGTGGTAAGACTGACAACATCAGGAATTGCCAGTAGGATGGGGTTCACATTAGACGACATAGAAGATTTGAAAGTATCAATATCTGAAGCTTGTACTAATGCTATAAAGCACAGCAAAGAAAAAGACTTTGAAATTATATTCTATATTTATGAGGATAGATTATCCATTGAGGTAAGAGATAAGGGAATTGGATATGATGAACAATGTGTAGAAGATCCAGACCTTAAAAATCCAAAAACAAGCGGACTTGGATTATTTATAATAAGAACACTTATGGATGAAGTAGATGTATGCACTTGCGGGAATAAGGGGACAATAATTAAAATGACTAAAATGGTTGGAGTTGAAGAATAATGAATCAAATGGCCACAGAAAAAAATTATGAGGAAATGGAAGTAAAGCAACTCTTCAAGATTTTTTCTGAGGATAAGAGCAACACAGCCGTAAGAAATATATTAATAGAAAAACATCTTTATCTAGCAAAGATATTGGCTAGAAAATATATAAATAAGGGTGTTGACTATGAGGATATATATCAAGTAGCATCTTTGGCTCTTATCTATGCTATTGACAGATATGATGTATCTAAGGGGTTTGAATTTTCGAGTTTTGCGACACCAACAATAGTGGGAGAAATCAAGAAGTATTTTAGAGATAAAGTTTGGACTATGAGAGTTCCTAGAAGAATTCAGGAACTGAGCAAGAAGATAAGTAATGCCAAGCTACATCTTGAGCAAGAATTTAAGAAGAGTCCTACTCCATCTGAGATAGCAAACTATCTAGATGTTACAGAAGAGGACGTTTTGGAAGCTATGGAAGCTTCATATGGTTATCAACCGATATCACTAGATACACCAAGCAATGACGACTCTGAGGACAAGGACATGACTCTCGGGGATAGAGTTGGAATGGAAGAAAGAAACTTTTCGGATATTGAGCAAAAAGACTTTTTAAATAGATTTATGGTAAATTTAAATGATTTAGAAGTGAGCATAATTGAAGGAAGATTCTTTGACAATAAGACTCAGTCAGTAATAGCTGATGAACTTGGAATATCTCAGATGACCGTGTCTAGATTGGAAAAAAAGATAGTTGAAAAGCTGAGAAAAGAATACCTTAAGGGTGTTGAGATTTAATATTTGGCTAAAAATAAAGTAAGGGGATTAGTTTACTAGTAACCTTACTTTTTTTATGTATTTTTATAATTTTATGATTCTATTAATTCTGTATATTTTTATTGAATAGATAATACTAGTTATATCTTAATATTCTGATAAATGTGCTATAATAAAATTTGAGATATATTTATATTATCTTTAATGATAGAGTTTTTACTTTGTATTCACTAATTATTTTATGCTAGTTTTTAAAAAGGAGGCAGTACTATGAGTGACAAAGAAAGGCTAGATATAGATGCAAATGCTCCAATACTAGGAGTAAATAAAAATATGAAAGTAGCTACAGAAAAGATATCTAAGGATCCAATAAATCCAAGAAATGCCTATATGTTGGTCAAAGATTAGTTGTTAAATGAAGGAAATGCAAGACAGAATTTAGCAACTTTTTGCCAGACATATATGATAGACGAGGCTAGTAAGTTGATGAGCGAGAGTATGGATAAAAATGCCATAGACAAGTCAGAATATCCAAGGACTGCAGAGTTAGAAAAGAGATGTGTAAGTATAATAGCAGATCTTTGGAATGCAAATCCTGATGAAAAGTTTATAGGAACATCTACAGTTGGATCATCTGAAGCCTGTATGCTAGGCGGTATGGCTATGAAGTTTAGCTGGAGGAAGATGGCTAAAGAATGTAATATAGATATAAATGCTAAAAAACCTAACCTTGTAATAAGTTCAGGATATCAAGTTTGCTGGGAAAAATTTTGTGTTTATTGGGATATAGAGCTAAGAGCAGTTCCTATGGATGAAGACAATTTGAGCCTAGATCCAGATAAATTACTAGACTACATAGATGAGTATACTATCGGTGTTGTAGGGATATTAGGTATTATATATACAGGTAAATTTGATGATATGAAGTCCCTAGACGCCAAATTAGAGGAGTATAATGCAAATCACGATATAAAGGTATATATGCATATAGATGGAGCTTCAGGAGGGCTATTTACTCCATTTGTAAATCCAGAATTGGAGTGGGACTTTAGACTAAAAAATGTTGTATCAATAAATACATCAGGCCACAAGTATGGTCTTGTTTATCCAGGAATCGGCTGGATAGTATGGAGAGATAAGAAATTTCTCCCAGAAGAATTAATATTTGAAGTTAGTTATCTAGGAGGAAAACTACCTACCATTGCAATTAATTTTTCCCACAGTGCCAGTCATATAATAGGTCAATACTATAACTTTTTGAGACTTGGATATAATGGATATAGAGAAATTCATGAATCTACTAGAGATGTAGCTGGATATCTCTCCAAAGAACTAGAAAATACGGGAATGTTTTATATATATAATGATGGATACAATCTTCCAATAGTGTGCTATCGTTTAAAAGAAGATAAAGATAGAAAATGGAATTTATATGAATTAGCTGATAGATTATTGATGAAAGGCTGGCAAGTTCCAGCATATCCTCTTCCAGATAATTTGTCTGATATAGTAATTCAAAGGATTGTGGTAAGATCAGATTTGGCTATGAACACAGCACAGGCATATATAGAGGATTTAAAAGAAGCTATTAATGATTTAGACAATGCAAGAGTCCTATATCATGATAAGGAAGAAATAAAAACATTTGGATTTACACATTAATAGATGGTTAGATAAGTATTATAAAGAGAGATAGGCCCCTAAGTTATTAGGAGCTTATTTTTCTTATGGAATACATTTTTAATATGTTATAATCATATGTATATATTTTGATATGGAGGTGAATATATGGAAGAATCAATAGAAAAACAAACCACGATATTTAATAGATCGGTCGATGCTTTTTTCGATAAATTACCGTCATTTGTAATAGCACTAGTAACTATTTTGATAGGTGTTATAATCGCAAAAATGGTAAAAAAAGCCTTAACTAGAATGCTTTACAAATATAAGTCTAGTGTAGGAATAATAAGTTTCCTTATAAACTTATCTCAAGTTTTAATTATAATGGTGGCTTTTATACAGGCTTTAGGCGGACTTGGAGTAAATACAACGTCATTTGCTGCTATACTTGGTGCTGCTGGTTTCAGTATAGGTTTAGCGTTTAAAGAGGTCTTGGCAAACTTTGGTTCAAGTATGATAATATTGTTTTTTAAACCATTCGATGTAGGGGATTATATACTATGCGATAATGTAGAAGGAAGTGTATTTGAGATACAAATGTTTTCTACAACACTAAAAACAGTAGACAATAAGCTAATAATAGTTCCAAATTCAATGATTACTTCAAATCCAGTAATAAATTATACATCACAAGACAGAAGAAGAATTGATTTTGCTTTTAACTTTGAATATGATACAGATGTCAAGAAATTATATGAAATAGCTGAAAGATTGTTTGAAGAAGAAAGCAGAATACTTAAATCACCAGCTCCCCTATTAGGAGTTGACTCAATGGAAAATAATATGATTAGATTTATAGCTAGACCTTGGGTAAAGACTGATGATTATTGGGATGTATACTACAAGTTGATGGAAGAATTCAAGCATGAATTTGATAGCAACAATATAAAACTATCTAGAATAAACATAATAAATAATAATTAAGTGATAAATAGATTTTTAAATTAAAATAAATTGATGGAAATCAGTAAAAAAAACTTTTCTATGCTATAATTTTACTTAGATAGAATAAAATTTAGTTTAGGGAGGATGTATATGAAAAAGTTAATAGCAATATCTATGGGAATTTTGTTTTTTATGTCTAGTATATCAGTTGTAAAAGCTGATGAGAAAGCTGACGAAGTAGTTAAGCAAAATATTAATGTCAGCAGAGTAGCAGGTTGGGACCGATATGAAAGTACGGTAAACGCCAATAAAAAGTATATGAAACAGGCTTATGGCAATCTAGCAGTGATAGCTAGTGGCAATGATTTTAAGACAGCTCTTTATGCTAGTTATATGGCATCAGCTCTAAAAGTACCTTACTTTGTAAACCCTAATCACGGAATGAGAAGTGATGTTTTAAATGAAATGAAAAGACTAAATGTTAAAAGGGTATATGTTGTAGGGGATTATTCTAAACTTGATAGAAGTATAGATAACACTCTTTTATCTAGGGGAATAAAGGTTGAAAGAGTATATGATGGTAAGAAATACTGTGATGGATATGGAAGTTGTTATGAAATGAGCTTGCATGAATATATAGATACTATACTATTTGAAGCTCTTCATAAAGGAGAAAATAGAGGGGATATTGGAAATGCAATTCTTATAAATGATAATAAATTTCCTGATTTATTATCTGCAGTACCATTTATAGCTAAAACTAACATAAAATATGCTTCAGGTTTATTGAATACAAACTCTATGAGTGATTGGGTAAGTAGTAGTGGATATGCTGTTTTGGATAACTGGTTTATAATAGGTGGTTATCAGAGTGTTCCCGAGGAATATAGAGTTAGAGACTATTTCTATGGAGAAGAGTTTGAAAATAAGTTGATGGTAAATGATGAAGAGACTTATGAGCCATATAGAACTTGGGGAAGAATAAGCGGTAAAAATAGATATAAAACAGCTGTAGAACTAGCAAAAGCTTATAATATAGTCCTACATCAAAATATAAACACAATAGTGCTAGTAAATGGTCAGGACTATCCAGATGCCCTATCATCTAGCCTAGTAGCCAGTCAAAATAATGCAGCAGTGCTTTTGACTGAGCCAAATAAATTAAATGAAGATACTGAAAAATATATTAGAGAAAATAATATAAAAAATGTGATTATTGTAGGTGGAGAAAAATCAGTATCTAAGAATGTTGAAAATATGCTTAAAGATTTTTAATTAAATAATATAAAAAAGGTTAGCTAGAAAATAGCTAACCTTTTTATGATTTTCACTAAAATACTAAAAAATAGATAATTAAAGAAAAATAAAAAAATTTAAAAATTATATATTAATATCCCAAAGTAAAGAATAAACATCAATGAATTTTAAAAAGATACAATTGAGGCAATATTTTGTATAAAAAACTTGATAAAAATCATTTATTGATATATAATGTATTCATACAAATATAAATATAGAGCAATGAAGGAGCCTAGTAGTTTGATTATTGTATTTAGAGAGTGGATGGTCGCTGAAAATCCTCTACAAAATCTTTCGAATCTACTCTGGAGCATCTAGTTTGAAATAGTACTAGACGTATGCCTGCGATAAAGGTATGAGGTGGATTATATTTATAATCAACTAGGGTGGCAACGCGGAATATGACTTTCGTCCCTTGTAGGGATGTTGGTCTTTTTTTATACCCAAAATCAGATAATCGATCTGTTTTTATGGTTTTTTATTCATTGCAGTAAAGATATTATAAATAAATTTATTTAAAGGAGAAAAGATATGTTAGAAGTTAAAAGAATCAGAGAAAACTTAGATGAAATAAAAGTTTTGATGGGAAGAAGAGGAGAAGGAGAATTTGATCCTAAGGACCTTGATGAAGTAATAGAGTTAGATGATAAAAGAAAAGAAATACTTAAAGAAGTAGAAGTAATGAAGAATCAGTCAAATGTTGAATCAAAGAAGATTCCAACTATGATGAAAAACGGTGAAAATGTAGATGAAGTAAAGGCAGAACTTAAGAAGTTATCTGACAGTATAAAGGAATTAGATGTTCAGTTAAAGGAAGTTGAAGAAAAGTTAAAGTATAGACTTCTTAGAATACCTAATGTTCCAAATCCAGATGTTCCACAGGGTGAAACAGATGAAGATAATGTAGAAATCAGAAGATGGGGAGAAACTACTAAGTTTGACTTTGATTACAAGGCTCACTGGGATGTAGGAACTGGTCTAGATATATTAGATTTTGAAAGAGCTGGCAAGATTACTGGATCAAGATTTACTGTATACAAGGGATTAGGTGCAAGACTTGAAAGATCTTTAATAGCTTTCTTTATGGATTATCATAGTGATCATCATGGATACACAGAAGTAATACCTCCTTTTATGGCTAATGAAAATAGCTTTATAGGAACAGGTCAGCTTCCAAAATTTGCTGAAGATATGTTTAAGATTGAAGGACTTAACTATTACCTAGTACCAACTGCAGAAGTACCTGTAACTAATATATATGCAGGTGAAATACTAGATGTAGAAAAACTTCCAATCAAGCACTGTGCATACACTCCTTGCTTTAGATCAGAAGCAGGTTCTGCAGGTAGAGATACAAGAGGTCTTGTAAGACAGCACCAGTTCAACAAAGTAGAACTAGTTAAGTTTGTTAAGCCAGAAGATTCTTATGAAGAGCTAGAAAAACTTACTAATGATGCTGAAAAGATGCTTCAGTTACTAAATATACCTTACAGAGTAGTTAAGATATGTACAGGAGATCTAGGATTTACTGCAGCTAAGAAGTATGATATAGAAGTATGGATGCCAAGTTACAATAGATATGTTGAAATATCTTCTTGCTCAAACTTTGAAGATTTCCAGGCTAGAAGAGCAAATATAAGATTTAAGAGAGATAGAAAGGCTAAGACTGAATTTGTTCATACACTAAATGGTTCAGGTCTTGCAGTAGGTAGAACTGTAGCAGCTATACTTGAAAACTATCAGCAGGCTGATGGTACAGTAGTTGTTCCAGAAATACTAAAGCCATATATGAACTGTGATGTTATAAAGTAGTCCTTTTTCAATATAAAATCAGACTATAACTTTCAGTAAAATTTAAATAAAACAATACATAACTAGAGTTTTATATAATTATATTATAGACTCTAGTTATTTTTTTTAAAAACTAATATTAAGAAGTAAAAAGTTAAAAATAAAAGGAATGTATAGAATTATTTGATTAATATAGAAAATAAAGAATATACCCTTGAATAATAGATAATTGTATAGTATAATCCTAACTAGAGTGTTGATTATGTTCGCACGAAGGGGTACACCACCGCGGGTGTAGCTTCCCTTCGTGCGTTTTTTTATGGAAATAAATAAGAAAGGAGCATTATTTGTGATAAAAGTTAATGGTAAAAAGTATGAAATAGACTCAGTTAATTTGCTAGAATTTATAAGATCAGAAAAATTTGATGAAAATAAAATAGCTGTAGAGTTAAATGGGGATATTGTAAAAAGAGGAAATTATGATCAATACATACTTTCTGATGGCGATAAAATAGAAATAGTATGCTTTGTGGGAGGTGGCTAATTTGCTAGAGGATATTTGCTTAGAAGAAATATCAAAAAGAAATATAAAAGATTCAACTGATATATTTCAATCTTCTAGAGTCTGTATTTTAGGATTAGGTGGCTTAGGATCTAACATAGCGGTTATGCTTGCTAGAAGTTCTATTGGAACTTTGCATTTGATAGATTTTGATGATGTAGAAATATCAAATTTAAATAGGCAATACTACACACTGGAAAATATAGATATGAAAAAAACACAAGCTATAAAAAATATAATAGAAAAAATAAACCCTTTTGTGGAAGTGATAATAGAAAATACAAAAATAACGGAAAAAAATATAGATAATATTATAAAAGACGAAAAATACATAGTAGAAGCCTTAGATGATGCAGATAGCAAGGCTATGTTAGTAAATAAAATTTTGGAAAGCTATCCAGAAAAATATATTATTTCCGCTTCTGGAATGGCTGGTGTTGGAGATTCAAATGGAATAAAAACAAAAAGAGTAATGAAAAATCTCTATATTTGTGGAGACGGATTTAGAGATTATGAAGAGTATTCAGGAATGATGGCCCCTAGAGTTAATCTTTGTGCTGCTCATCAGGCAAACCTTGTCTTAGAATTAATACTGGAAGAAAGTAAAAAGAAAAAATAATTATAGTTTTTGGAGGTAAATAATATGGATGATAAATTAATAATAGCTGGAAGAGAGTTTGACTCACGTTTTATATTAGGATCAGGAAAATACTCTCTTGACTTAATAGAAAGTGCAGTAAAATATGCAGATGCACAGATGATTACACTTGCTCTTAGAAGGGCTGTTGCTGGTGATGTAGAAAATATATTGGACCATATACCAGAAGGAGTAACACTTTTGCCAAATACATCTGGAGCTAGAAATGCTGAAGAGGCTGTAAGAATAGCAAGGCTATCACGTGAATGTGGCTGTGGTGATTTCATAAAAATAGAGGTAATAAGAGATTCTAAATACTTGTTGCCAGACAATGAAGAAACTATTAAGGCAACAGAAATACTTGCTAAAGAAGGTTTTATAGTTATGCCATATATGTATCCAGATTTAAATGTGGCAAGAGATTTAAAAAATTCAGGAGCAGCATGTATTATGCCTCTAGGATCACCAATAGGATCTAATAAAGGTTTAGCAACAAAAGAATTTATACAGATATTGATAGATGAAATAGATCTTCCAGTCATAGTAGATGCTGGCATAGGAAGACCGTCTCAAGCGTGTGAAGCTATGGAAATGGGAGCAGCAGCTATTATGGCAAATACAGCCATAGCAACATCAGAAGATATTCTTATGATGGCAGAGGCATTTAAAGATGCTATAAATGCTGGTAGAAAGGCATATCTAGCCAAGATGGGAAGAGTAATTGATCGTGGTGCAGTAGCATCTTCACCACTTACAGGTTTTTTAGAAGATTAGGAGGTAAAAAATGAAAAGAATAGATCATATGAAATATTTAGAAGGAATGGAAGAGATAGATTCTGATATTTTAGATAGGGTGATATCTTCTATGAATGACTTTGATGCAGATAATTTTACTAGAGCAGATGTAAAAGAAGCTTTGTCAAAAGAAAATATATCTCCAAGAGACTTTCAAGCACTTTTATCTCCAGCAGCAGAAGAATTTCTAGAAGATATGGCAATTAGAGCTCAAAAGGAGACAAGAAAGCATTTTGGAAACTCAATTTATATGTTTACACCATTATATATATCAAATTACTGTGAAAATTACTGTATATATTGCGGATTCAACTCACACAATAAAATAAAAAGGTCAAAACTAAATTTTGAACAAATAGAAAAAGAAATGAAGGCAATAGCTCAAACAGGATTGCAAGAAATACTTATACTTACAGGAGAGAGTAGAAAATTTTCTGATGTAGAGTATATTGGGGAAGCTTGTAGATTAGCTAGTAAATATTTTAATATGGTAGGTTTGGAAATTTATCCAGTTAACTCTGATGAATACGCCTATCTTAATTCTTGTGGTGCCGACTATGTAACTGTGTTTCAGGAAACATATAATTCTGATAAGTATGAAACACTACACTTAGCAGGACATAAGAGAATATTTCCATACAGGGCAAACGCACAGGAAAGAGCATTGATGGGATCAATGAGAGGTGTAGGTTTTGCTGCACTTTTGGGACTGGATCAGTTTAGAAAAGATGCTTTTGCTACAGGATATCACGCATATCTAATTCAGCAAAAGTATCCTCATGCAGAGATTGCACTATCTTGTCCAAGACTTAGACCTATTATAAATAATGACAAAATAAACCCTAAAGATGTACATGAAAGGCAGCTCCTTCAAATAATATGTGCATATAGAATATTTCTTCCCTTTGCCAATATCACTGTATCAACTAGGGAAAGAGCAGGATTTAGGGACAATATAATCAAGATAGCAGCTACAAAAGTATCGGCAGGAGTAAGTACAGGTATAGGAAGTCACTCAGATGAAGTAGCTGAAGAAAAGGGCGATGAACAGTTTGAAATATCAGATCCTAGGAATGTAGATGAAGTATTTCAGGCAATAAAAGATGCTGGACTTCAGCCAGTGATGAGTGATTATATAAATCTAGCAATAGGAAAGTAAAATAAAATGGGCTAATAGGAGGATTTGATGATAAAACTAAAAATAATAAGCAATAGAAGTTTATGCCAGACTTCTTTGGATATTACAGTTGAAAAGATATTTTATAATTATTTGCTTTCTAGAAAAAATTCAAAAAAAGATGACCAAGTAAATTTTAATAAAAAAATAGTTTTTAAAAATGATGATTTTTCTAGTAAAAATATATTGAAAGATTCAAAGATGATAGATTTTTTAAAGGACTTTGAAATTGATTCAATTGTATTGAGAGAAAAAGATTTAAGTGAAAGCAGTTATAAGAGTTTATATAAAAATATACTTAAGATATCATCAAAATACAATATAGATCTATTTGCCCATTCTTATTATAAAGATGCTCTATATATGGAAGGTGGAAAAATCCATCTTCCACTATATATATTTGAAGAAATATGCGAAAAAATAGATTCAGAAGAAAAAGATAATAAAAGTTTGGATAAATTTTTTAAATGCTATAAAGAAATAGGTGTATCAGTTCATAGTATTGACGAAGCCAAAAGAGCTGAAAGTCTAGGAGCAAGCTATCTTATATTTGGGCATATATTTGAAACTGACTGTAAAAAGGGACTAGAGCCAAGAGGGTTAAAGCTTCTAAGAGAGCTTTGTTCATCAGTAGAGATACCAATCTATGCAATAGGTGGAATAACGCCTCAAAACGCATATTTGGCAGTAGAAAATGGTGCAAAAGGGGTGTGCATCATGTCGGGAATAATGAAACTTTAAGTAAAAATCAAATTAGATTTGACGAAATATTTTTTTAAGATATACTAGTCTATGTAGAAACTATATCCAATAAAAATATAAGAGAGAGAAACTATGAATAGAGAAGAATACTTTATGACCGAAGCATTACTAGAAGCTAAAAAAGCATACTCATTAAAAGAAACTCCAATCGGTGCTGTGATAGTCTATGAAGATAAAATAGTAGGCAGAGGATTTAACAGTGTAGAAATTAGCAGAGATTCTATTAATCATGCGGAGATTATGGCAATAAAAGATGCTCAGAAAAATCTAAACAGATGGAGACTTTTTGATTGTGAGATATACGTAACTATGGAACCGTGCTTTATGTGTAGTGGGGCAATAGTCAACGCAAGAATCAAGTCTCTATATATAGCTGCCAGTCACAATAAAAATAAAAAAGTAGACAAGCACAATAAATTTCAAAGGGAGTTTCTAATAGATAGCAAGGTAGAATCACATTTTGGAATAATGGAAGAAGAAGCTTCTAGGCTGTTGACTAGCTTTTTTAAAGAAAGAAGAAAAGAAAAAAAGAAAAATAATAAAAAAAGCACTAAAGATACTTACTAAAAGTATGATTTTATGTTATTATCATAAAGGTGTGAGATTCAATCTTATACTGTATTAAATATTAATTCCTGATTAAATTATTTTAAAAAGGATATGATATATAAAGATACAATATTTATTAAGTGGAGAGGTGTCCGAGTGGCTTAAGGGGCTCGCCTGGAAAGCGAGTGTGTGGGCAACTGCACCGAGGGTTCAAATCCCTCTCTCTCCGCCAAATTAAAATTCATAGAATATATTGGAACTACTAACTTTAGATATTAGTAGTTTTTTTAATACTTAAATAATAGAACTGTAACTAGTAACACAGTAAATTATAAAATTAGGCTACAAAAAGAGAGGTTTTAATCCTCTCTAAAAGTTAAATATATTATTTATAGTTTCTACAGCTTCTTGCTTTGTTCTTCTAAAGTTAAAAAATGCTTTAAATAAGGTATCTTATACTTAGAAAGGTATTCAAATATAACATAATTTCTCAATATTATATATTTTTACAGCTCTATTTAATACAGTTTTAAATATGTGGTCATTATTATAGTTTACTAATTAATAGATTTCTAATTTTCATCAAACTTAGATTTTGAAATATTTTATTCACCATTGGCACAATTAATCATGTTATCATCACTATTATAAGCTTAAAATCAAATGTTTTTTTGAAATATTTTAAAGTCTTTAGAGAATATTAAGTTTTTAAGATCTTCACTCTTAAAAATCTTTGAATTTGCTATTTTACCAATTTTTATAAAATGATCACAAGGTAACTTCATATCAAAAAGAATTCTATACTCTCTTTGATAACTAAATTTAGATTCTTTATAGAAAAATCGATTAACGCTTTCATTAAAAAAACAATTAATATGTTCCTTAGAATTAGAATTATAATTAACTTTATTTATACATGTATATATTCCATTAAGTTTACTATATATGTATAAATTATTATAAAGCTCAGGTGGATCTATAATTACACAGTACTTACCAAATGAATCAGACATTTTAGAAATCTCAGAATCAGTAAAAGGAAGCTTTAAATAGTAAGAATTATTTTCTGCATAGTCTAGTTTTTCCATGCTTTTTATTTCGATTCCAACTAATGATACAATAGGTTTTTTAGAGTCGCTATCAAACCTTATATTAGCTATGGAATCAGCTTCACCAAGTAGTTCATCAGTTTCAATATCTAAAATTTTAATTGATGATGGTATCGGATTTAGAGTTAACTCATTTTTATCACCCTGGGAACTATTCCCTGTATTAAGTTCAACTTCTCTAAAATAGTCAATTGTATTAGAGTACAAATCACCATTGCAAATATCTTTAGCATATTCAATTTTATCGCAAAATTTTATAAATATATAAGGCATTATATTACCTTCAATTTCCTTCATAAAACATCCTCCTACATATAAAATATTCAATGTTAGAGCCGAGTTTACTCTGTTATTTGTAAATAAGTAACACTATGGGCTGATAACATTAACTTAAACATTAAAGGCATTGTTTGTTTTCTTTAAAGACTCAAAGTTAGGCAATCTATTACTAATTTCTATAGAAGTGAGCTAGTTACGAGACAAGCCAGATAAATTAAGTAATTCAGATTGAGTTTAAAATTTTTGTTTCTTTAATTTTTTAAATCACAATAACTATTTTTGTGATTTAAATTTTATGCTAAAATATATTTTTGATATTTTAATCTATAAATATATTTTAGCAACATTGTCAATTAAATACAAATAAATAATAAAAATTAATATTGAAAACAAACTGATTAAAGCAATTTATTGATTTGTAAAAGCTACATGAATAGAGTTTATTTTAAAAATATAGACTATATTAGTATTTCATTTAGGAATTTACAATACATAAAATATAATATGTAAAATTGTATATTAATAGATATTATGGATATAATAATAGTAAGCTTGGAATTAAAGTTGTAAACTTAAGTATTGAGAAGCTGAAAGATGAGATATATTTATAGACAAATCTTGATTATTAATCTTAAAGTACTAGATTTGATATATGATATTGTGCTAATAGCTTTATTCGTATTTGTAAAGGTAATAAGATAATCAGAATATAATTAGAAGGTATTTGTGATTTGTTGGTATGTGTGTTAGCAAAGGAGTTGTTATTATGAAGATGCCAGCTATGTTTGTTGGGCATGGAAGTCCGATGAATGTTATAGAAGATAATGAGTACACTAAAAAGTGGTCAGAAGTAGCAAATATTATTCCTAGACCAAATGGAATTATTTGTATATCGGCACACTGGTATACTAATGGTAAATATACAAATGATAAAAGTCATCCAAAACAGATATATGATATGTATGGATTTCCAGAAGAGCTATACGCATTTAAGTATCCAGTTGAGGGTAGCAAGTCTTTGGCAAAAGAGATTAAAAGAGCAATTGATGGAGTAAAGATAGATAACTCTTGGGGAATAGATCATGGAACTTGGGCGGTGCTTTGTAAGATGTATCCAAAGGCAGATATTCCAGTAGTTCAGTTGAGCGTAGACGGATCTGTATCTGTCAATGAACACTTCGAAATAGCAAAGAAGCTATATAAGTTCAGAAAAGAAGGGTATTTGATTCTTGGAAGTGGAAATGTTGTACATAATCTTAGATTGATAAATCCAGAGATAGATGGCTATGACTGAGCCTATGAATTTGATAGATATATCAAGGAAAGTATATTGAGTAGAGATTTTTCAAAGGTTATAGACTATAAGAGTGCTGGTGCATCTCATGAGAAGTCCTTCAAGACCTTGGAACACTTCTTGCCGCTAATATATGCTTTGGGTGTAGTGGATAAAGAGGATAGTATAGAAGTATTTAATGAAGGTTGTATGATGGGCTCACTATCAATGACTTCATATATATTTAGATAAGTTGATATAAATATGTAGAAATGACATTAGATACATAGATATGATATTAATTTATATACATAGAAAATATAAGTAATGGATTAATATTAGAAAATAATATAAAAAAGCAATATATACTTGTAAAACAAAGGAGCAGTTGATGACTGCTCTTTTTTATTGAGTAAATTTAAAAATATCATTTTTGTAAAAGTTAATAAATAATAAAAATTTATAATTTTGATTATTTATTTTTATTATTTAGAATAATACAAAATCAAGCGATGTGATATGCTATAATAAAAATTAATATAGATTAAAATATAATTTAAAAGGAGATTATTTATGAAAAAATTATTATCAGTATGTCTTGGAATTATGTTGTTTTTATCTAGTTTAGCGATATCAAATGCTGATGAAAAGATTAATATTAGCAGAGTATCTGGATGGGACAGATATGAAACAACGGTAAATGCTAATAAAAAGTATATGAACAGTGCAAACGGTAATCTTGCGGTAATAGCTAGTGGAAATGATTTTAGAACGGCTTTTTGTGGAAGTTACTTATCATCTGCTTTGAAAGTACCTTACTTTGTGAACCCTAAGCATGGAGTAAGAAGTGATATATTAAATGAATTAAAGAGATTAAATGTTAATAGAGTTTATATTATGGGGGACTATAGTGTATTAGATAAAAGTATTGATAATACTTTAAAAAATAATAAAATTAAATCTGAAAGAATAAAGGATATCGTTCCAGGAGAGCAAGGAGTTATAATACCAACATTAAGAGTTACTAGTCAAATTATCAACTTTACTTTTGATACTGGTGAATATCATAAAATGTTGATTAATATGAATAAATTTCCTGATATGCTTTCTGTTGCTCCATTTGCATCAGAAATGTCTAGGAGATTTGGATTTGACTTAATTGATTATGGAGATTGGAATAGACCGATTGATGATTATGAATATGTAGTAGGTGGAATGAATACTATTCCCGAATATATTCCTATAGTTCCACTTGGAAAAAGGTTTGATGGGGCTAATAGATACGAGACTGCTGTTAAGATAGCTGAAACATTTAAAACTTTCGAAGGTACGGAATTTGGGAATGTAAATCAAAATGGAGAATATATATACGATCGTATTCCTTATAAAAACACAGTTGTTTTAGTAAATGGAGAAGATTATCCAGATGCCTTATCATCAAGTTTAGTGGCAACTCAAAACAATGGAGTAGTACTTTTAACTCAGCCAAATAGATTAAATGAAGATACAGCCAATTACATAAAAAATAAGGATATAAAAAATGTAATTATAGTTGGTGGAGAAAAGTCAGTATCTAAAAATGTAGAAAATGAGCTGAAAAATTTAAAAGTAAATTAAGAAAGAATTAATAGATAATAATTTAAAATTGAAATAAGGAAGAGTGATGTTTTTATAATTAAGCAAATAATTATATATGTTATAACAAAAGTTAAAATATAATTTAAAAGGAGATTATTTATGAAAAAATTAGTATCAGTATGTCTTGGAATTATGTTGTTTTTATCTAGTTTAGCGATATCAAATGCTGATGAAAAGATTAATATTAGCAGAGTATCTGGATGGGACAGATATGAAACAACGGTAAATGCTAATAAAAAGTATATGAACAGTGCAAACGGTAATCTTGCGGTAATAGCTAGTGGAAATGATTTTAGAACGGCTCTGTATGGTAGTTATATGGCATCTTCTTTGAAAGTACCTTACTTTGTGAACCCTAAGCATGGAGTAAGAAGTGATATATTAAATGAATTAAAGAGATTAAATGTTAATAGAGTTTATATTATGGGGGACTATAATATATTAGATAAAAGTATAGATAATACATTGAAATCTAAAAGTATCAAAATTGAAAGATTTTACGATGGTATTAGTTATTTTGGCGAAATAGAAGGTAATATTGATGGTAAGATATTTTCAACATTTTTTGAAGGTCAACCAAGAGGAGAGGGAACTGGGATATTGATAAATGATTTAAAGTATCCAGATTTATTATCATCAATACCTTTTTTATCAGAATCTATAAGAAGTCAAGCGACGTATCTTATGGGAATGAAATCAGTGTATAATCGAGATTATTCAGATATAGAATATTTAAAGAATCCTTATAACTGGCAATATATAATAGGTGGATTTAATTCTGTTTCAGGGGAGTTTTCTACACACGATCAATATCAAGGTGGATTAGTTTATAATGATGGATATTACTCAGGTAGAATATATGGAAATAATAGATATAAAACATCTGTAGAAATTGCAAAAGCATATGAAACAGTATTTAACAAAAGAGTTAATACAGTTGTTTTAGTAAATGGAGAAGATTATCCAGATGCCTTATCATCAAGTTTAGTAGCAACTCAAAACAATGGAGTAGTACTTTTAACTCAGCCAAATAGATTAAATGAAGATACAGCCAATTACATAAAAAATAAGGATATAAAAAATGTAATTATAGTTGGTGGAGAAAAGTCAGTATCTAAAAATGTAGAAAATGAGCTGAAAAAGTTAAAAGTAAATGAAGAAACAATAAAAGATAACAATTCTAGCTATGAAGTAAATGCTAGTAAATTTGATAGGAACGGGATTCCTATGGATATTCTTGGTGAATTAAATCTGTCAAATGTTGAGTACTCAGTAGATTTTGATAAAGGTTATGATCTAGATGGATTTAGATAATTAAATAGAAGTTAGAAAAAAGAGCTAGGTAAATTTACCTAGCTCTTTTGATATTACAAAAAGGATTTAATTATTTATATATTTCTTATTTTGCGTCATCTACAGTCCAATGCTTCCAAACGTTTGATACTAAGTCTGGGCTTGGCTTTAGAGTCTTCTTTCCTGGCTGCCATCCTGAAGGAGTAACCTCTGCACCCTTGTGCTTTCTAACGTGCTGGTATGCTTGAATCTGTCTTAGAGCTTCAGATACATTTCTTCCAACTGGAGGAGTTAGTACTTCAAATGCCTGTACTATTCCGTCTGGATCTATTATAAATCTACCCCTAGTATCCACCTTACCTTCATCATCGTATATTCCATACATCTTTCCAACTTCACCGCCAGCATCAGAGCCCATCTTGTAAGGTACTCCACCGTCTACCATCTTTGAAAGTTCAGTATCATTCCATACCTTGTGTACAAATACGCTATCAACACTCATTGAAATTACTTCTACATCTATATCCTGAAATTCCTTATATCTATCAGCAACTGCTGATACTTCAGTAGCTCAGACAAATGTAAAGTCTCCTGGGTAGAAGCAAAGAAGTACCCATTTTCCCTTATAATCACTTAATTTAACACTTGTAAATTCTCCGTTATGATAGACTGGAACTTCAAAGTCCGGAGCCGGTTTTCCTATTTTTAACATATTCTGTGTTTCCTCCTTTATAATTGATTCTTCTATATTTTTATTAGTTTCTTCTACTTTATTGTTGTTGGAATTAGTTTTTGAACCACATCCAAATGCTTTTTTTTCTTCTGACATATAGTTACCTCCTACAAAACTATAGTTATAATCTATATACAACAATTTGAATATAGATTATTTAAATCAATGATAACACTTATCGATAATGAAAGTCAATACTTTTTTTAGAAAATTTAGAATAATAAAGGTTTTTTCTGAAAAATTTAATCTTATTTATCTTAACTATTGAATATTTTTCTTCTATATGATATTATTTAAAATGTAATTAGCTATGTTAAATTACATTTTTATAGTTTCAATTTTGTTATTAACTTAGATTGAAATTAGTATGTTAGACTACAATATTGGTTATAATTTTGCTGTACTAGATGGGGAGATAGCGGTGCCCTGTAACCCACAATCCGCTTCAGTGGGGTTGAATTCCATTCGGAGGCAATTCTATCAATGATGCAGTCCTATGCAAGTAGTGTTGATATACAGGTCCTAAGCAATGAAAACTCATGAACTCCGTCAGATTCGGAAGAAAGCAGCGGTAAGTGATCATTTTTGTGTGCCTTAGGGAAGCCTGTAAGTAGCCAACTACATAGGCAACGGTCAGAGCTAGGTGTCGATGAATGGTGTACAGCTTTAAACATATAAATTCAAATCCCAGTTAATGGGATTATTTTTTTTGGAGGGATATAATGCACAAGGCTTTGTATAGAAAGTATAGGCCTCTCATATTTGATGATGTCATAGGTCAGGAACATATAGTAAGAACCTTAAAAAATCAGATAAAAAATGATAGTTTAAGTCATGCATATCTTTTCTGTGGTACTAGAGGTACTGGTAAGACAACTACTGCAAAGATACTTTCAAGAGCAGTGAATTGTACAGGAGAGTCACCTATACCTTGCAATGAATGTCAAGTGTGCGAGAGTATATTAGATGGATCAAATTTAGATGTTATAGAAATAGATGCTGCATCAAATAACAGTGTAGATGATATCAGAGAGTTAAGAGATACAGTGAAATACACTCCCAACAATTCTAAATATAAGGTATATATAATAGATGAGGTTCATATGTTGTCTCAAGGAGCATTTAATGCTCTTTTAAAAACATTAGAAGAACCACCTTCCTATGTTATTTTTATTTTAGCAACGACTGAACCAAATAAAATTCCAGCAACAATACTTTCTAGATGTCAGAGATTTGATTTCAAGAGAGTATCTATAGAAACATTGATGCAACATATGAAGTTAATTTGTGAGTCCGAAGATGTAGATATAAACGAAGATGCATTGAAAATAATAGCAAGAAATGGGCAGGGATCTGTCAGAGATGCTCTTAGTATACTGGATAAATGTGTTGCTTTTACATCTGGGAAACTTTCGGCTAAGGATGTATTAGACTTATTAGGCTCAGCAGATCCTTCTCAGCTTTTAGATTTTGCAAGAGCAATATTAGATTCTAATATATCGGAATCTATGAAGTTGATAGACGATTATTTTATGTGGGGTAAGGATCTTAAGATATTAGTTCAAGATACAAGTTCTTTTTTTAGAAGTTTAATGATGATAAAGATATTCAATAAAGCGGATGATTTTATGGATCTTTCTAAAGAATATGCAGAAGAAATTACAAATCTGGCTAATTCTATAGAAATGGAAGAAATAATTAGGATATTGTCAATTTTATCAGAGTTGATGGATAGATTAAAGTATTCAACAAACCAGAGAATGACTCTTGAAATCTATATAATGAAGTTATCTTCTCCATCCACTGACAATACAAGTCAGTCTTTAATTAAAAGGTTGGAAAATATAGAAAAAATAGTAGAAGATGGCAAAATAAATATAACATCAAATATAGTGGCTCCCAATGCTTCGGCTTATGCTCAATATACAAGTGAAGAACAAAGTTTATCAAATATTGCAAGTGCAAGCTTGAAAGCGGATGATCCAATAGTAGTAGATGATAAAGTTGATATATTAGATAATGAAGAGTTACAAGATATAGTAGATGATTGGGATAGAATGTTGGAGCAGATGAGGGTCGATAAAAAGATGCCTTTGAGAGCATTTTTAGTGGAAAAACTAGACTTGAAGTATAAAAATGAGATTCTTTATGTAATATTTAATGAGGGATTTACATTTGCTATTGATAGACTAAATGAAGATGAAAATTATGCCTATATAAAGGCTACTATGAGAAAAGTGTTTGGTCTAAATATAGAACCTAGATTTATTCTTGAAAAAGATCTGGCAAATATGAGCTTTGAAGGTCCAAAAGATGAGGATAAAGAGGAAGAGCACATAGATGATGCTATAAAAACCCTAAAAGAAAGTTTGGGGGATAATTTAGAGATTCAAGATTAGTATTATATAAAAGTTGCATGGTGGCTATAATTACGGTAAAATAAGCTACATATGATTATTTCAAAATAGAATACAAAAAATTAAAATTAAGGATAATGAGGAGGAATTAAAATGGCTAAAAAAGGCGGATTTGGCGGAAAGATGCCAGGCGGAATGAATATGAACAACCTATTAAAGCAGGCTCAGAAGATGCAGGCTGATATGGAAAAATCACAGGCAGAACTAGAAGAAAAGGAAGTAGAAGCTTCTGTAGGTGGTGGAGCAGTAATAGTAAAGATGAATGGAAAGAAGGAAGTCACAGATATAGAAATTAAGCCAGAAGTAGTTGATCCAGATGATGTAGAGATGCTACAAGATCTTGTTTTGAGTGCAGTAAATCAGGCTATAAGAGAAATAGAAGAAATACAAAAATCTCAAATGAGTAAGTACACTGGAGGAATGAATCTACCTTTCTAATAAGAAAAGGGGACTCATTTATAAAATATGGAAAACTATAGTGAACCAATAGATAGACTGATCAATGAGTTTTCAAAGCTACCTGGTATAGGTAGAAAAACGGCTCAAAGACTGGCATTTCATGTTATAAATATGAACCCAGCAGATGTTGAAGGACTATCTAAGGCGCTTGTAGATGTAAAAAAAGAAATAAAATACTGCAAACAATGTTGTAATATTTCTGATTCTGACATTTGCCCGATATGTGCAAATTCTCATAGGGATTCATCTACTATATGTGTGGTTGAAGATCCTAGAGATGTTGCAGCAATGGAAAGAACTAAAGATTACAATGGAAAATATCATGTGTTGAATGGAGTAATATCTCCAATGGATGGAATTGGTCCTGAAATGTTAAATATTAAGGAATTAATTTCTAGATTGGGAGATGGTACTATAAAAGAACTCATAATGGCGACTAATCCAACAATAGAAGGAGAAGCTACAGCTATGTATATATCACGTCTTGTAAAGCCTATGGGGATTAAGGTAACTAGAATAGCCCATGGTCTTCCAGTAGGTGGAGATTTGGAATATGCAGATGATGTGACTATATCCAAGGCATTGGAAGGAAGAAGAGAAATATAAATTAGAGGTGATATATTTGGAAAGCTATGATGAAAATAAAGCAACAGACCTTCTAATTAAAAAGAGACACAATAAAAAAAAGGTCGGTGCGGCAAAAAAAAATTCGAGATACAAAAGAGTAAATGATAGTAGTGCATTTAGAAATAATGCTAGGCATTTTCAATATGACTATGAAGAAGATTACTATGAGCCGCCGATTAAAAAATAGCAAAAGAAAAGGTTGGGGAAATTCCCCAACCTTTTTATATTATTAATTTATTTATCTTTGCTTTAAAATTTGAATTTAAATCTTTGTCTCTTGCCTTTTATAAAAAAAAAGAAAAAAGAGAGCTAAAGTTTAGTAGTCCGTTGTGTTCAAGTTTTTTTAGAGCATTTTTCTTGTTTAGCAAAGAAGAGTAATCAACTTTGTATTTTTCGAAAATCTCTAGAGATAACTTAGCTATATTCTCTGAAGAGTTAAGCTTTTTAATTTCTTTTATATTTTCTTTTAACCTATTAAGTCTGTTTGGATTGTCTATTAAAACTTTTATTACAGATTTTATAGAAAATTTATCTGTTGTTCTGATAGCAACACCACAGTTTGTTAAAAAATCAAGGTTTTCACCTTCTTGTCCTGGTATAAAGTAAGGAATTACCATAGGAACATCCTTTAGCAGAGCTTCTGTAGTAGTCAAGCCACCTGGCTTTGTAACTAATATATCTGTAGCAGAAAGAATGTCGTTCATTATATTGGTAAAACCGATAATCTTTATATCAATATTTGTATCATAATCTGATACCCTTGATTCCAGACTGTTTTTTAAGGATTCGTTTCTACCAGTAACTACAAGAACTTGAAAATCACGATCTATCTGAGAAATTTCGTCCAGTGTGCCCTTGATATTTCCTGCTCCAAAGCTACCTCCCATAAGAAGTACAGTTTTCTTTGAAGGGTCCAATCCAAGCTCTTTTAAAACTTCCTCTCTAGGTCTATTTTCCATAAAAGATTTTTCAACAGGTATACCAAATGGTTTTATTTTATCTTCAGGAATACCATCCTCTATAAGAAGTTCTTTTACATATTCATCACCACATATATAAAAATCTATCTCATCTTGTAGATAAGAAGAGTGAGCTGTATAATCTGTAAGTACAGAAATCAGTGGAGGGAAGTTATAAGTTTCTTCCTTTGATTTTGCTACAAACTCATCAAATGCTTCTCCTAAATCTTCACCCCTTGCACCCTTTTTAAGTCTGCTAAGTGCAACTGAAGGGAAGGCATGTGTACTTATAATCAGATCAGGAAGTTCCTCTCTAATCATCTTTTTAAACTTTCTTGCCATCATTATAGATAGGGGATTATTCTTAAACTCATTGCTTGAAAAGAATTTTTTGTCAGATAAATTATAAATTTTACCATAAGCATATGGAGTATACTTTGCTGACATTTCATATCCTTCTGATATAACCTTGTCTACAGTTTGATTTACAAGCTTAAAGCTATCTATAATCTTACATTCTATTTTTTCACCATTAAAAGTTCTCATTTCCAATTCTTCTACGATGGCCTTGGCAGCTCTGTTATGTCCACCACCAGTAGAAGCAGTCATTATCAATACTTTTTTCATATTATGTTTGGCTATTAAGCCGCCTCCTTTCTATATATATAAATAAATATCACATAATAAAACTTAAAAATCTAACACTATTGTACTTGAATCTCAAGCAAACTCAATAAATATTAATTAAGTAAGTATATATGCTATACATTTTTATCAATTTCATATATGATTATAGAACATTATAATGGGAATTAAAAGCAAATTACATAAAACATTATGGAATCTTAAGATATTCTTAATAAGTGAGAAAAAGCCTTCTAATAATTAAATTAATAGCTTATACTATAAAAGTAGCTTAAATAAATAAAAACGTAAATTTATAGGCAAGTTTTCAAATGAAAATCAAAAAAAATGAAATATCCAAAAAAAAGTCATAAATTCTATTGACAATTAGATTATACTTTGGTATTATAATACTTGTCCAAAGGGACAGCAGTTGATAAATCGTTTAAGGTACTTGAGAATCAATGACTAAGGCTCATTGGTCAAGTGGTTAAGACTCCGCCCTCTCAAGGCGGCAACAGGGGTTCAAATCCCCTATGAGTCATAATATAATACGCGGGTGTAGCTCAATGGTAGAGTTCTGGCCTTCCAAGCCAGCTGTGAGGGTTCGATCCCCTTCACCCGCTCCATGTGGGAGTATAGCTCAGCTGGGAGAGCATCTGCCTTACAAGCAGGGGGTCACAGGTTCGAGCCCTGTTACTCCCACCATAGAAACAATATAATATAATAATGCGGCCTGGTAGTTCAGTTGGTTAGAATGCCAGCCTGTCACGCTGGAGGTCGAGGGTTCGAACCCCTTCCAGGTCGCCATTTTTTATTACAAACACACATGCTGGTGTGGCTCAATTGGTAGAGCAGCTGACTTGTAATCAGCAGGTTGTAGGTTCAAGTCCTATCACCAGCTCCATTAGGAGGATTTCCCGAGTGGCTAAAGGGGGCAGACTGTAAATCTGTTGTCTACGACTTCGGTGGTTCGAATCCACCATCCTCCACCAGTTTAATAAACAAGATGCGCGGATGTGGCGGAATTGGCAGACGCACTAGACTTAGGATCTAGCGCCTTTGGCGTGGGGGTTCGACTCCCTTCATCCGCACCAGTTTATTACTTATAATTAAAGATTAAATGAGCGGGAATAGTTCAGTGGTAGAGCGCGACCTTGCCAAGGTCGATGTCGCGAGTTCGAATCTCGTTTCCCGCTCCAATATAAAACCAATACTTATGTGGGTGCATAGCTCAGTTGGATAGAGCAACGCCCTTCTAAGGCGTGTGTCCGGGGTTCGAATCCCTGTGCGCTCACCATATAATGTAGGGGATTCGCCAAGCGGTAAGGCATATGACTCTGACTCATACATTCGGGGGTTCAAATCCCTCATCCCCTGCCAATTTAATTATAACGTGGATCATTAGCTCAGCCGGGAGAGCACCTGACTCTTAATCAGGGTGTCCGGGGTTCGAGCCCCCGATGATCCACCATTTAAGAATAATATGTGGCGGTATAGCTTAGTTGGCTAGAGCGTCCGGTTCATACCCGGAAGGTCACAGGTTCAAGTCCTGTTACCGCTACCAAGATTATTTGGACCATTAGCTCAGTTGGTTAGAGCGCCCGGCTCATAACCGGTAGGTCTGGGGTTCGAGTCCCTGATGGTCCACCATTTAATTTTAATTAAATAGTTTTAATATCGAGGTGTAGCGCAGTTTGGTAGCGCACGTGGTTTGGGACCATGGGGCCGGGGGTTCGAGTCCCTTCACCTCGACCATGGTGGGTATAGCTTAGTTGGTTAAAGCGCCAGATTGTGGCTCTGGAGATCGAGAGTTCGAATCTCTTTACCCACCCCAGTTTTTATTTTTAATATGGTAACAATATATGGCGACGTAGCCAAGTGGTAAGGCAGTGGACTGCAACTCCTTGATCTCCAGTTCGAATCTGGACGTCGCCTCCATATATTCCAAGGTAGCTCAATGGTGGAGCAACCGGCTGTTAACCGGTAGGCTGTGGGTTCGAGCCCCACCCTTGGAGCCATATTCAATATGCCGAAGTGGCGGAATTGGCAGACGCACAGGACTTAAAATCCTGCGAAACTTATACTTTCGTACCGGTTCGATTCCGGTCTTCGGCACCATGTAATTAACAAATTATATAAAGTAATATCCATATGTCGCGGAGTGGAGCAGTTGGTAGCTCGTCGGGCTCATAACCCGAAGGTCAGAGGTTCAAGTCCTTTCTCCGCAACCATTTTTTTTTCTGGCTCCTTGGTCAAGCGGTTAAGACACCGCCCTTTCACGGCGGTAACAGGGGTTCAATTCCCCTAGGAGTCATTTATTTATTTTTCGCGGGTGTAGCTCAATGGTAGAGTTCTGGCCTTCCAAGCCAGCTGTGAGGGTTCGATCCCCTTCACCCGCTCCATGTGGGAGTATAGCTCAGCTGGGAGAGCATCTGCCTTACAAGCAGGGGGTCACAGGTTCGAGCCCTGTTACTCCCACCAAAAATAAATACAAAATTATATTAATAATGCGGCCTGGTAGTTCAGTTGGTTAGAATGCCAGCCTGTCACGCTGGAGGTCGAGGGTTCGAACCCCTTCCAGGTCGCCATTTTTATACAAACACACATGCTGGTGTGGCTCAATTGGTAGAGCAGCTGACTTGTAATCAGCAGGTTGTAGGTTCAAGTCCTATCACCAGCTCCATTAGGAGGATTTCCCGAGTGGCTAAAGGGGGCAGACTGTAAATCTGTTGTCTACGACTTCGGTGGTTCGAATCCACCATCCTCCACCAGTTTAATAAACAAGATGCGCGGATGTGGCGGAATTGGCAGACGCACTAGACTTAGGATCTAGCGCCTTTGGCGTGGGGGTTCGACTCCCTTCATCCGCACCAGTTTATTGACAAAATTTTAAGAATTTGGGTGCATAGCTCAGTTGGATAGAGCAACGCCCTTCTAAGGCGTGTGTCCGGGGTTCGAATCCCTGTGCGCTCATTTATAAATAATAATGATGTTGGGGATTAGCCAAGTCGGTAAGGCACATGACTTTGACTCATGCATCCGTGGGTTCGAGTCCCGCATCCCCAGCCAATTAAAATTTAATATATTTACGTAATCTAATATTTATGGAGAGGTGTCCGAGTGGTTTAAGGAGCTGGTCTTGAAAACCAGTGATGCTTTACGGCACCGTGGGTTCGAATCCCACCCTCTCCGCCATAATAGTTGCCTGGATAGCTCAGTCGGTAGAGCAGGGGATTGAAAATCCCCGTGTCGGTGGTTCGATTCCGCCTCTAGGCACCATTATTTTGTGATAACGTGGCGGTATAGCTTAGTTGGCTAGAGCGTCCGGTTCATACCCGGAAGGTCACAGGTTCAAGTCCCGTTACCGCTACCATATTACGGATCATTAGCTCAGCTGGCAGAGCACCTGACTCTTAATCAGGGTGTCCGGGGTTCGAACCCCCGATGATCCACCATTCTTTAAAGATAGATTGCTACTAACCAATATGGATCATTAGCTCAGCTGGCAGAGCACCTGACTCTTAATCAGGGTGTCCGGGGTTCGAACCCCCGATGATCCATTTTTTTATATATCATAACATTATGGCGACATAGCCAAGTGGTAAGGCAGTGGACTGCAACTCCTTGATCTCCAGTTCGAATCTGGGTGTCGCCTTTTATATATATGTTTACGAAGGAAAATGCCTTCGTTTTTTTATGCCCAAAAATAATTGCAAGTAATTTGCATAAACATTTAGAAAATCATGGCATAAAAAGTTTTTTTATTGTAGAATATAGGAGTAAGATAATATAATTTAAGGAGGCAACAATATGAAAATAGCAGTTACAACTGAAAACGGTGTTATTTGCGGTCACTTTGGGCATGCTAAGAATTTTTCAGTTTTCACAGTAGAAGATGGAAAGATAATATCTAGAGAGGAACTAGATACTCAGGGAAATCATTGCTCAACAATGCCAGAATTCGTAGTTGAAAACAATATTAATGTTATAATTACTTCTGGAATGGGACAGGGAGCAGTTGATGGACTAGCAGCAAAGGGTATAAAGTCATTCTCAGGAGTTGCAGGAGACCCAGAAAAGGCAGTTATGTCATATCTTGATGGAACTATATCAGATATGGGAGCAAACTGTGCTGGACACGGTGATCACGGTTCTTGCCATCATTAATTAATAGAAATTGATTGATGAATAAAGCTAATAAAAATAGTATCTACTTTTGATAATACAAACAAAGGTAGATACTATTTCTTTTAATTACTTGAAAAAAGAAAGTTTATATGATATAATATAAAGGTATTATTTTGTGATATGTGCTCGTAGCTCAACTGGATAGAGTACTTGACTACGAATCAAGGGGTTGTGGGTTCGAGTCCCGCCGGGCGCACTTAAAGCTGTTTCTAAACTAGAAAATCTAGATTTGGAAACAGCTTTTTTTTATAAAATTATAAGGATTTTACTAATTATATATGCTTTTATATAAAAATAAGAATAGAAATTACTATTTTTTTCTATATGGTCTATAATAAGTATATGGGAGTTTACTGAAAAACAAAAAATATTTAAGTAGCAAAAAAGATTCGGGCAATAGAAAAATCCAAGTAAATATATAGATTCAAGTAAATTGCTAAACTTAAGAGATAGATAATTATAGGTAAGTATAGTAGTTCAATCAAATGAAATATAAAATAATAAGTAGCAAAAAACTAAGTAATAGAAAAATATAGACAATATAAAGGGTAATTATGATGCTAAGAGATAAATAGTATTAAAATAAATATCGAATACTTTATAAGGAAGGTGGTTCTTGTGACTTTTATAATTTTAATGATAGTAATAGTTGCTAGTTTTATATTTTTGATAGAAAAAAGAAAAAAATCAAGAAGACTGATTGAAAAAACTATACCTCATATAGATTTTGATCAGAATTCCAATGAGCTAGATTTGGTTCATATAAGCGATATTCACTATTTAGATCCAAGTTTGACAGACTACGGTCAAGCATTTGTGAGGAATGTGGAAAAGGGAGATGCTAAGACGGTTAGATATATAGATCAAGTTTTAGACTCTTTCATATTAGAGATGATTAAGAAAAAGCCAGATGCAATAATAGTCAGCGGTGATATTAGCTACAATGGTGAAAAAGCAAGTCATCAAAAGATAGCAAAGAAGTTTAAAATCTTAAAAGATAAAGGTATAGATGTTTTGATAATTCCAGGGAATCACGATATAGACAATGAAAAAGCTAAAAGTTTTATACTTGATGAGGAAAAAAGAGTTGATTCTGTAAGTAAAGAAGAGTTTAAGGAGATTTATTCGGAGTTTTCCTATTCTGATGAAGATCCAAAAGTGATAGGAAGGGATAAGAATTCTCTTAGCTATATGTATATGATAAATAATTTCCAGTGTATCTTGATGATAGAAACCAGCTGTGGACAAAATGATCTACATATATCAAATCAAACATATAAATGGATTGAAAAAATGCTCAATATAGCTAGTATTAATAACTTATCGGTTATTTCGGTTACGCATCAAAATATACTTGCACACAATAAGATGTTTATATCAGGCTATAAGATATCAAATAGCTCTAAGTTAATCAAGTTATTTAGTGACCATAATGTAAGATTAAATTTAAGTGGTCATATGCACATACAACATATATCGAAAAATGAAGGAGTATTAGACGCTGCAATAGCTTCTGTGGCCTTGTATCCTCATTTATATGCTAGTATTCATGCAGATGCAAGAGGAAGTATAGAATACGAATCTCAAAGTATAGATGTAGAATACTGGGCAAAAAAATATGGTTGGAAAGATGATAAACTCTTAAATTTTAATGAAATTTCTAAAGAGTTTTTTATTGATTGCACAAAAGATCAGATAGAGCCTGTTTTGAATAAAATAAATATAAGTCTAGAGGAAAAAAGAGAAATGATGAATTTTGTGATAGATACAAATCTATTTTATTTTTCAGGAAGAATGAAAGAAAGAGAAGATTTAAATATAGAAAATATAAACTATAAAAGATGGAAAAAATATGGTGAGGAAACATTTTTAATATCTTATCTAGATAGTATATATATGGACTTTGATTCTTCACATAATAAATTTGAAATTAAAATGTAGATATTTGTTAAAATGGTTGTGTAGTTGTGTAGTTGTGTAGTTATTCGGTTATATAGATATGTAATTATATAGTGATATAGTTACAAATAAACATAATAATTTAAACATAAGTAAAAATAAGGTCACGCAGGATAATGCGTGGCCTTAAATTTTATCAAATAATTAAAATGTAGCTATTTATAAATAATTAAATCCGAGTTAATATACTAATCTAATTTCTTTTTAGCGATTAATATTTCAGCATCGATTGTAATATCTCTAACATCGCTCCAATCAATTTCGTCTGTATCGATATTAAATAGTAGAGGGGTCATATGTATAAGAGAGTCTCTTTCCTTGCTAGAGAGTTTATAAGTAGCGGAAGTCTTTTTATGGTCAAGTATTTGAAAAGATTCTTCAAAGCATTTAATAATTTCTAGATTTGAATAGATTTCCTTATTCAATTTATCCTTGACCTTTTCTCTTATTTCTTTCAAATGATTTTCACCAGGTATTACCTTCAAAAGAAAAGCATCATTTTTTAATATTCTTTTAAACTCTTTATAGTTTGCTGGAGAAAAAATATCTAAAATACAATCAATTGACGAATTTTGTATTGCTATATCAGCCAAATCAGATACAAAGTATTTTACAGAGTTAGAATTATCACCCTTACTAGCTAAAACAATAGAATCCTTGGATATATCAAAAGAATAGATATCAAGATCTTTAGAAGACATCTGATTTATACTATTAGAATAATATCCTTCTCCACACCCTATATCCAAAATCTTATTAATTTGATTATTATCTATAAAGTCCACTATTTCCTTGAGTATATGATCATAAAATCCTGATTCTAGTATTAGCCTTCTATTTTCAAAAGATGATTTATCATAAAGTTTTTGTTTTTTGGAATTCATTAAAAGGTTTATATAACCTTGCTTTGCTATGTCGAAGGAGTGCTTATTTTCACATTTTAAACTTTTTCCATCTAGATATAGAGCTAAATTACATATGGGACATCTAAAGCTTTCTTCGGCTTTCTTAAACTTACTTATTTTATCATTATTCATAATTGCCTCCTTGATATACTATTTATATTTTAAGCAGCTGGCTATAATTTCTTTTATCATGCAAACTAGCTAGTATTTCTATTTATCATAAAAGAGCTATAAAACTTTAAAGTTTTATAGCTCTTTAGCGTCCCCGAGAAGATTCGAACTTCCGACCCCTCGCTTAGGAGGCGAGTGCTCTATCCGACTGAGCTACGGAGACATATTATTTATAAAAACCAGCTTCTTATTAATTCAATTTAAATTAGTAAAAACTCAATAAAAGAAAGTTACTTTATATTTAAAGTGAACTTACTTAATAAGAGTTATTCTAATTCTATAATATATATAATATCATAAATTTATAATATTTGCCAATTAAAAATGCTTCATAAGAGCAGTGCTTTAGATACTTAGAAGGCATAGTATAGAAATACAAGAAATACATATAAAAAACATAAGAAAGAAGGTAATAACTTTAGAATACAAAAAAATAACATGAAAATGCTTATTTAGAGCTTTAAAAGAAAGTTGGAATAGAAAAGAGCTTTATGGTAAATCAAGTTTATAATACAAAAATATAGCAAAAAGTAAACTTCATAATATAAAACTTAAATAAATAAACAAAAAAAGGCATTTTAAGTTAAAAAAAGTGGGCGAGATTTTTATCAATCCGCCCACTTTATCTCGTTAATAAATTGTCCAAAAATTCCACCTAATTTCTATCTAGAGTCTAAAATCACGTCTCCTTTTAGTTTCTTAGTGAAGTTAGTCGAATAACATGATCATTCTGTAAAGAAGATTGTTCTTTAAGAATTTCTCTTCATCCTTAGTTAAATCAAGTCTTTCGTTAGCATTGTTCATTCTTTCATCCATTTTCAATAATTCCTTTTTCATAATCGTTACCTCCCTTTAAAAGTTTGTTATAATTCCTGTTAAGTATTGTTATTTATTTATCTTTCTATCTTTATTATAACACCTATAATTAAAAGGTCAACCCTTTTTTGAAAGAAAAAATATAAGGGATTTTTAAAATTTTCCATCAATTTAACTTAATAAAGGAATAGTATTTAAAATTTATTTTTGATTGAGTTTTGCATACTTAAATAAGGTAAAACTGTATTTAATAAGAAAATACTTCAAAAGATTTTTTTGTGTTTTTTTGATGTTTTTCTACAAAAAGTGAATAATTTAATTCATAACTTTCTAGGAATTGCAAGTGCTCAGGTATACACTTTGTGAAAACATTTTCACGATATATTTGCTTTATTAAAGTAAAGAAAGTAAGGTTTATAATCATGATTAATACACTTTAATAATGAAGGTATCAAAAAAAGGCTTGCTGAGTATTTTAGGGCAAGCCTTATCATCTTTAAATATTAATGCAAAATAATGTTATATAAGAAAAAAGAGTTGTTTTATAAGTTATGTATATTCTTAAAGTTCTTTAGGGCACCAATCATACCAGCATCATTTTTTAGTTTTGCAAATTTTATCTCAGTGCCCTTATATATAACCTCAGGAAGATACTTTTTCATTTTTTCATCAATCCTTGGTTTAAAGTAGGATTCTTGAGCCATAATACCACCACCAAGAAAGATAATAGCTGGATTAAATGTAAAGCAAAAGTTAGAAATTCCTATTGCTAGATTTTCAATCATATTATCAACTGCCTCTATTGCCAAGCTATTTCCCTTTTCAATTTCTTCAAAGACCATTTTTCCGTTAATGCTTTCAGGATCTCTTGCAAGTTTTTTCTCTAAAGAGCAAGTCATAGCATAAGTAGAAGCCAAATCCTCAAATCGACCATCAGGAATAATAGTCTTACCAATTTCACCAGCACACATAGTATTACCTCTTATAAGCTCACCGTTGTTTATTAGACAAGCTCCTATACCAGTTCCTACTGTAATCATAGCTAGCAAGCCTGAAGATGGGCTATCATCTAGCCATAACTCTCCTAGACCAGCACAATTAACATCATTTTCAAGCTCACATAAAAGATTAGTTCTTTTTTCAAGTATAGATTTTATATTTAAGCCTGAATAATTGGGAATTAAATGATTATCAGCATGAAGTACGATACCATTTTTAGAATCAATCATTCCATGAGAAGAAATAGCTATTCCAGATAATTTATAAATATTTTTAAAATAGTTAATCTTATCTATAAGCTTTTCTATAATCCCTCTTCCTCCCACACTTCTGGCATCAGAGTCCATATTACTTTTATGGATAATTTCACCATTTTCTTTTAAAATACCATATTTTATAGATGTAGCACCTATATCAAAACAAATAAAGTTATTCATATAATTTATATAAACAAGCGTTAAGGCTTGTATCCTCCCTTCCAAACAATCATTTGTATTTAATAAATTATTTAATAAATTATTTACTAGAATTGAAATAAAAGTAGATAATAATTAAAAGTTCAAGATAAGTATAGGATAAAAGGAAAGAATAATCAATAATATATAAAAGATGTAGGTGAAAAAGATAAAGTTCTAGTGTTAATTAGAGAAGTAGTCTAGTAAAAAATGAAATAATCTTTTGATAAAGATCATATATTATATCTATGCAAGAAAATATATGAAAAAAGTGAAGTAGTCTAGCAAAAATGAAAGAATCTTTTTATTAAGATCTTATATTAGATCTAGAAGAGAACTCTTATTTGATATCAGATTATATATAAAAATCAAATAAGATTAGAATTCTAATGAAAATAAAGCTTTTATAGAAAATATGAATAAAAATATAAATTATAGTTTGTTTTTATTAAATATAGGTTAATAATTATTGATTTAATGTTTTTTAGAATGTAAACTAGAGGTGTAGAGTCTGTAAAAGTTGAATTTTAAAATTAGAGTTAATAAAGGAGAGATTGTTATGCAGAGAAGACTGTATAGATCAGAAAAATATGTGATGATTGCAGGAGTATGTGGCGGAATAGCTGAGATTTTTGACGTAGATCCAACAATAGTTAGGATTATATGGGTACTAATCTCATTACTTTGGGGTGCAGGATTAATATTATATATAATAATGGCAATAATTGTACCTAAAAAGAGTGAAATTGACTATAGATAGTTTTTTGGAGTGTGTACCTTGAGCTTCTAAAGAGTTCTAGTTTTAATTTCCAAAATTTATAGCTTAATATAAAAAGTGACTGAGAAATAGATGTTTATTATTTTATATCTATTTCTTTTTTTGCTGTAATTAAGTCTTTTATAGAATATTTATATAACTTTTAGATAGAAAAATAAAATACCAGAAAAATAGAATATACTCTTATTGTATAAAGTAAGCTTTTACTTATATTTTGCTTGTTGTTAATGCTTATCAATGTTAGAATGGTAAGGGAGTTTTATTTGTAGTTAGAAATATAAAGAAAAAAATTAAAATTTGGAAGGAGAAAACATATGAAGAATATTAAATTCAACCCATCTGGAGTTTGTTGTAAAGAGATGGAGATAATACTAAATGATGATAATACAATAGAAGATGTTACTTTTGTAGGAGGGTGTCCTGGAAATACTCTAGGAATTAAATCTCTAGTAAAGGGAGAAAAAGCTCTAGACATTGCAGAAAGACTTGAAGGAATTACATGTGGTGGAAAGAAAACATCATGTCCTGATCAGCTTTCTTTTGCTTTAAGAGATGCTGTAAAGTAGTCTAGTATTTATATGAAAGATACTAAAGGCGATGTGATATCATCACATCGCCTTTTTATTATAGAAAATAATAATTTAGAAGATAGTATAAATATATAAGTTTATAGAACAAAGCTTAATATTAGTGATCTTCTGGAATACAGTTACACTTTATATTGTCATTTGCAGTTTTTTTCTTTAAAAGATTTTCTAATCTTGATATATCATCAGAAGACAAGTCATTGTCATTAATTAATTGATAAATAACATCAGCGACTGATTTACTACAAATATTTGAATTAAAGTTTCTAGTTAGATATTCTAGAGTGGATTCCTTTGAAATAAGAGCTGAATAAACAAAATAATTGCTTACTTTCTCTGTTCCTAGAAAGCCTTTATCTACCAATCGACTGAGAAGAGTTTTGACAGTAGTATTTTTCCAATCCTTTTTCTTTTCCAATATAGAGCTAAGTTCTCTACTAGTTGCAGAGTCCTTTTCCCAGAGTATATTCATCACTTCTAACTCAGCATCACTTATATTGCAGTTACAAATTCTCATAGAATAAGCCTCCCTTTATTTTATAGTCAGTTATTATATAATAATCTACACTTGTAGTTGTTATTTGTCAATATACAGATATGGCGATTGTGTCTATTTATTTATATGAATACACGCGTATAAACATATTTTAATATGTTAATTTATAAAAAACTCAATTAACTTTAAGAAGAAAATATTTAATAGTTATTAAAAAAAGTAAAAGAAGAAAGTAAAAGAAGAAAGTAAAATAATAAAGTAAAATAATAAAGTAAAAGAAGTAATATAAGAAGTAATATAAGAAGCAATAAAAGAAGCAATATAAGAAGTAATATAAGAAGCTAAGAGTAAAAGATAGATATTACTTGCACTTATTGTTTTCTTCTTGACAATATAGAAGGTACCTGTTATACTTATATTCATAAGGTACCTGTTAGATATTGAGGAGGGAAATCATATGAATGAAAAACAAATGGAAATATATAAAAAGCTATCGACTCTACAGCATGGCTTACATAGATATCACATGATAAACAGAGAAGTCAATGGTATGAATTCGGATGTAACTAGAGGTCAGGGTAGAGTACTAGCAATGCTTAGAGTTCAATCTGGAATTAGTACAAAGGATCTTGCCTATTTACTTGGGATTAGAACTCAGTCTTTAAATGAACTACTTGGAAAGCTTGAGAGCAATGGATATGTAGAGAGAAGAGCTTCTGAGGAAGATAAAAGAGTGATGCTTGTATATATTACAGAAAAAGGCAAGGGAAAAGATGAAAAAGAAGAGCAGAAAAATAATCTAGGTGAGGTATTTGACTGTTTAAATGAAGAAGAACAAGAAATATTAGATGGATATTTAATTAGATTGATAGAAAAATTAGAAAGTATCATTACCAATGATAATAGAGAAGATATGGAGGAATGGATGAAATCAGCTTGTAGAAGAATGGGAACTGAAAAGGTAGAAGAACTAATGGAAATGGGAAGAGGATTTGGACATCATGGACATTGTGGTCGTGGCAAGGATATGCATGGTCATGGTCATCATTGTAAACATAATGAATCAAATGCTGAAGGTCATGAGTGTAAGGGAAAGCATAATATGGGTGAAGGTCATGGAAAAAATTGTCATGGCGAACATAAAGGTGAATTCTCAAAAAGACATAATGAATGTAGAAAGTCTGGAGAAAATGATCTAGGAAATAGAGAGTGTAAAAGAAATCATCATGAGCATAACACTGAAAATAGAGAGTGTAAAAGAAATCATCATGGAAATATGAATGATGAACACTGTGCTAATAAAGAAAGAAAGTGTAATGGAAAGCATCAACACTTAGAAAATAGTGATTGTAAGAGAGAAATAACTGAATAAAAATCGATAAAATATATTTGTGTAGAAATAAACCGTAGGGAATACCTACGGTTTATTTATTTTATATAAACTTTGAAAGTAAAAAGTAGTAGTAAAAAGATAAATAAGGCAAAATAATTATAAGTTATAGTATCAGCAAAGCTGTAATTTAATTATTTATAGCTAACTAAGGGCTAATTAGTAAAGGGATAATTATATATTTTAATAAGACAGTTAAAAAACTATAGATTAATGAAGTTATAAACAGTATGAAGCAGTTAAGAACTAGGGGGTTATTAGAGCTATATTAAAAAATTAGTTAAGAAGTAAGTTTTTTCATAAGTGAGTATAAAAAAACAGGTGGAAAATTAATCCACCTGCTTCATCATTCTTGGTAAAATATCCAATTTTAATTTCTTTAGCTTGATATCAATATTAGCAATAACTATTACAATATAAATAGAGTTATCTAGCTCTTCCCACTTGTAGGCAGAAGATGCCTCAACAGTATACTTGGGGAAAAAGTCCAAAATATCTCTAGTAAGACTTTCAGTTTTTGAGAACAATTCATTTACAAGTTCTTCATTTTCCCAGTCAAATATTGTGTTTTCGTCTAGCTTTTCTACAGGGATAGCCATTTTAAAGCTCATCACATCTTCTCTTTTTGTAGCCTTAGTAAGATCTGTAATAACTTTAAAGTTTGTACTTTTATTTATTTTCTCTATAATATCTTCACTATCAATCATTTCATCTCTAAAAATTACATACATATTTAACACCTCTAAAAAATAATGGTGCGCCTAGTAGGATTTGAACCCACAACTCACAGATCCGAAGTCTGCAGCTCTATCCAGTTGAGCTATAGGCGCTAAAATAATTTACAAATAATATTATAACATAAAAGCAGGATTTTAATTACTATTTATTAGATAGTGTGCTAATTTAAGAATAACTATTTATTAAAAGTCAGGTACTCAAAAATATTTATCCTTTTATTAAAAATTTCATATAAATTAAAAAATTATAGACAGAAATCATAATATAGTAAAAATAATCTTATAAATTTTTAGAAAATAACGAAAATAACTTCAAATAGTGGTATAATGTTAGTGTGAAATCATAGTATGATTTTAAATAGATTTTTTGGGAGGTCGACATGAGAGAAAAGGTTTTATCAAGATTTTTGAATTATGTTTCTATTGATACACAATCTGATCCAAACTCAAGCAGTAGTCCATCTACACAGAAGCAGTTTGATCTAGCTAAGGTATTAGTTAAGGAACTTGAGGAAATAGGGCTAGAGGATATTACTTTAGACGATAATTGCTATATAATGGCAAAGTTAGCAGCTAACACTGAAGGAATAAGTCCAATAGGATTTATCTCACATATGGATACAAGTCCAGATATATCAGGAAAGGATGTTAAGCCTAGAATCATAGAAAACTACGATGGAAAGGATATAGTTCTAGATGCCGATAAGGGTATAGTAACTTCATTAAAAGACTATCCAGAAATCGAACGCTTCAAGGGTCAAACAGTAATAGTTACTGATGGAAGTACTCTATTAGGTGCAGATGATAAGGCTGGTATAGCTGAAATTATTACAGGTATAGAATACCTAAAAAATCATCCAGAAATAAAGCACGGAGATATTATGGTAGGATTTACACCAGATGAAGAAATAGGTGCAGGAGCAGATTACTTTGATGTTGAAAAGTTTGGTGCTAAATATGCATACACTCTTGATGGTGGTGAATTAGGAGAACTTGAGTATGAAAACTTCAATGCAGCATCTGCAATTGTAACTATAGAAGGTAGAAATGTTCATCCTGGTTCTGCAAAAGACAAGATGATAAACTCTATTTATATATCAGCAGATGTGATGGACGCTTTCCCTAAGAGTGAAAGACCAGAAACAACAGAAGGATATGAAGGTTTCTATCATTTAAATGATATGCAGGGAAATGCAGACGAAACAATGATGAATTATATTATTCGTGATCATGACAAGGATAAATTTGAAGAAAGAAAAAAATTCTTCCAAAAGACAATAGATGAACTATCAGCAAAGCATAATAATAGAATATCCGTAAAAATAACAGATAGCTACTATAATATGAGAGAAATAGTAGAAAAGCACATGTTTGTTGTAGATGTAGCTGTAGATGCTATGAAGGATATCGGAGTAAAACCAAATGTAATTCCTATTAGAGGAGGAACAGATGGAGCTAGATTATCATTTATGGGACTTCCTTGCCCTAACTTATTTGCTGGAGGAATTAACTTCCACGGCAGAAACGAAATGGTAAGTGTAGAAGCTATGGAAGCTGGTGCGAAACTAGTTGTAAAGATAGCAGAAAAATTTGCTGAACAAGGATTATAAATTAAATATAAATAAAAAAGAAGGGGAAACCCTTCTTTTTTATTTATCAAATGTTTTTTCAGATATATATACTTTCTAACTTTATGATTTTTAATTAATATTTTAAAAATAACTGAAAATATGTAATGTATTGTATAATTAGAATAAAAATGCTAGCATATATACTATACAAGGTTAGGTATATATTGTTTTGTTTTATTAATTAGTTCAATTTAAAAAGAAGGGAGTACTTATGTTAAGAAAAACGTTATTTCAAAAAATGATTTCTATATCGATGGCTATATTATTAGCTCTTTCGTCCTTGATTCCATCTATGGCGGCAGATATAGTGGATTCAAGTTTGTCTAGAGAACAACTTGAGACAAAGCTTACATTTGAAAATTTAAAGAGGGAGAAAATAATATTAGAAAAAATTCAAATCCGATATTAACATTTAAAATGGCTGCTTTGAATTTAAAGGGTAATACAGAGTACGAGATGGATTTTCCATACGAAGATTTGCGAGGTAATGGAGAAATTGAAGGCGAAGATAATCAAAAAATCGAATATCAAATAAGTGATGGAAAACTTAAGTTAGTAACACCAAAAGATTCTGATGCTTTGATCACAACAGAAGGCTTTAGTTTTGACTTTTACATGAAAGCATCATCGAAAAAAGTATCAATAGATATGGTTTTGAAATGAGTAAACCTAACTATCAAAAATATAATGAAAACTCAAATTACAATGAATCAGCAGAGATTACATTGTCAAAAATAGAAGGACATATTTTTGATTACGACAATATTAATATAAAAAGTGATGATTCAAATTTCATAATTGAAAAAGTAAAAGAGAGTGATATATCTATTAGTTATAAGGTAACGTTAAAAGATGGAACTAAAGGCTTAAATAAGGCTAGAATAAGTGTATCAGATAAGATAAATACAGAAAGTCAATTAATCGAACTTGGTATTGAAGAAAAGGAAGTTCCTGATCCAGCCATAGCAAATAGAAAATTTAGTTTTAATCAAGATGGGGATTTGGTAAGTAAATTCCTAGTAATAAATATTGATGAAGAAATAGATTTGATAAAAATTAATGAAAAGTTGGAATTACCAGAAGGCTTATCTAGCCTGATATCAAAAGAAGAGCTATCAAAAGATACAGAACTTAAGAGAAATGAAAAAGGGAACTTTGTATATGAGAGAGTTATTCCAGTAGATAGCTTAGAAAAATTGGATTCAGAGACATTGGAAGCTTTAAATAATAAAAAAGTTAAGAGTGTTGTTACTTTTGATGAAAATAAAACAGATACTAAAGAAACTCCAGTGAAAACAAGAATAATAAAAAATAGAATAAAAGAAGAAGGAGATACTTCCACTTGGAGAGTTATTTTAAACCCATATAATAAGGCTATAGGTGCAGAGAAATTTATTGACACAATATCAGCAAAAGAAAATGGTGCTGAAATAGCTATAAAGAATGTGAAAGTGCTTTTAGAAGATAAATCAAAGAATGAAAAAGACATAACGAACAGTGTAAAGGTAAACACTGAAGGAAAAACTATTAATATGGAGTTTGGAGATCTAGATAGCAAAATCACAAGTGTAAGTAAGGTACTGAATGCTCCTATACACAAGGATTTAAATTTTCCATATTTATATATAAAAGCATCCGAAAAAGAAATTAAAAATAATCCAGTATACCCACTTGGATATAATGAGTATGAAGATCCTTTTTTAGATATAAGTGATCATTACGGCTTTGTTATTAAAAAAGATGCAAGTGAAATAGGCGAGGAAAACTTGAATGAAGATGTAGCTGAAAACTATAAGTTTGATGAAAATAATTCAGGCAGAAGATTAATTGTTGAATATGACACAGTTGGAAAGGTTAAGAGTAACAAGGCTAAATTTGACTACACAAATTTACCAGAAGCTCCAATAATAGTAAAGGGAAGCATCGAACCATGCTTCAAAGCTGGTAAACATGAAACTCAGGAGGTTACTGTTGATGAGGAATCAATCACTCAGTCTGATCCTGGGGATAATACTCAAACAAAAACTTATGGTACAGAAAAAGTATCAATTCCAATGAGTGATGATAAAACTATAGTAGAGCATAGAATACTAGTAAACTCACTTGGAAACCCATCAAAGAATATAAACGTAGTAGATAACTATTCTAATTACTATAATAAAGATATAATTGGACAGCCAGTCCTTTATGAAGTAGATTCAAATGAAATATCAGGTGAAAATTCGAAGTATCTAAAAGAATTTTCTATAGAAAATAAAAAACCTAGTGATGTAAAAATAAATAATGAAAATGGAAAGCTTTCATTTGATATAGAGGAAGCAAAGGAAGGAACTTCCTATGTATTGCTATTTAAGAGCTATATAGATGGAAAAATAGCAAATAATTATAGCGCTACTAATACAGTTATAGCGACATATAAAAATCCTAAAAAGGATTCTATAGAAAAAAAATCAGATACAGTAAGATATAGTATGGGAATTAGTAAGTCAGTAACTAAGGATGCTGAAAATCAAAATATTAGAAAATATAAACTTTCAATTAATCTAAAGGATCTTTTAGGGGAAAAGTTTTCTATGGATACAAAGGGCATACGAATAGAATACACTTTAAGATTTAAAGATAAGAGAAGCTTCAATTCAAGATTTGTAAGCATTAGTGATGTAAAAATAGATAATGACGACATTAAGCTAGAAAGACAGGAAGATTTAGAAAAAGACTCAGATGGAAATACGGTTGGGATAAAAAATATATTTTCACTGGCATCTAGTAAAGATATTCCTGAAAAAAATTAACATAGAATATAATGTTAAATTTGATAATCAAGAGTTACTTAAGAATGAAACATCAGCTATTGTGAACAATGAAGCTGTAATGAATGTTAAAACAAAGGACAATAAAAAATCAAAGCAAGAGTTTATATTGTCATCAAATGCTTCAACTACAATAAATAAGACGCAATTTTCAAATCCATATTTTAATGTAAAGTTGAATAAAAAAGTAAATGGCAAGGATACAAGTGACGATTTTGAATTTAATCTACATGAAGGAGAAAAGGTAGATTCTTATAAGACAATGGATGGAACACTATCTATTAAAGGCTTGAATTTTAATAAAAAATTCAAGCTTACTGAAACAAAGAAGTCTGGATATGAAGACTTGAAAGATATTAAATTCGATTCAAAATCTCAGCAAAATGGTGTATTTTTAATCAATCAAGTTGAAGGATTTAATAAAAGAGTAAAATTCATAGACTTAGAAGATAAAGATGGAAATAAAAAGGAATTAAAAGAAACAGATGATGGAATACTTATATCAAATAAAGATACTTTAATTTTAGAAGTATCTAATGAAAAGACAAGCACCGGTGGTGGCGGTGGTGTTGGAGGTGAAACTCCAGAAACCGAAAATGCCACAGCAGTCTTGGCAAACGGAAAGAAGTATACTGATGTATTAACAGCTACAGTTTTAGCAAACGAAAGAAACTGCCCTATTTTATTGACAGATACAGACAATATTACAGAGGAGACTTTATCAGAGTTAAAAAGAAGAGGAACAGGTGATGTAATTATATCTGGCGGAGAAAAATCTGTGTCTAAAAAGGTTGTCGATCAACTTTCAGATTTTAATGTAATAAGATATGCTGGAAAAGATAGATACGGAACAGCTAGAGAGATAGGGAAAGAAGTAAGAAGATTAACTGCTAATGAAGATTCAGTTATGTTGGTTGATGGAACAAACTTCCCAGATGTAATTACTATATCTGCATTAGCCACACAAAAAAGAGCTCCAATCTTAATAAGCGAACCTAAGAAGTTGAACAAAACAACGGAAAACACTCTAAAAGATTGGAAAGTAAATTCTGTCTCAATAGGTGGAGAAAAATCATCTATAAGCAAGGAAATAGAAAACTACTTAAATAATGATTTAAAAATAAAATCAGTTGAAAGATTAGGTGGACAAAATAGATACGAAACAGCATCTATAATAGGAAATAAAGTAAGAGAAAAAAGTGGAAATAAAGATGATATGATACTTGTAGATGGAACTGATTTCCCAGATGGTATTACTATAAATAGTTTAGCAGCTAAATATAAGTGTCCAATTCACTTAACTAATCCTAGTGAATTAAATGAAGTTACAAGTAAAGACATTGAAAAATGGAAGATAAATAATATAATTGTTGGAGGAGGAGAAAAGTCAGTCTCTAAAAATATTTATGATGGATTAAATGTTAATAAAAAACAAAGGATTTCAGGTCCGAATAGATATTCTACTGCAGTAAAAATATCACAAGAAATGTCTAAAATTAAATAATTAATAAATATTAATAAAAAAGGAAGTCGAATTCGACTTCCTTTTTTATATTTTAACTTTTTATATAAGTTATTTCCAATCACACAAATATGCACTTGTTAGTTTTTCTCAACAAGCTTTAATGGTGAAGATATATTTGCAGGTATCGTTTTTCCAGCAAAGAATTCAACTGCTGCATTTACACCTAATTCACCTATTTTATCTGGTTGCTGAGCCACTGTTGCGTCTAGCTTTCCATCCTTTACAGAGCTAATAGCACCTTCAGTACCATCAAAACCAACTACTGTAATCTGATCTTTCTTTCCAACATTAGATATAGCTTCCAAAGCACCTAAGGCCATTTCGTCATTTTGGCAAAATACACCCTTTATATCTGAATTTGCTTGCAAAATATTTTCCATAACAGTAAGACCTTTTGCTCTATCAAAATCAGCAGATTGTGATGTAACAACGTTTAACTCTTTACTAGCTATATTTTCAAAGCCCTTACCTCTTTCATTAGTTGCAGAGGCTCCTGGAATACCTTCTAGCTGAGCGACGTTTGCTCCTTTACCAGCCTTGTCTATTATAAACTGTGCAGCCATTTCTCCACCTTTTACATTGTCTGAAGCTACCAGTGATAGAAGTTTTCCACCTTCTGAGTTTCTGTCTAGGGCTATTACTGGTATACCAGCTTCATTTGCTGCAGATACAGATGTAGATATAGCATCTGAATCAACTGGATTAACTAATATAATGTCTACACCTTGCTGTATTAGGTCTGACATATTATTAGACTGTGTAGCAGCATCATCTCTAGCGTCTGAAATAATCAACTTTGCTCCAACTTTGTCAGCTTCTTTTTGAGCACCATCTCTTACAGATACGAAAAATGGATTATTTAAAGTAGACAGCGATAGACCAATCTTTAAATCTTTTGCGTCTTTTTTCTCAACTGTCTGTTCGTTTTTACCAGGTTTTTCACCTTCTAAATATACAAATCTATTACTTTTACAGCCTGTCAATGTAGCCGTAGCTACTAGAAAGGCAGCTATTAATAAAGCAATCTTTTTCTTCATTTTTTAGCCTCCTATTAATATTTTCAAATTATATTATTTATTTCTCTTTCTATCTATAAGTACTGCTATAAGGATTACTATGCCTTTTACTATTTGCTGGTAAAAGCTTGATACTCCCAACATATTTAGACCGTTGTTTAGAGTACCTAGTATCAAAGCACCTACTAAGGTACCAGCTATAGATCCTTTACCACCTGACATACTGATACCACCAAGAACTACTGCTGCGATTGCATCCATTTCATATGCTGTACCTGCAGTTGGCTGTGCTGAGTTTAGTCTTGAAGTAAGTATAAGACCTGCCATAGCAGCTAAAAATCCTGATATTGCATAAATTTTTATTTTTACAGAATCTGTTTTAATTCCTGATATAAAAGAAGCTTTTTCATTTCCACCTATGGCATAAGTTTTTCTACCAAAAGGAGTTTTATTAAGTATTACAAATGCTATTGCAAAGAATATAATCATCAATATAACTGGCCAAGGAATACCAAGTACATATCCTCTACCAATAAATTTATATGAGAAAGCATCACTAAAGTTTGTGATAGGGTTACCACCAGTATAAACAAGTGTTAGTCCTCTAAAAATTGTCATAGTAGCTAGTGTGGCTATAAATGGTGCCATCTTACCTTTTGTGATAAGTATGCCGTTGATTGCACCTAATAAACCACCAACTGCAAGAGCTATTACTACACCTAGCATAGGTGGAACTCCCATTCCCAAAAGACCTGCAAATATAGCAGATGTAAGAGCTAAAACGGATCCGACACTAAGGTCTATTCCTCCAGTTAGTATTACAAATGACATACCAAATGCTATAAGAGCATTTACTGAAACCTGTCTAAGAAGGTTTATAAGGTTACTTGGTTTTATAAAGCTGGGATTTAATATAGTTACAAAAATCATTAGAACGATAAGTGCTATAATAGGACCTAATATTCCAAGGTCTTTATTTTTCATTTTAGTTTTTACCATTTTACTGTCCTCCTGTTGCATAAGTCATAATTTTTTCTTGTGTAGCTTCTTCTCTTGATAGCTCACCTGTTATTTTACCTTCATGAACAACCATTATTCTGTCGCTTATTCCTAGAAGTTCTGGAAGGTCGCTGGATACTACGATTATAGCTACACCCTTTTCAGCTAATTCATTTATCAAAGTATAAATTTCTCTCTTTGCACCAACATCAACACCTCTAGTAGGCTCGTCTAGTATAAGTACTTGTGGACTGATAGTTATCCATTTTGCCAGTACGACCTTTTGTTGATTACCACCTGATAGAGAAGAGGCTGAATCATTTCTGGATTCGGATTTTATTTTCAATCTATTGACTAGCATATCTACCAAATCATGTACTTCTGAGTCATTAATTATATGATTTTTGGCAAACTGACTAATTACAGGTAAAATAATATTATCATTGATAGACTCATCGAGTATTAATCCCTCGTCTTTTCTATCCTCAGTGATAAAACCTATTCCTTTAGATATAGAATCTTTAGGACCTTTTATATTCAATTTTTCACCCTTAAGTATAATTTCGCCGCTATTCAATGGATCTAAGCCAAAGACAGCCCTCATAATTTCAGTTCTCCCAGATCCCATAAGTCCAGAGAAGCCTAGTATTTCTCCTTCTCTCACATGAAAATTAATGTTTTTAAAGACTCCATTTGATTCCAGATTCTTAGCTTCAAAGATTGTATCTTTTATTTCATTAGTTTTTTCAGGGTAGTAGTCTGTGATTTCACGTCCGACCATCTTTCTTACGACTTCATCATAGTTACTTTCAGATACAGCTTTTGTATCAACAGATTTACCATCTCTCATAACTGTTATATAATCACATATTTCAAATATTTCTTCCATTCTATGAGAGATATATACAACTGTCACTCCCTTTGCCTTGAGATCTTTTATAATTTTAAAAAGTCTTTCAATTTCTTCAGTCATCAAAGAGGCACTAGGCTCATCCATAACTATAAATTTAGCATCTTTCATTAAGACCTTGGCTATCTCGATAAGTTGTCTTTGTCCCACTGACAAGTCCTTTATTTTAGAATCTAGAGATATATCTATTCCCAATGTTTTAAATACTGATTCTGCTTTTTCTTTCATTTTTTGATTATCTAAAAAGCCTAGCTTTGTAGTTATTTCGTTAGCAACAAATATATTTTGTAAAACGGTCATTTCTGGATAATCATTTATTTCTTGATGTATAAAGTATATTCCATCATCTTCTGATTCATTGATATTTGTATAGTTTATTTCTTTTCCATCTACAAATATTTTGCCCTTATCTTTTTTGTGAAGTCCTGTAAGAATGTTCATTAGAGTAGATTTACCAGCTCCGTTTTCTCCCATAAGAGCATGCACTGTGCCAGGCTTGATATCTACGTCAACTCCTTCAAGTACTGAATTTGTACCGAATGACTTCCAAATGTTTTCCATTTTAATATGCATTTTTCTACCTCCTTTTTAAAAGATTACTCCTGATTGAAGTATAATATTGGAGTAGGGACTAGCTTCCCCTGTTCTAATAATAACTTTGGAGTTTTTAGTTAGTTTTTTAAAATCCTCGTGTGATATAAACTCACTTTCAATGGGAGCCTTTTTATTGAAGCTATCTACAACAGCTTTTGAAGGGTAGTGCTCTTCTAGTTTATTTTCTATATCACTTAACTGATTGGGATTTTTATCCTTTATTTCTTCTGCCAAGATAACTTTTTCCACTTTCATATCCTCAAGTAGGACTTCAAGCACATCTTGAAAGCTAGGAACTCCAAGCTTAAGAGCAAGGTCTATTTTTGCCACTCCATCTGGAACAGGAAGACCGCAGTCTGCTATTGTTATTTGGTCAGTGTGTCCAAGGTCTGATAGGACCTTAGATATTTCGCTATTTAAAATTCCGTGTTTTTTCATATCAAGCTCCTTACTTATAAATTCCAGCTAGACTTGTAGTTTTTATTATTCTTTAAATCTTCTAGCTTAGGCATTCCACCCTGAGCACCCATCTTTGTTACGGACTGGCTAGCTGCTAGGTTTGCAAGAGTAATAGAATCTTCTATTGATAATCCATTTGAAATTGCAGTTGAAAATCCACCGATAAATGTGTCTCCTGCACCTGTAGTATCGACTGCATCTACCTTGAAAGTTGGAACAAGATGACTTTTTTCGCCATCATTGAAGAATACTCCCTGAGATCCCATAGTAACCAAAAGTTTGTTTGGATACTTTGCTACAGCTTCTTCTATAGACAGATTTGGATATAAAAGCTTGCACTCACTTTCGTTAGGTAGTAGGTAAGTAGCCTTTTCTAAGATTGACTCCTTAACCTTTCTATATGGTGCTGGATTCAATACGAAAGGTATTTTTCCTTCTTCACATATATTTGCAAGAGCTTCTACAGCTTCTTCTGAAACTTCATGTTGTGCAACTGCTATATCACAAGATAAAATTTCTTTTTTATATTTATTTACATACTCAGCATCAACGCATCCATTTGCACCTGGAACGTAGACGATAGAGTTGTCAGAGTCAGAAATAGTAATAACTGCTGCTCCAGAAGAGGTATGTGTAACCGATTCCACGCAACTTACATCTACACCATTATCTGAAAGATTATCGACTATTGAATTGGCAAATGAATCATCTCCAACTTTTCCAAGCATTATTACTTTAGATTCTAGCCTACTTGCAGCAACAGCTTGATTTGAACCCTTTCCGCCAAAAGTTGTAAAGAATGAATTACCCTGTACAGTTTCACCTACATCTGGTCTGATGTCTGTTGTAGCCACAAAATCAGTTGAAAGACTTCCTAAAACTAAAATTTTACTCATTTAATTACCTCCGTTTCAATTATTAAGTTTTATTTAATTATATAAGTGTATTATCAAATGCTTAAGTTCTTATTTTTTATATATACCCAAAATAGAAGGAAAAAACATATCCAATAATATCAAGTAAAAGAAAAATCATAAAAATATAGTAAATATTATTCTAAAAAGCATAATATTTCTAGTAATAATAAAATATACTAAGCATATAATAGATATTAGCTTTGATTTTAAATATGCTTAAATAAATATATTATTTCACAGATACTGGATACTTTAACTTTAAGTAAAAGTTTCTGTAGAAGCTCTTTCTTGAAGTCCTTTAAAAATAAGAGAGCCTTTATATAAGCAAAAATCTTTATATAAAAGTATGACTCTTATAAGTTCTTATAAAAATTAAGTTCTTATAAAAATAAGAAAAATTATATCTATATAAAAAGACTTCTTTCAAAGTAATTTTATATTACTAAGTTTATTTTTAAAGTGGCAAATTCTCCCGATTGGAGTTTTTTCTCAAAGAATCTTTTTCTATTAGCTTTGAAAAGAGTTGTACTTTATTATTTTCAAGCTCTTTTCCTTCTATTAAATCTATAAGCATTTCAGCGGCTTTTTCTCCCAAAAGATCACCATCATGATTTATAGTTGAGATATTTGGATTTGACAATTTTGAAAAAATTGTATCGTCATATCCAACGATTTGTACATCATCAGGTATACAAGCTCCTATTTTATTTAAATATAGTGAGCAAGTGAGAGCATGTAAGTCACTAGAAGCTATAATTGAGTCATAGTTTGTACTAGAAGACTTTAAAAACTCCACAAATTCTTTAGCTGATTCATAATCATATCCTTTTGAATAATGTATGTCATAGTTTATAGAGTGCTTATCTAATATAGATAAAGCGCCTTTTAATCTTTTTTCTGCTATTTCAAGGTCTTTTGGACCAGATCCAACAAGAACATTTTTACAACCAGAATTTATTATTGCTTGGGCCGATAATTTGCCGCCATTTTCTTCATCGTAGAAAACAGCATGCTCGAAATTATCTATAGCTCGATCAACTCCGACAATGGGGCAGTTGATAGTATTAGATTGATCATCTAAAAAGCCTGTAGATGAAATAATACCAGCAATATTATTAGTCATAAAAGATTCCATATATTTTTTTTCATCTCTAAGGTTATCTACATTACTAACGATGAGATGAAAGCCTCTCTTATTACATACAGATTCTACACCCTTTATTATGTTACTAAAGTATGGATTATCAATTTGGGGAACTAGAAGTCCTATAAGTTTGGAGGTTTTATTGTAAAGTGACCTTGCAACCTCATTAGGAGTATAGTTCAAAGTTTTAATAGCTAGTGATATCTTTTTTCTAGCATTTTCGCTGACGTAACCACTATTATTGAGATACCTAGAAACAGTAGCTACTGATAGACCAACTAGCTCAGCGACATCTTTAATTGTTGACATTTATTTACCTCACAATTCATAGATACTTAATATATCATTCCTATTTATATAAAATCGACTTGGATTTTTGATTAACTATAAATAAGTTATAATAAGTAAGAAAATTCTATACGGCATATGTAACCGTTTACATATATTGTACATCTAATACTTTTTACAGTCAATAATATTTCAAAAGAGTAGTTAAAATATTCTTTAAAATAGAGAAAGTGGGCTATTTTAAGAATATAAAAGCTATAGAAAAGTAAATTACTTGCTAGAAAAATAAATCACTTGCTGGTAGAAAAGTATAGAAAAGCAAATAACTTGCCTGCTAGCATAAAAGTATAGAAAGTTATATGAGAATAAATTGCTTGATAATACAAAATATATAGAAAAACAAATCGATTACGAGTATAAAAAGCATAGATAATTATATAAAAGCAAGTTACCTGACAACATAAAAGTGTAGAAAAGCAAACTGCTTATAGTCTACAGACTTTTATCATTTAATTTTAGGAGAGCTTTGATTGTCTAAAATTAAGTTTTATAATGTTAGTTTAAAAAAGTTGGGGGTATTATAGTTAATACAATAAATAGCTTAATTAAGTAGTTGTTTTATAAAGGGCAAAAGATAAATAGATATATTGATTGTGGAAGTATTTTGACTAGGATTGTAAGGAAGATAGGATTGTAAGAAAGATCAGCTATTATAATAGAATTATCTTAATAAGCTTTACGTTTAATTTATTGTACATAAACTTGTACATGAATATACATATTAATATGTATAGTAATTAAGGCACTATAATATACATATATAGAGATTATAGTAAAAGAATATACATATATAGAGATTGTAATAAAAGCTACCTATAATATGTTATCTCATAATAGGAAAAGCTTAAGGCACAATAAAAGCCACCCATCAAGTAAGAAAAAAGCTATCTATAACTAAGAATAAAAAGATTCATTCCATCTAGTTAGGGATCTATTATATAGCTACTAAATTAAGGATAACTTTTTAAAGATGAAAAAACTTTTTAAAAAAATATAAAAATATATTGACATTAACTAAAATAGATGCTATATTATTACTTGTCCTTGAGACGCAGATAAAAACAAAATTTAAAAGAACCGATTCACTTGAAAATAAAAAATTAAAAAAGTGTTGACAAAAACTTTTAAAAATGTTATTATTAATAAGTCGTCAAAACACGACGCACAATGAACTTTGAAAATTGAACAGCAGGTTAATTCAATAAAGCTTTTTAAATAAAGCATTTGAAATTAACTGTTTAAACAAGCAAACTTGTTTAAACCACAAACAAACCAAGCCAGATATTTCGAGATAATTATCTGAGCAGACAAATTTTTTAACGAGAGTTTGATCCTGGCTCAGGATGAACGCTGGCGGCGTGCTTAACACATGCAAGTCGAGCGCGGTCCCTTTGGTGCTTGCACCAGAGAAGACTGAGCGGCGGACGGGTGAGTAACGCGTGGGTAACCTGCCCTATACACATGGATAACATGCTGAAAAGCATACTAATACATGATAACGTACACTGATGGCATCTTCGGTGTATCAAAGCGTTAGCGGTATAGGATGGACCCGCGTCTGATTAGCTAGTTGGTGGGGTAAAAGCCTACCAAGGCCACGATCAGTAGCCGACCTGAGAGGGTGATCGGCCACATTGGAACTGAGACACGGTCCAAACTCCTACGGGAGGCAGCAGTGGGGAATATTGCACAATGGGCGAAAGCCTGATGCAGCAACGCCGCGTGAAC
>NZ_JYGE01000005.1 GCF_003012055.1 Peptostreptococcus russellii | reverse complement strand
GTATGTAGCTTATTGATACTAATAGATCGAGGACTTGACCAATAAATACGATGGACGTCAAAGTTTACTAAATATACTCAGTTTTGAAGGTACAAACTTCAACTAAATATGTGGTTATTATAGCAGAGAGGATACACCTGTTCCCATACCGAACACAGAAGTTAAGCTCTCCAGCGCCAAAGGTACTTGGTGGGAAACTGCCTGGGAGAGTAGGAAGTAGCCACGTAAAAAGCTCTAGCATATTGCTAGGGCTTTTTTTTATGAAAAATATAAGAAAAAAATTCTAATTAAAGTTAGAAAATATAGTCTAATTCATTAATTTATTAGTAATTCAATAAAAGATATTCAAAATAAAGTGATATTGAGATATAATAGATACATTGAATAAAAAATAAAGTGGAGGGCAATTTATGCTTAAAAAGTTTAACAAGGTTTTAGTAGCCAATAGAGGTGAAATTGCAATTAGAATTTTTAGAGCCTGCGCAGAGTTACAAATAAGAAGTGTAGGTATCTATAGTGAAGAAGATAAATACGGTCTTTTTAGAACTAAGGCAGATGAATCTTATCTGATAGGTGAAGGAAGAGGACCAGTAGATGCATATTTAGATATTGATGGAATAATATCTCTAGCAAAGAGAAAAAAAGTAGATGCTATACATCCAGGTTATGGTTTTTTATCAGAAAATGCTGAGTTTGCTAGAAAGTGTGAAGAAAATGGTATCACATTTATAGGACCAAACTCTGATATTATGGAAAAATTGGGAGATAAAATAAACTCTAAGCTTGTAGCTCATGAGGCAGATGTTCCAACTATACCAGGTATAGAAAAACCACTTAAATCTGTTAGGGAGGCTAGAGAAGTAGCTGAAATAATTGGATACCCAGTGATGGTAAAAGCATCAAATGGTGGTGGCGGTAGAGGTATGAGAATAGTTCGCCATGCAGAAGATTTAGAAAGAGAATTTGAAAACGCTAGAAGTGAATCAAGAAAAGCTTTTGGTGAAGACTTAATATTTATAGAGAAATATATAGAAGATCCAAAACATATAGAGGTTCAGGTTCTTGGAGATAAATACGGAAATATAGTACATCTATATGAAAGAGACTGCTCTGTTCAGAGAAGACATCAAAAGATTATAGAGCATGCTCCAGCATTTTCTCTTCCAGAAGAAATAAGAGAAAAAATATGTAGTGATGCTGTAAAAATAGCTAAGTATGTTGGATATTCAAGTGCAGGAACTTTGGAATTTTTAGTAGATAAGCACGGTGATCATTACTTTATAGAAATGAATACAAGAGTACAGGTTGAGCACACTGTTACTGAGCAGATTACAGGAGTAGATATCGTTCAAAGTCAGATATTAATAGCAGAAGGTTATAATCTATCTGACCCTGAAATTAACCTTAAAAGCCAAGATGATGTAACAGTAAGAGGATTCTCTATACAGTGTAGAATAACTACAGAAGATCCTAAGAAGAACTTTATGCCTGATACAGGTAAGATACAGGTATACAGATCAGGCTCTGGTGCGGGTATAAGACTAGACGGTGGTAATGGATTTACGGGTTCAACTATAAGCCCATATTATGACTCACTTCTAGTAAAGACAATATCTTATGATAGAACATTTGAAGGTGCTATCAGAAAGATGGTTAGATCTATAAAAGAAATGAGAGTAAGAGGAGTAAAGACTAATGTAGGTTTCTTAGTAAACGTTCTTCTTGACCCTAAGTTTATAGAAGGAAAGTGTAGCACAAACTTTATAGATGAAAATCCTCAGTTATTCGATATAGCTGAAAGTAAGGATAGAGGTACTAAGCTTCTGAAATTCATAGGAGATGTAGTGGTAAATGAAAATAAGTGTCAGGAAAGAAAGACTTTTGATGCACTGTATGAACCAAGAATTAGAGAAGTTAAAAATGTAGAAGGAAGTAGAGATAAACTTTTAAGATTAGGTAAAGAAGCCTATATTGATGACATAAGAAAAGAAAAGAAGTTATTATTTACAGATACTACTATGAGAGATGCTCATCAGTCTTTATTAGCTACTAGATTTAGAACTTTTGACCTTATGAATATAGCTGAAGCTACTGAGCATTATCAAAAGGATATGTTCTCTCTTGAAATGTGGGGAGGAGCAACATTTGACGTTGCATATAGATTCTTAAAGGAATCACCATGGTTGAGATTGCAGCAGTTAAGAGAAGCTATTCCAAGTATCAACTTCCAGATGCTTTTAAGAGCATCAAATGCTGTAGGATATAAAAACTATCCAGACAATGTTATCAAGGAGTTTATCAAGGAAAGTGCAAACTCAGGAATAGATGTATTTAGAATATTTGACTCACTAAACTGGGTTGAAAATATGAAGCAATCAATAGCAATAGCTCAGGATACTGGTAAGGTAGTTGAAGCTGCAATGTGTTATACAGGAGATGTATTAGACCCAGAAAAGTCAAAATACACAATAGACTACTATGTAGATATGGCAAGAGAACTAGAAGCTGCAGGATCTGATATTATAGGAATTAAGGATATGGCAGGACTATTGAAGCCATATGCAGCATATGAATTAATAAAGGCTCTAAAAGAGAATGTAAAGGCTCCTATACACCTTCATACACATGATACTAGTGGTAACGGTGTAGCAACGCTTCTTATGGCTTCACAGGCAGGCGTAGATATAGTTGATGCAGCACTAGAATCAATGGCAAGTGTGACTTCTCAGCCATCACTAAACTCTGTTATGGAAGGTCTTAAATTTACAGATAGAGATCCTGAAATAGATATGTTTGGTTACAATGAATTAGGAAAGTACTATAGAGATTTAAGAAAAGTATATTACAAGTTTGAGAGTGATCTAAAGACTTCAAATGCAGAAATATATGACTTTGAAATTCCAGGTGGACAGTATACAAATCTAAAGCCTCAGGCAGATAGCTTGGGTCTAGTAAATAGATTTGAAGAAGTAAAAGAAAACTATAAGGTTGCAAATAAAGTTGTTGGAGATATAATCAAAGTAACTCCTTCTTCTAAGGTAGTAGGTGACCTTGCGATATTTATGACTAAGAACAATCTTACTGAAGACAATATAGTAGAAGAAGGAAAGAATCTATCTTTCCCAGACTCTCTTGTTGACTATTGTAAGGGTATGATAGGCCAACCTATGGGTGGTGTTCCAAAAGAACTTCAAGAAGTAGTACTAAAGGGAGAAGACGCTATAACTGCTAGACCAGGATCATTGCTTCCAGATGAAGATTTTGAAGCTATAAAAACTCATCTTAGAGATGATCTAGATATAAAGGATCCTACAAATAGACAGGTGCTTAGCTACTCTCTATATCCAAAGGTATTTGATGATTATATAGCTCATGTAAGAGACTTTAATGATGTAAGCAAGATAGAAAGTGATGTATTCTTCTATGGTTTAAATATAGGGCAAGAATGTGAAGTTGAAATAGAAGAAGGTAAGGTTCTAACTATAAAGCTTGTTGACATTGGAGATGCAAAGGAAGATGGGACTAGAACTCTTACATTTGAACTAAATGGTATGCTAAGAGATGTAGAAATACTAGATAATAACTATGCTGGTAAGATTGTAAATGTTGAAAAGGCAGATATGAATGACCCTCATCAGATAGGTGCAAGTATTCCAGGTAAGGTAGCTAAGATACTAGTTAAGGAAGGCGATATAGTTAAGGAAAATCAGCCTCTAATAGTAATTGAAGCTATGAAGATGGAAACTAATATAGTTGCTAAGTCTGCAGGCAAGGTAAAAGATATTAAGGTATCTGAAGGCCAGATGGTAATAGACAAGCAATTACTAATACAACTTGAGTTAGCTGACTAAATAGTTTGTCTAAGTAAAAGTATTCAAGCCAATTTTAAAAATATTATATTTAATTAATTTATCTTAAATATAATTATTAAATAAGAAAAAATACTATTTTGATAGATATTAAAGCTAGATTTCTAAAATAGAGATTAATTGTAAAAGAAATATCAATAAAAAAGATAAAAAAAGAGTCTTTATAATTTATAAGGGCTCTTTTTTATATATAAATTTTAAATAATATATAAATGATAGATAAAAATAGATATATTTTATGAAAGAACATAGTCATAGCAATAAACTAATCTAAGATTGACTTTTTTTGCAATAAAGTTTATAATTAAAATCAAATAGAAAAAATTTTTTGAATTTTCTAGTATTAACAACCGATATTTAAAAGATTGTTAAAAAACATATAATCTCTTATGATACTATTATATAAAATAAAAAGTGAATAGTTGAGTAAAGTAATTTTAAAAATCGGTAATAAAAATAAAGGTAGGTGCTCATATGAAAGTCTATAATAGTGATAAGATAAGAAATATTGCAGTGTTGGGTCACAGCGGATGCGGTAAGACTAATTTATTAGAAACTATTGCCCATGCTGCAAACGTTAACAAAATTCCCAAGTTAAGTAATAATGTGCAGATGACTTATAGCATGAGTCTAATGCCAGTTGAGTATGAAGGTTGTAAATTTAATTTTATAGACACACCTGGTTATACTGACTTTACTGGTGATGTTATATCTGCGCTGTCTGCAAGTGATGCAGCTATAATAGTAATTGACGCTACCGATCCTATGCAGGTTGGAACTGAAAAGGCTCTAGAACTTACAGAGGGTATACCGAAAATAATGTTTATAAATAAAATAGATAATGAAAAAGCTAGATATAAAGATGTTATAGAAATGCTTGACTCTAAGTTTGAAAATAAGATAATACCTATGATTTCTCCAGAATTCAAGGATGGTAAATTTATAAAGTTACATAATGTTTTTGAGGACTATGAAGGCTTAAATGATGAGTTTAGGCAGCAGGCTGAAAGAGCCTATGAAGCTTTGATGGAGCTAATAGCGGAAACTGATGATAACTATCTAGAAAAATTCTTTGAGGGAGAAGAGCTGACAATAGAAGAAAAAAGAAATGGTATTACAGTTGGTATTAAAAAGGGTGATATTGTCCCAGTAATATCTGGATCAACAATTAATAATGTGGGTACTAAGGAGATATTAACAACCCTTAAAAACTACATAGACCCTAGATTTACAGATGAAAAAGCTCCTTTTAATGGAGTTGTATTTAAGACTTTTGTGGATCCATTTGTAGGGAAGATTTCTTATATAAAAATAACTGAAGGCTCTATAAAGAAAGATACGGAAGTTTATAATTTAAGAACAAAGAATAAGGTTAAAATAGCAAATGTATATACAATTAGAGGAGAAGAATTAATAGAATTAGACGAGGCTTATGCAGGGGATATTATTGTTGTTACTAAGCTGCCTGAAATACAGACGGGAGATGGTATATCTGAAAGCCTAGATTCTGAGATTTCTATAGAACTTAAATTCCCTAAGCCACAGATTTACTATGCAATCACTCCAAGAAATAAAAAAGATGAGGAAAAAATGGCAAGTATAGTGACTAAGTTGGTTAGTGAAGACCCAACTCTTGATTACTATAGAAATAATGAAACTCGTCAAGCTTTAATAGGCGGACAGGGAGAATTACATATTAAAAACCTAATAGCTAAGATGAAGGACAAGTTTGGATTAGATGTAGACTTACACGACATAAAGGTAGCTTATAGAGAGACAATTAAGGCATCTTCAGATGTTGAAGGTAAGCATAAAAAGCAATCAGGTGGGCACGGACAATATGGTCATGTAAAGATTAGATTCTCTAGAAGTGAAGAAGATTTTGAGTTTTCGGAGGAATTATTTGGTGGTTCTGTTCCTAAGTCTTACATTCCAGCTGTAGAAAAAGGTATTTTAGAGTCTATGGAAAAAGGAGTTTTGGCAGGATATCCAGTAACTCATATTAAGGCAGTACTTTATGATGGCTCATATCACGATGTTGACTCTTCAGAGATGGCATTTAAATTGGCCTCATCAATTGCATTTAGAAAAGGTATGGAAGATGCAAAGCCAGTACTATTAGAGCCAATTATGAAGATGACTATTACAGTTCCAGAAGAATATATGGGAGATGTAATGGGAGATATGAATAAGAGAAGAGGAAGAATACTTGGTATGGAGTCTAGTTCTAAGGGAAAACAAATATTAGAAGCACTTGCTCCACAGAGCGAAACTTTTAGCTATGCAATAGATCTTAAGTCAATTACTCAGGGAAGAGGAGTATTTGAAAGCGAATTTGATAGCTACTCAGAAGTACCTATTGAAAATCAAAAGAAAATAATAGAAGCAGCAAATGGAGAGGAAAAGTAAGTAATTAATTTAGCTATTCTAAAATAAAATAACATAAAAAAGGCGAACAGATAAAATATTTGTTCGCCTTTTTATTCGCAATAGTATTTATGATAATGATATAAATACTATATTGAATTGTGATATAATATAACGTATAGAATTTATTAAATTTAGATTATTTCAAGTAAAAGAAGATTGAAAAGTTAACTTTTAAAAAGCATAAATCATAGCTTCACTTAAATATTTATTTAGTTGTATTGGGGGTCAATATTATGAATTTTAATAGATATACGAGAAGAGTAGGCAAGGTTCTAGATATTGCAAGTGACTACTCAAGCAAAACTGGCTATGAAGTGACAGGCAGTGGTCATTTATTGTGGGCATTGATGAGCATAGGAGATGGAACTGCATACAGTGTTCTCAGTAAGATGGGGCTAAATCTTCAGGATATAAAGGAAGATTTGGACAAGATAATGGAATGTAGTAAGTATGAAGCTTTGGATTGCGATGTTGAAAGTAAAGAGATAAGTCCTAGAATGAAAAATATATTGGAGGTGGCTGAAAAAATAGCCAACTCTTACCATACAAACTTTATAGCATCTGAGCACCTTCTTTTGGCAATGATAGCTGAAGAGGGATGTGTAGCAAATATAATCTTAAAAAACAGAGGAATAGATACAGATATTCTTAAAAAACTGATTCTAGAAAATGAAGGTAAAAAAGAAGAAAAATTCTTAAAATATATAAAATCAAACAGTGAATCTTATAGTGATGAAGATGATGAATTGCCTATGTTAAATAAGTATGGAATCAATATGATTAAGTACGTTAAAGAAAACAATGTAGATCCTCTTTTTGGAAGAGATGAAGAGATTGATCGTATTATGCAAATATTAAATAGAAGAAAGAAAAATAATCCTGTTTTGATAGGTGAGCCAGGTGTAGGTAAAACTGCCATTGTAGAAGGTATAGCAAGAAACTTAGCGATGATGAACTATAATAATGATGAGATATTTCCTAGAAAGATGTACTCACTAGAGATAGGAACTTTAATAGCAGGAACAAAGTATAGGGGCGATTTTGAAGAGAGATTAAAAAATATTATAGATGAAGTAAGTAATCACGATGAAAAGATTCTTTTATTTATAGATGAGATGCATACTTTAGTAGGTGCAGGATCAGTCGGAGAAAAGGGTTCTGTAGATGCGTCAAATATCTTGAAACCAGCATTGAGCAGAGGATCTGTTCAGATAATAGGTGCTACAACAATTGACGAATATAGAATGAATATAGAAAAGGATCCAGCCTTAGAAAGAAGGTTCCAACCAGTAAAGATTTCTGAAAGTGACAGAGATACAAGTATATATATACTAAAGGGTGTAAGAGATAAATATGAAGCCTATCATAAGGTGAAAATAACAGACGAAGCAATTGAAAAGTCTGTAGATTTATCTATTAGATATATAGCAGATAGATTTCTTCCAGACAAGGCAATAGATTTAATTGATGAGTCTTGTTCAAGAGTAAAGCTTAGATCTAGGTTTTTACCATCTAATATAAGCGATATGGAAAAGATGGAAAAGCAATTAGAAAATCAGTTAGAAGAGGTAATAGCAAATCAAAATTTTGAGGCTGCTATTGATATCAAAAAAAAGAAAAGTGAACTTATGAATGATATAAAGCGTGAGAAAATACTTTGGAATAAAAAAAGTAACAATAAAAATATTGTAACAGGTGAAGTGGTAGCTGAAGTTGTTGAGATGTGGACTGGGATTCCTATCAATAAAATTATGGAAAAGGAAGCGGAGAGACTGCTTAATCTTGAAGATGTTTTAAAAGAAAGAGTTGTAGGTCAGGAGCACGCAGAAAAAGAAGTAGCAAGAGCAATAAGACGCTCTAGAACAGGAGTGCAAGATCCGAATAGACCAATAGGGTCCTTCTTATTTGTAGGACCTCCAGGGGTTGGTAAAACAGAGTTGTCAAAGGCTATTGCAGAGACTTTGTTTGGAGGCGAAGAAAATATTATAAGGGTAGATATGTCTGAATATATGGAGAAACATTCTGTATCCAAAATAATAGGATCACCCCCAGGATATGTAGGTCATGAAGAAGGTGGCTATCTTACAGAAAAAGTAAGGTTTAACCCGTATTCTGTTATATTATTTGATGAAATAGAAAAGGCTCATATAGATGTACTAAATATCTTGCTTCAGATACTTGATGATGGAATATTGACTGATTCAAGGGGAAGAACTGTGGACTTCAAAAATACGATTATAATCATGACTTCCAATGTAGGAAATAAATCTTTAAATGAAGTGAATGTAGGATTTTCTACTAGTAGATCTTCTTACTCAGAAGATGAAATAGAGTTGTTAGATAAAAAGGCAAGAGAAAAAACATTAAATGATCTAACTTCTTACTTTACTCCAGAACTTCTTAATAGAATAGATGAGATAGTAGTGTTTAGAAGCCTGAGAAAGACTGATTTTGAAAAAATAGTAGTGATATTATCGGAAAATCTAATAGAAAGAGCAAGAGATATAGGTATAGACTTAGAAATTAGCGAGTCTATATATGAACATATAGCAGATTTAGCTGCTAAGGCAGATCAAGGGGCAAGACCTGTTAAGAGACTTATACAACATAAGCTAACTAATAGGGTAAGTGAGGCTATACTTAAGAAAACTATAGCGCCAGGCGATAAAGTCCTTGCATATTTCTCTGATGATAAGGTAGAGTTTAAAAAGCATTAAGGTTAATTTAAGGGGGCGTTGTTAAAATTTATGGCAAAGGTGAGAACAAGATATGTGTGTCAAAACTGTGGATATGTAAACCCAAAATGGTTGGGTAAATGTCCAGAGTGTCTACAATGGAATACTTTTGTAGAAGAAATAGAGGAAAAGAAAAGCTCAAAGACAGCAGCTATATCCTCAATAAAATCAAATTCCAAGGTAGTGAGTATAAATTCAGTAACTACAGAAAAGGAAGAGAGATTTTCAACTAGTATAAAAGAGCTAGATAGAGTGTTGGGCAGTGGAGTAATACCAGGTTCTATGATATTAGTAGGTGGTGATCCTGGAATAGGAAAGTCAACATTGCTTCTTCAGGTATCTAATAATATAGCTGAGCAAGGAAAAAAAGTGCTATATATATCTGGTGAGGAAAATGAAAATCAGCTTAAGATGAGGGCAAAGAGGCTGAATGCTAATTCAGAAAATTTGTACATCTACACTGAAAACAGTCTTGCAGCGATAGAGCTTGTAATAATGGATATGAAGCCAGATGTTATTATAGTAGATTCCATACAGACAATGATAGCTCCTGATATAAGTTCAGCACCTGGAACTGTAAGTCAAATAAAAGAATCAACAGCTATGTTGATGAAGATTTCAAAGAGTAATATGATAGCTACATTTATAGTTGGTCATGTTACCAAGGAAGGTTCACTTGCAGGGCCAAGGGTTCTTGAGCATATGGTTGATACTGTTTTGTATTTTGAGGGAGAAAGATATAATACCTATAGGATACTTAGAGCAGTAAAAAATAGATTTGGATCTACTAATGAATTAGGTGTTTTTGAAATGAAAAGCGATGGTCTAGTTGAACTTGAAAATCCATCAAAAGTTCTTATATCCGAAAAACCAGAAAATGTTTCAGGTTCTGTAATAGTATCCACACTAGAAGGAACTAGATCAATGCTTTTAGAGCTTCAAGCTTTATTGGCACCTACAAATTTTGGTTATCCTAGAAGGACAACGACAGGAGTTGACAGTAATAGAGTTGCCTTAATATTGGCAGTTTTGGAAAAAGTAGTAGGGATGCAGATACAAAATCAAGATGTTTTTGTAAATATAGTAGGTGGTCTTAAAACAAATGAACCATCTATGGATCTCGGTATAGCACTAGCTGTTGCATCAAGCTTTAGAAATATACCTGTAGACGCAAATGTGGCAGTCACAGGCGAGATTGGTCTTACTGGTGAAGTAAGGACAGTAAGTTTTATAGAAAAAAGAATTATAGAGTGTGAAAAACTAGGTTTTAAAAAAATGATAATCCCAGCAGGCAATTATATTGATGAATTCAAAGATGAATACAGCATAGAAATTGTGCCAGTGAAAAATTTAAGGCAAGCAATATATGAAGTGATGGGAGGTAACTAGGTGAGCATTCTAAATATATTTGAAGATAAAGAATGGAATGATATTTTAAAGCTGACAGCCCCTGGATCTCCACTTAGAAAAGGTCTAGACAATGTTTTGATGGCGGCAACAGGTGGCTTGATAGTCATAGGAGATGATGAAGAAATACTATCTTTAGTAGATGGTGGTTTTGAATTAAATGCAGATTATTCGCCTTCATCCATATATGAACTAGCAAAGATGGATGGTGCGATAGTTTTAGATGAAAATATCGAAAAAATAAGATTCGCCAATACTCAGCTTATGCCTAGAAAAGATATATCAACTACTGAAACTGGAACAAGGCACAGAACAGCAGAAAGAGTAGCCAAGCAAACAGGATGTATAGTTATTGCTATATCTCAGAGAAGGTCAATTATAACTATATACAAAAATCATAAAAAATATGTAGTAGAAGATACTACAACGCTGTTTTCAAAGGCAAATCAAGCCTTTCAAACTCTTGAAAAGGCAAAATTATCTCAAGAAGAAGCGGTGCTAAATTTAAATGCTCTTGAGTTTGCAGATATGGTGACAATTTATGATGTAGTATTTGCTATGTCTAAGGTTGAGATGGTACTAAGAGTTACAAATACTATGGAAATGTACCTTTTGGCCCTTGGTGAGGAAGGTTTTTTAATAAGAAATCAGTATGAACAATTAATAGGAAGAACAAAAGATGAACAGGACTTTATAATCAATGATTATGTTCTGGATGAAATGAATAAAAAATTATTTAAGAAAAAGTTGAGCAGTCTTTCAAATGAAGAACTAGTCGATTTAACAAAGATAGCCAAGATAATGGGATTCTCTGGATACAATGAAAATTTAGATAAGCCAACTTGTCCAAGAGGATACAGATTGCTTAGCAAGATACATAAGTTGCCACAGGGAATTATAGTCAATTTAATTGAATACTTTGGAAGCTTCCAGGCTATATTAAACGCTTCTATAGAGGAGTTGGATGAAGTAGAGGGAATTGGTGAAATAAGGGCGACTTACATTAGAAATGGACTTATAAAAATGAGAAAATTGGCAGTTTTGGATAGATTGATTTAATGGAAAGGCAGGAAAAATATGCTAGGTAAGATAAAAAGATTTATTTTTGCCTTACTCGGTTTTGCAATAGTAACAACCCTGTACATATCCTTTATGAAACCATTTGAGTTACTTCAATTTGGTAATAAAACATATGGATATATTATAGGTGTATCTATAGGTGCACTAGCAGGTTTAGTACTATTTATAGCGGAACCAAGTATCAGCAGAAAAATGAAAAATATAGGAATGAAATTTGACAATGAAATGTCTAAATATTCTCAGGTAGATATAATTTTAGGATCAATAGGACTTTTAATAGGATTTATAATAGCATTTTTACTAAGTAGCTTGCTTGAGAAGATATATATAGTAGGGCAGGTGCTATCTATAATAGCATATATCATATTTGGTTTGATAGGTGTAAGAATAGGTATAAGAAGTAAAGGCGAAATTGTTGGATTCTTAAAAAACAGAAATATAGGTGAAAAGAAAGAAAAAGATACAGACAAGACAAAAACAGCTAAGAGAAACATCCCACCTAAGGTATTGGATACATCTGTAATAATAGATGGAAGAATAGCAGATATTTGCAAGACGGGATTTTTAGAAGGAAAGCTAGTAGTACCGCAGTTTGTATTAGATGAATTAAGACATATAGCAGACTCTGCAGATGATATGAAAAGAGTTAGAGGTAGAAGAGGATTAGACGTACTAAATGCAATTCAAGAAGAAGGAAGTGTAGAAGTTGAAATTACCAATCAAGACTTCCCTAATATTGCAGAAGTTGATATTAAGCTTTTAAAATTGTCATCAGTTTTAAATGGTAAGGTTGTTACAAATGACTATAATTTAAATAAAGTTGCACAGGTAAGAGGCGTTGAAGTTTTGAATATAAATGAACTTGCAAATGCAGTCAAGCCAATAGCTATACCTGGTGAAGAAATTGTGGTAACTATAGTTAAGGAAGGTAAGGAAAATCAACAGGGAGTGGCTTATCTAGATGATGGAACTATGATCGTTGTAGAAAATGGTAGACATCATATTGGAGAAACAAGGGCAGTAGTAGTAACATCTATACTTCAAACTCCAGCAGGTAGAATGATCTTTGCAAAAATTAAATAAAAAAGAATTTAATCAGTTTTGATGCATAGGAATTTAGTTATAAAATATACAAAAGAGTATGATTTTTAAAGGTATTTTTTATTGGTAATTATTTTAATTTATATTCAGATGTTGGAAAAGACGGGTATAAACTGCATCAGATGATTATTTATTCATCAGATAAGGCATATATTTATTTAACAATTAGCTCTTGACAATTTAAATTAAATATTATATGATGTCAATATACTTAAATATAAGCAATGATGAAGGAAAAGTAACTTGATTAAATCTTACAGAGAGGAATCGTTGGTGAGAGATTCCAGATTGAAGCTAGTGAACCAGCCTTTTAGCATGAGGGGTTTAAAACTCTCACGGATTAGAACCGTTATATTCTATCGAGTGAGCTTTTTAGCTAATAAGAGTGGTACCGCGGAATTTACAGCCTTTCGTCTCTTTTGGAGACGAAGGGCTTTTTTTATTGTCTTTTAAGGCTGTTTAATATATTTAAGTTCAAAACTGCTATGACTGAATATTGGCTATAGTAATATATCGATAAAAAGTCGGCATGTTGAGAAAATCATACAGAATGCTTTAGGAGGATATTAAAATGGGAAAAAATGAAAAACAATTTGTTGAAGAAATAACACCAATGGAAGAAGACTTTTCACAGTGGTATACAGATGTTATCACTAAAACTGAATTGGTAGATTACGCACCAATTAAAGGATTTATGGTAATAAGACCTTATGGATTTGCTCTATGGGAAAAGATAAGAGATTATGCAGATGGAATGTTCAAAGAAACTGGACATCAGAATGTTTACTTCCCAATGCTTATACCAGAAAGTCTACTAAATAAAGAAGCAGAACACGTTGAAGGATTTGCACCAGAAGTTGCTTGGGTAACTCAGGGTGGAAACAAGGTTTTAGAAGAAAGATTGGCAATAAGACCTACATCTGAAACAATAATATGTACAATGTATTCTAAGTGGCTTAACTCATATAGACAGCTACCTTTCTTATACAATCAGTGGAACTCAGTTGTTAGATGGGAAAAGAGTACAAGACCTTTCCTAAGAACTTCAGAATTCCTATGGCAAGAAGGACATACTCTTCATGAGACACGTCAGGAAGCAGTAGATGAAACACTTCAGCAGCTAGCAACATACAAGTCAGTAGCTGAAGATTTGATGGCTATACCAGTAATAGATGGTAAAAAATCTGAAAGTGAAAAATTTGCTGGAGCAGATTCAACTTATACAATAGAAGCTATGATGCATGATGGTAAGGCACTTCAGTCAGGTACTTCTCATTTCTTGGGACAGCACTTTACTAAGGCATTTGATATTACTTACTCAGATAGAGAAGGAAATCTAGCAAATCCATATCATACTTCTTGGGGAATATCTACAAGATTAATCGGTGGACTTATAATGGTACATTCAGATAATAGAGGTCTTGTACTTCCTCCAAAGATGGCTCCAATACAGCTAGTAATAGTTCCAATAGCTGCCAATAAGGGTGGAGTAATGGAAGTAGTAGATAAGATAGCAGATGAACTAAAGGCTAAGGGAATAACTGTAAATGTTGATGACAGAGAAAACTATAGCCCAGGATACAAGTTCAATGATGCTGAAATGAAGGGTATACCAGTAAGATTAGAAATAGGACCAAGAGACATAGAAAATAATCAGGCTCTTGCATTTAGAAGAGATGAACTTACAAAAGAGACAATATCACTAGACAATATAGCAGATACTGTAGAAAAGCTACTTGAAGATATACAGACTAATCTATTTAATAAGGCTAAAAAACATAGAGAAGATAATACTTTTGTAGCTCATAATATTGATGAATTTAAGGATATAATAGAAAATAAGCACGGATTTGCCAAAGTTATGTGGAAGAATGATGACGAAAATGAAGCTAAGATCAAGGAATTAACTGGTGCAACTATAAGAGTTATACCATTTGAACAGGAAAATCTAGGAGATACTTGTTTCTATAGCGGAGAAAAGGCAGATAATATGGTAATATTCGCTAAGGCATATTAAGATATAGTGCAATAAATTATAAATATGAAGAAGCAATTTAAGTTAACTTAAATTGCTTCTTTTTTAATAAGAAGTCTCAGAAAACTATAAATATGTTAATATAATAGGAGAATTATTATATGGAGAAAGAGAAGGTGAAATAATGGATGAAAAAAAGATAAAAGATATGTTTGCACAAGGCTTTGACTGTGCTCAAGTAATATCATATGCAATAGCAAAAGATTTGAATTTAGATACGGAGATGGCTCTAAAAAGCTCTGCTGCATTTGGGGCAGGTATGTTTGAGGCTGATTTATGTGGAGCATATATAGGGGGATTAATAGCTTTAGGGCTAAAGTATGGTCATCATAAATCAGGAGATGAAGGGGCTAAAGGAAAGATGATTTCTAAAATATTTCAATATAAAGAAGAGTTTGCAAAGCTAAAAAAACATAATAAATGTTCTGATATACTTGGATATAATCTAACACTTCCAGAAGAAGCAAAAATAATAGAAGAAAAAAATTTACTTATGACTGTTTGCCCGAAATTGGTAAAAGATGTTATAGAGATAGTAGAAAAACTATAAAAGTAAAAAATATGCTTTAATTTAAGCAGATAATGTGCTTTATTGCTTTTATCTATAGTTAACTTGCTAGATATAGTTAAATAATTATAAAAATTAACTAGATTCTTGATTTATTTGTGATAATATAGAAATATAGTGAAAAATTGGAGGTCTATTATGGATTATTATTTTGAAAAAGAAGATTTAGCAAAATTTGGTCAAGGAGTTCTTCGTGAAAATGCAGAAGAAATGTGGGATAAATTTATGGAATATTATGGTTCTGTTTTTGAAGAGGGTGCTCTTACTACTAGAGAAAAGACTCTTGTGGCATTAGGGGTAGCGCTTGCTGAGCAGTGTCCATACTGTATAGATGCCTACACAAATGCATGTCTTGAAAGAGGATGCGATCAAGATCAGATAGTTGAAGTAGCTCATGTAACTTCAGTAATTAAGTCTGGTGCAACTCTAGCATTTGGTGTACAGAGTAAGAATATATTAGAAAAAAAGAGTATGAAGTAAGTTAATTACTTAAAATATAGATTTTGGAGAGTAAAATGAATATCGAAGAACTAAATAGTAAGGTAAATATAGCTATGTTTGAAGATTCAGTAGAGGAAAAAGATTTTTTAAAGACTTTAGAAAATCCATTTACGCTTCAGGTAAATGTAGGTAAGATATGTAATTTAAGATGTAAACATTGTCACGTAGAGGCAGGTCCAGATAGAAAAGAGGAAATGTCAAAGGAAGTTTTACAGGCGTGTTTAGATGTATTTAAAAAATATAACTTTAAAATAATGGATATAACGGGTGGGGCTCCAGAAATGAACCCTCATTTTGAGTGGTTTGTAGAAGAAAGTTCAAAGATAGCCGATAAGGTAATTGTAAGAACTAATCTTGTAATATTAACTACTAAAAAGTATGCTCATATAGCAGAGTTTTATAAAAATAACAAGGTGGCTGTCGTATCTTCTCTACCATTTTATACAAAGAAAAATGCAGATATACAGAGAGGGGAAGGAGTATTTGATAAGTCAATAGAGGCTTTACAGATGCTAAATAAGCTTGGATATGGCAAAAGTCCAGATTTGAATTTGGATTTAGTTTTTAATCCAGCAGGTGCATATCTTCCTCCTGATCAGGACTCTATGACAAAGTTATACAAGGAAAGATTATATTCAGACTATCAGATAGTATTCGATAATCTATATACTATAACAAATAATCCGATTGGTAGATTTGCTGATTTCCTAGAGGAAAGTGGCAACCTAGAAGATTATATGAACACACTTTATTATAGTTTCAATCCTGCAACAGTTGAAAATATGATGTGTAGAAATCAGATATCTGTAGCTTGGGATGGTTCTTTATATGATTGCGATTTTAACCAAGCGGTAGATATGAAGATAGAAGGAATAAATGACATCTTTGAGCTTAGAGATAATTCTTTAGATATTAGAAGGATTAAGACAGGTAAGCATTGCTATGCTTGTACAGCAGGTGCAGGTTCTAGCTGTGGAGGAGCAACAGAGTAAGTTTAACTTAGACAATAAAATATAATTTAATATAATAAAAGAAAATAGCTCTTATCCAAGTGATAAGGGCTATTTTTCTAATTTATTTTTCAAGCTTATTTAGCAGACAGATTGATTGAGATGCAATACCCTCTTTTTGACCTGTAAAGCCAAGTCCCTCTTCTGTTGTTGCTTTTATATTAATATTTTCAATATCTGTATGGAGTATATTTGCAAAGTTTGATTTCATCTGCTCTAAGTGAGGAGCCATTTTTGGAGCTTGTGCAATAATAACACAATCTATGTTGCCTATTTCATATCCTTTTTTCTTCATCAATTCATATGCATACTCCATTAATTTTAAACTATCAGCTCCCTTGAATTTAGGATCAGTATCTGGAAAGTGTCTACCCAAATCACCTAGCCCAAGAGCTCCAAATATTGAATCTATAACGGCATGAGTTAAAACATCCGCATCTGAATGTCCTAGTAGACCTTTTTCGTAATCTATTTTTACACCACCAATTATCAAATCTCTATTTTTTACAAGCTTGTGTACATCATATCCGATTCCTACTTTCATATAAACCTCCTATTTTATAGATTGAGCAATATATTTTGCTATTGCCAGATCTTCCCTTGTTGTAATTTTAATATTATTATAACTTCCTTCAATCATTTGGACTTTATAGCCAAGATTTTCCACTAAAGAAGCATCATCTGTTCCTATAAAATTAGTTTCTCTTGCATATTTATAAGCTTCTCTTATAATATCAATGTGGAAAGCCTGTGGAGTCTGTGCATACCATATAGATTTTCTGTCAGGTGTAGAAGTAATATTTTTATCTTTATCCACAATTTTTATAGTATCTTTGGCCAAAACCCCAGTGCAACAAGAGCTTTTAGGGCAGTTATTTACACAATTATTTATAATTTCATCGCTAACAAAAGGCCTAGCTCCATCGTGTATCAAAACGTAGTCAGTGTGGATAATAGTATCAAGACAGTTTTCTATGGAGTCTTGTCTTTCCTTGCCACCATATACGAGCTGAATATTTTTCATATTATATTCATCAAAAAGAGAGAGCATTTTCTTTTCGTCTTCTTTTCTAATTGCGACTGTTATATTATCTATATTTTTATTATTATAAAACTTTTCTAAGGTCCAAATAATTATAGGTTTGTCTTCTATTTTTAAAAATTGTTTATTTTCTTTTGCTTTCATCCTTTTTCCAGATCCAGCAGCTACAATAATAGCATCAATCATATTTTTTCCTCCTAGTTGATATATATAAAAGTATATCATAGGGGCTTTGTAAAACCAATCTTTAGAAAAAGAGTATGGGCTTGAAATAAATATCTATACTAAATAATCTATAAATAAAATAAAAGACCTACCCTTATGGATAAGTCTTTTTCTTTATCTAGCTATTTTTTTATTTTGACGCTTTTCAGCCTGTTCTATAATAGCATCAATCCATTTACTAGTTCTACCGACTAAAATATCATGTTGCTGACCATTTTGTAGTGTAATTCTTATTCCATCCTTTGTAAGGAATGTAGGTTTGAAATTTTCTACTTTTTTAATCTTTGATAGAGCTATTCTCATAGCTTTTTTCTCAATTAATTCGGGGTCTGGACTATTTGCGAAGATTACTAGTGAATCAGTAAGATAGAGCCAACCCTTTATGTTTTTCTCTCCAACAACTGATAAATCAGCGACTTCATCCATTATAAGAATTCCTTCTTCTTGCATTTTTGTAGCAAAAATTCTCATATTAGTAGTTTCTCTACCTCTTCTATGAAACATAATTCCAGTAAGAAAGAAAGTTCCACCTAGAAGTATAAAGAAATAGAAAAATTGCCCTAAACTTGCTGCAAAGCCGAATCTTGATATACGTCCTATATTTAGTGCTAGCCCAAATACTAGTCCTACCAAAATTGAGACAATTAGTTGTTTTAAGGTATTAGTTTTCATAAACTCCTCCTTTTAATTTGACTTGCCTAAAACAATAATCTAGGGAATACATCTGTATTCCCTAGAAAAATGAGTTTTCTACAATATATTATAACAATGATTGAGTGATAAACTCAACTAGATTTGAATAATTGTAGTTATTTATTTAGTTATAGCTATCTAATTTTTTCTTTCCAGGAAGCAGCAGTGCGATAAATACACACGCTACTGATAGAATAAAGCAAGCTAGATAGATATTATTATATCCATTAAATTGAGAAGACACAAGGTCTAGGTGACTGATTGATTTGTTGCTAAGTAAGGTACTTGTATCAATAACTTTACCTGACTTTGCAAAGTATCTAATAACAGAGTTATTTAATACTAATCCAAACATACTGATTCCTATAGTTTGACCAAGAGTTCTTACAAACATAACTGAACCTGATGCCATTCCCATATCTTCTTTTGAAAGAGTTTCTTGTACTATGAATAATAGCATATTGAAACTTCCACCAAATCCAAGACCTATAACTCCTGAAGCAATACCCATATGTAGTGGACTAGATTCAGGGTTTAGACTAACAAGACCGAGTATACCTGCAGCCAAAACGCTTAGACTGGCTATTAAGATAGATTTTGTTGAGTACTTGCTTATTATCCTTGAAAGGAAGAATGAAGACAAGACCCAAGCTACAGATAAAGGCACAATCGGAACAGTAGACATCAATGGAGAGTGTCCCTGAACACTTTGCATAAATGATGGATTGTATACGTCCATCGCAATAAGTACTACTGAGTTTAGGAATGTAATAATCATTATTATCAGTATTTCCTTAGAAAATAACTGATAAGGAAGAACTGGAGATTTTACACCCTTTTCGACCTTGATAAACAGTAATAAAAATACCATAGCAGCGGCAAAAAGTCCGATAACATTTAAACTGAAAAATGAATGATTTTCAAGAGCTGACATTGCCTGTAAAAGACAAACTACAAATATTGTCATAACAGTAAGTCCCTTGATATCCAACTCATCAGAGCTAGTAGTATCTTCAAATTTATAGGCCTTTTGTATAAGTATCATACTTAAAATTCCAACTGGTATATTGATATAAAATACCCAGTGCCATGTAAATCTAAGAAGTATTAAACCTCCTAACATAGGTGCTATTAGACTCGCAACACTCCATACTGTGGAGTTGTAACCTGAGATCATTGCTCTTTCTTCAACAGCAAAAACGTCTCCAATAACAGCCATTGTTAGGGTAGTAAGTGCTCCTGAACCAAGACCTTGTATGGCTCTTGATATTATTAAAAATACCATACTTTGTGATAAGCCACAAAGTAGAGAACCTATTAAGAATATTACTATGGCAATTTGTAGTAATTTCTTTTTTCCATAAATATCTGAAAGCTTTCCAAATACAGTGGTTGCTATAGTAGATGTTAATAAAAATATAGAGAATATATAACTTGATAAGTTAAAACCTGAAAGATCTTTAACTATCGAAGGTATTGCAGTGGTAACAATCGTGATTTCAATTGCCCCCATACTATTACATATAAATAATGCCAATGCGATTAATTTTTTTTCTATAGACATTTAAATGCCCCCTTTCTAAAAAGACCAATTTCCGTCTTTAAAAATCTGGAAGCTTTCCTCTTTATTTGTGACTCCGACTATATTTAAATCCTTGTCTCCAATCATAAAGTCTACGTGTGTAAGACTTGAGTTCATTCCCGCTTTATCCATTTCATCTTCATTCATATTCTCACCATTTTTGATATTTGAGCTATAAGCAGCCCCTATTGCTAAATGGCAAGATGCATTTTCATCAAATAAAGTGTTATAAAAGACTGTATCTGTATTTGATATAGGTGAGTCATAAGGAACAAGTGCGACTTCACCAAGTCTAGATGAACCATCATCTGTATTGATTAAATCATTTAGATTTTCTTTACCTGATTTTGCATCAAAATCAACTATTTTTCCATCTTTAAATTTTATCCAAAAATCATCTATTAGACTCCCAGCATATATCAAAGGTTTAGTGCTGTAAACCACACCATTCACACCATATTTATGTGGCATTGAATATACTTCTTCCGTTGGTATATTTGGACAAAATTCAATATTTTGTGGATCTCTAGCAGAACCACTTTGCCAAATATGATTTTCTGGAAGCTCTATTACAAGGTCTGTTTTAGAAGACTTATAATGTAGTTTCTTGAAATTCATTTTATTTAGCCAATCTGTTTTTTCGCTAAGATTTGATACATGTTTTTTCCATTCATCTACTGGATTATCTGTTACTCTAGAGCAGTCAAGTATCTCTATCCATAGTTTTTCTATGGCATCTTCTTTTGAAAGTTCTGGGTGAACCCTACTTGCCCATGCAGCAGATGGAGTAGCGACTATAGACCATTTTACCTTGTCTGTAAGAGTGTAAGATCTCCATTCTTTTAAATACTTTCCTGCTATCTTTTGAAACCTTCCAATTCTAGAGGAATCTACGCCCTTCATAAGGTCTGGGTCGGAGGATAATATTGAAAGAAAAGATCCTCCTTCCTTTGCTATCTGAGTATACTTATAAGATTGCCATTCTGGATATTCATCAAATGAATCTTCTGGAGCAGATAGATAAGTTTCCCTAGTTACTATTTCATCAGAGTACTCAAGATATACATGCTTTGCACCAGCTTTGTAGGCTTCTTTGACACACCTTCTAGCAAAGTCTCTAGATTCAACATCAGCTCTTATTAAAAGAGTTTCACCATTTTGGACGTTTATTCCAGTCTTTATGGCAAGTTGTGCAAATCTATCAATTCTTTTGTTTAAATCCATAATTTTACCTCCTTTTTTATTATTTTTCACTAAGACTATAATAGCATAAAGAGGCATAAAAAGTTACTTAAATATTTATAAAATTTTAAAATAAAAAAGAAAGTAGAGTATTTTTGCACTCTAACTTTCTTTTCATATAAATAATATCTAAATTGTTGTATATAAAACTTGATTTAATTTATAAATCCATATCTATCATATCTTCTGGTATAAGTCTTTTGACACTAGTTTTATAGTTTTCTATATGATAACTTCCAGCTCCCCTCATTTCTATATGTTTATTGGCAAGTTCTAGTGGATATTTGTCCAATCTATATACAGATCCATCTAAGCCATATTGATTTCTTTCTAGGTGAAATACTAGAGGTGTAAACTTTGCATTTTCTATATATTTTTTATCACCATCTTTTACAAAAGTCCAAGAAGGCATACCTTCTAGGTATGTATGGGCTCCTAGCATATTGTGTACAAAGTTTCCAGTTCCATAATAAACTAAAGTATCTTTTCCCTTTGAATTTTTTAGCCACTCAGCCTTTTGTATCCTATGAGCATGAGTTCCTATTACGGCATCTACACCAAGTTCATTAAAAAGCCTTGCAAATTTTTCTTGAGTTGCATCTATTTCTTCTATGCCTTCTTCTCCCCAGTGTGCAGATACTAATATAAAGTCAGACTTTGGAGATACTTTTGCTATATCTTTTCTTACGGCATCTTCATCTAGATAAGAAACTTTATATTCTTTGTCGGGAAGTATCCCGTTTGTCCCGTATGTATAAGAAAGTAGGGCAATTTTAAGTCCATTTTTCTCTATAATCAGGGGATTATCTCTATCTTCTTGACTCTTAAATAGTCCAGTAAAATATACATTATCTATCTTGTTCCAAATATCGATGGAGCTTTTTATTCCGTTTGAACCCATATCAAGAGAGTGATTATTTGCCATATTAAATACATTAAACCCTGAATCAGTCAATGATTTTATCATAGATTCAGGTGTATTAAACTGAGGGTAGGTGCTAGCTCCATATTGATCCCCTGCAATTATGGACTCTTGATTTATATATCTAAGGTCATAGTTTTTTATATCATTTTTTATATTTGAATATAGAGGGTCGAAGTCATACTTGCCATCTCCATATACACCGTCTTTTAAATCAGCACAATTGTATATAGAGTCGTGTATAAGGTTGTCACCGACACCAACAAAGCTGACTTTTTTTATTTCTGTTTTAGCAACGGAGTTATTGCTAGCATTGACGTCTTTTATTTCAGACATAAAAAAAAACGCAAAAACAATAAAAAGTGATAAAGTGATAAAAATAGTTGTAAAAATTATGTGCTTGTCATTTTTAAAATCCATACTGTCCTCCAGAAGTTTTATTAATAATGAGTACTTTATAATTATGCATGATAAATATAACTGACACTTATAGGCAATTATAAAAAAATGAAAATATAAAAGATAGTCATATTGAAATAATTTAAAAATAAATCTAATTACAATTACAATTATATATAAAGTGGGAAAGGATTTCCATAGTTTACTTAGAATTTTAAATATTTTTTTAAGATTAAGAAGATTTCTATAAAAAAATTAAAAAAAGAAATATGTTTAAGCTTTGGAAATATTGGCTATATAATAGTAGACATTTATTATAATTAATAATATAATTTTTAAAGCTTTTAATGAACTCTATAATAAAATAATTAGGAGAGAAGATAAAAAAGATAAAAAAATATCTTAAAAGATAGTATATAGGTTATAAACTAATGAATTGGTTAGAAAAAGTTCAAAAAAATAGACTATAAACAATGATAAAAAGAGACTTAAATATCAAAAATTTATTATAGTAAAAAACTATCAATATTTACGAAAAGATAGAATTTCATCTAGAAATAAAAAAATATAAATGTTGTTGACAGCACTGCCTTCAAGTGCTAAAATATAAAGGTATGTAATCTTGATATAACTAAGGTTACTTTTTTTTAGTAGAATACTAAAAGCATCAAAATCAATTAGTCGATATACAAAACAGTGTATATTGATGTGGTTAGCGGTCACATGTTTATGGGATCGAAAAATTTTTAAAAAAGGAGGTGTAGTTGATGCCAACAATCAACCAATTAATTCGTAAGAGTAGAAAAGCTGTAGAAAAGACTTCTACTGCTCCAGCACTACAAAAGGGTTACAACTCTCTAACTAAGAGAAGTACTAACATAAGTGCTCCACAGAAGAGAGGTGTTTGTACTTCTGTAAAGACAGTAACTCCTAAGAAGCCAAACTCAGCCCTTAGAAAGGTTGCTAGAGTAAGACTTACAAATGGTATAGAAGTATCTGCTTATATTCCAGGTGAAGGACATAACTTACAGGAACATAGTGTTGTTCTTATAAGAGGTGGTAGAATAAAGGACCTTCCAGGTGTTAGATATCACATACTAAGAGGTACATTAGATACAGCTGGTGTAGAAAACAGAAGACAGTCTAGATCTAAGTACGGAACTAAGAGACCAAAGGCTTCTAAGTAATTAAGTGTTTAGAACTTTTAGGTAGACCTCAATTTATACTCTGAGGGGCTGGCTTGGGCCTAAAAACAAGTGACGTGTATATAGTACACGAAGAAAAAGAGCTGATTACAGCAATTGATTATAGTTCGATGCTTTAAATATATAGATATATTTATTTATGGCATCACGGCGAGTGTAATATTTGTCGAGTACCTATGATTTAACTTTTATAATTAAGGAGGGAAGCGTAATGCCAAGAAAAGGTAATGTTCCAAAGAGAGAAATTTTACCAGATCCAGTATATGGAAGTAAGGTAGTAACGAAATTAATAAATAACCTAATGTACGACGGGAAAAAAGGAAAGTCTCAGAAAATAGTATATGATGCATTTGAAATCATAGCAGAAAAAACTGGTGAAGAATCACTGGAAGTATTCAACAAGGCTATGGAAAATATAATGCCAGTACTAGAAGTAAAGGCTAGAAGAGTCGGTGGTGCAAACTATCAGGTTCCAATTGAAGTTAGAGCTGATAGAAGAGAGACACTAGGATTAAGATGGTTAGTAACATACACTAGAGCAAGAGGCGAAAAGGGTATGGTTGAAAAGCTAGCTAAGGAAATAATGGATGCAGCAAACAATACAGGTGCATCAGTTAAGAAGAAGGAAGATACACACAGAATGGCTGAGGCTAATAAGGCTTTTGCTCACTACAGATGGTAAGATTCTTTGCGTATTAAAGTAATATAAGGAGGAAAGAGATGGCTAGACAATTTCCATTGGAAAAAACTAGAAATATAGGAATAATGGCCCACATAGATGCAGGAAAAACTACAACTACTGAAAGAATCTTGTACTATGCTGGACGTACTCATAAAATAGGTGAGACTCATGATGGTGCATCTCAGATGGACTGGATGGATCAGGAGAAGGAAAGAGGTATCACTATCACTTCTGCTGCTACTACTTGTCAGTGGAAGGGCCACAGAGTTAATATCATAGATACTCCTGGACACGTCGACTTCACAGTTGAAGTTGAAAGATCTCTAAGAGTTCTTGATGGTTCTGTTGCAGTATTCTGCGCAAAGAGTGGAGTTGAGCCACAGTCAGAAAATGTTTGGAGACAGGCTGAAACTTACGGTGTACCAAGAATTGCATTTGTTAACAAGATGGACAGACAGGGTGCAGACTTTTACAACGTTGTTGAAATGATGAAGGACAGACTAAAGGCTAATGCAGTACCTGTTCAGTTACCAATAGGAACTGAAGACCACTTCGTTGGTATAATCGACCTTTTAACTATGAAGGCTGAAATATACAAAAATGACGTAGGTACTGAAATAGAAGAACAGGATATCCCAGCTGAGCTATTAGATAAGGCTCAGGAATATAGAGACATGATGGTTGAATCAGTTTCTGAAACTGACGAAGAACTAATGATGAAGTATCTTGAAGGTGAAGAAATAACAATACCTGAACTTAAGGCTGCTATAAGAAAAGCTACTATAGCTTGTGAAATGAACCCAGTATTCTGTGGTACAGCTTACAAGAACAAGGGAGTTCAGTTGTTACTAGATGGTGTTATTGACTATCTACCAGCTCCTACAGATATCGAATCTATAAAGGGATTATTAGCAGATGGAGAAGAAAGTGAAAGACATGCATCAGATGATGAACCATTCTCAGCTCTTGCATTCAAGATCATGACTGACCCATTTGTTGGTAAGCTTGCATTCTTTAGAGTTTACTCTGGTACTTTAAACTCAGGTTCTTATGTACTTAATGCTACTAAGGGCAAGAGAGAAAGAATCGGACGTATCCTACAGATGCATGCCAATACAAGAGAAGAATTAACAGAAGTATACGCAGGGGATATAGCAGCTGCAGTAGGTCTTAAGGATACTACTACAGGAGATTCACTTTGTGATCCAGAAAATCCAATCATACTTGAATCAATGGAATTCCCTGAACCAGTTATCTTCGTTGCTATAGAGCCAGCTTCAAAGGCTGCTCAGGAAAAGATGGGTGTAGCTCTTCAGAAACTTTCAGAAGAAGACCCTACTTTCACAGTAAGAACAGATCACGAAACAGGACAGACTATCATAGGTGGTATGGGTGAGCTTCACCTAGAAATCATCGTTGATAGACTTCTAAGAGAATTTAAGGTAGAAGCACAGGTTGGTGCCCCTCAGGTTGCATACAGAGAAACTATTACTCAGCCAGTTGATGTTGAATACAAGTACTCTAAGCAGTCAGGTGGTAGAGGTCAGTACGGTCACGTTAAGATCAGAGTTAATCCACTTGAATCAGGCGAAGGATACAAGTTTGAAAACAAAACTGTTGGTGGTTCAGTTCCTAAGGAATATGTTGGTCCAGTTGATCAGGGTATCCAGGGAGCAATGCAGTCTGGTTTAGTTGCTGGTTACCCAGTAGTTGACGTTGCTGTTGAACTATATGATGGTTCTTACCATGAAGTCGATTCATCAGAAATGGCCTTCAAGATGGCTGGTTCTATGGCATTCAAGGATGCTATGAAGAAGGGTAATTCAGTATTACTTGAACCTATATTCGCTGTAGAAGTTGTTACTCCAGAAGATTACATGGGTGATGTTATGGGTGACTTAAACTCAAGAAGAGGTATGATTCAGGGTATGGAAGCTAGAAGCGGAGCACAGGTAATTAGAGCTCACGTTCCACTATCTCAGATGTTCGGATATGCAACTGATCTAAGATCTGCAACTCAGGGTAGAGCTACTTATACAATGATATTTGATCACTACTCACAGGTTCCAGCATCTATTGCTAAGGAAATATCTGAAGGTAAGTAATCAGTAAATAATATCACTGAAAAACTTTGATTAAAAAGAGATTGTTTTTTTATGGAAACATTGAAAAACAAGCAAAAAAGTGATATACTTATAGGGAATTTACAGTTTATTGTAAAAAACGGGGGTGAGTAATCATCCCCAGATAAATAAAATATTATTTTATTACAGGGAGGAAATTTGAAATGGCAAAAGCTAAATTTGAAAGAAGTAAGCCACATGTTAATATCGGTACAATAGGTCACGTTGACCATGGTAAGACTACATTAACAGCAGCTATAACTAAGACTTTATTTAATAAGTATCATTTAGGAGAAGAAGTTGCATTTGACAACATAGATAAGGCTCCAGAAGAAAGAGAAAGAGGTATCACTATATCTACTTCTCACGTTGAGTATGAAACTCCTAACAGACATTACGCTCACGTTGACTGCCCAGGACATGCTGACTACGTTAAGAACATGATCACAGGTGCGGCTCAGATGGATGGTGCAATACTAGTTGTTGCAGCTACAGATGGTCCAATGCCTCAGACTAGAGAGCATATACTACTTTCTAGACAGGTTGGTGTACCTTACATAGTTGTTTTCCTAAACAAGTGTGATATGGTTGATGATGAAGAACTTCTTGAACTAGTTGAAATGGAAGTTAGAGAATTATTAAGCGAATATGATTTCCCAGGAGATGATACTCCAATAGTTAGAGGATCAGCTTTAATGGCACTAGAAGATCCAGACTCTAAGTGGGGAGATATAATCGTTGATTTCTTTGAACAGATAGACGAATATATCCCAGCTCCAGAAAGAGATGTTGATAAGCCATTCCTAATGCCAGTAGAAGATATATTCTCAATCACTGGTAGAGGTACTGTTGCAACTGGTAGAGTTGAAAGAGGTATCCTTAAGGTTTCTGATGAAGTTGAACTAGTTGGTCTTTCAGAAAAGCCAAGAAAGGTTATAGTAACAGGAGTAGAAATGTTCAGAAAGTTACTAGATCAGGCAGAAGCTGGAGATAACATAGGTGCACTTCTTAGAGGTATTCAGAGAGATGAAATAGAAAGAGGACAGGTTCTTGCAGCAACTGGATCAGTTCACGCTCATACTAAGTTCACAGCTGAAATATACGTTCTTAAGAAAGAAGAAGGTGGTAGACATACTCCATTCTTCGATGGTTATAGACCACAGTTCTATTTCAGAACAACTGACGTAACTGGTGAGTGTAAGCTTCCAGAAGGTATAGAAATGGTTATGCCTGGAGATAACGTAACAATAGAAGTTGACCTTATAAACTCTATATGTGTTGAAGAAGGTTTAAGATTCGCCATCAGAGAAGGTGGAAGAACTGTAGCTTCTGGTGTTGTTGCTTCTATAATAGAATAATAACATTAACTTATATATATAAAAGACCGCATTTGCGGTCTTTTTTTATTGAGTAAAATTAATTTGCTAGATTCTAGTATCTAGTTTGCTACTTAAAATTTTATTTATAATTTGAAGTTAATCATTAAAAGGAGCTGATAGAAAAAAGTACTCTAGGGAGAAAATGAGTTTACAATTAGATGCTGTATAAAGAATAATATTATAGAAACGTTGTTGATATTAGCTATTAATTCAAATTATTATCATATACATTTTTTAGAAACTTAAATTGAAAGATCATTAAAATAGGGAATTGCTAGGGGTAAATTTATAGATGAAAATTGAAAAACTTACTTAGAGGTTAGAGATAAGGATAAAAAAATATTGTTTAGGCCAAATTATTATTTTTATAATAAATAAAATTATTCTTTAAAAATAAACTCTTTTTAATTTAAATAGAGATCTAGGTAGCTGATATGCAAAGTCTAATCTTAGATGCTAGATTTGTTGAAATAAAAGATATTAGCATACTTATATAAACTTTATAAAATTCAAATATATTTAATGATTTGAAAATTTATTAAATACAATTAACTTATTTATATCGTAAATATAATAAAATAAGGCTTACTTGCCAATACATAGTAAAATATTATGTTTAAATTACTTGACTATTCTAAAAAAAAGGTCTACCATTTATATATACTGTTAGAAATCATATAATAAGTTACAACTATTAAGAGTTGGATTAGAAATGCGATTTTATTCTTAGTTGAATCGAGAAATGGTGTGAAAGGAGAGTCTTAAATATGGGAATTGCACATAAAGTAGAGAGAAAGATAGCAGCCAAAGGAATAGAAAAAGTTGTAGAGTCTGTTAAGAAGAAGGATACAGAAGGTAGAGAAAAGGCCATGCTTAGTCTTGTAGATATATATCAAAAACATGCAGGCGATATGTTTGCGGAAGAGACTTATGATATAGTCAGGGAGATGATTAAGGACAGAGATGGAAAATGGATTAATTATGTATATGACATGATGGATAATCTAGATACCAATGTAATCAAGATGACTGCTTTAAATCTTGGATTTACAGGAGCCTACTATGGTAAAAAGATTATAAACGAAAAGAGAGTAGAGCATGGATGCAATGTTCCTTGGCTTATACTAATGGATCCAACAAGTGCATGTAACATGAAATGTAAAGGTTGTTGGGCAGCAGAGTATGGTCATAACCAAAGTTTGAGCTTTGAAGAGTTGGATGACATTATTCAGCAAGGTAAAAAGCTCGGTATATATTTCTATATGTACACTGGTGGAGAACCACTGATGAGGAAGAATGATTTAATCAAACTTTGTGAAAAACACAGGGATTGTTATTTTGTAGCATTTACTAATGGTACTCTAATAGACGATGATTTCGCAAAAGAAATGGTGAGAGTAGGAAATTTCTCAGTAACATTAAGTGTTGAAGGTTTTGAAGAAGAAAATGATGGAAGACGTGGAGAAGGATCATTTGATAATGTAATGAAGGCAATGGATATATTGAGAGAACATGGCCTAATATTTGGTACATCCATATGCTATACAAGTAAGAATATAGAGACTGTTTTATCTGATAAATTCTTGGATTTAATTATAGAAAAGGGAGCAATGTATAGTTGGTACTTCAATTATATGCCTGTTGGAAACGGAGCTGTACCAGAGCTTATACCAACAGTAAAACAAAGAGAATATATATATCACAGAGTAAGAGAAATAAGAGCATTTGAAGGTGGAAAGCCTATTATGTTATTAGATTTCCAAAATGATGGTGAATATGTAGGTGGATGTATAGCAGGAGGTAGAAACTACTTGCATATCAACTCTGCAGGTGATGTTGAACCCTGCGTATTTATTCACTACTCTAATTCTAATATAAGAGAAAATACTTTGCTAGAATGTTTAAAATCACCAATATTTATGGCTTATAAAGAAGGTCAACCATTTAATGACAATCACTTAAGGCCATGTCCAATGCTTGAAAATCCAGAGTTATTAAATGAAATGGTAAAAAGAACTGGAGCACATTCAACAGATTTGATATCTCCTGAAAAAGTAGATAGTCTAACTTCTAAGTGCATGCCATATGCTAATGAATGGAAGGAAAAAGCAAATGAACTGTGGGAACATTCACAAGAAGAAAAGGCTAAAAGAAAAAGTATTTAAGTAGGATTTAGTATTGAATATTGCTTAAGTATAGAATCGCTTAAAAGCTAATAATTTTTATATAATGTAGTAAAAAAAGAAAAGTTCAAAGAACTTTTCTTTTTTTTTGTTTATAATCTTAAACGGGATAAAGCTTATTTATTTATAACTTTCCCCATTTTTTTACGTAATCTATAAATTTTAGTGTTGCAGGTGAAGCTTTACTATTTTTTGAATAGGCTACTCCCAAAACTCTATTATAGTGCTCATTGAATTGACGTATAGAAACTTTAAAAGGCATATCTTTCAAAAGGAGTTTTGGTAGTATAGTTATACCAAATCCTTTTTCGACCATTTTAAGAACGGTGAAATCTTCATTTATTGCATATTTAATTTTAGGCTTGATATTATTTTCCTTGAAAATTTTGCCTGTTTCATAATTTAATCCGTCTGCCGAAAGTATAAAGTTATTCTTGTCAACATCAGAAATTGAAACAAAGAGTTTATTGGATAAGGGATGTTCAATTGGTGTGACAAGAACTAGCTCATCTTTTCCGATAGCAGTGAAGTTTAAGTCTGAAACAGAGTATTCTGAAGCGAAAATACAGTCCAACTCATTATTATCTATTTTTTTTCGCAATTCATCAAATCCGTCTACAGTTAATTCAAAATTTATATTTGGATAGGCACTAGAAAACATTGCTAGTATATCAGGTAGCCAGTTGTATGATATGCTTTGAATAGAACCAATACGTATATAACCTTTTTCTAAGCTAGTAAGATTTGAAGAAATTTCAAAGATTTTTTCCTCCATATTACAAATATTTTCTATGCAGTTTATTATTTCTTTGGTATAAGGCATTGCTTCCATTCCATTATTTGATCTTTTAAATAGTTCTAGACCAATCTCTTTTTCAAAATTCTTGATAGATTGGCTGACAGCAGATTGGGTATAATTTAACTTAGAGGCTGCATTTGAAATACTTTTTGTTTCGTAGACGGCTAAAATAATTTTATATTTACTCATAATATTTCCTCCTAAGACGGTATTGATATAAAAATAACTAATGCTAGCTATTAAATTAGCTTATATTACCTTGATAAATATCTGAAAAATCAAGCTATTAGAGAAAGTTAATGAAGTCATTAAAAAAACTGTATGTGATTAGCTTAATATATGTAATATTATACTATTAAGAAATGCGACTGTGCAAATATTATATATACTTAGGAGGTACTTTAATGGGAATTGATTATTGGAATGGGGCACAAGCGGCTCACAGAAGGGTAATGATGAAGGCAGCAGGTTATTCGGATATAGATATTAGAAAAAAACCTCATATAGGAGTTCCGAATTCTTATATGGCAGGATCTCCTGGATCGGCTCATCTTAGGCAGATTGCAGAAGCTGTAAAAGAGGGAATATGGTCAGCAGGCGGTATTCCCGTTGAGTTTGGTATACCAGCAACGTGTGGAAATATTGCAAATGGTGCCGAAGAATTAAAGTATGAACAAGTCGGACGTGATATTGTGGCAATGTCTGTTGAATTTGTAACAAAGGTCCATAATTTCGATGGTCTTGCTATGATAGCTTCTTGCGATAATATTATTGCGGGATGTTATCTTGCGGCGATGAGATTGGATATACCATCAATGGTAGTTACTGGAGGTTCTATGCAACCAGGTCAACATTGTGGTGAAACAGTAGTAGAGGCGGATTTGGATGCTGCAAGATTTTCTGGAGCAAGCGAGGAAGAACTTATGGAAATGGAAGATAATGTATGCCCATCATTTGGAGCATGTCCTTCTATGGGGACAGCAAACACTATGCAGATGTTGGGTGAGGTACTAAATTTAGTGATTCCAGGGACATCTACAATCCCAGCTACTGACAATATGAAGTTAAGAAAAGCAAGAGAAGCAGGTATGTATGCAGTTGAAATGGCAAAAAAGAATATCAAGCCATCGGATATAATTACAAGAGAAGTAATAATGAATTCTATAATGTTTGATATGGCAGTTGCTGGGTCAACAAATGCAGTACTACATATTCTATCATATGCCTATGAGTTGGGAATGGAAGTTAGTCTAGAAGATTTTGAAAAGTATGCTAAAGAAATAAAGTGTATAAATGCAGTTGTTCCAAGTGGACCATATACAGTGGTAGATTTTCATTATGCAGGTGGAGTGCTTAATGTAATGAAAATGTTGGAAAATAAAATATTTGCAAAAGCACCAAGTATGTACAAAAATTCAACTTGGGAAGATGTTCTTGAGGGAATTATCCCAGTGGAAAATGAAGTGATACATTCATTGGAAAATCCTTTATTTGATGAGCCTGGTCTTAAGATACTCAGAGGTAATCTTTCTCCAAACGGGGCAATAGTAAGACCGACTGCAGTTTATGAAGAAGTGATGTATCTAAAAGGTAAGGCGAAGGTTTATGAAGGTGATAGACAAGCTTTTGATGCAATAGTAGCAGGAGAAATAGTAGCAGGAGATATTATAGTTATAAGATATGAAGGATGTAAGGGAGCTCCAGGAATGAAGGAGTTGATGTTAAGCATCGATGCACTTATTGGAAAAGGTCTTCACAAGAGCGTTGGTCTTATATCCGATGCAAGATTTTCTGGATTCAATTTTGGAGCAATTATTGGTCATGTATCACCTGAAGCTTTTGATGGAGGCAATATAGCCTTGGTCGAAAATGGCGATGAAATAGTAATAGATATCCCAAACGGAGAAGTTTCAATGCTTGTTTCAGATGAAGAATTAGAAAAGAGAAGAAAAAATTGGGTAAGACCAGAATTAAAAGAAGGTAAGGGATGTTTAAATATATATGCCAAGATGTGTAGACCAGCTGAAGAAGGTGGCGCAATGCAGCCATGGGATTTGGACGGTAAATACAGTAGGTAAAGAAGGGTGGAAAATATGTTATTATTATCAGAAAAAGATATAAAGAAAGTTTTTACTATGAAAGAAGCAATTGAGGCAGATAAAGTAGCCTTTAAGCTTGTAGTTGAGGACAAGGCACAAGCACCTATTAGGACAAATATACAAGCACCTAAATATGATGGAAGCTTTTTATTTATGCCAGCCTATGTGGAAGATATGGATCTTGCTTCACTAAAAATAGTTAATATTTTTCCTAGAAATATAGAAAAGGGCAAGCCAACAGCACCTGCACAAGTTTTGTTGATAGATGGAACTACTGGCGAAATCATAGCTATTCTTGATGGGACATATGTAACAAAGTTGAGAACTGGAGCAGCGTCTGGAGTGGCCTTTGATATCTTAAGTAAAAATGATTGTAAAATAGGGGCTTTAATAGGAACTGGAAGTCAGGCAGAAGCTCAACTTGAGGCAATGGTAAATGTAAGAGATCTTGATGAAGTGAGAGTTTATGACCTGAATTATGAAAGAACAGTTGATTTTGTTGAAAAGATGAGAAAAGAGCTAAGTGAATTTAGAACTAAGATAATAGCTGTAAAAATTTCTGATGAGGCAGTAGACAATGCTGACCTATTAATAACAGTAACTCCATCTACAAAGCCAGTATTTGATGGTAATAAGATTAAAAAGGGAGCAACAGTAAGTTGTGTTGGTGCATATCAACACCATATGCAAGAGATGGATCCAGTATTGCTTACAAGAGCATCAAAGATATACTTTGACTCAAAGGAAGCTGTGTTATCTGAATCGGGAGATATTCTTATACCTTTAGAAAAGGGAATAATAAGTGAAAAAGATTTTACTGGTGAAATAGGCGATGTAATATTAGGAAATGTTATATCTAGAGAAAATGATGATGAAATAATAGTATTTGAAACTGTAGGCGTTGCAACTCAGGACCTTGTAGTAGCAAATGAAATCTATAAAAAGGCACTAAAAGCAAATGTAGGTAAGATTTGGGAATAAAACAAATTTGATACATATAAATAGAAGATATTATGGATAGAAGCTATGTGAAATTTCATATAGCTTCTATTTTAATTTATAAAGCATTGAAAAATAGCCTCTTGAGTTGTATTAAAGATTGGATAAAAGAGTATAATCTCTACTTATTGTATAGGTCTTTTAAATTATGTATAATAAAGTAGATTTTAGAGAGTGAAAGGATAGAGTCTGACTTTATATAAGAGAAACTGAAGTCTATGTACTGTTTAAAGCAGATTAAAGCAGAAAATCACTTAAAATAAAGTATAAAGTTACTTAAAAGGAAAAAAGATATAAATAAAAGTAAAATTATTGGGTAGTATATAGAAGTATGGGGAAAAATTTTAAAGAATAGATATCAAAGAGTATATAGTAGAGATAAGTAAGACATATAATAAAAAAGCCTTCCTTTTAATAGATACTTGCTGATGTAGTATCATAATAGATCTCTCAGCTGTAAAGTGCTTGAAAATACTAATAAAGAGTTATATATTGAATAAAAATTCAGAAAACAAGCAAATAAATTTAATAGGCAAAGAAACTTCAAAAAAAGATAAAAAATATGACAAAAAAGCTTGCAATATCTATGTTTATTTGTTAAAATTATCTAGTACGCTTGAGAAGGCGATAAGTTTTGGGTGGATAAATTCAAAAATCGATTAAGAAATTACGACACACCCGGAACTGTGTATCGGTGTTTGATTTATCTGGCCAGGTAAATAAATCAAAAGGAGGGAAAGAAATGGCTAAGAATGAAAAGATAAGAATAAGATTGAAATCATATGATCATAAGTTATTAGATTACTCAGCTACTAAGATAGTTGAAACAGCTAAAAAAGCTGGTTCTCAGGTATCAGGTCCAATTCCTCTTCCAACAGAGAAGAAGGTTGTTACTATACTAAGAGCCGTACATATGTACAAAGACTCTAGAGAACAGTTTGAAATAAGAACTCATAAGAGACTTATTGATATAGCTAGCCCAACACCAAAGACAGTTGACTCTTTAATGAAGCTTGACTTGCCAGCTGGTGTGGACATAGAAATAAAATTATAAAAACCGCCTAAGATAGTGATATCTTAGAATGATTACTCAAAAGGGTAATCCGCTGTAAGAAAATAGGAGGTAAGAGATGAAGGGAATATTAGGAAAGAAGATAGGTATGACTCAGGTATTTACTGCTGAAGGTGTAGTAGTACCAGTAACAGTTGTAGAAGCTGGCCCAGTAGTAATCACTCAGATTAAGACAAACGAAACTGATGGTTACCAGGCAGTACAGATAGGTTTTGACGATGTAAAGGAAAAGGCACTTAACAAGCCTAAGAAGGGACATCTTGCAAAAGCTGGTGTACTTAAGAGAAGCCTAAAGGAATTTAGAGTAGACGCACTTGAAGGATATGAAGTAGGTCAGGAATTAAAGGCTGACGTATTTGCTGAAGGTGACATGATAGATGTATCTGGTATATCAAAAGGTAAGGGATTCCAGGGACCAATAAAGAGACATGGACAGAGTAGAGGTCCAGAAACTCATGGTTCTAGATACCATAGAAGACCAGGTGCCATGGCTGCTTGTGCTTATCCGGGTAGAGTATTTAAGAACAAGAAGCTTGCAGGACACATGGGAAGTGTAAAAGTAACAGTAAAGAATCTTGAAGTAGTTAAGGTAGATGCTGAAAAGAATCTTTTATTAATAAAAGGCGCTATTCCTGGTGCTAAGGGTTCAACAGTGACTGTTAAATCAGCACTTGGCTCTAACTAATCACTAAAGGAAAGGAGGATTAACAATGCCAAAAATTAATGTATTAAACGTATCAGGCCAGAATGTTGGTGAAATTGAATTAAATGATTCAATATTTAATATAGAGGTTAACGAACACGTTCTTTACGAAGCCGTAAAGTGCCAGTTAGCTAATAGAAGACAAGGTACTCAGTCTACAAAGACTAGAGCAGAAGTTAGAGGTGGCGGAAGAAAGCCATGGAGACAGAAGGGTACTGGTAGAGCTAGACATGGTTCTACAAGATCTATCATATGGGTAGGCGGTGGAGTTGCATTTGCACCAAAGCCAAGAGATTATAGCTACTCACTACCAAAGAAGGTTAGAAGACTTGCTTTAAAGTCAGCTTTATCTTCAAAGGTACAGGACAATGAAATGATCGTAGTTGATGAAATAGCTTTTGAAGCTCCAAAGACTAAGGAAATGATGAACTTATTTAAGAACGTTAATTCAGCAAAGAAGACTTTAGTTGTTACTGCTGACAATGACGTAAATGTTGTTAAGTCTGTAAGAAATATAGAAGGTGCTAATGTTTGTCACGTAAGCACACTAAATGTTTATGACATACTAAACTGTGACTCATTCATCATAACTAAGGATGCAGTTAAGAAAGTGGAGGAGGTGTACGCGTAATGACAAATCCACATGATATAATCATAAAGCCAGTCGTTACTGAACAGTCAATGACTGAAATGGGAAATAAGAAATACACTTTTATTGTTGCTAAGAATGCAAACAAGACAGAAGTTAAAAAAGCAGTAGAAAAGATTTTTGACGTTAAAGTAGCAGGAGTAAATACTCTAAACTATGACGGAAAGATGAAGAGAATGGGAAGAACAGCTGGAAAGACTGCAAGTTTTAAGAAGGCTGTTGTTAAGCTTACTGAAGAAAGTAAGGACATCGAATTCTTCACAGAAATGTAATTAGAATAGAAAAAAGGAGGATATTATAATGGCTATTAAAAAGTTTAAACCAACTTCTCCTGCCCTAAGACAGATGACAGTATTAAAGTCTGATGAAATCACATGCAACAAGCCAGAAAAGTCACTTCTTGTAAGCGTTAAGAAGAATGCTGGTAGAAATGTTCACGGAAAGATAACTGTTCGTCATAAAGGTGGCGGAAATAAGAGAAAGTATAGACTAATAGATTTTAAGAGAAACAAAGACGGTATACCAGCTAAGGTTGCCACAATAGAATATGATCCAAACAGAACAGCTAATATAGCACTTTTACACTATGCAGATGGTGAAAAGAGATATATACTAGCTCCAGTAGGAATAAAGGTTGGAGATACTGTTCTTTCAGGAGCAGGTGCAGATATCAAGCCAGGTAACTGCCTACAATTAAAGGATATTCCACTAGGTACATCTGTTCATAATGTAGAGCTAAAGGCAGGCAAGGGCGGTCAGTTAGTTAGAACTGCTGGTGCTGATGCTCAGTTGATGGCAAAGGAAAATGGAAAAGCACTTCTTAAGTTACCATCAGGTGAAAAGAGATACGTAAGTATCAACTGTAGAGCTACAGTAGGTCAGGTTGGTAATATAGAATACGGAAACGTAGTAGTTGGTAAGGCTGGTAGAAAGAGACATATGGGTGTTAGACCTACAGTAAGAGGTTCTGTAATGAATCCTAACGACCATCCACACGGTGGTGGTGAAGGTAGAACTCCAATAGGTATGCCATCACCAGTTACTCCATGGGGTAAACCAGCTCTTGGATACAAGACTAGAAAGAAAAATAAGGCTTCTAATAAGCAAATAGTATCTAGAAGAACTAAGTAATAGATTTAATTTACTCAGGAAGGAGGAATATTAATGTCAAGATCAACAAAGAAGGGACCTTTCGTCCATGCAGGACTATTAAGAAAGGTTGAAGCTATGAATGCTAGTGGAAATAAGGAAGTTATAAAGACTTGGTCTAGAACTTCTACTATATACCCACAGTTCGTTGAACATACAATAGCGATTCATGATGGAAGAAGACATATACCAGTATATATCACAGAAGATATGGTTGGACATAAATTGGGAGAATTCGTTCCTACAAGAACTTTTAGAGGTCACAAGGACGATGAAAAATCTTCAAAGAGAAAATAACTAATTGAAGGTGAAAGGAGGATTATCAATGGAAGCAAAAGCTACAGCTAAATTTGTGCGTGTATCATCTAGAAAAGCTGGACAGATATGCGACTTAGTTAGAGGAAAAGATATAAATGAAGCACTGGCTATACTAAAGTTCACACCAAGATATGCATCTGAAATAGTTGCAAAGGTAGTGAAGTCAGCTGCTGCAAATGCTGAAAACAACCACGAAATGGATGCAGATAAGTTATATATAGCATCTATAGTTGCTAACCAGGGGCCTACAATGAAGAGATTCATGCCAAGAGCACAGGGTAGAGCAACTGCAATCAGAAAAAGAACATCTCATATAGAGGTAGTTGTTAAAGAGAGAGAAAACTAATAAAAAGGAGGGACACAAATGGGTCAGAAGGTAAATCCACACGGCTTTAGAGTCGGTGTAATTAAAGATTGGGACTCAAGATGGTTCGCTAATGATAGAAAAGAGTTCGGCGAGTTCATAAAAGAAGATTATGTTTTGAGAACTTACTTAAAGAAAGAATTGTACTCATCAGGATTATCAAAGATCGAAATAGAAAGATCTGCTAATAAGATAAAGATGGACCTACATGTTGCAAAGCCAGGTGTTGTAATAGGTAAGGGAGGAGCTCAGATAGAAGCTCTTAAGACTAAGTTAGAAAAGATGACTGGTAAAAAGGTTATATTAAACATAATAGAAGTTAGAAATATAGATAAGGACGCTCAGTTAGTAGCTGAAAACATAGCACAGGCAATAGAAAGAAGAATTGCATTTAGAAGAGCTATGAAGCAGTCAGTTGGTAGAACTATGAAGTCAGGAGCTAAGGGTATTAAGGTAATAGCATCTGGTAGATTAGGTGGAGCAGAAATGGCTAGAACTGAAGGATATAGTGAAGGTAATGTACCTCTACAGACATTAAGATCTGATATAGACTACGGTTTTGCTGAAGCTAACACTACTTACGGTAAGATAGGTATAAAGGTTTGGATCTGCAACGGTGAAATTCTTCCAGGTAGAAATGTTTCTATTGAAAGAGAAGAAAACAAGGCCGATAGAAGAAGAGATAACAAAAAGGGCAGAGGAAACGATAGAAGAGGAAGAAACAACGATAGAAGAAATAATGATAGAAGAAATAATAATAGAGGTCCTAAAAACAACTCAAGAAGAGACGATAAGTAGGATCAATTTAGTTCGGAAGGAGGAAACAACTCATGTTAATGCCAAAGAGAGTAAAGCATCGTAGAGTTCACAGAGGTAGATTAACTGGTAAGGCAAATAAGGGTAATAAGGTTACTTATGGTGAATATGGATTAGTTGCATTAGAACCAACTTGGATCACTGCAAATCAGATAGAAGCTGCCAGAATCGCGATGACAAGATATATAAAAAGAGGTGGTCAGGTTTGGATCAAAATCTTCCCACACAAGCCAATAACTAGAAAGCCTGCAGAAACTCGTATGGGTGCTGGTAAGGGTGCTCCAGAATATTGGGTAGCAATAGTTAAGCCAGGTAGAGTAATGTTTGAGCTAGCTGGTGTACCAGAAAGTAGAGCAAGAGAAGCAATGAGACTTGCTGCACACAAACTACCAATCAAGTGTAAGTTTGTTAAGAAAGAAGATTTAGAGAAGGTAGGTGAATAGGATGAAAGCTAAAGAGTTAAGAAATCTATCAACAGAAGAACTTTTATCAAAACTAGACGAATTTAAGAGTGAATTATTTAGCTTAAGATTCCAATTAGCTACTGGTCAGTTACAGAATACAGCTAGAATAAAAACTGTTAAGAAGGACATAGCGAAAGTTAAGACTGTTCTTACAGAGAGAAAGTTAAACGAAGCTAGAGCTTAATATTGGAAGAAGGAGGCTTTATAGGCATGGAAAGAAATAGTAGAAAAGTTAGAATAGGCCGTGTTGTAAGTGATAAGATGGATAAGACTGTTGTTGTTGCTTGCGAAAATTTCGTAAAACATCCACTTTACAACAAGCGTGTTAAGAGAACAAAGAAGTATAAGGCGCATGACGAAATGAACATGTGTAATACAGGCGATAGAGTTAAAATAATGGAAACTAGACCTTTATCTAAGGACAAGAGATTCAGAGTCGTTGAAATAATAGAGAAGGTAAAATAGTTTTTACAAAAAGGAGGAATTGCTATGATACAGCAGGAAACACGTTTAAAAGTAGCTGATAACTCAGGTGCTAGAGAACTTTTATGCATACGTGTTCTTGGTGGTACTAGAAGAAAGTACGCCAACATAGGTGACGTAATAGTTGCGACAGTAAAGAGTGCAACACCAGGCGGAGTTGTAAAAAAAGGTAAGATAGTAAAAGCTGTTGTAGTTAGAACAAAGCAGGGAATGAGACGTGATGATGGTAGCTATATTTCATTTGATGAAAATGCTGCAGTTATAATAAAGGATGATAAGACACCAGTAGGTACTCGTATATTTGGACCTGTTGCGAGAGAGTTAAGAGACAATGATTACATGAAGATAGTTTCTCTTGCTCCAGAAGTACTATAATTGATTGATAGAGGAGGTGCAATAGATCGATGATGCGCGTAAAGAAAGGCGACACTGTAGTAGTTATAGCAGGTAAGGATAAGGGAAAGAAGGGCTTAGTACAGAACGTAGACACTAAGAAGGAAAGAGTATTAGTTGAAGGAATAAACGTAGTAACTAAGCACAATAAGCCATCTGCTACTAACCCACAGGGTGGTATAACAACTAAGGAAGCTCCTATACATATATCAAATGTAATGCCATTTGACCCAGAAACATCTAAGGGTGTAAGAGTTAGATACGAAGTTAAAGACGGAAAAAAAGTAAGAGTATCAGCTAAGAGCGGAAAAGAAATATAAATAACAATCGAAAGGAGGTAATATAATGACTTCAAGATTACAAGAAAAATATAATAAAGAAGTTGCTCCAGCTTTAATGGAGAAATTTGGATATAAAAATATTATGGAAATACCAAAGCTTGAAAAGATAGTAATAAACATCGGTGTTGGTGAAGCTAAGGAAAACTCTAAGTCTTTAGAAAAGGCTGTAGAAGAACTAGAAATGATCTCAGGACAGAGACCAATTACTACTAGAGCTAGAAAGTCAGTAGCGAACTTCAAGTTAAGAGAAGATATGCCAATCGGTACAAAGGTTACTTTAAGAAGTGACAAGATGTACTATTTCATGGATAAACTAGTTTCAGTTTCTCTACCAAGAGTTAGAGACTTTAGAGGTGTAAACCCTAATTCATTTGACGGAAGAGGTAACTATGCACTAGGAATAAAGGAACAACTTATATTCCCAGAAATAGAATACGATAAGGTTGACAAGGTAAGAGGAATGGACATAATCTTCGTAACAACTGCAAAGACAGATGAAGAAGCTCGTGAACTAATAAAATTATTAGGAATGCCATTTTCTAAGTAGGTAAAGGAGGGATTCACGTGGCTAGAAAAGCAATGAAAGTAAAGCAGCAGAGAACACAGAAGTATAAGACTAGAGAATATACAAGATGCTCAATATGTGGAAGACCACATTCAGTACTAAAAGATTTCGGTATTTGCCGTATATGCTTTAGAGAATTAGCATACAAGGGTCAGATACCTGGCGTTAGAAAATCAAGTTGGTAAAATATAGACAGATATAAGTCGGAAGGAGGATTTTATTATGACAATGACAGATCCAATCGCAGATATGCTTACAAGAGTAAGAAATGCTAACTCTGTTAAGCATGACACTGTTGATGTACCTGCTTCTAGTATAAAGAAAGAACTAGCTAGAATACTTCTTGAAGAAGGATTCGTAAGAGGTTATGACGTAATAGAAGACGGAAAGCAAGGAATAATAAGAATACAGCTTAAGTACGGACAAGAAGGTGAAAGAGTAATCTCAGGATTAAAGAGAATCTCTAAGCCAGGAATGAGAATATATGCAAACTCAGAAGAATTACCAAAAGTATTAAACGGACTAGGTATTGCAGTAATATCTACATCACATGGTATCTTAACTGATAAGCAAGCAAGACAAAAAAATGTTGGTGGAGAAGTAATCTGCTACGTTTGGTAAAATTTCTTATACGCAAGGAGGTGTAATAATGTCAAGAATAGGTTTAAAGCCAATTGAAGTTCCAGCAGGTGTTGAAGTTACTATCGCTGAAGACAACGTAGTAACAGTAAAGGGCCCTAAGGGAACATTAACAGAAGAATTAAGCAATGAAATGATAATAAAGAAAGAAGAAAATATTATAGTAGTTGAAAGACCTACAGATAACAAGAAGCACAAGAGTCTTCACGGCCTTACAAGAACACTTATCGACAATATGGTAGTAGGTGTATCTGAAGGATTCGAAAAGAAGCTAGAAGTTAAGGGTGTTGGTTATAAGTGTGCTAAGCAGGGCAAGAAGCTAGTTATGCACTTAGGATTCTCTCATGAAGTTATAATGGAAGATCCAGAAGGTATCACTACTGAAGTTCCAAACCAGTTAGAAATAGTTATAAAGGGTGCTGATAAGCAGGCTGTTGGTAACTATGCCGCTAAGATAAGAGCTTGGAGAAAGCCTGAGCCATACAAAGGCAAGGGAATCAAGTACAGTGGAGAACACATTGTACGTAAGGAAGGTAAGACTGGTAAGAAGTAAAAATTGACGAAAGGAGTGAATACTTATGTTCAAGAAGATAGATAAGAATGCAAACAGAATTGCTAGACATAAGAGAGTTAGAAGAAAAGTTACAGGAACAGCTGAAAGACCAAGATTAAGTGTTTTCAGAAGTTCTAATAATATATACGCTCAGATTATTGATGATGTAAACAGAGTAACTCTTGTAGCTGCTTCATCACTTGAAGATGCTATAAAGGGTTCTGTATCAAGCACAGGAAACAAAGACGCTGCTAGAAAAGTTGGAGAATTAGTAGCAAAGAAAGCCGCTGAAAAGGGTATAACAGAAGTTGTATTTGATAGAGGCGGATATATTTACCATGGAAGAATATTAGAACTAGCTGAAGGCGCAAGAGAAGCTGGCCTTAAGTTCTAGTTAAAGAAGGAGGAAAAATATGCTACATAGAAAGCCTATAGATGCATCTCAATTCGAATTAGAAGAGAGAGTTATTGAAATTAGACGTGTTGCTAAGGTTGTAAAGGGCGGTAGAAATTTTAGATTCGCTGCACTAGTAGTTGTTGGAGATGGCAACGGACACGTTGGTATAGGATCAGGTAAAGCGATGGAAGTTCCAGATTCTATAAAGAAGGCAGTAGAAGATGCTAGAAAGAATTTAATAGAAGTACCAAGAGTTGGAACAACTGTACCTCACGAGGTAGTTGGACACTTCGGTGCTGGTAATATACTAATAAAGCCTGCTAAGCAGGGTACAGGAGTTCTTGCTGGTGGACCAGTCAGAGCCGTACTAGAATTAGCTGGTGTTATGGACGTTAGAGCTAAGTCAACTGGTTCAAACAATCCAAGAAATATGGTTAACGCTACAATAGCAGGCCTAAGAGACCTTAAGACAGCAGAATCTATTGCTAGATTAAGAGGAAAGAAAGTAGAAGATCTACTAGGATAATAATAGGAGGTTCAAAATGTCTAAGATACAGATAAAGTTAGTTAGAAGCGTTATAGGAACTACTCCTAAGCAAAGAAAGAATGTCGAAGCTCTTGGTCTAAAGAAGAGAGAATCAGTAGTAGTAAAAGAAGATAACGCTCAAATAAGAGGAATGATTAATAAGGTAAGCCACCTTGTTGAAGTAACAGAAATAGCTGAATAATAGATTTAAGTAAGAAGGAGGTGCGACATAATGAAGTTACATGAGTTAAAACCTGCCAAGGGTGCTGTAAAAGCAAAGAGAAGACTAGGTAGAGGTACAGCTACTGGCCAGGGTAAGACATCTGGTCGTGGTCAGAAAGGTCAGTGGTCAAGATCTGGCGGTGGAGTTAGAATAGGTTTCGAAGGTGGACAGATGCCACTTGCTAGAAGACTACCTAAGAGAGGATTCACTAATATATTCAAGAAAGAATATTCAACAGTGAATGTAGAAACTCTTAACAAGTTTGAAGCTGGAACAGTAATCGATGCTGAACTATTAAAGAATACTAAGGTTATCTCTAAGATCGAAAAGGACGGACTTAAGATTTTAGGTAATGGTAACTTAGATAAGGCTTTAACAGTAAAGGCAGCTAAGTTTACAGGATCTGCAAAGGATAAGATCGTAAACGCTGGCGGACAAGTAGAGGAAATATAATCCCTAATATTTTGAAGGGGTGATAATATTGATAAATAAGTTAAAACAAGCTTTTCAAGTAAAAGAAATTAGAAAGAAACTGACATTTACATTTTTAATGGTAGTAGTATTCAGAATGGGAACAACAATTCCAGTTCCAGGTATTGATACTTCAATTATAAAAAACATGGTTGAAAACAACTCTTTACTGGGATTATACAATATGTTCTCAGGTGGTGCATTTAGTAACTTTACTATATTTGCTCTAGGAATAGGACCATACATCACTGCTTCCATTATAATTCAGTTATTAACTGCAGGATTTGAAAGTTTGAAAGAGCTTCAGAAATCAGGTGAAGAAGGTAAGAAGAAGATTAGTAAATATACTAGACTTACTGCCTTAGCACTTGCTATTATACAGGCTGTAGGTATTACACTTGGTATAGTAAGAAGTGCCTTGAAAGTAAATAGCTCATTTTTCATATTCACTGTTATCATAACATTGGTTGCAGGCAGTATGATGGTAATGTGGTTAGGTGATAGAATTACTGAAAAAGGAATTGGTAACGGAAGTTCAATATTGATCTTTGTCGGTATCATATCTAGATTGCCGGTAGATATTATAGCAATCCAAGAAAAAGCTTCAATAGGAGCTTTGAAATGGCCAGCTATAGTAACTGTAATAGTAGTTGTTTTAATAACTATAACAGGAGTTACATTTATTAATGAATCTACTAGAAAAATACCGGTACAGTATGCAAAGCGTGTTGTAGGAAGAAAGATGTACGGTGGAGAGAGCTCTCATATACCTATGAAGGTAAACCAGTCTGGTGTAATGCCAATCATCTTTGCTAGTTCAATACTGGCACTTCCACAGACGATAGCACTGCTAGGAGGACCTAAGGTTCAAGCAGCAGTAAATTCATTCTTTAATTTAGCTACAGATAAAGGATTTTGGACTTACAGAATAGTGGAGATAGTATTGATCGTATTATTCTCTTACTTCTATAATACAATTTCTTTTAATACTGAAGATATAACTAAGAATATGAAAAATAGTGGTGGATTTATACCAGGTATTAGACCAGGAAATCCTACCGAAAAATATTTAAATGGAATACTATCTAAGTTAACTATAGTAGGTGCAGCGTTTTTAGGTATTATGGCATTAATTCCTGCGCTGATTACACACTATATGCACATACCGGTGAACTTTGGTGGTACATCACTTCTTATCGTAGTCGGTGTTGCATTAGAACTTAAGAGACAATTGGAATCAAATCTTGTAATGAAAAATTATCAAGGTTTCCTAAAATAATTTTGGAGATGATAAATATGAAAATAATATTACTTGGACCTCCTGGTGCAGGGAAAGGTACTCAGGCTGCTAATATAGTAGACACTTACGGAGTACCACACATCTCAACAGGGGACATATTTAGAAAGAATATCAAGGAAGGCACAGAGCTTGGTAAGAAGGCTCAGGAATATATCAATCAGGGCAAGCTTGTTCCAGATGAATTGACATGCGGACTTGTAGCGTCAAGAATATCTGAAGATGACTGTAAAGATGGTTTCATGCTAGACGGATTCCCAAGAAATATTTTTCAGGCAGAATACTTAAACAAGTATCTTACTGAAAATAACGTAGCTCTTGACAAGGTTATTAACATAGAAGTTGATTCTGAGTTATTAATTGAAAGAGCTTGCGGAAGAAGAATTTGTAAAAACTGTGGTGCAACTTATCACATCAAATTCAATCCAAGTAAGAAAGATGGAATCTGTGATGTTTGTCAATCAGCTCTTACACAGAGACCAGATGACAATGAAGAAACAGTTTCTCAGAGAATACAAGTTTATTTATCTGAAACAAAACCACTTGTTGACTACTACACTGAAAAGAATGTAATAGCTAACATAAATGGTAATCAGGATATTAATAAGGTTTTTGAAGATATTAAAGCTGCGTTAGCTTAGTTAAAACCAATGGGCTCTTAGATTGTTGAACTGATGAACACCCGTCGCAAAAGGACATGGGAAACGTGAGTTGGCCCTGTTTGAAGACGATAAGGGTTGCTATGAAAGTAACTTTGAAAGCTTTTATAGCAAAAGATGTTTAGAAAGTAGCAATTAAAAAGATAGCTTCACTAACCACATAGAGGAGGGGCGTTGTATGCTATCAGAAAATTTAAGTGTTGGTCAATTAGTCAAAGCTTCCTGTGGAAGAGATCAGGGAAAATTATTTATTATAGTCTCTATTGTAGATAAAGATTATGTAATGATTGCTGATGGAAAGAGCAGGAAGCTGGACAAACCAAAGTTGAAGAAAATAAAACATTTAAATATATATAACTTTGTGAATGAAGAAGTAAAAGAATTGTTGCTAAACGGAGAAAATATAACAGATTCTTTCATAAGAGCTGAGATAGATAAGTTAAAGTAAGTCTTAACTTGTGAAATGGAGGTTTGGTTAGTTAATGGCCAAAAAAGATGTAATAGAATTGGAAGGTATAGTTTCTGAAACTTTACCAAACGCAATGTTTAAAGTAAAATTAGAAAATGGACATGAAGTTTTGTGTCATATATCAGGAAAGCTAAGAATGAACTTCATAAGGATTCTCGAAGGCGATAAGGTGAATATAGAGCTTTCCCCTTATGATCTTACGAGAGGAAGAATCACTTGGCGTAAGAAGTAGACTATTTTATAGTCTGAGGAGGGATAAATAATGAAGGTTAGACCATCTGTAAAACCGATATGCGAAAAGTGTAAGGTTATTAAGAGAAAAGGAAAAGTAATGGTTATTTGCGAAAATCCTAAGCATAAGCAAACACAGGGTTAGGCAATACTGAAGATAGATAGAACTCAAGAAATGTAACGTAGGAGGTGCGAAAATATGGCAAGAATAGCTGGTGTAGACTTACCTAGAGAAAAAAGAGCTGAAATAGGCTTAACATATATATATGGTATAGGTAGAGCTACTTCAAACGAAATATTAGCTAAGGCTGGTATAAGCCCAGATGCTAGAATTAAAGATCTTTCTGAAGAAGAAGTAAATGAACTTAGAAAGATTATAGATGAAGATCATCTTGTTGAAGGTGACTTAAGAAGAGAAATCGCTCTTAACATTAAGAGATTAAGAGATATAAAGTGCTATAGAGGTATAAGACACGGTAAGGGACTACCTCTAAGAGGACAGAAAACTAAGACTAATGCTAGAACAAGAAAAGGTCCTAGAAAAACTGTATCTCGTAAGAAGAGTAAGTAATAGAATACAGTAGTTAAAGGAGGGAAATAACAATGGCAAAGGGCAAGAAGAAAGTCGTTCAACGTGTAAGAAGAAGAGAACGTAAGAATATAGAACGTGGACATGCACATATACAGTCTACTTTCAATAATACAATAGTAACACTAACAGATGTACACGGTAATGCATTATCATGGGCATCTTCAGGTCAGTTAGGATTCAAGGGATCTAGAAAGGCTACTCCATATGCTTCTCAGATGGCAGCTGAAACTGCAGCAAAGGCAGCTATGGAACATGGTCTAAAGACTGTTGAAGTATTCGTAAAGGGACCAGGTTCAGGTAGAGAGGCAGCAATAAGAGCTCTTCAGGCAACAGGACTAGAAGTTACAATGATAAAGGATGTCACTCCAATACCACACAATGGTTGTAGACCGCCAAAGAGAAGAAGAGTGTAGTATTTGAGGTATTTCACCCTCAGAGGACCATATATTTGTATAGGAGGGTTTATCCATGATAGAAATAGAAAAGCCAAAAGTTGATATTGTCGAGTTAAGCGAAGATTATAGATATGGTAAATTTGTTGTTGAGCCACTAGAGAGAGGCTTTGGTATTACAATAGGTAATGCACTTAGAAGAATACTTTTATCTTCTCTTCCTGGAGTTGCAGTATATGCTGTAAGAATTGATGGAGTACTTCATGAATTCTCTACTATTCCGGGAGTGAAAGAAGATGTTACGGAGATTATACTTTCTCTTAAGGAACTATCAGCTACTATAGATGATGAAGAAGCTAAAATTTTAAAGATACAGGCAGAAGGCCCTTGTGAAGTAAAGGGATCTGATATTATATGTCCTCCTGATGTGGAGATAATAAGTAAGGATCTACATATTGCAACATTGGATGAAAATTCAAAGTTAAATATGGAACTATATGTAAATAAGGGTAGAGGTTATATCTCTGCTGAAGAAAACAAGAATGACAGTATGCCAATAGGGGTACTACCTGTAGACTCAATCTATACACCGATTGAAAAGGTAAGTTACCATGTTGAAAACACAAGAGTTGGTCAGAGATCTGACTTTGACAAACTTACGCTTGAAGTAATGACAAACGGAAGTATCAATCCTCAAGAAGGAATATCTCTTGCAGCAAAAGTTCTTGAAGAACATTTAAAATTATTCATTGACTTAACAGAACATGTAGGCAATGTTGAAATAATGGTAGAAAAAGAAGAGGACAAGAAAGAAAAAGTTCTTGAAATGACAATAGAAGAATTAGATTTATCAGTTAGATCTTATAACTGCTTGAAGAGAGCAGGTATCAACACTGTTGAGGAACTAGCTAATAAGTCTGAAGAAGATATGATGAAGGTTAGAAACTTAGGTAAGAAATCTCTTGAGGAAGTTATCCAGAAGTTAGAGGAACTAGACCTTAAGTTAAGACCTAACGAAGAATAGAATCAAGTTTATTTGAAACTATATGACCGAAAAATCATGTAAAGGAGGGAAATAGATGACAACTTACCGTAAATTAGGACGTGAAACTGCTCACAGAAACTTAATGCTAAGAAATCTAGTGACTAGTTTACTAAGAGAAGGAAGAATAGAAACTACAGTTACTAGAGCTAAAGAAACTAAAAGAATGGCTGAAAAGATGATAACTCTTGCTAAGAAGGGTGATCTTCACGCTAGAAGACAAGTTCTTGCTTACGTTTTAGATGAAACAGTTGTAACTGATTTATTTGAAAACATCGCACCAAAGTATGCTGAAAGAAATGGTGGATACACAAGAATAATGAAGATGGGACCAAGAAGAGGCGATTGTGCTGAAATGGCAATAATAGAGCTTGTATAATTGGTTATTTACTGGTGTTGTTAGGGTCTCCCTTTCAACACCACTTTTTTATTTTTTGTAAAGTTTTACTTTATACTTTTATATTTAGGAAAGTTTTAAAAAAGTAGTATAAAAACTATATTATAGATTCAAAAATATTGAAAAGCTTTCTGATCAAGAGAGTTGAAAAAGCTGATTTTTATAATAGTTATAAAATGAAATAAAAATATAAATAGATATAGATATAGATATAGATATAGATATAGATATATAAATATAAATATAAATATATATTAATTACTAGGGCTTAATTTTATATTTTGCACTGCATAAGGCAGTGCTTTTTTTATGCAATTATTTTTATATTATGATTTATTTGGGTAATTGTTTGTTTTTGGGTATATATATAAGTATAGAATATTCAGAAAAGGAGGATGGGCATCATTTTATATATGGAGATGCTCTATTATTGATATGAAAGCAGTTTTTAATTATAGTTTCGGAAAAGAGAATATGAAGAAGATAGAAGATTTAGGATATGAAATCATCTATGTCAAGGAGGAAGATATGGCTGGAAGAGATGATTTCTATGACGCTGAGATATGGTGTACATATTCAGGTTTTGACTATGTGGATATAGAGAAATTTAAAAATTTAAAGTACCTGGCCCTGACTAGTACAGGTATAAATCATACTCCAAAAGATTATTTAGTTGATAATAACATTTATTTATCTAATAATAGGGTAGGATATAATATACCTATAGCTGAAAGTGTGATTATGTTTATATTAGAAATATATAAAAAAAGCCAACAAGCCTTCAAAAAACAAGAAAATAAAATTTGGAACATGGATATGTCTTGGATGGAATTGTCTGGAAAGAGGGTTGGTATATTAGGAACAGGAAACATAGGAAAGTCTATATCAAAAAGATTAAAGGGATTTGATGTAGAGATATGGGGAGTAAATACCAATGGAAGAGATATAGAAGGCTTTGATAGATGCTTTGCTCTAGACAAGAGTGATGAATTCTTTGAAGGCTGTGACGTAATAGTCGGTGCAATGCCCTACACATCTGCTACTGAACATATAATAGATTCAAGAAGGATGGAATTGATGAAAGAAGGATCAATTTTGATAAATGTAGGTAGAGGTAATCTGATAGATTTGCAGGCTCTGAAGTTCTTTTTAGAGAAATTCAAGGGCATAGCCTTGGACGTGGTAGAGGAAGAACCTCTAGATAAAAATAGTTATCTATGGGATAGTGAAAATGTGATTATAACACCACATAATACTTGGGTTTCAGAAAATAATAAGTATAGATTATTTGACGGAATATATGAAAATTTCAAATCATATGCAGAGAAAAAACAGCCTTTAAACTATATAAAAGATATAAAAAAAGGTTATTAAATAAACAATAAAGAAATACCTTGCAATAAAATATATTTAGTAATAGAATATAAGTTGTCGGTTACAAATAAAAATTTATATGGCTTTAGATTGTTACTTGAATTAGTCGGCAAATCTTTGAGTTTAAACTTAAATAAAAGATTAAAATAATATAAAAATAATTTAAAACTAAAAGTGCCAAGTTGATAGCTTGGCACTTTTTGAATTATAAAAAAATAGTCTATATGTCTATATAGTTTATATATAGTAAATTTCAAGTCTATTTAAATTATAAATAATAGATATTATCCAATAAAAAAATTACAAAATCAAATATAAAATATTATCTAGAAAGCCTATTATTTCAAATGTTATAAGTATAAATTTATTATTATATAGAGCTAAATTGTGGTATAATAAGACCATGACTGTGTAAAGTCATAGCCATATACAAAATTACTTTTCAAAGATGTGTAGGGTATTTTTTTATCCGAATTTAGAATGTAGAGATTGCTAAATACCATTGTATCTCGACTAAGATGATATGAGGCAGATTGATATCGTATAATCATATTTTAATTTTTATATATTTTTGTTTGTTATAGTAAAACATTAAGATAAGATATCCGATTGTTACTATATGTGTAGGATAGCCTATCCGAATTAAGATGATAGAAGATTGGTGTATATATTTACTTTAAAAATTAACACGAAGGTGTTTCTTTTTATATACGCTGAATTTATCTTGTAAACAATTATTTTTTATGTATATGGTGAATTTAAGTAAGTGGAGGAATGAGTTGAAACAATGGAAAATATTATTAAAGTAGATGATTTGGTATTTGAATACGTAAGCGAAGAAAATACTCACCGTGCAATAGACAACTTTAGTATGGAGATAAAAAGAGGAGAATTTGTGGCAATTATAGGACATAATGGCTCTGGAAAGTCGACTCTATCTAAAAATCTAAATGCTATCTTAGTTCCTACGAGCGGTAATATCTTGGTTAATGGTATGAATACTAAAGATGAGGAAAAAATCTGGGATATTAGACAAAGTGCTGGTATGGTATTTCAAAATCCAGATAACCAGATAGTAGCAACAATTGTAGAAGAAGACGTGGCTTTTGGATGTGAAAATCTAGGTATAGATCCAAAAGAAATTAGAGAAAGAGTAGATGCAGCCCTTAAAAGCGTAGACATGTATGAGATGAGAGATAGACAGCCACACTTACTTTCAGGCGGACAGAAGCAAAGGGTAGCAATAGCAGGTATAATTGCTATGAGACCTGACTGTGTAATTTTTGATGAGGCTACAGCTATGCTAGACCCTTCAGGAAGAGCTGAGGTAATGAATACTATCAAGAGGCTTAATCACGAACACAATATAACTGTGCTTCACATTACACACTTTATGGAGGAAGCAGTCGAGGCTGATAGAGTAGTTGTAATGGAAAAGGGTAGAAAGGTTCTTGAGGGAACACCAAAGGAAGTATTTTCTCATGTATCAGAGCTAAAGAGAATAGGTCTTGATGTTCCATATATGACGGAACTTTCTCATATTTTAGCAGAGGACGGAATAGAAATTAAGCAGGATATTTTGACTGTGGATGAAATGGTGGGTGAATTATGTCAATTAAGGTAGAGAATTTAACACATATTTATAATGAAGGCTTGCCATTTGCACATAAGGCACTGGATGATGTGAGTTTTGAGATAAAAGACGGAGATTTTGTTGGTCTTATAGGTCATACAGGATCAGGTAAATCAACTCTTATACAGCATTTAAATGGAATTATGAAAGCCAATTCAGGTAAAATATATATTAATGATTTTGATATTACAAAGAAGGATCAAAATCTTACAGAAATAAGAAAAAGAGTTGGGATAGTATTTCAATATCCAGAATATCAGCTATTTGAAGAAACAGTGGCAAAAGATATTGCATTTGGTCCATCAAATCTTGGACTTGATGAAAAGGAAATCCAAGAAAGAGTTGAAACTGCAATGAAAGATGTAGGACTAGACTATGATGAGTTTTCGGAAAAATCTCCATTTGATTTATCAGGTGGGCAAAAAAGAAGAGTAGCAATAGCGGGTGTAATAGCTATGCACCCTGAAGTACTGATTCTTGATGAACCTACAGCAGGGCTGGATCCAGGTGGTAGAGATGAGATATTTAAGCTGATAAAAGATCTTCACAAAAATAATGATATGACTGTAATATTATCATCTCATAGTATGGACGATATGGCCAAACTAGTAGATACTTTGATGGTAATGGATCATGGTAAAATGGCTATGATAGGATCTCCTAGAGAGATATTTAAAGATAATGCAGACAAGTTAAAGGGTATGGGGCTAGATATACCTCAAGTCTTAGAGCTTGCTTTAAAGCTTAGAGAAAAAGCAGGATATAATGTAAGGACAGATGTTATAAATATTACTGAAATAAAAGAAGAGATAGAAAGATGTCTTAGAGAAAAAGACTTTTTAGATGGAGTTAAAAGTTCAGAAGGTGAGGTGGGAGAAGATGCTTAAAGATATTACATTGGGACAGTTTTATCCTACCAAATCAATAGTCCATTCCTTGGATGCTAGGACGAAATTGTTTGCTACAATTATATTTATGATCTCTATATTTGTGGTGAATCAGTTTTGGCCATATGCAGTGATAATACTTTTGATGCTTCTTGTAACTAAGGCATCAAATATCCCTGTGAACTATGTCTTAAAAGGTGTAAGACCTTTGAGATGGATTATATTATTTACTTTTGTAATCAATATATTCTTTATTAGAGGCGGAGATATATTGTGGCAGTTAGGGTTTTTGAAAATATACGAACAAGGCGTTAGAACGGCATTTTTTATGGCTATTAGACTTATTTTACTTGTTCTAGGAACTTCAATACTTACCCTTACAACTTCTCCAATAGAGCTGACAGACGGTATTGAAAATGCTTGTTCTCCTCTAAAGAAGATAGGATTTCCAGCTCATGAATTGGCTATGATGATGACTATTGCACTTAGATTTATACCTACACTTTTAGATGAGACAGATAAAATTATGAAGGCACAGATGTCTAGGGGTGCAGACTTTGAGAGTAGCAATATAGTGAGCAGGGCCAAGAATATGATACCTTTATTGATACCTTTGTTTGTGAGTGCTTTTAGACGTGCTGACGAGCTAGCAATGGCTATGGAGGCGAGGTGTTATAGAGGAGGAGATAATAGAACAAAGATGAAGCAGAGTATTCTTGAAAAGAAAGATTATATGGCTGATTTTATTGTTTTAGTATTTCTAGCATTTACTATAGCAAGTAGATTTATAAAAATAATATAAATATAAGTTAGAAATCTGATAGAAATAAGAAGATAGGAAAAAGATTTAGAAAGCCAAAAATTCAAGATAATAAAAGGAGTGGCTCATATAAAATTGAGCTTCTCTTTTTTTAGAGAAAAGAAAGTTTGCTGCAATTTACATAATTTTTAGAAATTTAAAATTATTTTTTTAAAATAGAAATAAGCTAATAATATAAAGAAAAAAAGTGATTATAATATAATATGATTGATTTATAAGTAAAAAATATTATTTTGATATACAAAATATATACAATTAAAATGATTTACTATTAACGGCTATTGCTTATTTTTTCCTCTTATATTATAATTTAAGTTATTAAGCTTAAAATAGATGTATTTGTATATTTTGTAGGATAAATACATATTAAAAAAATATATAAGCTCAAATTACTCATTCGATTTTAAGAATTTCATATATGTTAATTGAGCTAAATAGTTAGATTTATAGCTAATAAATGAGAAATAAACTAGCTAAAATTACAATGAGTTCTTTGGCTGTCAAATTCAAGTCTTCAGTACTTTTAACTTTAGTATATCCTAAAATGACGATCAAAAATAATACTGAACTAGTTTAGTAATGTATGTGTATCTCTTTAAAAATTTAAAGGGAAAAGAATTCTATTTTATACTTTCAGCAGAGGATACAAGCAAGGAAAGAATGTCACGTGCTATAGAAACTTTCAGAGGATTTAGTGAATATTGTCTAGCGGATTCTCATGAGATGGGCGTAGTATATGGAGCAGGAGTATTAAAAGCAGGAGATATAAGAGATCATGCAGCTATGAAAGAGGCATATGATATGGGATTTGGAGTAAAATAGTAAGAAGGATTTATTAGCTAAGTAAAGTAAAATAATATATATCCAATAAAATAAGATTTTACTAATCAATAAAAATATAGACATAAAAAAACATAAATAACATAAATAAAAAAATATATAAAAAAGCCATATAAAAATGAAATAGTTAAAAATAAAATCCGTACTATATTATCAGAAGTAGATAATATAGATATAAAACAAATTACATATCTAGCTTAAAGTGACTAATTATAGATATGAAATAAACTACATAGTTCATTTAAAGCTATTGTGAAATTAGCACCGTTAAATAGACGTGACTAATTCAAATATTCTTTAATCAATAATGAGAGGTCTTGAAAATAAGGCTTCTCATTATTTTTATGGATTAAATCAAAAATAATAGAAAAAATGAAAATAAAAAGAGAACAAATGTTCTTTTTTCTTGTCGATTATGATATAATAAGTTTATAGAGTTATAGAGTTATAGAGTTATAGAGTTATAGAGTTATAGAGTTATAGAGTTATAGAGTTATAGAGTTATAGAGTTATAGAGTTATAGAGTTATAGAGTTATAGAGTAGATAGAGGTGATACTATGAAGAGTTTATACTATTATGAATTTAAAATTGGTAAAATAGCTATAGCACAAGAGGGTGATTATATTACAGATGTGTTTTTTAAAGATGTTAAAAATGTAGAAGGAAGTATTATAGAAACAGATCTTATAAAACAAACCGCCAAACAAATAGAGGAATATCTTGAAGGTACTAGGAAAGAGTTTGATATCGCTATAAAATTAAATGGTACAGAATTTCAAAAGAGAGTTTGGAAAAAACTTATGGACATTGACTATGGAAAATTAGCTTCTTATGGAGAAATAGCAGAGAGTATTCAAAGTCCCAAGGCAGCAAGAGCTATAGGAATGGCCAACAATAAAAATCCAATAATTATCATAGTACCCTGTCATAGAGTTATAGGAAAGAGTGGCAAGCTTGTTGGATATGCAGCTGGTTTAGATGTAAAGGAATATCTTATAAATCTGGAAAGGTCAAATAAATAAAATTTGATTGTTTTTATATATTGACAAATTTATTTTTAGTAACTAAACTAAATATAATCATAATGATAAAGTTTTTATAAATATTAATTAAAGAGTTAAAGCTTGCTTTTAATATAGATTATTTTAAAGCTATGTATTAAGTATTACTAAGGCTATGAATTTATAGAAAATACATCTAAGTTATTAAGCTAATAGAGTATAGATTTAAGCTATGAATTTATAGAAAATATATCTAAAGCCATTAACTTATAAAAAGCAGATAAATTAAACTATTATTGACTATTTTTATATGATAGTTTCTTTACTGCTGTAAATTTTAAATATATTGCTTAGAGGGTGTAAATATGAGGTTGAATGTTAAAACAAAGTTTTCTGATTATAATATAGTAATAGAAAATGGGATTCTGGCAAATGCTGGAGAATTAATAGTTGAAATGATGAAAGAAAAAGCTCTTTCTATTGGAAAGATTTTCATTGTAACAGATAGTACAGTAGATAAAATATATGGAGAAAAAGTAAAAGAAAATCTAGAAGAAACTGGATTTGATGTTTTTAAATATGTAATTAATCCAGGGGAAGACGCAAAGAATATCTTGACTCTTGCTGGTATATATACTGAAATGGTCGAGTTGGGAATCAGTAGAAGTGATATGATAGTAGCACTTGGTGGCGGTGTAGTGGGTGATTTAGCTGGATTTGCGGCAGCCACATATCTTAGAGGGATAGAGTATATTCAAATTCCTACAACATTGTTAGCACAGGTAGATAGTAGTGTTGGTGGTAAAACGGCAATAGATTTGCCTCAAGGAAAAAACTTGGTTGGCAGCTTTTATAGTTCATCCTTGGTGTTGATAGATAGCGAAGTATTATCTACACTTAACAATAGAAATCTAACAAATGGAATGGCTGAGGTGATAAAGTATTCTTTGATAAAAGATAGAGATTTATTTGATAAACTAACAGAAATCAATAGTAGAGAAGAATTAATGAGTTCTATAGATGAAATTATTTATAGATCTTGTAGCATAAAGAAAGAAATTGTTCAAAGAGATGAATTTGATCACGGTGATAGGATGTTACTAAACTTTGGTCATACATTAGGACATGCTATAGAGGCTCACTATAAATTCAAAAAATACCTTCATGGAGAAGCTGTAGCAATAGGTATGTCAAGAATAACAGAGTGTGCGTATAAAAATAAAATGATAGATGAAAAAGTTTTAATCGAAGTAAGATCTATTATGAAACATTATGGACTTCCTATTAGCGATGAAGTTGAAAATAAAGAACTACTGACTTATATAGCTAAGGATAAGAAAAATTTTGGATCAGGATTAAAGTTAATAATAGTAGATGAGATAGGAAATGGGAAGATAATAGAAGCAAATACAGATTTTTTTGTGGAATAATAAAATTTATTATATAATAAAGATTAGCAGTAAGTGTATTGCTAGTCTTTATTTTTGATTTAAAAAATAATATAAGAGTAGTAAAAAAATTATAGAAATAGTGAAAAATCTATACAAGCAAGAAAAGCTATATAGAAATAGCAAAAAAGTTTTATAGCTTTATATTAAGTAGACAATATATGGCAGTAAAAACTATTATGATAGAAAGAATAAGAAAGATTATATAAAAGCAATAAAAAATCGAATATATAAAAATGAGTAAGAAGGTGAGTTTAAAGTTGGATATTAAAGTAATTCCGTCAAAGCTAAGTGGAGAATTAAAGTTACCACCATCAAAAAGTATCGCCCACAGACATATAATATGTTCGGCACTTGCAGAGGGTGTCAGTGAAATTTCAAATATAGCGTATTCTCAAGATATACTTGCAAGTATTGATGCTATGAAAGCCCTTGGTGCAAGATTTGAGATGGGTAAGGATTGTATAAAAGTATATGGCATAGGAAATAAGATAAAGCTATTAGAGATAGATGATAAAGCTTCTGACAAGGAAAAAAGAAATAAACTAGAGGCTAAAGATATAGCTACTAGAGAATCAAACAATAAAGATTATATAGAAAAGCTAGTTATTAATTGTAGAGAATCGGGGTCTACAATTAGATTTTTATTACCTATTTTGACTATATTCAATAAAAAATTTCATATACAAGCACAGGGGAGACTTTTGAAGAGACCTATGGATCCATATTTTAAAATATTTGATATGGAAGGTATTTCATATCAAAAAAATCAAGAAGAGATCTTGATAGAGGGTGGAAAAGGGCTTAGATCCGAAAAATTCTATATGGATGGAAAAATAAGCTCTCAATTTATATCTGGTATGATGTTTTTACTACCACTTCTTAATCATGATAGTGAGATTATTATAGAAAATAAGCTTGAATCAAAATCATATGTTGATCTAACTATAGATTGTCTCTCAAAATATGGTATAGAAATAGAAAACAATGAATATAAAAGTTTCAAAATAAAAGCAAATCAAAGTTATATTTCAAGGGATAGCTACATAGAGGGAGATTATTCTCAGGCGGCATTTTTTGCCGTAGCAAATGCTCTTGGAAATGAAATTGATATGTTGGGAGTTTCCGAAAGCTCGCTTCAAGGGGATAGAAAAATATTAGAATTGCTAAAAAATTTTGGTGCTAGTGTAAAGTTTGTGGATTATCTTATCTCTGAAGACTTAGATTTAGAAAAAAATATAGATAATGAACTTAAAAACAAAGAAAGCTCTCTAGATGAAAAAAGTAATAGGAAAAAACTTTTAATCAGACAGGGATGCAAAAAGGGATATTCATTTGATGGAAGTGATATTCCAGATATAGTTCCAATAGTAGCTTTACTAGCATCTCTTAGCAAGGGTAAAACAAGGATAAGTAATATATTTAGACTTAGAATAAAAGAGTCTGATAGGCTAGAAGCAGTAGATTGTGAATTAAATAAATTGGGTGCTAATATAAAATCAGGAGAAGATTTTTTAGAAATAAATGGAGTAGAAAAGCTAAATGGAGCAGTCATTGTAGATAGTCATAAAGATCATAGGATAGCAATGATGTTAGCAATAGCCTCTACTGTTTGTAAGGAAGCTATAATTATTAAAGATGCTGATTCAGTATCAAAATCTTTTCCGGATTTTTGGGAAAAATATAGAGAATTGGGAGGTATATATGAGTGCGACTTGGGGTAGAAAATTTAAAGTAACAATATTTGGAGAGTCACATGGAAGTCATATCGGTATAGTCTTAGATGGTGTCCCAAGCGGAGTGAAAATTGATATTGATAGTATTATGGAAGAGATGGATAGAAGAGCTCCTGGTCGCAATGACATATCTACAGCAAGGAAAGAAAGTGATTATCCAGAGATTATTAGTGGAGTATTCAAAGAAAGAGCTACGGGTGCTCCTTTGACTATGATAATAAAAAATAAAGACCATAGATCAAATGATTACTCTCAAGTGAAGAATATAATGAGACCAGGGCATGCAGACTATTCTTCAAATCAAAAATATAATGGATTTAATGATTATAGAGGAAGCGGACATTTCTCAGGAAGAATAACTGCGCCACTAGTATTTGCTGGAGCAATTGCAAAACAAATACTAGAAGATGAAGATATATATATATCCTCACACATAAGAAGTGTTAAAGATATAGAGGATGAAAAATTTTCTGAGAAAACTTTAAATAAAGAGATTTTTAAAGAACTAAAAAAGGAGTATCTTCCTCTTTTAGATAAGAGCAAGAGGGAAATTATACATCAAAAAATAATTGATGTAAAAAAAGAGGGCGATTCTCTTGGAGCTAGGATAGAATGCTCAGCAATTGGATTGCCAGCAGGAATAGGTGATCCCTTCTTTGAGTCCATTGAGTCTGTAATTTCTAGTATTATGTTTTCGATTCCAGGGGTAAAGGGCATAGAGTTTGGAAGTGGATTTGATATTAGCAAGATGTTGGGTTCTGAGGCCAATGATGAATTTTACTATGACCATGATAAAAAAGTAAGGACAAGGACAAATCATAATGGAGGAATCAATGGAGGTATATCAAATGGTATGCCTATAGTATTTACACTTGCAATCAAGGCACCATCTTCAATAGCAAAGGAGCAAAAAAGCATTAATTTGGAAAGTGAGTCAAATGAGATTTTTAAATTAAAAGGACGACACGATCCAATTATAGCTCCACGTGCAATAGCGGTAGTAGAGGCCTGTACAGCTATTAGTATATTGGACTGTTTATTAGTTGATAGAAGTGAAATCAAATGATAAAAATAATCTTGACGTTAGATAAATTTGTGTTATTATAGATATAATTAAGAGAATTAGGGTGTTATATTTTATGAATTTTATGGTCCCAAATGTTGGGTGGGGGTCAGTAAAAGCAATAATTATGAGTTGATTAGGAGTAGTTAGATGGACGTTTTATTAAAGTACAGAGATGAGATAGACTCTATCGATAAAGAGTTGATTGTATTATTTGAAAAAAGAATGGATATGGCCTGCCTTGTAGCCGAATATAAAAAAGAACATGGAATGGATATTTTTCATCCAGATAGGGAATTTGATATACTTAAAAAATGCATATCAGATCTTAATAATAAAAAGTATGAGGAATACGCTGTAGAATATATAAAAAAAATAATGGAAATATCTAAAAAACTTCAATTTGATACAATAAAGTAAAACAAAAACACTGATGAAAAAACATCAGTGTTTTATTAATTGTATAAAAATATAACTATTGTGCAAAGGAACCGCCTTTTAGTCTATTCATAATTTTTTCAAAGTTTAACTCAAGAGCCATAACTGAACCAATAACTATAAGAGTTCCAAGAATCTGTATTGGTTTCATACTTTCTCCAAATATAAAGAATGCAAGCACAGTTGCAAAAGTTGGTTCAAGAGCAACCATCATACTAGGAAGAGAAGTACCTATATACTTAGTAGAATTAACATAAAATGTATTGGCAACAAATGTAGATAAAACACCTATAGATAATACATTTCCAAAGTAAAATAGAGGGTTTGGAGAGTTAATAATACCAGATGCAAGTCTAGGAATATCAGCAAAGAATATTAGACAAATTGCAGAACTCCAGAAACCATATAGTAAAATAGAATCTTTTGAAATAGTCTTTTCAACAAACCTAGGCATAACAATTTGAAGTGCAAAAGTAACTCCATCTAAAACACCTGCTGTAATACCTATTAAATCTAGATTCTGACCACCTGTAGAGAATATATCTATAATACACATACATCCAAAGATACAAGTAAGTATAACAATCATTTTTTTAAAGCTTATTTTTTCTTTAAAAAAGATATAGTTTAAAAGTGTAACCCAAATCGGATTTGAAAACATTAAAACAGTTGCTACACCGATTGGTATTCTTTCTACAGAAAGACTGTAAAGTGATATACCTATAGAGTAGTTTATAATTCCGTAAAGTGCACAAAACATAAAACCCTTAAATGTAACCTTAAAGGCTGAACGATTTGTTATTAATAAAAATATTGTTGTAAGTATGGCTCCAATGATTGATCTTGTAAATGCAATATCTATAGGTTGAAAGTTAACCTCATTTAGATATCTATTTGAGATTCCCATAAAACCCCAAAATAAAGTGGCAAAGATCATCATCCAGACACCTCTTTTTTTCTTTTCTGCTTCACTCATATATATCCTCCTAAAATATAAAAAGTAATTTATGTATTTTGATTAAAAACATAAAAGTGCTTCTAAAAGCAAGTTTTCTAAAGATGAATTATTATATAAAGTATAGTTAGAAAGATTCTCATATAGTAGATGTCTTTCATTATACAGTTCATAGATTTTTTGAGGTGAAGACTTCAAGAGTGGTCGATTGTCTAAATTTACATTATTTAATATATCTTCACAATCTCTTTTTATATAGAAAACTTTATCGCATTTTCTCAACAAGTCTCTATTATTTTCTCTTAAAACAATACCTCCGCCTGGCGAAATAACAGTATCTTTCTTCTTTATAAGATCAGCTAGTAAGCGACTCTCTATTTCTCTAAAGTAATTTTCGCCATGAATTTCAAAAATATCTTCAATGCTCATCATAGTAAAATCCTCAATATAGCTATCCAAGTCTATAAAGTCATAGCCAATATAATCTGCAAGCATTTTACCGAGAGTTGATTTCCCAGATGCTGGTAGTCCTATTAGGCAAATGCTATCTGATTCTTGAAGCAATGATCTAAAGTGCAAATATGTATCCATTTGTTTATTTTCTTCAATTTTTTCTTCTTTCCAAATTTCTATAGATTTAAGTGCTTGGTAAACCAGCATTTTCAATCCATTTTGAGTTTTAAGACCACATTCTTTTGCATATGAAAGAAACTTTGTGCAGCTAGGATTATATATAAAATCTATCGCAATACTAAAGTTACTCAAAACGTCCCTGCCTACAGGAGAGGTATTATCATTAGGATACATACCTACAGGAGTACTATTAAATATAATATAAGCCTGAATATTTTTTAATTCTTCATAGCTTAAAAATACTATATTGCTATTTTTTAACTTAAAATCCTTGTATTTTTCTGATTTTCTACTAGCTATATAAATTGTTTTTGCATTTTTATCCGCAAGAAAATGTATTAGAGGCTGACTTGCACCCCCATATCCAAGTATTAGACAGTCTTTATTTTCTACTGGATCAAAAGTTTCCAAAGTTTTTTCGATTCCATAATAGTCTGTATTATAGCCGTAAAGCAAGCCGTTTTTTCTGACAATAGTATTTACTGCAGCGATATCTTTAGCTTTGGGATCTAAAACATCTAGATATTCAATTACATCTTTTTTGTAAGGGATAGTAACATTTACTCCATCGAGAGAATTATTTTTTAGTCTATTTATATAATTACTCAAGTCACCCTTTGGAAATTCATATAAATTATAATCAGCATCATAGCCTATTAAATTATATATATGCTTTTGAATTTCAGGTGATTTAGAATGAGATAAATGCTCACCAAATAATCCATAATTTTTCATGGAATCCCTCCTTTAAATAAAATAAATTTTTGCACGAAAAAATAGCTTCTTACTATAAGTATATTAGGAAGAGTTTAGAAATATATAAGTTATATAGATAAATGTATATATTCAAAGATATAGAAAATAGCTATATAAAGATAAACTAACTCAAAAAACTTAGAAGCAATGTAAATCTAAATAATTATCAATTAAGCATATTTGATAGCATATTGAAAGAGCCTATTTAACTTCAAAATAATATAGGCTCTATTAATAATATCAGATTTATAAGGATAATTAAAGCTTTTGAAGGAACATTATTTGACAAAAAGTTCTTAAAAAAATGGAGCTTTCTTTTTTAAAAAAAAAGGGCTAGGAAAATCATTTTATATCTTTTAAAAAAGGAAAAAGTTTTTTATTTATTAAGGTGAATTTAGAAATGAAAATATATTTTTTAAAAAAACTTAGAGTATTAAAAATAAAATACTCTAAGTTACTAATGAGGCAATCAATAAATAAAGAGATATACAAAGGCTAAAAGGTAAATAAGTTAGATATCTATTTCAAAATATTGGCTTTCAAGTTATACTCATGATATTTTGAACTATTGGTATATCTACTAAAATTTTTAAAATACTGTCATTTTTAGTTATAATTATATACAAAAACTGAGTTAAATACAATTTCTATTAAAATAAAGAAAAAAGGTATTTAATTATTTTAAAATATATTTTAGAATATAAGAAGTGTTGCTTAGAAAGAGTAAATAAAAACCTGATTTTTACTAGGAGGAAATAATAGATGAGTAAAGAAGATTTAAAAAATATAAAGCTGATAATAGCCTATAAGGGTACAAACTTTAAGGGTTGGCAAAAACAAAATAATACACGTGGAATTCAAGGTGAGCTAGAGCGTGCCTGCGAAAAAGCCTTTAAAAAGGATAGTATAGAAATAATAGGCTCAGGTAGGACAGATGCTGGAGTTCATGCTATGGCTCAAGTAGCCAATTTTATTGTAGAGAGCAATATACCAATAGAAAAATACCCAGAGATTATAAATAGATACCTTCCAGATGATATAGCAATTGTAGATGCAGAAGAAGTGGATATGGAGTTTCATTCTAGATATCTTGCACATAGAAAAACATATAAATATATGATATATCCAGCAAGGCTTAGGAATCCATTTTATAATGATATATCATATCATGTAAGAAAAGAGTTGGATTTTGAAAAGATGAAAAAAAGTATAAAAGACTTGGAAGGCGAACATGATTTTCGTGGTTTTATGAGTACTGGATCATCTGTCAAAACAAGTGTTAGAAGGATATATAGAGCTGATATATATAGGGAAGGCGAACTTATAGTGATAGAAGTTGAGGGAAGCGGATTTTTATATAATATGGTTAGGATTATTGCAGGAACACTTGTAGATATAGGCAAGGGGAAAATAACAGAGAGCCTTTCTGAAATAATAAAGTCAGGGGATAGAAAAAGAGCTGGGCATACAGCTCCTGCTCAAGGTTTATTTTTAAAGAGTGTAGATTACTAATAATAAAAAGACTAGAGTGTAGATACTTTAGTCTTTTATTTTGAAATTTAATAGAAAAAGCTATAAAAGCAAATGAAAGTATATTACATATAAAATTATTATTTAAAATTATCAAAAAATTCTTGACACAGTATATAATTAGGGGTAAAATAGATATAATTTCAATTTTGACAGAGGATTTCAATCTTCCTTCAAATAACTAAAATATATTATTAAAATAAAATATGACTCTAGTATAAAAATCAAAGAGTTTAAATTTATTTAGTTGAATTGAGATTGTCTTTATAAAACAATTTTATGAAGATAAAAATAAAAATTATGAAAAGGAGGTCCCAAAATGACTAGGAAGTTATTTATACCTGGTCCAATTGATGTCCGCGAAGATGTTCTTCAAAGAATGGCGACACCAATGATAGGACACAGAGGGAAAGATGCTAGTGCACTGCAAAAGGGCATAAGCGAAAAGTTACAAAAAATGTTATATACTGAAGAGGAAGTACTTCTATCCACATCCTCTGGCTCTGGCCTAATGGAAGGTGCTATAAGATCCTGCACATCCAAGAAGGCAGCTGTGTGCTCCTGTGGCGCATTCGGAGACAGATGGTATAAAATGGCAGTGACAAATAATGTCAAAGCTGATTTGTATAAAGTGGATATGGGAAAGGCAATCACTCCAGAAATGGTTGATGACATACTATCAACTGGTGATTATGATTTGATAACAATTCAACATAACGAAACATCTACTGGGATAACAAATCCAATAGCTGAAATTGCGAAAGTAGTAAAGAAATATCCAGATGTAATATTTTGTGTGGATGCAGTAAGTTCAGCAGGTGGAGTAAAGATTGAGACAGATAAGTGGGGAATAGACATTCTCATAACATCAACTCAAAAAGCACTTGGACTACCTCCAGGAATGGCAATTTGTACATTCTCTCAAAAGGCAATCCAAAGAGCTGAAACAGTAGAATTTAGAGGTACATACCTAGACTTACTAGCGATTTATAAGTATCTCAAGAAAAAGAATTATCAATATCCTTCAACACCTTCAATATCTCACATGTACGCATTAGATTATCAGCTAGACAATATCTTAGAAGAAGGCTTGGACAATAGATTCCAAAGACATGAGGACATGGCTAATTTAGTCAGAACATGGGCCGAAAAACACTTCAAATTATTCACTGATCAAAAATATTTGTCAAACACATTAACAGTCATAGAAAATTCACAGAACATAAATATTTCACAGCTAAATTCAAAATTACAAGAAAAAGGAATGCAAATTGCCAATGGTTATGGTGATTTAAAGGAAAAAACATTTAGAATATCACATATGGGCGACTACCAGATTGAAGATATTCAATATTTACTGGATACTATTGACGAAATTTTAGATTTTAAATAAGTCTATTCAATTTTTCAAAATAAGTTATTTAGTAGAAATTAAAAGATAGTAAATTAAAAGAATATTACAAAAATTGAATGCTTATATTTTGACATAGCATTATTAAAGTTAAAATAAGTGGCTTTAAATTCAAATTTAAATATTTTAATAATGGATTTTAAGTAAAATATTCAAAAATATATTCAATTTAAAATATATAGGGCTATAAAACATGGCGAATAAAAATGATTAAATGAGAAGAAAAATATATTAAATGATGAGTGTTTAACGGAGGTAACTAGAATGAAAAAGATATTGATTACAGATGGTATGGATAAAAATGCAATAGAGATATTATTGAATCAGGGATTTGATGTTGAAGAGAAGTTCTATCCTGAGGAAGAATTGAAGGAAAAAATAAAAGAAGTAGATGTAATAATAGTGAGATCAGCAACAAAGATCAGACAAAATATAATTGATGAAGCCCTTAAAACTGGCAGATTAAAGTTGGTTGTTAGGGGGGGCGTTGGTCTAGATAACATAGATGTGGCTTATGCAAAAGCCAGGGGAATAGAAGTACGAAATACACCTTGTGCAAGCTCAAATGCAGTGGCAGAGCTAGTTTTATGTGAGATGTTAGTTCTTGCTAGAAATGTTAAGCTAGCAAACCTTACATTACAAGAAGGTGTGTGGGCAAAGAAAAAACTTAAGGGAACAGAAATTCACGGAAAGACTTTAGGACTTATAGGATTTGGTAACATAGCTAGAAGTTTGGCAGAAAAAGCAAATAATCTTGGTATGAATGTAATTTATAATGATATTGTAGAGCACATTGATGCTAGAGAATGTTTTAAATTTGCTAAATTTGAAGAGATTATAGAAAAGGCAGATTATATAACGGTACATACTCCATTGACTGAAGACACTAAGTATATGTTTAATAAAGAAGTATTTAAAAATATGAAGGAGACAGCTTTTTTTATTAACTGTGCAAGAGGAGGAATCGTTCAAGAAGAAGATCTGTTAGAAGCGATAAATACTAATGAGATTGCAGGAGCAGCCATAGATTGCTTTGAAAATGAACCACAGCCAATTGAGGGGCTTTTGAATCATCCTAAAGTAACTGTAACACCTCATATAGGTGCATCTACAAGGGAAGCGCAGGAAAGAATAGGTCTTGAAATAGCAGATATAGTAATAAATTATTTTACCTGTATACTTGTAAATGCTTCAGGATGTTAGCTTCAATATTTTATATAAAAAAGTTACTTATAGGCATTAAGAATCAATAAATAAGTAATAAAATAGATAAAAAATAAAGGAAAATTAAGTAATAAAAATAATATAAAAACAATTTTATGATAAAAAGTAAAAATTTATATATTTATGAAAACAAATAAGTAAATTATTAATTTAAGAGAAAATAAAAAGCAATAAATTGTTTAAAGAGTGTGGGGTTGAAGTGGTCAATATCTTAAAAATATCCTGACCACTTCAATCATATAATTAAAGGAGGAAATAATGGTAAGAGTAAGGCCTTTTAAGGCGTTAAGACCAAATGAAAAATATGTTGATTGTGTGGCAGAACTTCCATACGATACTATGAATACAGAAGAAGCTAGGGAAATGGCTAGAAATAATGAAAATTCATACTTGAGAATTGATAGAGCTGAGATAGATTTACCCCCTGATACGGATATTCACTCTGAAAAAGTATATGAAAAGGCAGCTGAAAACCTAGAAGATTTTATTGATAGAGGTATTTTTATTCAAGATGAAAATCCCCATTTATATATTTATAGGGAAATAATGGATGGAAGAAGTCAAGTTGGTATAGTGGGATGTGTATCAGTAGATGAAAGTCTGGATGGAAAAATAAAAATACATGAACACACTAAGCCAGACAAGGTAGCTGATAGAATCAAGCATATAGAATATTGTAAAGCTAATACAGGAACAATTCTTCTTACATATGATACAGATAAAAATATAGATAAGATGATAGAAGAAAAAATGAATTCCCAAGCACTTTATGATTTCAAGTCAGTAGATGGAATAAGGCATACAGTATGGATTTTAGATGATAAAGAAAGCAAGATGATGGAGTCTGCTTTTGAAGATGTAGATAGCCTTTATATTGCAGACGGACATCATAGATCTGCGGCAGCCGAATCATATGCACTTAAGAAAAGAAAAGAAAATCCAAACTATAATCCAGAAGAGGAATTTAACTTCTACCTTGCTATGATTGCCCCAAAAGATAATCTCTACGTAATGGATTATAATCGAGTAATTAAAGATATAAATAAACTAGAAGTAGATGAGTTTATCAATAAGGTTGAAAAAAATTTTATAGTGGAGGAATCTAAAGAAGAGATAAAACCTCAAGAAAAATATGAATATGGGATGTATCTAGATGGAAGATGGTATAATCTTAAATTTAAAAATATAGAGAAGTTAGATGGAACAATAGAAAAGTTGGATGTTAGTGTGCTTAATAATTATCTTATAGAGCCGATATTAGATATTACAGTACCTCAGAAAGATCCTAGAATAGATTTTATAGGAGGAATTCGAGGGGTAGGAGAAATTAAAAAGAGAGTTGATAAAGATATGAAGCTAGGCTTTTCTTTATACCCAACATCTATTGAAGAATTGATGCAGGTAGCTGATGAAAAGAAAATTATGCCTGCTAAATCTACTTGGTTTGAACCAAAAGTTAGATGTGGGTTATTTTTACACAGATTATAAATTGAAATAAAACTATTAATAAATAGTAAAACTATAAACGATGAATATATTTATAAATATATTCAAATAAACTGCTTAATATTTAGATTGATGTTTTATAGTAAGAAAAATTTAAAAAATTCTTGTTATAGATGATAAAATTGCGATTCAGGTAATACTATAGACCAAACCCAACCCGTCAGAGTCAGGATAAAATTCCTGACTTTGACTATTTTTATGGAAATAGTCAAATTTATTGATTATTTTACAAAAAAATGATAAATAGACCAAAAAGATAGGCTTAAGTGATTGACTTTTCAACACAATAGTAGTAAAATATACAAGAATGTGTTAATAAGTCCACTTTTGCCCCGGACTTTACATATATGCAGGAAATTAAAACAAATGTGAAAAGTTAAGGAGGGTCTTTATGAATAGTTATATAGCTAAGCCAGCAGACACTAAGAGAGACTGGTATATAGTTGACGCTGAAGGTAAGACTTTAGGTCGTATAGCAACAGAAATAGCAACAGTATTAAGAGGAAAGAATAAGCCAACATTTACACCACACGTTGATGGTGGAGATTTTGTTATAGTGGTAAACGCTGAGAAGGTAGTATTAACAGGAAAGAAGCTTACTCAGAAGTTCTACAGATATCATACAGGTTATGTAGGTGGGTTAAAGGAAATCTCATATAAGGAAATGATGGAAAAGAAGCCAGAAGAAGTAGTAGCACATGCAGTTAGCGGTATGCTTCCAAAGAACAAGCATAGAGCAAGCATGATGACTAGACTAAGAGTATTCAGAGGTGCTGAACATACACATGCAGCTCAGAACCCACAGGTTTTAAACTTTAAGTAGGATATCGAGAGGAGGATTTTGATTAATGGCTAATGTACAATATTACGGAACAGGAAGAAGAAAGTATTCTGTAGCTAGAGTTAGAGTAGTAGCTGGAGAAGGTAACATAAAGGTAAATGGAAAGAATTTAGAGGATTACTTCAATTATGATACACTTATCAGAGAAGTAAAGCAGCCTCTAGTAGTAACTGGAAATGAAAACAAGTATGACGTTATAGTAAACGTTCAGGGTGGCGGATACACTGGACAGGCTGGTGCAATAAGACACGGTCTATCTAGAGCTTTATTAAAGGTTGATGCAGACCTAAGACCAGCTTTAAAGGCTGAAGGTTTCTTAACAAGAGACCCAAGAATGAAGGAAAGAAAGAAGTACGGTCTAAAGGCTGCCAGAAGAGCACCACAGTTCTCAAAGAGATAGTTTCAAAGAGAATTTTTTATACAGAATTTACAAACCCCAAGAGGAATCTTGGGGTTTTTTATTGTATCTTAAATTTAAGAAAGTTTTTATCTATATTAAAAAACTTTAGTGAAGTTTCCTTTTATTGATTTTACTACTTGAGAAGTTTTAGTTTTAAATCCATATTTTTTTCTTAGATAGTCTAACAGTTCACCTAGTTTTAAAGAAGATTCTGTTGAGATTTTCATAAAGAATTCTCCATGTTGTAAAATGATGTGTAAGAATTATAAAAAGATTGCAACAATTAAAAAAACTTGGAGGTGCAAAATGAAAAACACAAGAAAAAAAATTTTATTAACAGGCGGGACACAAGGAATAGGTGAAGCAACATTAAATTTACTAGCAGAAAAAGGTTATGAAGTTCACTTCACTTATAGAAGTTCTTCTGAAAAGGCAAAAAAGCTAGAAGCAAAATTTGAAGGCCAGGTATACTCATATAAATTAGATCAAGGAGATCCTGATGCTATCAAAAATGCAGACTTTTTACTGGAACATGATTGGGATGGAATAATATTTAATGCGGCGCTTGGTTCTGGTACTGTAAAAGAATATGCAAAAAGTAGTGATGACCTAGCTTTTGAGAGAGATTCAGCAATGTTTTCAGTAAATGCCCTAGGACCTCTTTGGATATATAAAAAAGTTCAGAAAAAACTACTTGAAAAAGATACTAAGAGTAAGTTGATTTTTATATCATCAGTTGGTGGTGGATTAGCAGCTTTTCCATACTTTACACTTAGCGATGGAATGAGTAAATCAGCAGTAGCATTTTTAGGAAAACAATTGGCTGCAGAAAATACACATACACTAATAGATGTATTCACAGTTTGTCCAGGAGCAACAGAAACACCAATGTTTACTTCTAGTACTTTATCAAAGATGAGCGAAGAAGAAAGAACAGCATTTGATTTAGCACAGCCTAAAAAGAGACTAATACAGCCAGAAGAAATATCATATTGGATTGAACAGTTATTAAAAGATGAATCAACAGTTCTTCATGGAGCAATATTAGATGCAACTATGGGATTGGCATCTAGACCAGGAATTCAAACTGAAGCAGGTTTAAGTCACTAATAATTTGGAGGGGGAAAATTATGTCATTATCAAAAAGAGGAAAAAGTAATGTAAAGGAAATGTCAGCTTTAATGCACGCAGACTTTAGCACTAGAGATAAAAGATATGATCCTGTAAATAGAAAAGACGGATATATAAATTTAGGAACAGCTGAAACACACTTGATAGATAAAGAACTTATAGCATTTCTTGAAAATATTCAAAAAAATATGAAACTAGAATCTAAGAATCTTCATTATGATTATTTTTATGGAAGTGAAGAGTTTAGAACTGCTATAGCAAATCACTGGCAAAAGTTAATTTTTAAGAGAAAGAAAAATAGAAGCATAAGCAAAAAAAATATAATAGTTGGTTCTGGATGTTCTCTAGCTTTAGAGATGCTTGCAACTATGCTTGGAGATGAAGGAGATGTATTTTTAGTACCAGCACCATTTTATTCAGGCTTTATTGATGATTTTTCTGAAAGAGCAAAAGTAGAGCTAGTTCCAGTCTACAATGAAGAGAACTTAGAGACAGAAGAGTTTGAAAAAGCATATAATGAAGAAGTAGCAAAAGGTAAAAATGTAGTTGGTATTTTATTCTCATCCCCTAACAACCCAACAGGTAAGGTTTATTCAGAAAATGAAATAATGAATGTAGTAAACTTTGCGATGGATAAAAAGTTGGAAGTAGTTTCAGATGAAATATATGCACAGACTATACATAGTGAAGAGACAGAATGGATAAGTACACTAGACTTAGTTCCAGATGAATATTTAACACATGTACATGTTACAAGTAGCTTTGCAAAAGATTTTGCCTTGTCTGGTTTTAGAACTGGATTTGCAATTTCCTTCAATGAAGATTTACTAAAAGGAATGAGAAATATAGCTTATTACTCTGGTGTGTCTACTCATACGCAGGCACTACTAACTGAGCTTTTAAAGTCAGATGGACTAGAGGAGTTGTTAGCTAATAATGGAAAACAATTGAAAAAAAGCTATGAGAGCATCAAAGAAGATTTGAAATCTCTAGGAATAGAAGTAAAAGAAGCAAAGGGAGGACTATTTGTTTTCGCTAACTTAAGAAATTATCTAGAAGAAGATACCTTTGAGGGCGAAAAGAAACTTTGGAGCAGATTATTTAACGATTTAAAGTTAAATATGTCTCCGGGAGCAATTTTCAATGCCAATGAAGCAGGATGGTTTAGAATTTGTTATGCTCTTGACCCTATGATTATGAAAGAAGTCGTGAGAAGGCTAAAAACATTAGCAGAATAGGTCTTTTATATTGAAAAGGGGTCATATTAAATGAATAAAAATAACAGATGGTTCAATTTTTTTATTTTATATTTGGGTGGTGTATTAGTTTCAATAAGTCAATTAAAGATTGTACCTATCCAAAATGAAATTGTTCAAGGAATGGGATTTTCATTTACATCAATTTCTTGGCTTATGTCAATATTCACATTATCAGGTATATTTTTATCCATACCTGGTGGAAAATTTATAATAAAAATCGGTCCCAAAAAATTATTAATTATGATAATGCTTTGCCTAATATTGGGTAATGTAATTGGATTTTTCTCAGAATCCTACTACTTAATGCTGGCATCAAGATTAATAGAAGGTATATCATTCTCTATGATTATAATGGTGGGAATAGTATTTATAAATGAGTGGTTCAAAGATTCTGGAAGAGGGCTAGCAACTGGTATTTGGGGAACTTTTTCAGCAGCAGGATCTCTTATAGCTATGAATCTATTTCTTCCTATGACAAAGAGCTTTGGTTTAAAGAGTCCTTGGCTTTTTATAGCAGCCCTAACATTATTAATGACAGTTATATATATGTTTAAAATAAAAGATATAAAGAGTGAAGAAAAAAGTGCTGATAGCAATGAAGATAAAGAGTTGTTTAAAAAGGCAATAAGAAACAAAAGAATTTGGATTTTAGCACTAGCTCAAGGATGTATGGCATTTATTTTGTTTACATTTATAAATATGTTACCGATAATATATGAACAGATGTATGGAATAAACAATACGCTTGCAAATAGATATGCTGGATATTTTGGTTTATTTGGAATACCATTTGGTATAATAGCAGGATATTTGATAGACAAAACAAAAAAAGGGAATTTAATAACATTAATATCCTTTTCAATAATGTCAATCGCTGTTATACTGACAAATACATTGTCAGGTAGTGTATCAATCATACTACAACTAATACTTCTTTCAGGCGGTATAGGACTTTCTGCTGCATGTATTATGATCATTGCACCAGAAGCAGTTGTAAACAAGAAACTAATAGGTATGAGTATTTCAATAGTAAACTTTGTATACTATATAGGAATATTTATTGGAACTCCTTGCATTGTTAAATTAGTAGAAGTAACAAATTCATGGAAAGTAGGAATAAATCTTATGTTTCTCGTAAGTGTTATGGGAAGTATTCTTGTACTCCTATATTGTAAAACAGATAACAAAAAAATAAAAAAGTAAAAAAACTATATAAAAAAGAAAGCAGTGCCTATAAAAAAACTTAGTTAAAATATAATAAATAATAAAAACCAACCTTGAAAAAGGTTGGTTTTTTCTTATAAATATTATCTATGCTAACAACTTTTGTAATAGTTGTATCCAAATTCACATTTGATTTCTCCTAAATTATTTTCAGCATATTTTTTAAGGATTTTTTTCTTATTCTCGTCATTTTCCATTATATTCATTGTCTTTTCTAAGCCTAAGATAAGATCATTGAATTTACTTTTAGGTATACCAACAGACATATCATTAACTGACCAGTTAGCTCTATGTCTAGTTCCTATGCACAATAGCGAAAAATTAATTTCATTATTTTCTAGAGCTAACATAGTAGATTCATAGCATACAGCTTGATTACCGATAGATCTTTTATTGCTGACAGATCCATATGTATATGAATAAGACTGAGATATTCTCATCATAATATAAGGATTATCAAATATTAAAACAAGATCTGGCATTTTTTTAAAGTTTTCTATAGGCATTACTAATACTCCATAATTATTTTCTAGAGTGCTTTGAGAAAGTCTTACTTTTTTTGCGGTTTCCATATCTTTATAAAGACCTAGTTTAAACCAGTTTTCACCAGTTGAGTTTAGGGGGTCTCTATCATCTATTCCAAATATTCTTTCTGCACTTTTGCATTTAAATTTACCCTTACAGATTTTAATAGAGTTTCCTTTAGAGGCAGCTCTTACAGCACCGCAATAGTTTATGGTGTTTTTAATCTCTAAAGCAGAATAAGAATCATATTCTTCTTTACTTTTTATCATTTTTACGCCAACAGATTTATACTTTAAATCTAAAAGTGAGTATAATTTTTTTACATTTATTTCAAATTCTTCATTAATCATTCTACATATCCCTTCTTAATATATAATATATAAATAAAAAGACCTGAAAAGTCAGGTCTAATTATATCTTAGATATCAAATAAATGAGTTTTTCTTTACATAATAAACTTATTTATTTTGCTTCATCATCATTTTTATAAAAATTGAATACTCCTGGGAATTCTTTATTGATAGAGTCTTGAGAATCTTTTGTTCTCATACTTTCTGCAAACTCAGTAGCCCATTTAGCATTTTCATTTTCTTTCTTTACAATGACACCCATTGGGTATTTTACCATCTGAGTGTCTCTTGCTAGGAAAGTTCTAGGATCTTTTCCTGCACTAGACATATGTGTGAAGAAAACACAAGCAGCATCTAAATCTTTTAGAGCTGTTACTGTTTGTGCTTGATCCATTTCAACAATTTCTAACTTTTTAGGATTTTCAGCTATATCAGCAGCAGTATAGACATCTAAATCTGGCTTTAACTTTATAAGACCTTGTTCGTCCAATATTCTTAGAGCTATATCAGAGTTCATAGGGTCATTCATTATTGCTATCTTACCATTATCAGGTATTTCACTTACACTTTTATGCTTGTCTGAATAAAGGCCTATTCCAGTATAAAATACATACGGTTTTGCCATAACTAGGTCGGCAGATTTATTTTGATTGAAAGAATTGATGAATTTCAAGTGTTGTCCAATAGCGATATCGACATCCCCACTATTACAAGCCTCTAAAACCACAGGATTTGCATCGAAGGGTACAAATTCAGTCTTAAATCCCTTTTTCTCAAAATCTTCCTTACAAGCATCATAATATATTTGAGATATTGAAGTACCTCCTATTTTAATAGTTTTCTTCTCACTTGTCTCTTTATTATTTCCTCCACAACCTGTAGCTAATATAGTAGTTACAAGTAGAAGGCTTAGAAAAGATATTATTTTTTTCATTTTTTTCTCCTTTAAATTTTATTTTAATTTTTCGTACAAAAGTTTACTAGCACTTTGAATGCATAAAACCATAATAAGCAATATAGCAACTATAAAATACATTATTCCATAGTCAAAACGTTGATATCCATAGGTAAGCGCAATGGCACCTAATCCGCCTGCACCAACTGCACCAGCTATTGTAGAGACATTCAACATATTGATTAGAAGAATAGTATAGTTTGAAATAATGCTAGGAAGAGCTTCTACTAAAAGAACTCTGTATATTATTTCAAAATTACTTGCACCAAAAGACTTTGCAGCTTTTATCAGTTTTATATCCACAGTTTGAAGTGAATTTTCAATCATTCTGCTGGCAAAAGGTGTACAGGCAAAAGTTATACCGACAATTGCAGCATTTGTACCAACAGCACTGCCTACTAAAGCTCTTGTTAGAGGTGCAAGTGATACAATTAATATTATAGTTGGAAATGCTCTTAAAACATCTGTGATTTTGCCTAATATTGCATTTAGAAAAGGTTTTTCCAAAAGACCATCTTTATTGGTCATATAAAGAATTGTTCCAAATATAAGTCCCAAGAACATAGAAATAATAGCAGAAAAAAACATTATTTTAAGTGTAGCCCAAAGCGCAGGTAAAATAACAGTTGGTAGGTATTCAAAAACCTTGCTATTCATTTTTATCATCCTCCTTACCTAATAGTCTTTTTATAGCAGTTGAATTTTTTGAGAATACTTCATCGGTATTTCCAAAATCTACAATTTCACCGTCTTCGAGAACAACAACTTTATTGCATATTTTTTTTGCTATGTTCATATCATGGGTAACCACTATAAGAGTAAGGTCAGAATTTTTTTTGATGTTCATAATTAGTTTTAAAATCGAGTTTGTTGTGCTAGGATCCAAGGCAGATGTAAATTCATCACATATTATATATTTAGGGTTCAAGGAAAGTGCTCTAGCAATTGCAACTCTTTGTTGTTGACCACCGCTTAATTCTTTTGGTCTCTTATAAATATGCTCTTCAAGACCTACTAAAGATGCCAACTCAAGACTTTTTTCTTTTATAAAATGCTTATCTTTCTTCCAACATTTCATTGGAAGAGCAATATTATCCAAAACATTTCTTCTTTTTAAAAGTGAAAAATCTTGAAAAATAAAACCTATATTTTTTCTTATATTTCTGATTTCATCTGTATTAAGCTTTGAGATTTCTTTTCCATCAATAGAGATGGATCCATTATCATAGCTTTTTAATCCAGATATACAGTCCAATAAGGTCGTTTTACCAGAGCCACTTTTGCCAATGATACCAAAAACATCATTTTTTTCTATTGTAAAGCTTAAATCCTTTAAAATATACTTGTTGTTTATTGATTTTGTAAGATTAGAAATTTTTATCATTATAGTCACTCCATTAACATAATTTATAGCAACATTAAGTATAGCATGGTCTATTTTCAATCACAATTAAATAGATAGTATATAAATAAAAACTATACTATAACTTTATATAATAGCTATTTTGAATAATATAGATGCTTTTAATTGGAGAAAATAATATCTTTCATATAAGTATAAACTTGAATAGTAAATGATAAAAACACTTATATAGAAAATTTATAATGTAAATAATAGAATTTATGAGTTATAAGAGCTTATTCTAGATAAAAGTATGTTATAATAATATCAAGAATTCATATTATTATGATTTAATAGAATTTTCAGTGAAAATTATTATTTTTTATAAAAAAGCTTTTATTTAGAAGGGAGATTACTTATGAAAAGAGTATTGAGTATTTTTTTGATGGCTTTTGTAATTTTAATTACAGGCTGTACTTTAAATGCAGCAGGAAAATCATCTTTATATGTGCTGAGGTCTGATGAAAAAACAAAAAAATCAGAGATAGTTATTTTAGATGGAAATCTTAGTGAGAAGAAAACAGTAGATATAAAGGATGATTTTTTCTTGCAGTCAAATCCAGTTATAACAGAGGATAGGGAAAGTGTTTATATTGTACCAAGCCTTGATAGCTCTAGTAAATCATCTAAATCTATTTTAGTATTAAATAAGAAAAGTGGATCGATAAAAGAAAAGCTGTTAGATAGCAGTGAAGAAATAAAATCCATAGATGTAAATGATAAAAATATATACACTGTATCTAATAAGGATAAAAATTTATATGTAAGAAAGCTAGCCAAGGGAAATAGTGAAGATGAAAAAATGCTTGAAATAAAAAATGCAGAAGGAAATTTATTAAAAACGATCGATTCTAAGGTTTACTTATTTAAAAATAACCTTAAAAATGAAACTACAATCACAAAATTAAATCCAGATAGCCTAGAAAAGGAAGATGAAGTATATCTACATCCAGAAATATCTGGAAAGTTCGATTTAGCGACAATGGATGAAGGAAAATTATATTTTGCAGGAGAAAATAGTGGAAAAAAGGGGATAGTAGGCGTTTATGAAAAAAATGAAGGTAGAAGTTTAAGTGTTAAAATTGATAATCAAAGGCCAGTAGCCTTTTTAAAAGATAAAAATCGTATACTTGCTATATGCGAAGAAAAAGAAGATAATGGAGGCAGCAAGTTTGGCTTTTACAAATTCAATGAAAAAAATAATCTTGTAAAATTAAGAGATATAAGTCAAAAGGTGATAGATGCAAAGAAAATAAATAATAATTATGCTATTTTATCAGATGATGGAATATATATTTATGATGATAAATTTAGAGAAATAGGATCTAAAAAGTTTGAAGAATCAATAAATCTTGGAATGGCAGTTCTTCAAGAAAAAGAAATAAAAAAATAAGAATAATTTTTAATAATTTATCAGGAGGCATTATTTTAAGTAATTTATTATGTTTTATTAATTTATGTGTTTAAGGTGTTATTTTTTAAAAAATAATATAAGGAATTGTAATTTTATTTTTACTTTTTTAAATAGAGTTCTTGAATTTCATTATTTAAGGATTCATCAGAGCTTGGAATAAGCTCAGCCGAGCAGCAATAGCAGATGCCATAGTTGCAATCATAATATTTCTTTGTATCTTTGAATTTTGTTTGTCAGAGAGGTGACTATCATAGGCATTTAAAACTGAATTTTGCTCGTTTCTTAGGGAACTCTGTTGAAGCATCATTATATGTACTTGGTTCATATGCTTGGTATCTCGACTGAATTTTTTCTCATCGGATGGGGTAGAGTTCATTATATAGTAGTCATAGTAATTATGAATTCCATACCTTGTAATAGTATGTTTTTTAGAAATTATCTCTATACACTCTTCTTTAAATAGAGCTTTTTTTGCATCATCAAGCATTTTTTGGTCATCTATTTTAAACAGAATTTTTTTCTCCAAATCTTCAGAGTTCAGATAAAAATCGCCCTTATCATCTACAAAGCCTACAATTATAAGGTATTTAAGAAGTACTAATTCAAGTTTTAGAACTTTCATTTCATAGCTATTATTTACAAATTTTAATAAATCTTTATCGCTATCGTATTTATTATTCAATAGTCCCAACATATACTCTTCATCTAGGAAGAGATTATTTTGATTTAAATCTAGTGTTTCGCCATTTTCATTATTTTCACTGATATAATCGGTCAACTCTTTTGCAGTAGTAAACCTTTTTTTTTCATAAAGATGTTCATCATTCTATTTCCAGTCATATACCCACCTACTTTCCCATAAGATAAATATCTATACGGCTGATAAAATTTAAAATTAAGAAAATTAAGATTTTTGCTTCTTATTATATTATAGCATTTTTATCTGTATTTATGAAATATATATAATATGAAATTCAATCTTTACTTTAAAAATTTAAAAATTTAAAAATTATATCTATCTAGCTATAATTAGGGACTCTATTTATGATATAATACAACGTATTGGAAGATGAAAATTATTTAAAAGAGATAGTTATAATCAATAGATTTTTATAATTGATATAAAATATGATATAAAATTATAGATTTTGTTCGTAAATGGGGGATAATATGACGCTAACTGACGGAAAAATAGGAAAAAAATATATAGTAGAAAGAGTAGAACTTCCTCTTAGCTTAGAAAAACGTATGGAGGCTTTGGGGATGACTAAAGGTTCAGAAATAACTCTTCTTCATAGAAAAAGAAATGGAACATCTGTGATCTTGTTGAGAGGCACAAAGTTTGCTGTTGGTACAGATGTAACGGCAAATATTTATGTAGGGGGGGAGCAAGTAAGTGAATAATGAAATGACAGTTGGATTTATTGGGAATCCAAATTGTGGAAAAACCACTCTTTTCAATGCTTTTACTGGAGCAAATTTAAAGGTAGCTAACTGGCCAGGAGTAACTGTAGAAAAGGTTGAAGGAGCTATGAACTACCACAATAGCAGATATAGGCTTGTAGACTTACCTGGAACATATAGTTTGACATCATATACTATGGAAGAGAAAGTATCAAGAAATTATATTTTAAGTGATGACGTCGATGTGATAGTAGATGTTGTGGATGCTTCATCTCTTGAGAGAAGTTTGTACCTTACTTTACAACTTTTAGAGCTTGGAAAACCAGTTGTAATGGCTTTGAATATGATGGACATCGTGAAAAAGAGAGGTATGGAGATAGATCTTCATAGATTACCTGAAATGCTTGGTATACCTGTGATACCTGTTTCAGCTCAAAAGAGAACGGGACTTGAGATTTTGCTTCATGCCATAGAGCACCACAAGGACCAAGATGAAAAAGATAGATTGATTCATCATCATGACGATCATTTTGAAGATGAAAGACATCAGAAATATGCTATGGTATATAGTGATTTTCTAGAGAATAAAATAGATTTAATTATCAAGGAATTGAAGAGACTTTATCCTGAGATTGAAAATTATAGATGGCATGCCATTAAATTACTGGAAAGTGATAAAGAAATAAATGAAAAGTATCCAGTAGATTTAGGAGATGTCTTAGATAGAAGTTATGAAAGTGACATTATAAATGAAAAATATGACTTTATAGAGGAAATAGTTCATGAAGTTCTTGTAAATAAGGAAAAACAATCTAAATTTACAGCCAAGATAGATAAAGTATTGCTACACAATATGCTAGGAATACCTACATTTTTAATAATTATGGCAGTGGTATTTTTCCTTACATTTACTATAGGAGACTGGCTTAAAGGATATTTTGAAAACTTTGTATCTTGGCTATCTCTAGTAGTGACTTCTGGAATGACAGCGGCGAATGTAAATAGTATAGTTATATCCTTGGTAGTAGACGGTATTATAGCAGGAGTTGGAGGTATTTTATCCTTCCTTCCAAATATATTTATATTATTTTTGGCACTTGCATTTTTGGAAGACAGTGGCTATATGTCGAGAGTAGCCTATGTAATGAATGGAATAATGGGAAAACTAGGTCTATCAGGAAGAGCATTTATACCAATGATTTTGGGATTTGGATGTACTGTTCCAGCAATAATGTCTACAAGAGTTTTGGAGAATGAAAAAGATAGAAGAAGAACAATGTTGATTACACCTTTTATGTCTTGTAGTGCTAGGCTTCCTATATATATATTATTCTCTCAGCTTTTCTTCCCTAGAAATGCTATGTTAGTGGCATATTCGATGTATATTATAGGTCTAGTAGTGGCTATAATGGTGGCTTTTGTACTACATAAATTCGATAAAGAAATTAATAAAGATCTTCTTTTGATAGAACTACCTGAGTATAAGATGCCAAGTGCTAGAACAGTTAGGATATATGTATTTGAAAAAGTAAAGGATTACATTACAAAGGCAGGAACAACAATATTCATAGCCTCTATAATTATTTGGTTTATACTTAACTTTGGTCCAGCTGGATATACAACAGATATGACAAATAGCTTTGGTGCAAAGATAGGAGCCATATTAGTTCCTGTGTTAGCTCCAGTCGGCTTAGGATTCTGGCAGATAGTTGTAGCACTAATAGCTGGTTTATCAGCCAAGGAAGTCGTAGTATCAAGCTTTATAGTATTGTTTGGAGTACAGGGTACTGAATCAATTGGACAGATGACAAGATTAAATAGCCAACTTCAACAAATGGGATTTGGACCGCTAAATGCTTTTTGTATGATGCTATTTTGTCTTCTATATGTACCATGTGCAGCAGCAATGGCTACTATTCGCAAGGAAACAGGAAGTACATCATATATGTTTAAGGTAGCAGGCTTTCAGCTGTTTATGGCTTGGGCGATTACATTTATAGTTTATCAAGCAGCATCATTAATTATAGGAATATAATTAGATTAAAAATGATAAAGTAGAAATAAAATAAATAAGGATAATATTTATCTATAAGAATCCCAAAATAAATAAAGATAAAATAAATAAAGTTAATCTATTGTAGATAAATAAAAAGAACTAAAATATATAAATTAAGTAGATTTAAATATATAAATAAAAAATCATTTGCAAATAGGTGCACAATTGTGCATCTATTTTTTTATTGAAGTATAATTTTTAAAAGCAAAAGCAAAAGCAAAAGCAAAAGCAAAAGCAAAAGCAAAAGCAAAAGCAAAAGTAAAAGTAAAAGCATTGTATAAATAATACGAAATAGCGAGTTTTACAAGGAAACAATTGTAAAAAATGAAATTAGGGCTAGACTCTAAAAAAAATAATGGTAAAGAAAAATAATCATAATAAAATTAAGAGTAACTATAGTTTTACAATATATTTTAAAATAAAAAAGTTGGAAATTTAAAGGGAATTATTAGTTGTGCTATAATATAGTTAGTAATTATAAATAGATTCAATCTAGGATTTCATAAAAGGAGGGGATTTTGTGAGATTTAAGGAAAGTAAAAGTATCTGCAAAGGTCCAGAAATAGATTTTTCTAGCTCGATTACGAATTCGTTAGGGCTAAAAGAGATTTCAATAGATGTAAATGAACAAGGATTATGTCTAGGTGCGGCAATTCCAAATTCAAGTATCTATAATAGACATCAAAAATTAGAGTATCCTAATAAAAGTAATGATAAAAATAAAAAAAATAATGATGTAACTAGATATAATATCACTTTAGATGAAACTGGGGAAGTAGCTTTTTATGGGGATAGTGGTCTAGACATAATAGATGAATCTTTAAAAGAAAAAATTAAGAGAACACAGCTATATAGCTATGAAAAGAATAGACAGATGAAGATGAATTATGAAAGAATTAATGCTGAAACAGATAAATTTCTAGAAATATACAAGCTATCACCAAATTTAAAAGATGAAGAATACTTCAAAAGAAGACTGGAGTCTCTATCACTTAAAACATACAAAAGAAAGACTTTTGATAAGAAGGAACCAAGTATAAAAGATGCTAAAAAAGTCTTAAAAGCAGAGGCAAAGCAAAAAATTAATAGTTGGAGACTTCTAAAGCAGTATATAATGAGAAAGAAGTATATAGAAGAAAATATGGAAGACAAACTGACAGAGTTAAATGTGGAGTGGCAGGGAGAAAAAATAAAATTTGAAGAGCAAGAAAATAAGATAGAAAGTGAAAGAAATACATCTTACATACAGGAGTATTATGAGGAGAAAAGATCACTTGAGCTGGCAATTAAGGGAGATGAAAGATATATCGAGGGAAAAACTGGTCAATGGCTTGAAACTACAGTATTACCACTTGACTTTGAACTGGCATATGAGTATAGAAAATCAAGCCTATTAATAGATATAAAGCTTCCTAATATAGAAGAAATACCAGACTTTAGAGCTATAAAACTTTCAAAGGGTGTTTTTAGAAGGGAAGATAAAGAAAAAATAGACTTGCGAGAAGAATATATAAATTGCGTATTTGGACTTGCAGTATTTTTTTCTAGTAACCTCTTTAATATAAGCCCAAAAATTAAAAATATTGTTATGTCTGGATATAGTAATAGACTGCCAAAATCTCAAAGTTCAAAGCAAAAGCAGAGTAAAGACGAATATATATATTCTATAAAGTTTAAGAGAGAGGGATTCTTGGGGAAAAATATGTCTGAAGTTAATCCCTATGATTTTTGTAGAAGCTTTAATCATAGATGTAAAATAAGTGAAGAAAAGTATATGGATAGTATTGAACCATATTAAAAGGTTTATGCTGTCTTTATAATATCAAGAGTTGTATTGGAAAATATTAATGAATACTGATTGATAAATTAGAAGAAAAATAGCCTATGTGATATTTAGTTTTATTGCTAAGGTTATTTTTTTTATGAATTTAAATATAAAATTTAAAATCAGCTTGAAGAGAGTTAGAAAAATATAAATGTTAATTTAGCTTAGATTAAAGATTTATAATTGGATTTATGCTAGAATTACGAATAATTATCTCTTATAAAAATATAAAATTCGTAAAAAATGGTAAAAAAGTTAGAAAAAGGGTAAAAACTTAGTATATAGAAGTCTTTTTTGTGATATAATAAGTCCAATAGATTTTTAGACAAAAGATTATGACTATTTCGACATAAGAGATTTTATATTTTAAATCTTAGATTAATTGAAGTGGAGATACTTTCTTTAGTAGTTAAGTTATTAGATATAAAGTTTTTTTAATAGTTTTAGTTTTTGCGGATTTAAATTAGGAAATGTACTGATATTGAGGAGGTTTATACAATGATTAAATTTGAAAATTTGAAAAGAGAAGACCCAGAAATTTATGATGCTCTTGATAAAGAACATCAGAGACAGGAAAGAAATTTAGAGCTTATAGCATCAGAAAACATAGTATCTCCAGCTGTTATGGAAACTATGGGAAGTTATTTTACAAACAAGTATGCAGAAGGCTATCCAGGAAAGAGATATTACGGTGGATGTGAGTATATAGACGTAATGGAAAATCTTGCAAGAGACAGAGTTAAAAAAATATTTGGGGCAGACCATGCAAATGTTCAGCCACATTCAGGGTCACAGGCTAATCAGGCAGTTTATTTAGCTATGTTAAATCATGGTGATAAGGTATTGGGTATGGACTTATCTCAGGGTGGACACTTGACTCATGGATCACCAGTCAATTTATCAGGAATCAATTACAATTTTATCGCATATGGAGTAGATTCAGAAACTGAAAGAATAGACTACGATAAATTAAGAGAGATTGCTCTTAGAGAAAAACCAAAGATGATAGTTGCAGGTGCAAGTGCATATTCTAGAGAAATTGACTTCAAAAAAATATCAGAAATAGCCAAGGAAGCAGGTGCCTATCTGATGGTAGATATGGCTCATATAGCAGGTCTTGTAGCAGCGGGACTTCATAATAATCCAGTGGAGTGTGCAGATTTTGTTACAAGTACGACTCATAAGACTTTAAGAGGACCTAGAGGAGGAATTATTCTTTGTAAAGAAGAATATGCAAAAAAAATTGATAAGGCAATATTCCCAGGAATACAAGGTGGACCATTGGAGCATATAATAGCTGCAAAGGCAGTGTGCTTTAAAGAAGCTCTTGAAGATGACTTCAAGGAATATCAAAAACAAGTAGTTAAAAATGCTTCTGTTTTGGCAGAGGAATTAAAGAAGAGAGGCTTTGATTTAGTATCAGGTGGAACTGACAACCATCTAATACTTATCAATTTAGTATCTAAAAATGTATCAGGCAGAAAGGCAGAAGTCCTTTTAGATGAAGCCTATATCACTGTTAACAAGAACTCTATACCTTTTGATAAGGCAAGTTTTGTGGAAACTAGTGGAATAAGAATAGGAACACCAGCTGTTACAACAAGAGGTATGAAGGAAGAGGATATGGTCAAAATTGCAGAGGCAATGGACCTTGTAATTACTGACAATAATATAGAAAAGGCACAGGAGATAGTAGTGGCACTTACAGATAAGTATCCTTTACCATATTAATAGATATAGCAAAATCTATCAGCTAGGGATAGATATTAAAATTTGAGTGTATAATTAAAAAATTTCTATAAAGAGTTCCTCTCGTGCTTAAAAGAGGGGCTCTTTTGATTTTTAAAAAGTTATTCAGCAGGATATGGAGAATTAACGATATATTAAAATCATTTTTCACAAAAAGAAGTAAAAAAATATTTTTTGATGTATAAGGAGAGTTTAGATAATGGGACATATAATATCGGTTAATAATAATCTTTGTGTGGGATGTTCACAGTGTATAAAGGACTGTCCACAAAATAATATAGTGTTAGATGATAATAAAAAGGCCAAAATAAAAAGTCAAGACTGTATGAAGTGTGGACACTGTATGGCAATATGTCCACAATATGCTATTAATATAAGTGGATATAGTGAAGATCCATATGATACTGAAAGTATGGAACTTTTAGATTCAGAAAAGCTTATGAATTCACTTATATCAAGGCGTTCGATAAGACAGTTTAAGAGTGAAAAAATAGAAAAAGAAAAAATAGAAAAAATAATTGAAGCGGGAAGATGGACACCAACAGGCAAAAATGCTCAAGATGTTAGCTATATAGTTATAGATAAAAAAAAGAGATTAGTAGAAGATTTAGCCATAAAGATATTTAAAAGATTGCTTAGATTTTTAAAGGTATTCAATAAATCAATGAGAGACATGGAAATAGATGAGGATTTCTTCTTTAAAAAAGCTCCTTTGGCAATAATGGTAATTGCAGATAGCAAGGTAGATGGATCATTAGCCGCTTCTAATATGGCCCTTATGGCGGAATCTTTGGGTATTGGAGTGCTTTATAGTGGATTTTTTACTGTAGCAACGTCTTTATCAGGAAAAATAAAAAAAGAGCTTGGAATAAGATCTAAAAAAGCAGTTACAACACTTGTATTGGGCTACCCAGATGTTAAATATAAGAGAAGCACTCAACGTGAGGATGCTGAAATAATATATAGATAAGGTATATTATTTTACTTATTAATATAGATAAAAAAATTTACTTAGAAATTAATATAGATAAAAAAATTTACTTAGAAAATATATAAGAAAAAGCTAAAAAGGACGTGAATCACGTCCTTTTTTATTTAAGTTATTAAGTATTAATTATATACAATTAAAAAATTACTAAAATCTATTTTCCTTTGCAGCTTCTTCTATTGAAACGGCAACAGCAACCGTCATACCCACCATTGGATTGTTTCCAGCACCTATAAGTCCCATCATTTCAACATGGGCAGGAACTGAAGATGAACCAGCAAATTGTGCATCTGAATGCATACGTCCTAGAGTATCAGTCATACCATAAGAAGCAGGTCCAGCAGCCATATTATCTGGATGTAGAGTACGTCCTGTACCTCCACCAGAAGCTACTGAGAAGTATTTCTTTCCTTGTTCTATACATTCTTTCTTGTATGTTCCAGCTACTGGATGTTGGAAACGAGTAGGATTTGTAGAGTTACCAGTAATAGATACATCTACACCTTCCTTATGCATTATTGCAACACCTTCACGAACATCATTTGCTCCGTAACAATGTACTTTTGCACGAAGTCCTTCAGAGTAGGCAATTTTTTCAACTTCTTTAAGTTCACCTGTATAATAATCATAGTCTGTGTGAACATAAGTAAAGCCATTAATTCTAGAAATTATCATAGCAGCATCTTTTCCAAGACCGTTAAGTATAACTCTTAGAGGTTTTTTACGTACTTTATTTGCCTTTTCAGCAATACCTATAGCACCTTCAGCAGCAGCGAATGATTCGTGACCTGCTAGAAAAGCAAAACAATCAGTATTTTCTTGTAAAAGCATCTTTCCTAGATTTCCGTGTCCTAGGCCAACCTTACGCTGGTCAGCAACAGAACCTGGTATACAGAAAGACTGAAGACCTTCACCGATAGCTTCAGCAGCATCTGCAGCAGTTCTACATCCTTTCTTAATTGCTATTGCAGCACCTGCAGTGTATGCCCAACAAGCATTTTCAAAACAAATTGGCTGAATTGATTTTACCTGTGCGTATACATCTAGTCCAGCATCTTTAGTTATCTTTTCAGCTTCCTCTAGAGAAGCTATTTCATAACTATTTAAAACTTCATTTATTTTATCTATTCTTCTCTCATAAGATTCGAATAAAGCCATCTAAATTTCCTCCTCAAAGTGTGAATATTATTCTTTACGTGGGTCAATTATCTTAACAGCGTCTTCAACACGACCGTATTGACCCTGAGCTTTTTCCCAAGCTTCATTTGCATCGTCTCCAGCCTTCATAAAGTCTGTAAACTTACCTAGGCTTACAAATGTATACCCGATGATTTCACTATTTTTATCTAGTGCTATACCAGTTATGTATCCTTCTGCCATTTCAAGGTAACGAGGTCCCTTTGCAAGAGTACCATACATTGTACCTACCTGAGAACGTAGACCCTTTCCAAGATCTTCAAGTCCAGCACCTACTGGAAGTCCGCCTTCAGAAAATGCACTCTGAGTTCTTCCATATACTATCTGTAAGAATAACTCTCTCATAGCAGTATTTATAGCATCACAAACAAGGTCTGTGTTAAGTGCTTCCAAAATAGTTTTTCCAGGAAGTATTTCTGATGCCATAGCAGCTGAATGTGTCATTCCTGAACATCCTATAGTTTCTACCAAAGCTTCCTGTATTATACCTTCCTTCACATTTAGAGTTAGCTTACAGGCACCCTGTTGTGGTGCACACCAACCTATACCATGTGTAAGACCAGAGATATCAGAAACATCTTTAGGCTTAACCCATTTTGCTTCTTCTGGAATTGGAGCAGGTCCGTGATTTGCACCCTGAGTAACAGGGCACATCATTTCTACTTCTGTTGAATATATCATGATTAAAACTCCTTTATAATATATTAGGTTTTATTTTTTTCCTACATTATAATTTACTACTTTTATATGAAAAAATCTAGTCAATTATAGAAATATCAATAAAATACATCATAAAAAGTAATAAAAATACAAAAAATAGAGATAAAAATAAAAAATATCACGAAAATAGTATCTTAGATCATATATTATCGATTGCCTATATTGATGAATAAGAATTGCTTTTATAATTAGAAATTAATAAATAAAAAGTGAATTTGATTCTAAGATTATTAATATAAAAACTTTCTTAATGATAATTATTATTAAGGAGTATATAAAATAATAATAAAAGTGGAAGGTCTGAAAGTCGTAATGTGGAGTAATATTAATTAAATATGATATAATATAAAATGTGAAAACGTATACATAAAGAGAAGGCTCTATAACTATAGAAAAATAGATATAAAAAATCAAAAAGGGAGATAAAAATGCGTAAATTATTTACTTATGATGAGGCTATAAAGCTAATAAATGATGGAGATACTGTGGCAGTATCTGGATTTATGTTGGCTACGGCAGCTAGAGAGATGATGGTTAAAATTGGAGAGAACTTTAAAAAAGTAGGTCATCCAAGAAATATAACTTTGTATCAAGGAGCAGGTATAGGAAATAATAATGATCAAGGTGTATGTGAAATGACTTATAAAGGCTTGATTAAAAGATATGTAACAGCTCATTTTGCAAACAACAGAGCTATGATAGACCTAGCTCTTAAAAATGAAATAGAAGCCTATAATTTTCCACAAGGGGTAATTGCCCATATATATAGGCAGGCTTCTGCAAATAAGCCGTTTGAAATATCTAAAATAGGATTAAATACATATTGCGATCCTAGAATAAGAGGCGGAAAAGTGAATGATGCAGCCAAGGACAACTTGGTTGACTTGATTGAAATTGATGGAGAAGAATATTTGAAATATAAGGTTCCTAAGTTTGATATAGGGATTATCAGGGGAACTACTTCAGATGAGTTTGGTAATATTACAATGGAAGAAGAATCATCTATAATAGATTCTTTAGATGTAGCTATGGCAGTTAAGGCAAGTGGTGGAAAGGTGATAGTTCAAGTTAAAAACATAGTATCATCTTCATCAATAGATAGAAGAGATGTTGTAGTGCCAGGTGTATTTGTAGATGCGGTAGTTAAATCGGAAAATCCAGAAGAATTTCACCGCCAGACTCCAGGAACATATTATGATCCTATCATTGCAGGTAAGTACAAATCGGATAATTTTGGATTCCCAAAGCTGGAGTTAGATGAAAGAAAGATTATAGCTAGAAGAGCGGCCAAAGAGTTGAGTGATGATTCTGTAGTAAATCTTGGGATTGGTATACCAGAAGGAGTGGCTTCTGTTGCCAAGGAAGAGGGGATAGAAAATATTGTTCTTACTGTGGAAAGTGGACTAATAGGGGGAATTCCCCTAGGAAGATCAAATTTTGGATCAGCAGTCAATGCATGGGCAGGACTTCCTATGGCTAGTCAATTTGATTTTTATAATAGTGGTGGACTTGATAGAACTTTTCTAGGATTTGCAGAAATAGACCCTTCAGGAAATATCAATGTTAGTAGATTTGGGGATAGAATTGGCGGTTGTGGTGGATTTATAGATATCACTCAGTCAACAAAGAATATAGTATTTTGCGGGACAATGACTGCAGGAGGCTTGAAGACTAGAGTTGAAAATGGAAATTTGATAATAGAAAAAGAAGGAAGTAAAAAGAAGTTTCTATCTAGTGTTGAAGAGGTTACATTTAGTGCAAAGCAAAGTAGAGAAATTGGTCAGAATGTGATATTTGTGACCGAAAGATGTGTATTTAAACTGGGAGAGAATACTTTAATACTTACAGAAATTGCGCCAGGAGTAGATATAAATAAGGATATATTAGAACAAATGGAATTTGAAGTTGAGATATCGAGTGACTTGAAAATTATGGACAAGAGTATATTTGAGTAGTTAAAAATCAAGGATTATATAAATTAGAAGGATTATTATCTGTTATTTTAGGCTATAAAGTATTTAAATTAGATAGCAATTTTTTGTGGAGCAATTTGGAATTTGGAGCGTTTGGAGTTAATAATACTTGATAGATCTTTACTTTAAGCAAGAGATTAACTGAAACTATAGAGAGTTAGTTTATAATAGACTTAAAACTTCAAGTTGCTTTTTAGAGATAACTATAAAGATATAGAAGAATATAAATATATCTTGTATAATATAATTATAAGAGAGCTATTATAATGAAAAGGTGAGAAAATGAGATTAAAGAAAAAAAACAGAGATAAAGCCTATTGGACAAGAAAGTATAATAGGTGGATTAGCTTTACAACTGGTATGGCCGCATTGGCTATTATGACTTATGTTGGAAGTAAAAATATTTCACAGACAAGAGATGTAATAGCTATTGGACTATTATCCTTAGTGGTTGCACTTTATAGTAGAAGTAAGGCTAAAAAAATGGACTAAAAAATACCCAGAGCTATTTAGCTCTGGGTATTTTTATTTATCTTATTTCTTTATTTTCTGAGACTCTATCTTTTGTGTAAATATCATACTTTTCCATTATTTTTTTTGCCGTAGAATAATCTTTTGTATATAGATAGTAGAGATATTGATTATCCTTTGGTGTTTCATATTCATTACGCAACTCGATATCTAAGTCTTTAGGTAAAGTGATTTTTTTATCAGAAATCACAACAATATCTAGCAAGATATTTGGCTTTTTTTTCTTCATCTTTAAGTATTGAGCTTTATCTATTTCTTGAAAGTTTATCCTCTTCATTTTTTCTGGAGTATCAGGGACAAAAGCATCATCTTCTATATCGTTTTTATTAGCTTTGAACTTTTCAGCCTTGGAAGTAAGTGAGCTAACAGCCCATTTATCTTTTTTCTTTTCAAAGTTAACAGTTGTTTTTGTTATACCTTTTGCGTGGTTTCCTCCCTGAGTAACGATAACCTTCTTACCATTTGGCCCTTCATATTCATGCTCATCTATAAATGTATGAGTATGTCCAGCAACTATCAAGTCGATATTTGGAACTTTTTTAGCAAGTTCTTGTATTCTATTTCCAGAATGTCTAGGTTTTTTAGGCTGTTCACCTGTATGAGCTGCAAGAATAATCATATCTGGATTTTCTTTTTCTTTTACTTCTTTGGAAATTTTGATACTTTCCTCTACTATATCTGTCATATAAACCTTGCCCTTGAAATAAGGATCATTTTGAATATATACATTTTCATCAAGTACAACCTTACCATCTTTAAAAGGCTCTTCGTCGTTTATAGTATTTGTTGTCACAGCTATTATGGCAATCTTGATATCTCCATCATCTGTGTGTATATTTTTTATAAGATAAGGATCAGACACTCTTTGATCAGCTTTTGTTTTGGCAAATTCCTTTGTGAAGAATGTATTGGCAGACATAAGTGGAAGTCCAGCCTTGTTAAAACTATCAATTAGTTCTTTAAATTTATCTGGTGTTGTATAGAATTCGTGATTTCCAAGTGTAGCCATATCATATTTTTCATCGGCCATATTTTTGCCGATTGGCGGAATCCCAACTGATGGTTCAGATACTTTCTCTACAACTCGTCCGTTAAATTCTGTTAAATAACCATATTCTTTTACGCCACTTGACCACTGGCTATCATCTTGTGTTTGAATATCTGTCATATCTCCACAATCTATAAGAAGTGATTTATCTCTATCAATTGTTGAAAGATAATTTTTAAGGCTATCTGGGAAATGGCTGTGCATATCTGTTGTTGAATAGATATTTACTTCTGTTTTACTATCATTACAAGCAGATAGAAATAGTATCGGAAGTATAAGAACTGATACAGTTAGTAATATTTTCTTTTTTATTTTCATAATATAAATTCCTTTTAAATTATATATTTAAGATTCTAATTTTAAAAAACAAACTTCAAGTTATTAGAGCCTTTATAATCAAAAAATATTAAAGCCTAGTATTTTTTGAAAAAGTAAATAACTAAAGAATAAAGCAAATTTAAAATTTGAATAAATTGTTTAAGGCTTTATATGGCAAATAGATTGATTTTATTTGCTATATAGTTCTTTTATACCCTAGAATAAAATAATTATAGCACAAAAAAACAATGTACAAAATAGCAAGTTTTATGCTAAAGTACATTGTTTGTTTTTAAAGAAATTATCTAAAGTTTAAATAGATATAAACAGTCTTTTTATTAGCTTTAGATTATATATTAGCATCTATTCTTCTTTATATAAATTTAAGAAGTAAAAATTAGTCTATAAGAAATTTGCAAATATAGATGCAACGCCGACAGTCAATACTCCAGAGACTGCCAAGGACAAGCTGCTAATAGCTCCTTCTAACTCGCCGATTTCCATAGCTTTAGCCGTTCCAAGTGCATGAGATGAAGACCCGTAAGCAACTCCTTTTGCTATTGGATGCTTTATATTGAACTTATCAAGAACGAACTCTCCTACAACATTACCAATAATTCCAGTTATTATTATCACTGCAATTGTAATAGAAACGATGCCCTTTAATTCTTCTGAAACACCCATACCAATTGCGACTGTAATCGATTTTGGAAGAAGTGTAACATACTCTTGGTGATTCAGGCTAAAAATAAGAGAGAGTGCAAGTATAGTAGCAGCACTAGACAACATTCCCGAAACTATTCCTGCCATAATTGCAATCCAATTATCTTTCAAGTGTTGTAGCTCTTCATACAAAGGTATGGCAAGGCATACTGTTGCTGGAGTCAAGAAAAAACTAATATATTTGGCTCCATTGTTATATGAATTAAAGTCTATCTTAAATAATAATAAAACACATATGATTGCGACTTGTGCTATCAATAGTGGATTTGCAAGTGGATGTTTGAATTTCTTTTTTAAAAGATCCCCTATATAAAAGGCTACTAAAGTAATAGCAGCACCAAAAAATACAGAGTTTACTATTTGTTCTTTCATTTATAAAACCTCCTAAAGTTTAAATGAAAATTAATTACTCTTTTCGTTATTTTTTATTAGAGTTTCTGTAAACTTTCCAGACACTACCATTACAACAACGGTAGATATAAAAGTAATTACAGTAACAGGTAATATGATAGGTCCCAATTTATCCCAAGCCGTAATCAATCCAACCCCAGCTGGTATAAACATGATAGGCATAGTTTGAATAAGCATTTTACCCACATCTTTAACTTTCTCTACAGGTAATATTTTAGTCATAAGTGCTGTTAACATAATCACCAATCCATATATACTCGCAGGTATAGGAAGAGGTAGAATTTGATTAAGAGCTTCTCCTATGAATGTAATCACAATTACTATAGCAAATTGTTTTAAATACTTCATAAATTCTCCTTTTACAATAAAAAATATTTGGCAAAATAGCCAAATTTAATATAAATTAATTTTTTAGTTGTACATTCTCTAAAATGCAACATCTTTATTATAGCAGAAAAGAGATATTATACAAGGATTTTTTAAGCTGTTTAAAGGCTTTAAGGGCTATATTAAAGATATACTATTCAAAAAAGTATATTGTATACAAAGTATATGAAGAAAAAATATACTAAAGAGTTTTCTTTTAAAGTGTATATTTAAAAAAACACTTTACTATAAACGGAATATTAAATAAGTAAAAAATTAATAAAATACATAGTTAATATCTAGAGAGATAGTAAAATAAAAACAAGTTAAAAATCAATAAAATATATAGTCAGTCTAGGTATATGGAAAAAATAAGTAAAATGTATAATAAGACTAGATATACGGAAAAGAAAAAAATAAGTGAAATGTATAGTCAATAGATAAATAAAGAGCAAATAAAAATAAGTAAAAGATATAGTTAATATCTAGATAGACAGTAAATGAAAAAAATAAAGAAAAAATAAAGAAATTCATAAAAAAAACTAAAAATAGCGATATAGATTAAATATATAGCTATTATTATTTGAAAGATATTTATAAAGTAGTATAATACAATTAGTAAGTCTAAAAAATTTAGGCCAACAATTTGTTGAGTATATTTTAGGAGGTGAGAGATATTTTTAATATGCTGAAGGATTATATAAAATTGGTGGGGAAATTTACTGTTAATATAAAGAAATTTTTGAAATATCAAATTATTACAAGAGGTCTTTTATCTATTATAATTATACCTATATATGGTTTATTAAGTGGATATTTAATTCAAAAAGATGGAAGCGTAGTATTTACAAATGGAGATATATTGAAATTTATGCTGACACCTTCTGGAGCAATTTTTCTCTTATTTTTATTTTTAATAGTAGTTTTAGAGATTATTATTGAAATTGGAGGATATATTACTATAAGTTCAAAGATAGAGGCTAATTATAAGGAGTCTAGTTATTGGGAGATATTAAAGTATAATATAAGACTTTTGCCCAGAATGTTATCAGTTGGTGGGATAATTATTCTTTTATATGTGATTTTTATGGCACCTATGTCTGGAGTTGGATTTAAACTTAGCTTTTTAAAAGGTTTTGATATGCCAAACTTCATTATGAGTGAGATAGATCAAAATACGCTATATACAATTATATACAGTATAGGTATTATACTTTTAATATATGTTAGTTTGAAGTTTATCTTTACATTTAACTATATGATAATAAATAATATGAAGGCAAATGAAGCTATAAAGGCAAGTTCTAAATTATTTAAAGAAAATAGAAAAACTGTTTTAAAAGAACTTGCTGTTATGTTGATAGTTACAGCCTTAATATCTTCTATTGTTTTATTTATATGGCTCACTCTTATAGTGAAAATATCTGGACAATTAAACTTAGATGGTTATCTTTCTAGAATAATAATGATTGCTCTTTTACAAATTCAAAACTTTGGTATATTAATTATATCAATATTGTTAGTACCTTTTGAATGTTATTATGTAACAAAACTATTCTATAAGTTGATAGATCCTAAAGATATAGAGTATCCTAAAATTGCAGAAAAAACAAAAAAATCTATGTTGGATAATATACTTCATAAGAAAAAAACTCTTATTGCAATTGCTTTAACGGCTTTATTATTGTATTCAATGACTATGGGAATATTTACAAGAGAGATAATAGGATATAATAATCATATAAAAATATATGGGCATAGGGGATATGGAGTAGGTACACCTGAAAATAGTATTAGTGCCATTAAAAAGTCAATAGATAACAATATAGATTATATAGAAATAGATGTTCAAAGAACTAAAGATAGAAAGTACGTATTAAATCACGATAAAACTTTCGAGAGGGTTTCATATGAGAAGCCTTATTTTATAAATAAAAAGGTGTCTGACTTAAATTATTCTCAGATAGAGACCTTAGATATAGGAAGAAGAGTTTCACAGAGGTATGCTGGTGAGAAAGTACCTAGGATTGAAGAGGTTTTGGATGTTTGTAAAAATAAAATAAAAATAAATCTAGAATTAAAAGAAGGTATAGATCATGAGATGATAGATGACTTGATGGAACTTGTAAGAAAAAAAGGAATGAAAAAACAGGTATTTTTTACCTCTTTGAATATAAGAGATATAGAGTATATAGAAAATAAGGACTCTACTTTTGATACAGGTTTAATATACTTTATAAAGTTAGGAAACTATGGAAGTGTAGATGCTGACTATATGATTATGGAAGAAAGAGAAGCTACAGATAGCAATATAAAAAAACTACATAAAAAGGGTAAAAAAGTCATAGTTTGGACTGTAAATACTCAAGAATCTATAGATAAATTTTCTAAAATGGATGTAGATGGAATAATTACAGACTATCCATTAGAAGTGAAAGAGGCAGTAAGTGAAAACTCAAAGTTGACAAGTAATGATTTGATTTTATCATCATTTGTAAGAAATCTAGAGGATAAATTATTACCATAATAGCTTTATAGTTAAAAAACTTGTGGATTTATTTTATAAATCGAGTATATTTTATTGATTATACTAGCTAAAGATATAAAAATAAGAATTCTATAAAGCAATAAAGATATGAAGTATATAAAGAAGTAAAAACCGTAAAAATAATGAAGATAATAAATATATAAAAGATAGAAAATAAAGATGAAAAGAAGTAAAAAATAGTAAAAGTATAAAGGTGTAAAAGATGAAAAGAAGTAAAAACAGTAAAGATAGGAATAAATAAGAATCATATAGTAATATAGATATAAAGTTAGATTAATAATATAAAAAATAGATACTATTAGGAGGAAATACTATGAATATAACAGTGTATTGTGGATCGAATATGGGAAGCAATAAAAAGTATAGAAGTTCAGCAATAGAATTAGCTAAGTGGATATGCAAAAATGATCATAGCTTATTATATGGTGGTGGAGCATCAGGCTTAATGGGTGTAATTGCAGATACTGTACTAGAAAATGGAGGAAAGGTTTTGGGGGTTAGGCCAGAATTTTTATCAGATATTGAAGCTGCACACTCAGGAGTTACTCAATTAATTAAGGTTGAAAATATGAGTGAGAGAAAAAAAATAATGATTGAAAATGGAGATCTATATATAGCACTTCCTGGTGGATTGGGAACATTAGAAGAAGTATCAGAAGTTTTATCTTGGTCTATGATAGGAAGAATTTCTAATCCTTGTATTATTTTAAATATCGATGGATTTTATGAAGATTTGAAAAGTCAATTCATAAAAATGGCTGACGAAGGATTTTTGAGTGAAGAAAATAATAAAAAGCTAGTATTTATTGATTCAATAGAAGAGATGGAGGAATATCTATCTGGCCTATATAAAAGCTTAAGTAGTAAAATAGTTTAAATAAATCTAGTTCTATATAAAAATATTATATACTTGATATATTTTGTATGTTCTATAAATAATAAAAAGCCATCACTTTAGTAGATGGCTTTTTATTATTGGTTTATCATTCTTCTTCCATAAAAAATACTCTAAGTTTACTTATTTTTTCAATCATTTTTTTATTATTTATATGAATAATATTGTGTCTATCAAAGTTATTCATAATAATAGCTCTAACAGAAATACCATTATTTATACAGTGTTCATATGAGCTAATAGCAGCATTTATAGAGCCGAGACCACTTGGACTTACTAGTAAGACATCAGTATTAAGCTCTTTTATTAAATCTGTTTGCATAAATAGTGTATCTTTGTATTCATAAAGTGTACAAACTATTCCACCACAACCTTCTATAACACAATAGTCCATATTTTCTGTAATGTTTTTAAAATCATTCAATATCTTTTCGACTTCTATATGGCAGTTATTTACTTTTGCGGCTAAGTGTGGAGAGTAGCTTTCTTTAAAAACATAGCTTACTAGTTCATTCGCACTTTCTTTCAAATGAGAGTTTTCAACTAGATACTGACAGTCGCCAGCTATCAAATTATCTGAGTCGCCATAAGCACCACTAAGTATTGCTTTATAGTAGATGGTAGAGATATTTTTACTTGAAAGTATATTTACTATCTTGCTACTTATAAAGGTTTTGCCAATATCAGTATTTGTTCCACTTATAAATATAGAATTGGAACTTGACTTGAGGCTATCTTTTTCATTATTTTCGACTTTTAAAAGAACTTCAGAAATATTATCTATATGATCTATATCCAGATTTGTATTGTTACTTTTCACTGATAACCCAAGGGAGTGAAGCATATTGATATCTTCAGATGTTTTTATACCTGAAGTTGTCAACATTTCTCCAGAAATCATAGAGTCCACACCACATTCTATAGCGGATTTACCCTTATCTGGAAGCAAGACTCTGCCTCCTGCCAACCTTATATTTTTATCTGCTAATATAAATCTATAAATTGCAAGAGACCTTTTAAAATCGTCATATTCCAAGATTTTATTATTAGCTAAGGGCGTATTTTTTATAGGATTTAATAAATTTATAGGTATAGAATCAACGTTTAAGTCTCTTAGAGTGAAGGCTGCATCAATTCTATCATCAATTGATTCACCTAATCCAAAGATAAGTCCGCTACAGACAGATAATCCTGCCTTTTGAGCTGCTTTTATAGTTTCTATTTTTTCATCATAGCTATGTGTGCTACATATATTTGGAAAAAATGATCTTGAGCTTTCAAGGTTATTGTGGTATCTGCTTACACCTGAATCTTTTAGTTTTTTTAGTTGCTCAAAGTTTAAAAGTCCATTTGATGAACAAAGTTCTATAGGGCAAAGGGAAGATATCATCTCGAAGCTTTTGCAAGATATTTCAAGGTCAGAATCAGATAACTTTCTACCTGATGTCACTATAGAAAATCTATTGACTCCATTTTCATAATTATCAATGGCAGACTTTAGAATATCTTTATTATCAAGTAAATCATAGCTTTCTATATCTGTGTCATAGTATGATGATTGTGCACAAAAACTACAATCTTCACTGCACTTGCCGCTCTTTGCATTGATAATGGTACAAAGTTCAAAATTTGTAGAAGAAAAAAACTCCTTTATTTCTTTAGCACAACTTGATAGTAAATCCAAGTCGGCTATTTTTAGATACTGTAAATCTTTTAACTCTAACTTGTAGCCGTTTAAAATCATATTTTTAATTTCAACTGTTTTTAGGTTAGCTCTTTCTATTTCCATACTCATTATATTTTCACCACCCTTTTAATTTTTACAGCCAATATAGATGCTAGAATAGTCATTATAAAATCACCTGGCATATCAATTGGAAATGCAGATAGTAAAATAGCTATAAAAGGGATTTTAAAAGATAAGTAGAAGTTTAAAATCATATACTTATAAGCGAATCCGACTATATATATTACTAAAAATCCTGACAGACCTGATATAAAAAATTTAGAAAAACTATTAGCATTTAATTTTTCGCATAGATAGCCTACAAGATATGCAGACAAGATAAATCCAAGAAGATATCCGAAAGTAGGTTTTAGTAGATAGCCGATTCCGCCACCTGCTGCAAATACTGGTAAACCAATTAGTCCCATAAAAACATAGCTTGAAATAGATATTAAAGCTCTTTTTGATCCTAATAACATTCCTGTTAACATTACAAATAAATATTGTAAAGTAAAGTAGTCCGAGTTGGGAAGAGGTATCTGTATAAAAGCACCTATACAAGATAATGATGCAAATAATGAGCATAGAACCATTGACTTCACATCAAATGTTTTATTCATTTTCATAGTTTTTTCTGTCATTTTATTCTCCTTTTAATCCATATAATATCAGTATATTAACATAAAAAACGGACATTGTAAACTATTAAAATAAACGGGTTTACAATAGGTTTTTTAAAAAAGGATTTTATCAAAAGCTTATATATTACAATTTTTGCTAGTATTTTTTTATTTTTTTTGATAAGATAATATGGGTAGTAATCCTATATATGAATAAAAAAAGCAATTTAACTAAGAGAAAATGTTGATAAAGCAGTCTATGCTTTAATGAAAAGGAGAAAGTTATGAGTAAAGTAATGATAGTCGGTGTTGCAGGAGGGTCTGCCTCAGGAAAAACAACTATTATTGAGAAATTAAAAAAAGAGTTTAAAGAAGAAATAGAAGTTCTTTGTCATGATTATTACTATAAATCAAATGATGATATTTCTATGGAAGAAAGAAATAATTTAAACTATGACCATCCAAACTCATTCGAAACAGATAGGATGATAAACGATATAAAAAAGCTTAAATCTGGGGAAGAGATTTATAGACCAGAATACGACTATACAATACATACAAGATCTAAGAAGGAATATCTAGTTAAGCCACAACCTGTAATTATAATAGATGGATTTTTGATATTAGAGAATAAAGAGCTTAGAGATTTAATGGATGTTAAAATATTTGTGGACACAGATGCAGATGAAAGATTGATGAGAAGGATATTGAGAGATATTTCAGAGAGAGCCAGAACAATAGACTCTATATTGACACAGTATAGAGAAACTGTAAAGCCTATGCACGAGGAATTTGTTGAACCTTCAAAGAAATATGCTGATATTATAATTCCTAGAGGTGGAGAAAATATAATAGCTATTGATATGTTAGTAAAACATATTAATTCAATCTTAAAAAATAGATAAAATCATTTTGATAGTTGGCATTTGCCAACTATTTTTTATTTTTGCGATAAAATCTTGAATTTATAAATAAAAAACCTTTTCTTTGCAACCTTACATTTCTGTAAGAAGAAAACAATTTATATATCTGATATAATATGTTTTATACAAAAAAAGAATTGGAGGTATAATTATGGAAAAGGCAATATTTAAGAATTTTAAAGGACTAACATCCTATCAACTAAAAATATTAGGAATTATATTGATGGTATTTGACCATATTCACCAGATGTTTTATATGAATGGAGTGCCTATGTGGTTTACTGGAGTGGGAAGACTTGTAGCACCGATATTCCTATTTTTATCTGCTGAAGGATTTTATTATACAAAGAATAAGAAAAAGTATATGGCTAGATTATGGATTGCATATATATTAATGTCTGCATGTTCTATAGTAATACAAAAGGTCATGCCTTTGGATTCAGTAGTTTTAATGAACTCTATATTTGGAACAATATTTTTGGGATTATACTATATGTATTTCATAGATGTAATGAAATTAGCTATTAAAGATAAAAACTTTAAAAAAATAATACTATCTATTTTGGCATTTTTGCTACCTTTCTTAATGGGAGCTTTAGTTTTAATTTCAGCATCTAAGAGTGTATTATTGATGCAGGTACTTGCAGTTATATTCCCAACACCTATACTTGTAGAAGGTGGTGTTCTTTGGATAGCACTAGCAGTATTATTTTACTTGTTAAGAGATAAAAATTTATGGATTAGAATGATGCCACTTATTTTAATGTCAGTGTTTGTATATATCACAGGTAATAAGTTGCAGTCATTGATGCTTTTATCAATAGTACCAATTTCTATGTATAATGGAAAGCCTGGAAGAAAGGGAAGTAAGTACTTCTTCTATATATTCTATCCAGCACATATTTATTTACTGTATACAATCTCATATTTTATAAATAAATAGTTTGGAAAAGGGCCTCATATGAGGTCCTTTTTGTATATAAAAATATGATGAGGTCATGATGTAAGAAGAATCGCTGGACAAAATAATTATGAAACAGCATATAAAGTGGCTGATAGTCTAAGAGAAAAGACTAATAATAAAAAAGATATGATTTTAGTTGATGGAACAGACTTCCCAGATGGAATCACTATTAGTTCACTGGCAGCTAAGTTTAAGTCACCTATTCTTTTGACAACACCAAACAATACTCATCCAACAACAGCAAAGGCTATAAATGATTGGACAATTGAAAATATATTAATTGGTGGAGGATATAATTCAGTATCTAATAGTATAGAAGATAAGCTAGATATCAAAAATAAGGAAAGAGTAGCTGGCAGCAATAGATATAACACAGCCGTAGAAATATCTAAGAGATACACAGAATCTACAGAATTAGGTAAAAGGTAAATGATGAATAAGTAAAAATATTAATTGCTTATAAGCAATGGACTAGATAGGTAAAAAATATAGACTGATTAAAAATAGAACTTAAGTAATAAAAAGAAAAGAGGCTTATATAAGCCTCTTTTCTTTTTTATATGTTATTTTTTAATATATCTTTTGCCGAAAACTTATCATCTATTTCTAATACTAAGATTTTATCATCATCTATATTAGAATCTAGTAAAGAAAAGGATCTAATATTAGGATTAGTATATGTTTTAAAATAATAAGTCAAAGTATCATGCATTATATAGGAAACATATTGTGTATAGTCAATAGAGTTGTTGATGGTTTTAACACTACCCTTTGTAATCATAACATTATTTAGTATTGCACAAGAATCTGCCAAAAGATCTTCCTGTGATTCTCCAACATTACAGCTAAGCTTATTGAAAAGCGTCCTTACAAACCTAGATGGAGGAGTGAAATCTCCAGGAAGTCCAAAGCTACCACTGCCTTGACCAAAAGGTTGTAAGAGCAAGTCCCCTATTTTTCTGTCTTCACGCTGGTGTATATCTAGACCTATATAATTTCTTAGATTAGTATAGTGCCAGTCCAAATCAGGGCTATTAGTCAGCACACCAACTTTATTTTCATAAACTTTAAGGCCTTCATCTAGGGGCTCTATTATGATTGAACGAGAAGATGAATCAGTGATTACCCAATGTAATGGGGCGGCCTTTCCTATAAAGTCCAAAGTGTGATCTAATATATTTATATTTTCGATATTTTCTAGAATTTCTTGGCTACTTTTAAAGTTTGATAAAATATAATGTAAAAATTCGTGAGGTGCAAGATTTACTTTGTCTTTATATTTTTCTTTTGAATAACTTGAAAATCCTTCAAAATAAAGAGCTGCACAAGATAAACCGTGCTCATTGATCCCATCAGCAAGGTAATAGTCACCAACATTTTTTCCTAGTCCACAAAAAGCATAGTGCTTATTAAGCTTTCCTTCAAAGATAAGATTCATTTCATAATTTCTAGGGAATGAAACAAACAAGGGGTTTAATTCCAGTGAAAAATCCATAGTTCTTGCAGAAATAAGATTCGAATTACTATTTTTTAAAACGATATGTGTGCACATAAAAACCTCCTTAAATTAAATATTAAATTATTATAAACAGTATTCCTTAAAAAATACTATACTGAATAAAAGTCAATCTTATGATATATTATTATAAATACAAATAAATTTCAAGTTAAATAGCTGATATAGCGATTTTTAGAAAATTATATGCTTATTATAGAATATTTCTAGCAATATTTATCTAATAACTATAAAAAATAAGGTAAAGATAATATGATTTTGGTATAATTGAGTAAAAGTAAAAGTAAAAGTAAAAGTAAAAGTAAAAGTAAAAGTAAAAGTAAAAGTAAAAGTAAAAGTAAAAGTAAAAGTAAAAGTAAAAGTAAAAGTAAAAGTAAAAGTAAAAGGAGGTTTATTATGAAAAAAGCATTACTTGTTGTAAACCCTAGTTCTGGCCTTGAAAAAGCTAAGGATTATGAAGAGCTAGCTGAAAAAAAATTAAAGGAAATATTTGATGAAGTAAAAATAAAATATACAGAGAAAGCAGGAGATGCTAGAAACTTTACAAGTGAAGCAGCTGAAAAAAAATATCACAGCGTTTTTGTTATGGGCGGTGATGGTACTGTCAATGAGGGGATAAATGGTATAGCTGAAAAAGAATATAGGCCTAATTTTGGTTTCTTTCCTTTAGGAACAGTGAATGATTTGGCTAGAGCCTTATCGATTCCACTAGATCCTAAAGATGCAATAGAAAATATAGATATTTCTAAAAGAAAGAAAATAGATATAGGTAAGATAAATAATAGTTACTTTATGAATGTTGTGGCTATAGGTGTTATTCCAGAAGCTATAAATGATGTTGATTCTAGTAAAAAAACAAGACTAGGTAAATTTGCATACTTTATATCTGGATTTAAACATTTTAAATATACTCAGTCTTATCCTTTCAAAATAATGGCAGATGGAAAAGAAAGTGAGATACAAAGCAGCATGATTTTAATAGGATTGACAAACTCTATAGGGGGCTTTGAGCAGATTTTACCGAATGCAAAAGTAGATGATGGTTACTTACATATGATTTGTTTGAAAGATGAGTCTGTTATTGATACTATAAGAACTTTTCCAGATTTATTGAAGGGTGTAGATACATCTAGTAAGCTTGTTGCTTATAAGAAGTTTAAAAAGGGGCATATCGAATCAAATGATGGTGTAATATTGACGACAAATATAGATGGAGATGAGGGTGATATACTTCCAATTGATGTCAGTGTATTGGAGTCACACATAGACGTCTATTGTTAATGAGCTATAATATATTTAAGAGAGTATATTTATAGTTTAAAAATGTTATCTTGCAAAAGTGAGAGGAGATGTTATTTATGGACTGTCCAATATGTGGAAAAGAGATGGAAAATGGAAGAGTGGAAAGAGAAGGAATAGGTGGCTATGATGAAAAGTATGTCTTTATACCAGAAAAAGATATAAGTGCTAAAAGGATAAAGAGAAAGATACAGGAAAGAAGAGTAAAAGTATCTATAAACTTATCGCATGATTGTACAGCTTGGCACTGTCAAGAATGTAAGAAGTTACTTATGATGATAAATGAAAATAGAAGTGATTAATAATAAAAACTCCCTTGGACTAGTCATAGGGAGTTTTTATTATTAATTTTTCATTTTTGCATAGGCTACAAAGCATAATATGGCCTGTAATATAACGAACATAAAGTACATTATGAAAAGTATCATAGAGACACAGTACAATATAGCTGCTACTAATATGAAGTTTCTCTTATTCATAACATACCCCAAAATATTAAATAAAAGAGCAATGGCTGTACATATTATGTGTGGAAGGACAAGCATTGTTGCTATTCCAGCACCAATAGCCTCAGCACTATCAGTAGAGTTTAGGCCTGTATTTGTGAAATAAGTAATTATAAAAAGTAGATATAAAGCCCCTAGTATAAGAGAAATTAAGGCCAGTTTACTTTTTTTTGCTTTTTGAACTTCATTAGAAATGGTTTTGTTACCTATATTTTGATCCATTTGATAGTCCTTTCCTAGCTTATATTATTAAAGCTATAAAATATAATTATCATTTTTGATTTCTAAATATTATAGTTAAGAAAATGATAAGATTTAAAGTTGAATAATGTTATGGTAAATGTTTATTTTTTCCTTTAAAAACAAATATTTTCATTATTCTTTTAATTTAAATATAACATTATAAATATTTAAAATCTATATAAAAATATAGAGTAAGCCATAATAAATGTATGAAATTATACATTTATTATGGCTATTAAAGGACATAAAACTCAACATAAAGACTTATAAGCATTGAAAGGTAGTGTGTAGAAGGAAATATTAATATACATATATTAATTTAGAATAAATATATAAAAATGTAAAAGTGAAATTTTGAAAGCTAAATAAGATAATTTATAAATAAAATATAGCTATTAAAAATATATATAGAAAATACTTAAGATTTTAGCAATATTAAAAATAAATAAATAAAAAAATATTTGCTTTTTTCAGAAAAATTAAATAAATATCATGGAAAGATAAGGAAATATTCTGTATAATATAATGTATAGGCAGAATTCAAGTTAAAAGTTAAAATTATATTGATTATATTAGATTTTATTGTATTTTATAATTTTGCGCCTATAGAATATAAAATAGCATAAAAATTACTTGATGGCTAAAGACTTATATAAATAGAGGAGACGTTGATAATATGTTTAGTGAAATTAGTATTAGGGGCTACTTTCAAATATTGTTGGGTTTTATTTTAATATTTGTGAGTACTAGCACTATAAGGCATCAGAAGAGATTGGAAAATCCTAAGACACTTATAGATGGTAAGGTTTTGAGTTCTAAGCTGGTCAAGGAAATGGATAATCAGGGCTTTTATAGACAGTTTTATTATAAGTTAAATATTGAAGTTAGAGATAATAACAAAAAGAAAAGATATACAATAAACAGTATGGATGAGTATAAAAAAGGGGATGATATAAGCATAATGACAGATGCATCTAATAAGTTGAAAATGAAGGTTTTCAATAAAAGCAAGACATTTTTATTAGGTCAATGGCTTATGCTTGTAATAGGATTTTTTATATTTTTAACGCCATTTGCAAAGATGAAGTTTTCAGAGACATATTTAACAGCTTTAATGGCACCCTTATCGAGCTTAGTAGGAATAGCTCTAATATTTGTATATTTGAAAGAAAAGAAGAGAAATTTAGAAGAAATAGATTCAGAGATAGTAGCTGTATTGAAGTGGCAGAAAATAAATGTTAATGAAGAAGGAGAGAAAAAACATAAGGCAGCAACTGCCCTATATTGTCCCGTTTTAAAGTATGAGTATGATGGTTTAGAAAAGATAAGAAGAAGCAGGCTACATTCAAATGACTATAACTTTTATCCTTTGGGTAAGAAAATGTCTATCTATATTGATAAGGACAGTGGAGAAGTTTTGGAGGAGAGACCAAAGCAGAGTATGTTATTGATGGGGTTAGTACTTCTTATAATGGGAGCAATTGGAATAGTAGCTATATATATTTAAGTTTAGAAAAAACATATAGAAATTTAAAGTTATTATGTTTATAAGTTAGAAAGTTTGATTTAAAATAGATTCAATCGAATTATTAAAAATCTATAAAATAGAATATGGATATATAAGTAAAAAAGTTATAATTATAAAAAAAATAAAAAATAATTATAAAAAATATATCTGTTATATTTTCATAAAAAGATAAAAAAATTTAAAATTCATAAAATGACTGAAATTTTAAGACTTTTAAAGCTTTTTTTGCAATAAAAATGAGTAATTTATCATTTATAAAAAGTTATCTTATAAGTTTAAAAGAGCAATTTTTTTGATACTTAAAGCCCTTATCATATTTGACATAATTTGTTATAAGTTATAACATAGTTAGTGTAACTAATATTTAATTTATAAATCTAAATGATTAGAAAGAATATTAATTTTAGTGAAACGGAGGTGCTATTATGATTCAATTTTGTAATGTTACAAAAGAATATAGGGGAAATCCTGTATTAAAAAATCTTAATATGGAAATACAAGAAGGTGAACTGACGGTTATTATAGGTCCTAGTGGATGTGGAAAAACTACTACCTTAAAAATGATTAATCGTTTGATACCTATTACTGATGGAAAAATCTTGATTGACGGTAAAGATATAAATGAAATGGACAAGGTTAAAATGAGGAGAAATATTGGTTATGTAATCCAGCAAGGTGGTCTATTTCCTCATATGACTATTAAGGATAACATAGAAGTAATAGAAAAGCTTGAAAAAAAGGATCCTAAAAAGATACTTGAAAAAACACATAGCTTGATGGAAATGGTGGATTTGGATCCAGAAGTATATCTTGATCGTTATCCAATAGAAATGTCGGGCGGTCAGAGGCAGCGTATTGGTGTAATCAGGGCTTTGGCAAATGACCCAGATATTATATTATTTGATGAGCCTTTTTCAGCACTTGACCCAGTGACAAGATCTAATCTTCAAGATGAACTTATGGAGATGCAGACAAAGATAAAAAAGACTATGGTATTTGTAACTCATGATATGGATGAGGCCATCAAGATAGCAGATAGAATTTGTATATTGAAAGATGGTAATATTGTTCAATTTGATAAGACTGAAAATATACTGAGAAATCCTGCAAATGATTTTGTTAAAAACTTTGTTGGTGCAAATAGAATTTGGGATTCTCCTCAATATATTAAAGTTGAAGATTTCATGATCAAAACACCAATAACTTGCAAGGGTGATATGATTAGAAATAGATGTGTAAAGAGGATGAGAGATCACAATATAGATAGCTTGATTGTGGTTGATGATGAAAAGCGTATTAGAGGAATAGTTACAAGGTCTTCTATATTCAAGGCAACGAGTCCTATAATGAAGGCAGAGGAATTTATGTCCAAGGTAAGATATGTTGCTCATGTTGGAGACAATATGGTTGATGTATTAAAGATGATAGAAGAGTCAAGTGTAAACAGTATTCCAGTAATAGATAAAGATGAAAAGCTAGTGGGACTTCTTACAAACAGTAAGATGGTGTCTACTTTGAGCAGAAAGTTCTTAATGGAAGACAATTCAGAAGAGGAGGCGATTAAATAATGGCTTCACTAATTTCATATATGTCACAAAATAGTTCACAAATTATATCACTTCTATTGGAACATATAGAAATGACAGTAATAGCTGTTGTGTGTGCAATACTTATAGGAGTTCCTTTGGGTATCTTGATTAGTTATATCAAGAAGTTAGGAAAGCCTATTATGGGTGTTGCAAATATAATTCAAGCAATACCAAGTATGGCTATGCTAGGTTTGGCAATACCATTGTTAGGTATTGGTGTATTACCAGCGGTTGTGATGGTAACAATTTACTCTCTTTTACCGATAATAAAAAATACATACACTGGAATATCTAGTATTGATCCAGATTTAGTAGAGGCTGCAGCGGGGATAGGTCTTACAAAGTGGCAGGTTCTATCAAAAATAAAGATACCAATGGCACTACCTGTTATAATGGCTGGAGTAAGAATATCTGCAGTTACTGCAGTTGGGCTTATGACAATGGCAGCATTTATAGGTGCTGGTGGACTTGGATTTTTGGTATTTTCAGGTATAAGAACAGTAAATAACGCACAGATATTATCAGGTGCTATACCAGCTTGTATATTGGCTTTAGTAGTAGATTATTTAATGGCAATAATTGAAAAACTTGTTACTCCGATAAGTCTCCAGAAAAGCTTTAGCAAGTCAAAAGAGCAGTTAAAAAAGCAGAGAAAAAAACAGAAAGTAACTTTAGGTATAATAGTAGCACTAATAGTTGCTATGGTAGGTAATTCTTTTATAACTGGAGCTAAAAAGAATGAAAATACTATAACTATTGGAGCAAAAGACTTTACAGAGCAAGTAATACTTTGTCATTTATATGCAGATATGATAGAGCATGATACAGATTTAAAGGTAATAAGAAAAGAAAATCTAGGTGGCAGCCAAGTAGCATTTGGTGCTATGAAAAGTAATGAGATAGATATGTATATAGACTATACAGGAACACTTTATGTTAGTATATTGAAGCATAAGGCAAAGTCTGATGAGATGCAGGTATTTAATGAAACTAAAAAAGAGCTTGATGAAAAGTATAACTTGAAGGCATTTAATCCAACTGTATTTAATAATGTTTATACTCTTGCAGTTAGACCAGAAACAGCTGAAAAGTATGGACTTAAAAATATATCAGATTTAAAAAAATGCGACAATGAAATAAGGCTCGGTGCTACTTTAGAATTTTTAAATAGAAAAGACGACGGTTTACCAGGACTTGTTGAAAAATATGGATTTAATTTCAAGGATACTATAGGTATAGACAACTCACCAAGATTCCTTGCTTTAGAAAATAATGAAGTAGAAATGATAGATGCATTTGCTACTGACGGATTATTAAAGAAATATAATCTTACAGTGCTTAATGACTCAGATAAATACTTCCCACCATATAATGCAGTTCCAGTAGCTACGGGAGATACTTATAAGAAGCATCCAGAAATAGAAGCTTCTGCCAATAAGTTAAGTAAGGTTCTTACAAATGAAGTAATGCAGGAGTTAAATTATAAGGTTGATGAAGAAGGTCAAGAGCCTAGAGATGTAGCAAGAGATTTCTTAAAAGAAAAGGGACTTATATAAAAGTTTAAGCTTTTGAGAAGTATATAGCTATATGAATAAATATTTGTAAATGAAAAAAGAGAGAATCTATAGATTCTCTCTTTTTATTTTACCACTTAGTTTCTTCTTTAAACATAAGGATAAAGCCAATCATCATAATAAAGGCATCAATCCAAATTGATTGTGCTCCCCATAAATCAGATGCAAAAGCTCCGCATGCTGCTCCGATACCAAATATTAAAATTACAAAATAATAATATCTACTTTTAGTTCTTTTTTCTTTATCAGCAGTAAAATGATAGGAACTTAAAAGCTCTGTTGCACTTCTTAGATTACCTGTGCACATAGTAGTAGCCATACTAACACCATGGAATTTTCTAAAACTTTGAACCTGCATAGCACAAGTAAGCGAGATAGTTACATTAGCTAGGTGATTCATACTTTCAGGCATAAAGCCTACAGCTACAAGCATAAGTACCTCCATTAGTGCTATAATCTGCCTCCAATGTATAATATGAAAATCCCTGCAAGATTTTTTGATAGCCTCAGTAAGATAAACTCCAATAAAAAATGCGAAAACGGGTAGAATATATTTAAAAACTAGGGCAGGATCTTTCTTTGCTATACTTTGGCTTAGCAGAACTAAGTTACCTGTTTGAGCATTTGCAAAGACCTGTCCACGGCAATTATAAGAGTAGGCATCACGAAAACCACCACCAAGTGCAAGAATTATGGCGATTATCATTGATTCTGACATTTGTTTAATTTTTCCAAACATAAAAAACCTTCTTTGCTTTATTATAACTTACTAGCAAATTACACACTCTGTATTTCACTAATAAAAGTAATATAAATCTAAATGTATATTGATTATATTATATTACTAATTATAGCAAAAAACAACTTTTCAAAGTAAGTGGATAGGGCAAGTAAAAGAGCGAGTTTTAAAAGTATTATTAAGCAAATTAAAAAGACCGCCTAGATAGATAATTATCTAGGGGCCTTTATATTTTTATTAGTAAAGTGAAAAATTACATAGTATCTACAATATTTCTAGCCCATTTTTTACTAATAACTCTAGGCATTATTGTAAATAGTTTTACAAACTCTTCAAAGTGAGTAAATAATACCAATATCCACATTTCATATCCATGAGCAGCACCGTAGAATGTAATTGGTATAGAGCAAAGCCACATTCCTACTATCTCTACTACCATAGCAAAGTGAGCATCCCCACCACTTCTAAGTACTGAGATAATAGCAAATGTATTTAATGACTTTAGAGCCATAAGTGATCCAATTACTATAAATACCTTTCTCATAACAGGTATCTGTGTAGCAGATATATGGAATAGCTTGATTAGACCTGGTATTGATAAAATCAACACTCCGCCCATAGCTAAACCAGCTATGAAGATTAATATACCAAGCTTTTTAGCATATTTTATAGCCATATCTATTCTTCCTGAACCAAGTTCTATACCAATCATAATTGCACCACCGTTTGCTATACAAATTGATATCAATAAAAATAGATTTGAAGTAGTACCTGCTATCTGACCAGAAGCGATCGCCTCTGTTCCAGCTAGTGAATAGGCAACAGTGTAGGCTATTGTTCCAACAGCCCATACAAATTCATTTAAAAATATAGGAATAGACTTTTCTAAGAATTGATTTAAAAATTCTTTTGTAATACTTCTAATATGTTTGATTTTAAATTTAAGAATATGATTCTTTTCTATTACAAATATATAACCAACTACTATAATAATTTCAACAATTCTTGCTGCACAAGTAGCTACAGCAGCACCTGTTACTCCCAAGGCAGGCATTCCTAGGTTACCAAGTATCAATCCGTAGTTAAGAATAATGTTTACTATAAGTGCAATTGAACTAGCAGCCATACCTAAAAAAGGTCTTCTTACAGCTCTAGAGCACATACTAAGAGCCATTGAAATAGCTATTAGAGGATATGCGTAGGCAATAGTATTAAAATAATCTATTGCAGGATTGACAACTAGTGGATCCTTTGAGAATATCCCGACTAAAATATGAGGTGCAAGCTTTGCAATTAATGCAAATAAAATACCAAATCCTAAAGAAATAAGAGTGGTAAAACCTGCTATTTTTTTTATACTTTCCTTGTCGTTTTTCCCGAAAAACTGAGATATAAAGACTGTCGCACCACTGGCTATACCTGAAAGTGCCATATTATATAGGAAGAAAAATTGATTTGCTATACCAACAGCAGCAATTGCAGCTGAGCCTAGTGAACTAATCATTACGGTATCAACCATATTTACAAGTGTCGAAATCAAATTTTGAACAATTATTGGTATACATAAAAAAAACAATGATTTATAAAAGTTTTTTCTATTAAATTCCATTTAAAAACCCCTTTCTAAAATATTAAATTTTTGGCATAAAAAAAGCCAACTCTTAAGAGTTTAATGATAAAAGTTAGAAATGTCAACAATTAATAGCAATATTTTTGTATATTTATATATATTAAATTAAAAACATATAAATATAGAATATTAAAAAGAATTAAAACAAAAAATCGAGATAGTTTTATCTCGATTTTAATAGAAAATAGTGTATGATAACTTAATTTTTAGGTAAAATCAAGTTAAAAAGCCTAATTTTAGCAGACTAGATAAGTTTATAAAAAATATATAAAAATTTCTACTTTTTTAATCCCTTATAATTGATTTTTAATTAAATCATCTAGACTTTCTCTTCTTATTGCCAAATGATCTAAGCCTTTATTTACAAATACTACTGCTGGCTTTGTCATTTGGTTATAGTTTGAAGCCATAGAATAATGATAGGCTCCAGTGCAGCTTACAACAGCTATATCTCCTATACTTACTGAAGGAATCTTGACATCATAGGCAATCATATCTCCAGATTCACAGCATTTACCAGCTATAGTTACTAAGTCTGTATTTTCATCAGACATTTTATTTGCTAGAGCGACCTCATACTTTGCATCGTAAAGAGCCGTTCTAATATGATCGCTCATTCCTCCATCTATTGATACATATTTTCTGACATTTGGAATATCCTTTATAGTGCCAACAGTATATAAAGTAGATCCTGACTCTCCAATTATAGATCTACCAGGTTCCAGCCAAAGCTGTGGTATATCAATGGAATGCTTTAAAGATGAAGACTTTAGCCTATCTATTATTTCTTCAAGAGCCGTTTCGATAGGGTAGGAAATATCTTCTTCTGTATATCTTATTCCGAATCCTCCACCAATATTTAATACACTTGGAGTGAAGTTTAACTCTACTTTGATTTTAGAAAACCAAGCAAATACTTTTTCAATTGCAGCTCTAGTACCCTCTGTTCCAAAAATTTGAGATCCTATATGAAAATGGACACCTAGTAAATTTAGATTATCTTTGCCCAGTATTTTTTCTATGGCATCAAAGGCTTGTCCATTGTCAATATTTAGGCCGAATTTAGAGTCTGTATTACCTGTAGTGATAAAGTCATGTGTATGAGCCTCAACACCGGGAGTAACTCTTAGTAAACAATTTGGAGTTTTAGACATCTTTTTTGCTAAAGTATTTAGTCTTTCTATTTCATCAAAGCTATCTATTACAAAACATCCAATATTTTCATTTAAAGCCATAAGAATTTCGTCTTCAGTTTTATTATTTCCATGAAAATGAATCTTTTTAGGGTCAAAATCTGCAGCAATTGCATTGTAAAGTTCACCTGCAGAAACTACGTCCAAGCCCATATTTTCTTCGCTCATAATCTTAAGTAAATACTTACAAATAAAAGCTTTAGAAGCATATGATATATGATAGTCCAGCCCTGAGTTTTCTAGTATTGAATGAAATCTTCTACACTGTTTTCTTATTAATTCTTCATCATAGACAAATAGGGGAGTAGAGTATTTTTCTACTAAGGAAATACAGTCTACACCTCCAATATTTAGATGTCCATCACTTCCTATTTTAGCTGTTCCGTGTAATTGCATATTAAATCCTTTCTCAAAGTATAGGCTTAAAATTAAACTTATTAAAAGCTACACTAATAGTTTTATATTTCTTTTATTTCTATATATTCAAGGTCTAGTGTTTCAAAGTTTAGATGTGAAATTTGTTCGGAATTAGTTCCCACACCTTTGTATGTAAATTCAAATACAGGTATGCTATCACTATAGAAGTAAGCAGTATCTCCTATCTTAACATTTTCATCAACTACTGCAACAGTGTGACTCATCATAAGTGATACAAGATTATATCTTTTGTTATTTATTTCTGTAGTATGACCATTTATTCTAGTTCTCAAAAGACCATCTCCATATCCTATATTAATTACTGCCACAGATGTAGGGCAGTCTTTATTTGGGTCAGCTATATATGAGGCGCAGTAACCAATAGATTCACCTGGCTCAAGCTTATTTATGGAGACAACACTTGCTGAAAGTTCTACTGCATTTTGAATTTTGCCCTTATAGTCCCAACCTTCATATCCTGGGCAACCGTATAAAATAATTCCGACTCTCACATGGCTATGACCTTCAAATTTAGAGTCTCTACAGAAAGAAGCACTGTTTTGTGCATGAACATACTTAAAATCATATAGCTCGCACGCTTTTTTCTGTATTTTTAGCCATCTATTTTTTTCTCTTTCATAGATATTTTCTTCATTAAATACATCTGCCCAAGCAAAATGAGTCCATATACCCTCAATGCTTATATTGTTTTCTTTTGCAAATTTTAAGCTTTCAAGGTATTCATCCTCAGTTTTGCAGCCAGATCTTCTCATACAACCAGCCCATTCTAGATGCCAGTTTATACCGTATAAATCATCTTTGTGTTCTTTAATCCAAGAAAGTCCTGGCATAGTAGAGCTAAGATTATATTCTCTTAATAGCTCAAATTCAGTGCTTGGATTTAAAAGAAGTATAAATATATCAGAATACATCTTTCTTATTCTGATTGCATCTCTCAGGGAGGTAGTAGCAAATGCTCTGATTCCTGCTGAGTAGAATGTATCTATAGCTCTTTGAAGTCCAAAGTGAAAGGCATCATTTTTTACAGTTGCTATGACACCTCCGTCTGTTTGATCTAATACATATTTTGCATTATTATATAAGGCATTTAAATCTAATTTTAATTTTGCGTTCTTCATAAAACATCCTTTCTAATCTACATAGATAATTATATTTGTATAGCAAACTTTATTTAAAAGACAATGCTATTTCTACGAGATAATCAACTCCGTATACGAGTGCTTCCTCTCTTAACATTAGAGTAGGGGTATGAAGTCCACTAGTATATCCCAGACTTTCGTTTCTTATACCAATAAAGGAATAATTAATTTCTGTTAGCTTGGAAAAGAATGAAAAATCCTCTCCCAAGAGGTAGGGTTCTTCTATCAAGATAAATTCTGCATCTGACTTTTTAGCAGCGGCTTGTGCTAGCCCAATTAATCTATCGGAATTTAATACAGCAGGGTAACCTTCTCTTAAAACAAGATCAACTAGGCATCCTGTAGAAATAGATACTCCCTTGCATATTTTTTTCATTCTATCTTTAATTATTTCTATATCATTCATATTATAGCTACGTATAGTTCCCTCGAGGTGTCCGTTTTCAGCTACTGAGTTCATAACTTCTCCCACTTTCATATAGCCTATATGAACAATATTGGTATGTTTAGAATCTAAGTCATAAGTAGGGATAGTTTGAAACTGATTATAAACTTGAATTGATGCATTTATAGCATTTATTCCAGTTTCTCTTATTCCAACATGTGCGGACTTTCCTTTTATATTTACATCAAACTCATTGCAACTAGCCATTATAGGACCCACTCTAGATGCTATAGTTCCCTCTTTGAAGTCTGGATTTATATGAAGAGCATATGCAGAGTCTATATCATATTTATCGAAATCATATTTATATATCAGTAGATTTGCACCGCCAAAAGATTCCTCAGAAGGCTGAAATACTGCCAAAATATTGATATTCAATTTATTATCTTTAGATAGAGCAAGAAGCTCTTTCACAGCACCAAGAAGCATCGTAGTATGAGCATCATGACCGCAAGCGTGCATTACACCATTGTTATTTGATTTAAAATCTATATCGTTTTGCTCATTTATAGGAAGTGCATCTATATCCGCCCTCAATATTATATACTTATCTCCCTTTCCCTTTATTTTTGCTATTGTTGCTGTAGGAAGGGGAGTTTCATATTCAAGTCCCATACTTTCTAGTTCTTCTCGGATATATTTTGTAGTTTCAAATTCTTGCTTTGATAGCTCTGGATTTGAGTGAAGATGTCGTCTCCAGCTTTTAAGTTCTTCTAAAGTAGTATTCTGCATATTTTTACCTTTCTATTTATTATTCTAGTATTCTAAGTGCATCTATTATGCTTATTTTTTCGCTGGCAACATCATTAGTTTGCTTGATTACTTTGCCAGGAACTCCTGCAACAACACTTCCTGCAGGCACATCCTTTGTAACTATAGATCCAGCTGCAACTACAGATCCAGCACCAATTCTTACACCTTCTAGGATTACTGCGTTTGCACCGATTAATACATTATCCTCTACAACTACTGGGTTTGCATTTGCTGGCTCTATTACTCCTGCAAGTACTGCACCAGCTCCAACATGGACATTTTTACCAGTTGTGGCTCTACCACCTAGTATAGCACCCATATCTATCATTGTTCCTTCTCCTACAACGGCCCCAATGTTTATAACAGCTCCCATCATTACAACTGCATTGTCTTTAATTACTGCATGCTCACGAATAAATGCTCCTGGTTCTATTCTTGCATTTACCTGTGAAAGATCCATCAGTGGGATTGCACTGTTTCTTCTATCATTTTCTACAACATAATCATCTATTTTTTCTTTGTTTTCTTCTAGTATAGATTTCCAAGTATTTAAGTCAGTGAATAAGACTTTTGAAACATTATCTCCAAAATCCTGAACACCTTCTGGAAAATCCATATTGTGTAAATTTCCCTTTATATACACCTTTACTGGTGTAATCTTCTTTGATGTAGCTATATAATTAATTATTTCTTCCGATGTTAAAAATTCTTTTGTCATATATTTTCCTCTTTCCTTATTTTATATTTATATTTTGCTGAAACTTCTCATGATCTCTAGCTAGTTTATGTATTTTTCTATTTTAGCACTTTAATACATAGTGCTTTGAATTTATATAAATGCTATTAAAATTTCTATTTAGAGATTTTAAATGATATAACTAGAGATTATTGAATGTATAAAAACCTGCTGGCTTATTCATTATTTTTTCTCCAGCCTTTAAAGCTCCATCTGCAAAAATTTTCTTGGATTGGGCTCTGTGTGTAATTTCTATTACTTCATCAGTTCCTGCAAATAAGACCTCGTGTTCTCCAACTATAGTTCCACCTCTTATGGCACTCATACCAATTTCTTTTGAATCTCTTTTGTGTTCTGACTGAGATCTGTCAAATATAGGGTAGTATTCATCATCAACAGACTGTATTGCTTCTAAGAGTTTGATTGCAGTTCCACTTGGAGCATCAACCTTTTTATTGTGATGTCTTTCTAGAATTTCTATATCATAAGAGTCTGATAGTAGGGGAGTAAGAAACTTAAGAGCTTCTGTAAAAACATGTACACCATAACTCATATTAGCACTGAAAAAGATTGGAACTTCCTTGGCAGCCTCGTCCATTAAATCTTGAAGCTTATCTCTAGCTCCTGTAGTAGCAACTACTATAGGAGTTTTATGTATATGTGCACCCTTTAATAATTCAGCTGTAATATTTGGATGAGAAAAATCTATAATTACATCTGCATCGGATATAGCATCTACTGAGTTATATACAGGATAGGGTGAATTTTCAACTTCTATCTGAGAGAAAATACCTACTATAGAAATTCCTCTTTCTATAGCTAGAGATTCAACTACTTTTCCCATAGTTCCGTATCCACTTAAAATTATATTCATAACTTCCTCCTTGTAAATGCATAATAGATAATATAGCTCCTATGAATTCATAGAAGCTATATACTCCCTATTATGTATTATATTCTAATTTCTTAACTTAATCTATATTTTCTGATTATTTTGACTGATTAATCTATTTAAAATAAGAGAATAAGAAATAATTATTCAAACTTTAAAAGCTCGCTTATAGTTAAAATAGATTAAGATAATTTAAAATTTTTACTACTTATTATATATTTTTAGCTTGATTATACAGTTTTATTACATTACTTCTAACTTCTTCAGTAGTAGCTATTAGAGGCAATCTAAAGAACTCATCACCAATTCCCATTTCTTTTAATACAGCCTTAACTGGAGTAGGGCTAACATCAGAGAATAGAGATTTAATGAATGGATTTATTTCACTTTGTAGATTTCTAGCTCCAACAATATCGCCATCTAAAAATAATTTATATTCACGAACAAATGCTTCTGGCAAACAGTTTGTTACTACGCTAATGATGCCGTCACCACCGTGTATAAGAAAATCAAAGAATGTTGGGTCATCTCCACTATATATAGAGAAGTCGCTATTTTCACCAAGTAATCCTCTTAAAGTTTCAAGGTAAGTCATATCTCCAGTAGCATCCTTTAAAGCAATTATATTTGGGTGCTTAGCTAGTTCAACCACTGTTTCTGGCTGGATTGTCATACCTGTACGTCCTGGTACATTATATAAGATAATAGGTATATCTACAGCATCTGCAATTGCAAAGTAGTGAGCAATTAATCCCCTTTGACTTGTTTTATTGTAGTAAGGTGTAACTATAAGTGCTGCGTCTGCACCATTTTCCTTGGCCAATCTTGTATTTTCTATAGTAGCTGAAGTATTGTTAGAACCAGTTCCAAGTATAATAGGGCAGTCATACTGATCGCCTCTCGCTCTTAAAGCCAGCTTTAAAAGTTCTATTTTTTCATCCATTGTAAGTGTAGAACCTTCTCCAGTAGTACCTGAAACTATAAGTGCATTTATACCATTTTCCAATTGGAAATTTACTAATCTTTCATAGGAATCAAAGTCAATCGATCCATCTTCCATCATTGTCGTTGCTAGTGCTGTTGCTACTCCTCTAAATAAGTTTGTCATTTTAATTACCTCCAATTATCTTATAATTATATATAAATTAATATTTTTGAATTTGATTTATTATCTGTTTGATTCTAGAAGTTCTGCTATCTGAACTGCATTACTCGCAGCACCCTTTCTTATATTATCTGCTACACACCAGATATGAAAGCTTCTAGGTCTTGAGATATCTTTTCTAATTCTTCCTACATATACTTCATCATGTCCTGTAACTTCTGTTGGTATTGGATATTCATTATTTTCTGGATTGTCAACTAAGACTACACCCGGTGCATTTTTTAGAATATCTCTAACTTCTTCTAGTGAAGCGTCTTTTTTAAAGCTTACATCGATCTCTACTGCATGAGAGTTGATTACTGGTACACGAACACAAGTAGCCGTAATATTTACATCATCTCCAAGAGATAGGATTTTTTTAGTTTCATCAATCATTTTCATTTCCTCTTTTGTATATCCATTTTCCAGAAATGAGTCTATATGAGGTAAAACATTGTTGTATATTGGGTGAGGATACTTCTTAGGAGCTTCACCTCTTTGTCCATTCAGTAAATCATCTATACCGCCTTGACCAGAGCCAGATACAGCCTGATAAGTAGTATATGTAATTCTTTCTATACCAAATCTGTCATTTAATGGTTTTAGTGGAACTACTGATTGTATTGTTGAACAGTTTGGATTAGCGATTATTTTTCTATTAAGAGTTGGAGTGTTACACTCTGGAACTATTAAATCTATTTCAGGGTCCATTCTCCAAGCACTTGAATTATCTATTACTATTACACCATTTTTTTCGGCGATCTCTGCATATTGTAGAGAAGTAGATCCACCTGCTGAAAATAGGGCATAGTCAATATCTTTATCAAAAGAATGCTCATTTAACTCTTCAACTACAACATCTTCTCCTCTAAATCTAAGTACTTTTCCTGCTGATCTAGAAGATGCCATCATATATATTTTATCCACCTGCAGATTGCTTTCTGCTAGACGTTCTATCATCTTTGTTCCTACTACACCTGTTGCTCCAACTATTGCAAAAATTGCCATTTCTTTTCCTCCTAAAAATTTATATTTATTGTATTTTCCTTATTTTATACTTACATTTTATTTCTTTTTAAAATCCTCTAAATTCAATTTATATAGTAGTGTGTTTTAAATAGAATTTATCGAAGTTATTATTTATATGATTAGCTTTCCAACTTTTTGGATATATAGTTAGAAATAGCTTATATATTTTATATTTATTTAAACTAGAATATTCTTTTATATTTATATATTAAACTCTGAACATAAAAGTCTAACAGCTTCCTCTGATAGATCTTCATCAATAGCATATGATATTGAAATTTCAGAAGTAGTAACTTGGTAGAAAGTAATATTGTGCTTGCAAAGAAGTCTGAAAGCTCTTGCAGCAACACCACTTACATCTCTCATTCCTGAACCCACTATTGAAACTTTCGAACAATTATCGCGAATATGTTTCTTGATAGTAGGGAAGCCATTAGATAAGTTGTTAATTACTGTATTTAGAAAATGTTCATCAGTTTTTTTACATGTAAATGAAATATTAATCATTCTGTCAAATACCACTTGACTTATCATATCTATATTTACGCCCTCTTCATCTAGTTGATTGAAGAGCTCTTCTACAAAGTTTGATGAACAGTCTTCACATGTAAGTGTTACATGCAAAATATTCTTATCTAGTGCGACTCCTGTAACTACCTTCTTTTCTAATAAATCTGTATTTTCCATAATCCAAGTTCCTTTCGTTTCTGATAATGTTTTTGCTATATATATAGGTACGTGATAGTTTTTAGCTATTTCAACGCATCTTGTTTCAAGTACTCCAGCTCCTAAAGCAGATAGCTCCAGCATCTCCTCATAACTGACTTGCCTCAACTGTTTTGCATCTGGATATAATCTAGGATCTGTTCCAAATACACCAGTGACATCAGTATAGATTTCGCAAGGAGCTCCAATTGCAGAGGCAAGGGCTACTGCACTTGTATCTGAACCACCTCTTCCTAAAGTGGTGATTTCTTGGTTTTCATTGAAACCTTGGAAGCCTGCTATTACTAATACATCAAATTCATCTAACTGTTCTAACAAGAAATCTGAGTTAATATCTGCAATTTTACTTTTGGTGTGTTTTCCAAAGGTTTTTATTCCTGCCTGCATTCCTGTTAAAGAACGGGCAGCAACACCTATGTGATTTAGATTGATAGCCATTAAAGAAATAGTGTTTTGTTCGCCAACAGCCAACAAAGTGTCTAGTTCTCTAACATCTGGATTTGAGGTTATTTCTGCAGCCTGTCCAAGAAGAGAGTCTGTAGTTTTCCCCATAGCAGAGACTACGACTATTAATTTTTCATCACTTTGAGTTCTTGACTTTAAATATAGTGAAATTTCTTTAATTTTTTCGATAGTACCTACAGAAGTACCACCAAACTTTAAAACTGTAACTTTACTCATGTATTCCTCCTAAATGAATTTATATTTAGCTATTGATATGAAAATTAAAATAATTATATTGATTCAAAAAATTCTGTATAAAAATTGTAGATTCTTTTAGAAAATCTTATTACTTTAATTTTTAAACAACAGTTTTAATGAAATAATAAATAGAAAAGCAAATGTAGAAGGCTACATTTGCCGAAAGAATGTGTATTCGGAAAAATCAAATGTGGTTAGCCCTCCATAAGTGTATAATTTCAGTATGATTGGAATATTTAAAGCAATGCTTTAAACACTGAGCGAATAATCCACATTTAGTTCAATTTAGTACTATATACTAAAAAAGACAAATGCAGAAAGCCTACATTTGTCCGAAATATCCATATAAATAAATCGATATGTGGTTAGCTCTCCATTACACAAATAATGACAAAACACCTGCTATTAACAGATATTCCAAGAATATAAATCAAGCAAAATTTATATACTTTCGGCAATATCCCCTTTCGTTTTCTACTGCTTGCTTACATTGTACAAAACTACTGATGTCAATTGCGCCTCTACCCTATTTATTAAGTTGAATATTATTATACGTCAAGACTAGATATTTGTAAAGTGATAATTTTTAGAAGACTTAAAATTAAACAATAATAATAATCAATACAGTAAAAATAAACAGAAAAAGTATAATAAAAAAAACAATAAAATGTAAACAAGCTAATAAAAAACTGTAAATATAAAAGAAAACTTATTAAAATAATATTCGAGAAAATAGAATAAAAGTAAAAAATATTCTAAAAATAGCAGATAAATTATAATTTGTAAAAAATACAGCTTAAATAAATATAAAAATATTTAATAAGTAAGACCTTACTTTTTAATAGACAATTAAGTATGTTAGAATGAGATATATAATAAATGAGGAGGTTTCTATGGAAAATAAGGATGATAAAAAGGTAAATGAATTTATTTTAGAAAGATTGTATGAGATGCAGGATCTTAAATATAGAGATTTTCACTCCAAACTCCTGCCCACAGTAGATAAAGAAAAGATTATAGGAGTAAGAAGTCCAGACATTAAGAAGTTTGCTAAAGAAATTTCTAGTATGGATATTTGTGAGGAGTTCATAAATGAATTGCCACATAAATACTTAGAGGAGTATAGCCTTCATATACATATTTTGAATAAAGAAAAAGACATAGATAAACTTATGGATAAGACTGAAAAGTTGCTGCCTTATATTGATAATTGGGCAATATGTGATAGCTTTTCTCCAAAAATCTTCAAAAAATATCCAGATTTAATATATAGTAAAATACTAAAATGGCTAGAATCAGATCATAGTTATACAGTCAGATTTGCTATTGTGACTTTGATGAGTAATTATCTTGATGAAAATTTTGATAAGGGACACTTGGATTTGATAGCTTCAATTAAAAGTGATGAATACTATATTAATATGGCTATTGCTTGGTATTACAGCTATGCAATTATTAAGCAATATGAAGAAACAATCGCTCTTATAGAAAGTAAAACTCTAGATAAATTTGTGCAAAATAAGTCTATTCAAAAGGCTGTAGAAAGTAGAAGAGTAGAAGATAGCACAAAAGAGTATCTGAAAAAGTTTAAGATTAAGTAGATTCTTAAAAAAGATAGGCTATTAAAAAGATAGGCTATTAAAAAAGATATATTTTGAGAAAATATTAAATAAAAACTAAATAAATTGGTTAGAAAGGGAACTAAAAACAGAGGAAGTATGCTAAAATATAAGTATAAATTAATATGGATTTGTAGATTTATAGATTTATAGACTTGTGAATTTATATTAAAATCTCTACTTTAGAGAAAATATTTAGAGGGGTGATATTTATGGCTTTAAAGGTAATTTTATTGGTATTGGTAATAGTGGCGGTATTTGTTATAGCAGTGTCTATCTATGTTGGCTATAAGATGACAAAGCCTGAGAGGGCTCCTATAGTTACGGATCCTAAAGAAGCATTAGAGCTAGATTTTGAGGATATTGAATTTACTTCTGAGGGCAATAAGATAAAGGGTTGGTATATTCCTTCTGAAAAGGATAGATTTACGGTGGTTTATTCACACGGATATCTAGAAAACAGAGAAAGCCCAACAATGAATTTGTATAATATAATGCTTGAAATTCATAACTTAGGAGGAAATCTTTTGACATTTGACTTTTCTGGAAGTGGAGTTTCGGAGGGAAATTGTGTAACTTGTGGATATAGAGAAAGTAAGGACCTTAATAGAGCAATAGATTTTGCTAAAACAAAGTCAAAAGCAGCTATATTTATATATGGTATATCAATGGGGGCAGCTACAACAGCTCTTGTAGCTGGTGAAAGAAAGGATATCGCAGGCGCAATATGTGATAGCCCGTTTTCAAACTTAAAGGATTATTTGGCTATTAATCTTGGTGTATGGACGAATTTGCCGAAGTACCCTTTCCAAGCTATAATATTTAAGACTATGGAAAAAGTATCAGGCCTAACTTTAGAGTTAGTAAACCCATCTAAAAGTGTAAAGAATTCCAAAATACCAATTTTAATAATGCATGGTAGAGGGGATCATTTAATTCCTTATACTGAAAGTGTTAAACTATATGATTTAAATCCTGAAATGGTAACTTTAGAGATTATGGAAAATGATGGTCATTGTAGTTCTTTAAACAAACAAAGAGAAAAGTATTTAGCTAACTTTAAGAGCTTTATAGAGAAAAACATATAATTATAATTTAAAATAAGATATAATAAAAAGGACTATATAGCTATATAGTCCTTTTTATTATATTAATGTTTTAGGGGGGAAAAAATGAATAATTATTCAAAAACTGAAAAAAGTTTTCTTTTTTCATCTTTAGTACTTTCTTTTTTTGTATGTATGGCGGTCGATTCTTCTGCAATGCATATAATGGAGGGATATCTTCCTGTAGCTCACTGCTTTGTATGGGGGGCTATATGTCTACCATTTTTGGTGTTGGGGGTAATAAACATCAAAAAAACTGTAAATAACTCACCAAAAACTCTTATGATTCTTGCTATGTCAGGAGCCTTTATATTTGTGCTTTCATCTTTAAAGATACCTTCTGTAACAGGTAGTTGTAGCCATATGACAGGAACAGGTTTGGCTGCAATTTTATTTGGTGTTGCATCTAGTAGTGTATTAGGAATTATTGTATTAATATTTCAGGCAATACTACTGGCACACGGTGGATTGACTACTTTGGGAGCTAACACATTTAGTATGGCAATAGCAGGACCTATAGTAGTATATTTACTTTATAATCTAGGTAAAAAACTAAAAATAAATAAAAAATTAAATATTTTTATAGCAGCGGCTCTAGGTGATTTATTAACTTATTGTGTAACAGCAATACAACTTGCAATAGCATATCCAAGTCCAACTGGCGGAGTAGGAGCTAGTATGGTAAAGTTTTTAGCTGTATTTGCACCAACTCAAGTGCCACTTGCTATAATAGAAGGAATATTGACAGTTTTGATTATTATAGGACTTGAAAGCTATGCGGTAGCAGAGCTTGAAGAGTTAAATTACTATGGGGAGGTGTAGAAGTGACAGATTTTAAGGACTTGAAAAAAGATAATGATAAAAATGTGGATTATGTGGATAAAAACAAATTAAAATCAGAAAAAGAAGAAAATAAATCTCTTGAATCTATGGATAAGTCAAATAAAAAAAGTAATAAAAAATTAGTATTTGCTCTAATTGTATTAGTTTTAGTTATTTCTATATTTCCTTTATTTGCATTGAAAGGTGCTGAATTTGGCGGTAGTGACGATGCAGGTAGCGAAGTAGTAACAGAAATAAAGGGAGAAGATTATGAACCTTGGTTTACACCTATAATGGAAGACCTAATAGGTGGAGAAATACCTGGTGAAATTGAAAGCCTACTATTTTGTGTACAAACGGGAATAGGTGTAGCTATAGTTGCCTATGTATTTGGATATCTAGTAGCTAGAAAAAAATATTCCAGATAGCAGGTAATTGATATGTTTTTTATAGCTATAATAGCATCAATCACGATATTTGGAATGTTTTATAAGTATATAATGACGGCTTATCTACCAGCTATATCTATATTTATATTTTTGCTAATTGCAATATATCCTCGCTCGTCGGATAGCTCTTTTTTATCCATAGATCGTGTATCAAGAGAGAGTAAGCTATCTAGATCTAGTAGTAAAATTAAAATGCTTATATCTTTTACTTTAATATTACTTTGTTTACTGTCAAATAAGCCGTATATTGGTCTAGCTTGCTTTTTAATATCCGCTTTTATAGTAGTAGTGCTAGGTGGAATGGATTTGAAAAGTTATATAAGCTATATATCCATACCAACAGCTTTTATATTTATAGGAGTATTGGCAATTCTCTTCAATTACTCTGAGTTTAGACCAGATATACTGAGTTGGAAGTTTTTTAATTCTTATATAGGCATTTCCAGCAAGTCTCAGCTTCAGTCAAGACTTATACTTGCCAAGTCATTTGGTGCTGTGAGTTCACTTTATATACTAAGCCTTACAACTCCTATGTCAGAAATAATATACTCTATGAAGAGCTTTAGATTGCCAAACATTTTTATTGACTTAATGTATTTAATATATAGGTGTATATTTATTATTTATAATATGTATATAAGCATGAAGTTATCTGCAAAAAGTAGATTGGGCTATATAGATTATAAAAGAAGTATTAAAACAACTGCCAAGCTATATTCAAATTTATTGAGAAGAAGCTACTTATCTTCTTCAAAGATGTTTGATTCTATGGAGTCAAGGTCTTATAAAGGTGAAATTAGTTTTTTGAAAGATGATAAAATTTATAGAAATTAAAAAAATAGCTTAATAAATAATATTGAAGAAAAACAATAGTCATAATCATGGCTATTGTTTTTTGTTTTACTTTACAAAAGATGGCTAATATATAGTAAAATATAAAGTGTATAAATATGGAGGTGGATAGATATGAAAGAAGTCAGGGAAGAAATTTTAAGGCTAGAAAATGTAAAATTTACTTATGATAAAAAAAAGATGGCCATAGATGATATATCTTTAAGCTTATATAGCGGTGAAAAAGTAGCTATAATAGGGGAAAATGGATCAGGAAAGAGTAGTTTATTTCTTGTATCTAATATGATAAATAAGATTAGCTCTGGCAATATCTATCTAAAAAATAAAAAACTTTCTAATAAACGCTCTGAAATAAATAAGTTAAGAGAAGTTGTGGGGATTGTATTTCAAAATCCCAATGATCAAATAATAGCCTCTAATGTTTATGAAGAAATCAGTTTTGGTCCTATGAACTTGGATCTTTCCTTAGATGAGGTAAAAAATAGGGTAGAAAAATCAATGGAAACACTTGGAATACTAGATTATAGAGATAGGGCAACTCAATATTTATCTGGTGGGGAGCAAAAAAAAGTAACAATTGCATCTATACTTTCTATGAATCCAGAGATAATACTATTTGATGAACCTATGGCAAGCTTAGATATGAAAAGTTCTAGAGAGCTAGAAGAAAGTTTAAACAACTTGTCTGATAAAAATATAGCCTTGCTTGTATCAACTCATGATATAAATTTTGTATGGAGATGGTCACAAAGAGTAATATTGATGGATAGGGGTAAGATTATAATAGATTGTAATACAGAAGACTTCTTTGAGAAAGAAGAAATGCTATCAAAGTATAGTATAGATATGCCGATATTGTATTCTGTTGGAAAGAAATTGAATATGAATCCTTTACCAAAGACCATAGAAGAAATATTGTAGCTAAGATTAATTAATTTTATAAGCTATAAATTTTGATAATATTGAAGTGATAGATAAGATAGAAGTTAAAAAATAAAATATAGAACATTATAAAAGTAGGAGGAAAAAATGATTAGAAATTATAAGGATAAAAGACCTAAAATAGCAAAATCAAGTTATGTTGATATTGCATCTAGTGTAATAGGCTATGTAGAGTTGGATGAAGAGGTAAGTGTATGGCCAAGCGCTTCTTTAAGAGGAGATGAAGGAAGATTTATAAAAATAGGAAAGGCTAGTAATGTTCAAGATGGTGCTATTTTACATGGATACTCAAATACGGAGATAGGTGAATATGTATCAATTGGACACGGGGCTATTGTTCACGGTGCGACTATAGGTAATAATGTTTTGGTTGGAATGGGAGCTATAATATTGGATGATGCTGTAATAGCTGACAATTGTATTATAGGAGCAGGAGCTTTGATAACTGGAAATAAAAAGTTTGAATCAGGAAGTATGATTATAGGATCTCCTGCCAAGGCAGTTAGAAAGTTGACTCAAGAAGAAATTAATGGAATAAAAGAAAATGCACTTAGCTATGTGTCCTTGATGAAGGACTATTATTAAAAAGTAGTAGTTTATTATTATTTTTTATTGATGAGTTTAGATATATAAAATATCATAATAAAAAAGAGTTTTTGCTAGTGAAAGTAATAATAGAAGATAAAATAAAGGCTAGAATAAAATATAATATTAGAAATAATTGAAAAGATAATCTACAGATATAAAAAGCTTAAAAAGAGCCCTGCATATGCAGAGCTCTTTTTAAGCTTTATTAATATTATTTTTAAGCTTCTTTAAGCGGTTTTGTATTTTTGTAAAACCAAGCTATTCCTGCTACTACATAAATTCCTCCAATGATATTAGGTAGAGTAGAGTTTGATTTTCCGCCAAAGATTGCAATTACGAGTAAAACTAGGGAAAAAACTAAAAACTTTAAAACCCAATGGTTTTTCTTTGTTGAAACTTTCTTTTCTTCTTTGCTCATATTGAAATTTAACCGTTCCCCAGAAATTTTCTGGATGGAAGAGGTCTTCCTCCTTTCTTAATTTCTATTAATTACTACATTATACTATTTTAACATGAAAAAGAAAGTATTATATTGTTATTTTTATGAAAAGAATAAGATATATATTTTATAAAAAAATAGGAAATAATGTTAATATATGTAATAAATAATAAAAAAAGTTAGTAATAGGGTGAAAATGTCATAAAAAAGGGAATAAATTGAAATACTTGTTTCAGAAAAGTGAAAAATGTAGTATCATATAAATGGTGATATTCCAGCAATCTTTGAAAATGCAAATAATTTTCATAATATGCTGATGAAGGTAATTCAATATTAATGTTGGAAAATCTAATACTAGAGCAAGTTATATTATTAGGAGGAATTTTTAATGAACATCAATCAAAAGGCTGTAAATGCTTTGAGAATTTTATCTGCTGATCAGATACAAAAGGCAAATTCAGGACACCCTGGACTACCTTTAGGTGCTGCACCAGCTGCATATGAACTATGGGCAAACCATATGAACCACAATCCAAAGAACCCAAACTGGGAAAATAGAGATAGATTTATATTATCTGCAGGTCACGGATCTGCATTATTGTACTCATTACTTCATATGTTTGGATATGAGGGAATGACAATAGATGAACTAAAAAGCTTTAGACAGTTTGGTTCGCTTACTCCAGGACATCCTGAGTACAAGCACACAATAGGTGTAGAATCTACAACTGGACCACTAGGAGCAGGTGTATCTACTGCAGTAGGTATAGCAATGGCAGAAGCTCATCTAGCTAGCGAGTTTAACAAGGAAGGATATCCTGTAGTTGATCACTATACTTATGCTTTAACTGGTGATGGTTGTCTAATGGAAGGTATTTCTTATGAAGCACTTTCTTTAGCAGGAACATTAAAGTTAGACAAGTTAGTTGTACTTTATGATTCAAATAATATTACTATAGAAGGAGATACTGAAGCAGCTTTCACAGAAGATGTAGCAAAGAGATTTGATGCTTTTGGATTCCAGGTACAGACTGTAGAAGATGGAAATGATTTAGAAGCAATTTCTAAGGCAATAGAAGCTGCTAAGGCTGATCATGAAAGACCATCTATCATAATATGCAAGACTCAGATAGGTTATGGTTGTCCAGCTAAGGTTGGTAAGGCTTCAGCTCACGGTGAACCTCTAGGTGAAGAAAATATAAAAGAATTAAGAAAATCTTTAGGCTGGGAAAGTGAAACTGCTTTCGAAGTTGAAGAAGATATATATGATCACTATAATTCTATAGCAGAAGAAAATGCTAAGAAGGAAGAAGAATGGAATAAGATGTTTGCAGAATATGCAAATAAGTTCCCAGAAGAAAAGAAGAAATGGGATCTATTCTTTGGTGAGTTTGATGAAAGTAAAATAATGGATTCAAAGGAATACTGGGCTCATGAAGACAAGGCAATGGCTACAAGAGCAGTATCTGGAGATCTAATAAATAAATTAAAGGATATTTGTCCAAATATGGTAGGTGGATCTGCTGACTTGGCACCATCTAACAAGACTGAAATGAAGGGTGAAGGATTCTTCTCTGTAGACGATAGATCAGGAAGAAATATTCACTTTGGTGTTAGAGAAATGGCTATGACTGCTATTACTAATGGTATATACTTACATGGAGGATTAAAGCCATTCTGTGCAACATTCTTCGTATTCAGTGATTTTATGAAACCAATGATAAGACTAGCAGCACTTATGGGTCTACCAGTTGCTTATGTACTTACTCATGATAGTATAGGTGTTGGTGAAGATGGTCCTACTCATGAACCAGTAGAACAGCTTTCAATGCTTAGATCTATACCTAACTTAAATGTATTTAGACCAGCAGACTATACTGAAACTGCTGTAGCTTGGGCAAGTGCTATGAAGTCTGAAGCAACTCCAACTGCAATAGTTCTTACTAGACAGAACCTACCACAGTTAGAGGGATCTTCTCAGGATGCATTCAAGGGTGGATATATACTTGAAGAAGCTTCTAATAAGAATAATATAGATCTAATACTTATGGCATCAGGTTCAGAAGTAGAACTAGCTGTAAATGCTAAGGCAGAATTAGAAAAGGCAGGAAAGTCAGTAAGAGTAGTATCTGTACCATGTATGAGCATATTTGATGCTCAGGATGCTGCATACAAGGAAACTGTATTACCTTCTTCTGTAAGAGCAAGAGTAGCTATAGAAGCAGGAGCAACTATGCCTTGGTTCAAGTATATAGGACTTGACGGAGAAGTAGTAGGAATGACTTCATTTGGTGCATCTGCTCCAGCTGGAGAACTATTCAAGCATTTTGGTTTCACTGTAGAAAATGTTTTAGAAACTGCAAAGAGAGTATTAAAGTAGTTAAAAAATAAAAGAATAGATATTTAAAGCAAAGAGGTACTGTTTACAGTATCTCTTTTTTTATTTAAATATAGTCAATAAATTTACTAGGCCATATTGTTTATTCTAGTATAAAAGTATATTTCTTATTAATATGAAAAGCTAATAAAAAAGTTATTAAGAAAGTTGCTATAAAAGCTAATATGAAGTTTTTATAGAAAGTATTGTAATTATAAAACATCCATACTCTTTAATGGATATAATACTATTATGTCGAATGATTTTTATTGATCTATAAAAATATATTATAAAAAAATAGAAAATCTGTTAATGAAATAGGAAAATATACGTATATATATGTGAGAAGCTATTAATAGTACTATTAAATACAAAAGATATATGGAGGTGAATTATGGGCTTTGATGAAATTTATGATCAGTATTTCCCTAGGGTATATAGATTTATAAAGATGAAAACAATGAATGATATGGATTCTGAGGATATAACAGTTGAAGTATTTGAAAAAGTATATAAAAATATAGAAAAGTATTCTTCAGATAAGGCTAGTTTGGATACTTGGATTTTCACAATAGCTAGAAATGAACTCGCTTCATTTTATAGAAAAAAGAAGATAAAAACTGTCGCCATAGATAGTATAGCAGAGTTAAAAGATGAAGCGGAGACACCAGAATTAGCTCTTGAGAATAAGTTTAAAAATAAGAAACTCATAGATGCAATAAATAAATTAAATGAAAATGAAAGAAGAGTCGTGAGTTACAAGTATGGAGCAGGGCTAAAAAATACAGATATTGCAGAGCTAATGGAGATATCAAGCTCGAATGTAGGAGTAGTTTTATTTAGAAGTATAAAAAAATTACAAAAAGAACTGGAGGGTTAAAAAATGGATAAAAAAAATAAAATAGACCAGTTATTTGATCAGGAGTTAGAAAACTTTATAAAATCAACTATTGAAGATGAGTTTACTCCAGATGAAGAAACAAAGGCTAGAATAAAGGCAAGAGTAAAAGAAAATATTAAAAATCAAGAAAATGAGGAAGAAACAATGAAAAATAATGAACTTAATAGAAAAGATCAGGACAAAAAAATACATTTTTTATCTAGAAAGGATTCTAAAAAGAAAGTTAAAAAGAAAAAATATTGGGCAGCTTCAGTAGCAGCATTAGTATTAGTTGTTGGTTTAGGCTCTTCACTAACAATAGGTAAGGACTTTTTTACAGTAACAAAGGAATATAAGTCTGGTAGATTGACAATATTAGAAGAAACTTGTGATGTTGATCCTTCTGAGATAGAGATGACACTTCCAAAGGAACTTGATGGTAAGGTATTTGATAAGGACGGAAATCAAGTAAAGAAATTAAATGGTGCAATGAAAACTTTATATGATGAAAATGGAGAAAAGATAACTTCTCTACCTATAGATGGAGAAGGTAACTATAGAGAAGAAGAAAAAGATACAGTAGAATATGTAAATTATAAGACAGTAGAAGAGGCAGAAAAAGTACTGGCTTTCAAACCAAAAGTTTTAAGAGGATTTAAGATAGATAAAATTGAAGTAATGAAGGATAAAAAGACTGGTAAAATCAGCAAGGAATATGCTACGGTATATCAAAGCAAAGGTAAGGATATGATAACTATAAATGAAAGGCTTGCATCTGAAGAGACTGCTTATGAAACTTCAGGGGAAAATCTTAAGTATGTAGATATACAGGGAAGTAAGGGAATACTGTACAACTCTTATCTAATAGATGTAGATACTGGAGATATGTTTATTGGTATCAATGGAAAGTATTCAAAGTACAGAAATGATGAATTAGTTAAACTTTCTCAGAGTTTAGAGTAAGTAAAGAGAAGAAATATACTTTAAAGGGAGCTCTATAGAAAGAATAGTAAGTATATATAAAGAGAATCAGACTCTTCTATAAGAATTACATTATAGAAGTATATATAGGCTAGTTGTATAAGAGAAGGAATACATATAGAACAAGTAGTAGCTCTATAAAGAATAATTATGTAAAGAATGTGTATATAAAGAGTAGTTATATAAAAAATAGCAAATAGAGAATGAGCGTATAAGGAATAAGATATATAGTAAGTATATAAGCTATGAAGATATATAGAGTAGAAATATATAGAGTAAATATATAGAGTAAATATATAGAGAATAGTTATATAGAGAATAGTTATATAGAGAATAGTTATATAGAGAATGAGTGTATAAGGAATAAGATATATAATAAGTATATAAGTTACAAAGAAATCAAGATATAAAGAGCAAGTAGATATAAGATTAATAAAGAGCATTTGATTTGAAGGATTATTTTCATCAGGTGCTTTTTAAATATATTTTTAAAAAACATATATAGAAGCTTTGCCATTTAATAATAGATAATTTATTAGGAAGTGACTATTTAATTAAAGATAGATACAAGGGCATACTATGAGTTATAATGCTGGGTAAATGAAATAGGATTTTACAAGTGAAGAGTTATTTACTATAATAGTTAATAGAGAAGTAAGATAGTAGAGAAGTAAAGAGAACATTTAAAGATAAGTTAGTAGATTATAAAGTTAAATCTATTAAGAAATAGAGTTAGATCCATGAGAATGAGAGATGGAGTTTTATACTCTATATGAAAATCAGTCTTGTATTTATAGAATAGATGGATTTCTTTTATGTAAAAACTCGCTAATATTCATATTATCAAAAATAATTTATCAAAAAATAAGCTGAATAATGTATAAAAAACGAAGTAATTGCATGAAAAAGACATGTTTTAGAAAAAAATATAAAAAAATATCACATTTAATATAGTTCGTTCATAAAGCGTTATAAGTACAAAAAAGTGAATATATAGCAAAATATTCGCTAATAAGTGTATGGATAAAGTGAAATTAAGGATTGAAGTTCGTATTTTAGAAAAAAAACAAAAAAAATAAAAAAACTTTATAAAAAGTGTTGACTCCTAAATACTATTATGATAATATAATACTTGTCCTTGAGAGACAGGGCAAAACAAAAACTTAAAGCAAGCAAAGTAAAGTAAAAAAGTAATGTGGTTATTATAGCAGAGAGGATACACCTGTTCCCATACCGAACACAGAAGTTAAGCTCTCTAGCGCCAAAGGTACTTGGTGGGAAACTGCCTGGGAGAGTAGGACGTAGCCACGTTATTCCAAGGTAGCTCAATGGTGGAGCAACCGGCTGTTAACCGGTAGGCTGTGGGTTCGAGCCCCACCCTTGGAGCTTTACTTGGCTCCTTGGTCAAGCGGTTAAGACACCGCCCTTTCACGGCGGTAACAGGGGTTCGATTCCCCTAGGAGTCACTTTTTATTGTGGGAGTATAGCTCAGCTGGGAGAGCATCTGCCTTACAAGCAGGGGGTCACAGGTTCGAGCCCTGTTACTCCCACCAATAATAAACATGCTGGTGTGGCTCAATTGGTAGAGCAGCTGACTTGTAATCAGCAGGTTGTAGGTTCAAGTCCTATCACCAGCTCCAGAGGGAAAATTAATATAATACGGTCCATTAGCTCAGTAGGTAGAGCACTTGACTTTTAATCAAGGTGTCCCGCGTTCGAATCGCGGATGGATCATTACGGAGAGGTGTCCGAGTGGTTTAAGGAGCTGGTCTTGAAAACCAGTGATGCTTTACGGCACCGTGGGTTCGAATCCCACCCTCTCCGCCATTTTGATAAAAAAACAATTTATATATCGTGGAGAAGTACTCAAGTGGCTCAAGAGGATCCCCTGCTAAGGGATTAGGCTGGAATTAACCGGTGCGAGGGTTCGAATCCCTCCTTCTCCGCCATATGGACGAGGTGTAGCGCAGTTTGGTAGCGCACGTGGTTTGGGACCATGGGGCCGGGGGTTCGAGTCCCTTCACCTCGACCATTTTATTTAATAACATTAATTAGGACCATTAGCTCAGTTGGTTAGAGCGCCCGGCTCATAACCGGTAGGTCTGGGGTTCGAGTCCCTGATGGTCCACCATTTTAAGGGATTACCCATTAAAATGATTTAAAATATGAAGCAATGAACTTTGAAAATTGAACAGCAGGTTAATTCAATAAAGCTTTTTAAATAAAGCATTTGAAATTAACATTGTTTAAACAAGCAAACTTGTTTAAACCACAAACAAACCAAGCCAGATATTTCGAGATAATTATCTGAGCAGACAAATTTTTTAACGAGAGTTTGATCCTGGCTCAGGATGAACGCTGGCGGCGTGCTTAACACATGCAAGTCGAGCGCGGTCCCTTTGGTGCTTGCACCAAAGAAGACTGAGCGGCGGACGGGTGAGTAACGCGTGGGTAACCTGCCCTATACACATGGATAACATGCTGAAAAGCATACTAATACATGATAACGTACACTGATGGCATCTTCGGTGTATCAAAGCGTTAGCGGTATAGGATGGACCCGCGTCTGATTAGCTAGTTGGTGGGGTAAAAGCCTACCAAGGCCACGATCAGTAGCCGACCTGAGAGGGTGATCGGCCACATTGGAACTGAGACACGGTCCAAACTCCTACGGGAGGCAGCAG
>NZ_JYGE01000004.1 GCF_003012055.1 Peptostreptococcus russellii | reverse complement strand
GCATAGCTGGGTAGCTATGTATGGAAAGAATAAGCGCTGAAAGCATCTAAGCGCGAAGTCCACTTCAAGATAAGATTTCCCACCGTAAGGTTAAGATCCCAGGAAGACTACCTGGTTGATAGGTCAAAGGTGTAAGTGCAGTAATGTATGTAGCTTATTGATACTAATAGATCGAGGACTTGACCAATAAATACGATGGACGTCAAAGTTTACTAAATATACTCAGTTTTGAAGGTACAAACTTCAACCAAATATGTGGTTATTATAGCAGAGAGGATACACCTGTTCCCATACCGAACACAGAAGTTAAGCTCTCCAGCGCCAAAGGTACTTGGTGGGAAACTGCCTGGGAGAGTAGGAAGTAGCCACGTAAAAAGCTCTAGCATTTATGCTAGGGCTTTTTTTATTGAAATATAATAATTATTAATAAAAAAATATGATATTATTTATAACATAGTATTGTGTAGTGTACAATAGTGTGCTATACTTAGTAACATAGTATTAGGTAATGTACAATAGTGTGCAGTGCTTAGTATAGGGATTTAAATAAAAAAATATAAAATTAAAAAGTAAGTTGGAAATCATATAAATGTATATATCTAGCTTAAGAAGGTATAAACATAATAGGTAAAAGGTAGGTGAACATATGAATACGCAGTTTAAAAAGGGAGCCCTAGAGCTTTGTGTACTTGCTATGATAGGTAAAAAGAACATGTATGGATATGAAATAGTCCAAAACATATCTAATAGCATAGAAGTTAATGAAGGGACGATATATCCAATTCTAAGAAGATTAACTAAAGATGGATATTTTGATACATATATGGAGGCTTCAAGCGAAGGTCCAGCCAGAAAGTATTATGAGATAACGGATAGAGGAGTAGAGTATTTCCTTAATCAGAGAAAAGAGTGGTATGATTTCAGCAAAGTAATTGATTCAATAATAGGAGGTAATATCTATGGCAACAGATTGGATAAAGAAGATAATGATGATGATAGTAGCGAATAGTATAAATGGATAAAGTTTATTTAAAAAAGAGTGTGAGGTGAAAAAAATGGAAAAAAGTCAATTTTTAAAGGAAATAAGAGTATATTTAGAAAAAGCATACCTTAATTTAAATCCTGTTGAAATAGAGGATATATTAAGAGACTATGAAGAATATTTTAGAGATGGAATTAATGAAGGTAAGAACGAAGAAGAAATAGTAGAATCACTGGGTAGTCCAAAAGCAATAGTGGATGAGATGGTGAAAAGTGATATAGAAGATGGAAAGTATACAAGAGAAGATTTTAGTACATTCTTTGAAGAGAAAGAAAGAATTTTAGATCCTAAGAAAATAAAAATACCAAAATTAGAAGTAAATAAAAATATGAAAAAAACAGCAAGTAAAATGTTGACAGTATTATTTGATATTATGTATTTTCCAACAGTATTTTTTATAGGAATACCTACAATATTAATAACCTTGATGACATTTACGGCTCTACCATACTTTGCTACTACATTTGGAGTGATAAATCAGAGTAAAATGTTATTAATATTCCCTATAATGCTTATAATAGGATCATTAATACTTGAGGGTTTGTTGTTAAAGTTATTAGTAAAGCTAGGATTAAAACTAAACAAAAGAGTATTTAATTCTAAAAGCAAAACAGATGAATAAAAGTAACTATATAAAAATCACTGAAAAAATAAAAGTATGATATAAAAAATCAGTAAGTAATAAATAATATAGAAAATCAGTGATTAAGTAGTAAAAGAAATAAATAATAAGTAGAAAAAGAAATAAAAATAATTATTAAAGAGCTATATAAAAGTTATTAAAAAAGTAAAAGTATGATAGAAATAAGTAGTAGCTAATAAGTAACAAATAAAGACTAGTGAGAGATCAGTAAAATATAAAAGCATAAAGAGAATATAAAAGCATAAAGAGAATATAAATTGATATAGAATCACTAAAAAGTGAAATCAAAGAAGTAGTAATAAAAAGATAGGCAAATCAAAAATAAAAATACTGTAATTAAAAGATAAATATAAAAAGCAAATGTTAGCTGTAAATAATAGTGAGGTGTTATGATGAATAAAAAAATACTAATAACAGCTGTATCACTTTTTGTGGTTGGTGCTGCAGGAAGTTTGTACACAGCTTTTAATACGATACCAAAATTAGATAAATATGTAGTAGAACGTAGGGAAGAGTTGGTAGAAGTTAGTCAGGTCTTGGAGTCTACGAACAAAGTAAACACTGTCCAGTTGGGAGATTTTCCGAACTTTGGAGTAGTAAATATAAAGAAATCTCCTGATAATAAGGTGAGAGTAAATGGAAGAGGAATAAAAGGGGTTAAGGCATATGATGCAAGTATATCAGAAGGAGTCTTAAAGGTAGAGTCAACAAAAGAAAATATAAATGGAGTTGTCAAAACTCAAGCAGATATAGACTCTATGAATCCATTCGAATTTATATCTTTAATAACTAGTAAAGATATAGTAAAAGATTCTCTAGATGAGTTAGCTCTAAGCGGTGCTAGATTTGAAAGAGGGAATGGTATAAATCCGAACAGTCCATTTGATGAGAGTGTATATAAGCTAGACAATAGTGTATATTCGCTTGATATAGAGCTTCCTGAAGGAGTAAATCTTGAGCAAAAAGATGGAAGCTTAACATCTGGAATGAGTTATATTAATAAATATAATATAGAAGATAATATGATAAAAGATCATATAAAGGCATCAGATATAAGGTTTGTAACATCTATAGAATATAATAATCCTATCAAAAAATTAGTAATGGATTATCGAAATATAAATACAAAAGATGGAATAGACTTTAGATATTATCTTATAGAGAAGGTAAGAGCTAAAAATATACCAGCTCCAAACAGTGTAAAACAGTATAGCGGTGTGTTAGAGGATAATATTAAAAAATTAAATAATGATAGTAAGTTAAAAACTAATCCTGTATCAAATCCAGAGCTTGTGATAAATGCTAGAGAAGCTAGGATTTCAGAAGATTAAAAGTATGTAGTGATAAATAAAAAGGCAGATTAATATCTGTCTTTTTTATATTCTAGTAAAGACGTGTCAATCGAGTTGTTTAGATTAAATAGATATTAAAATAATACAGAACATATGTTTTATTAACTTGATTTTAATTAATAAATATCTTAATATAATAGATAGAGATATACTTTTTTAAGAGATAAATATAATTATAATTAAAAAAGTTAAAGATAAATAACAAAAATAAAGATAGATAATGTAAGCAGAGATAGATAATAGAATAAAATAAGTAATATAAATATAAGACTAGTTTAAAAGTAAGGCTAGACAATTTAAATTTCTAGCTAGTCAAGTACTAGGGATTGGAGATAAGCTATGTTTTTTTCTTTTGGGAGTCAAAATTATGTGTTTTGCAGAAACTCTATGGAAGCAGAGATTGCAAAAGAAAGTTATAGAAGTAATTTTAAGGGGGACTATTTTGCCAAGTTAAACTTTACGACTATAGAGAAATTTATTTTAGATGAAAGTACTCTATACTGGAGTTTAGTGGAAGATGAGATTCAGCCAAATATTATATCAAAAAATGCTGCTATATGTATATTAGAGAAAATTATAAGAGATAAGAAAGATTTTGATGGCTGTTTTCAAGCTGTAAATTCAAATAGTTTTTTTCTGGCAATACAGATCTACTCTATTATGCTAAAATCAGCTCAAAATAAAATTCCTGTAGATGCAATAGCAAAGAGGATATATAAGTTTAAAAGAGCGAGCTATTCTGAGAAAATTTCTTTGGATATGGATACTGTGATTAAAAGTTATAGGAAAATTCTTAAAAAATCAAATCTATATGATATGTCTATGCTGATAGAAAAATATTTGGAAAAAATAGCTCCTCATAAAATTTACAATAATAATATGAAAAATAAAAAATTATATATATATAATTCAGATGATAAAGTTGAGTTTGGAGATAATTTAAAGGAAATATCCTCCATTGAAGAAGTCTATAAAATATTCAATGACACTAATATAAATAAAATTATAGAAGAAGATTTAATATATAAAGAAAATAAAAATACAGAGATTTTTGAAGAGGAATTTGAAAATTATTTTGATATGCTTTTTTGTCTAGAAAATATTATAAGTGATGAGAAGTATAGAGACTTGGATATATGTATAATTTTTCCTAAGCTAAACACTACAATTGAAAGTAAAATAAAAGAGATATCATCCAAAGTAGATAAGGACATTAGATTTTTATCTAAAAATTATAGTGTTAGAAATAGTAAAACGGCAATAGCAGCTTTATTTGCATTAGCTATTAAGACAGATTCTCAATATATATTTAATGAAGATGAAAAAGTTGAATTTGTGAAGTTGATTCTAGATACTATTTATAAAGACAGAGACAGATTCTTTTTAAGAGAGGATCTATATGAAGATTCAGATGAAGATATGTATGAAAATATTGATCTAGAAAATGATTCAAAAGACTATATATCTGAATTAGAGGAAATAAATAATCAAATATTTGAGGAAAGTAAAAATAATATTATAACTATTGATGAAAAAGAATCCCTAGTTAAATATGATTTAGACTATATAGAATCTAAAAAAATATATAATTTAAAAGAAAGTGAGATTAATTATATCTCTATAAGGAAAAATTTAAATCTCTATATCAAAGAAATAAGTGATATAGAAGGACTTCTTCCTAAATTACTTGACAAAAACTATACTGGATTTATTAAAAGTTTTTATCAAGTGTATGGAGATTTGGAGGAAGAAAGTATGAAACAGATAAGTCAAATAGCTCGCTTGATTGAGGAATTATCTGTGTTTAGCGAGAAAACTTCAGATCTAAATTTCCACTTAGGAGATGATAATATGATTAAATTTATAAAGGATTATCTATCAAACTATACTAGTACAAGAAGGAAAATAGAAAATAAAGAACTAGGGAATGTTTTGTTAGTAAGCTATAGAGAGTATCTAGATTTTTCATTGGATAGTGATATAGAAATTATTCTAGATGCTCAGTCTCCAATGTTTGATGCTAGAGTTGAAAGCGAAATAGACACTGATTTGGCATATATGGATGACTCTATACTATCAAATATTGATGCTGATAATATAGGTGAATTTTACAGAGATTATCAAGAGAAAAAGATAATAGATAGTATTTATAGATTAATGAAAAATAACTCTGATAAAAATAGAAAGTTGTATATTTTAAGTTCCTATAAAAATATTGCAGGCTATGATCAAGAAAATAGATTCTCAAGTATATTAAATAATAAGATTCAAAAAAACAAATAGAAAGTTACAATAGATATAAATTTATAATAGATAAAAAAGCCATAATAAATATAAAGCTATAATATATATAAATCTATAATAAATAAAAAGCTATATTATATATAAATCTATAATATATAGAAAGCTATAATAAATAAAAAAGCTACAATAGATATAAAGCTATAATAAATAGAAAATATATAAAAGCTAAAAAATAGAATAAATGCTATTAATATGGATAGTAATTTATAAGAATCTTAACAGTAAAATAGTAATGAGATTTTAAGAATCTATAAGTGTTTTGATGACAAGGAGATAGTATGGAAATCGTATATAGAAAAGATCAAAAAGAAATAATGAAATATAAATCAGGCACTATGGGAATACAGGCTGTTCCAGGTGCTGGAAAAACTTTTATAATTACAAACCTTGTAGCAGATTTATTAGAAGAAATGACGGTAAATAATGAAGATGGGAAAATATTAATTCTGACCTATATGAATAGTGCAGTAAATAACTTTAAATCAAGAATAAGAGCAATACTTGAGAAAAGAGGATTATCAAAAACGAAATTTGAAGTTATGACAATACATTCTCTTGCTATGAAGATAATAAAAGAAAATACTAGCTTGGCTTTAATGAATGAAGAGTTTGAAATAATTGATGACTATAAAAAAGAAATGCTATTAAAAAATGTTATAGAGAAATTCAAAGAAGAAGATCTTAATCAATCTATAGACAAGTTTATAGATCCATCAAAAAGAAAAGTAGAAAAAATAGTAAAAAAATGGAATAATGAATTCTTTTCTATAGTATCCAATAGCATAAAGTTATTGAAATATGAAAATTTGACGGATGAGAATTTAAAAGAAATGGTGCAAGAAAGAAAAAAAGAGTTTGAAGAAGCAAAAGACAAGGCTCAAAAAAATAGTTTGAGAGGGATTATGAATATTATATCTCCTATTTATTCTCTATATCAAGAAGAACTGAGAGCTAATGCCTATATAGACTATGATGATCTTTTAATAATTGCTTATAATATCTTATCAAGAGATGAGTCTGTGGAAAATCACTATCAAAAGAAATATAAGTATGTATTTGAAGATGAGTGTCAGGACTCAAATATGATTCAGGGAAAGATAATAGATATTATAGCTGGAAATAAGGATAATAAAAAGTCCTCTAGAAAAAATCTTGTTAGAGTAGGGGATGTCAATCAAAGTATTACTGGCACATTTACAGGCTCCGATCCAAAGTATTTTATAGATTTCTATAAAAGTGCAGATTATAAATATAATATGAATATGGCTTCAAGAAGTTCAAAGGATATAATAAATCTTGCAAATGAATTGGTGAAATTTACTAATAAAGATGAAAATCAAGTATACTATAATTCTTTGGAAAATTTATATATAGAAGAAGTAGAAAAGTCTATGGGTTATAAAGAAAATCCAAAGTCTCAAAAGAATATGCTAAATTATCAAATCAGCAATAGTATAGAAGAAGAGACAAGTAAGATAATTAGAGAAATACAAGATTTAAAAGAAAATTTCCCTAGCTACTCAATAGCTGTATTATGTTTTTATAATAGTGGAGTAAAAAGAATTGAGGATTCCCTAAAAGAAAAGGGAATTGAGTATGAAGTCCTAGGCTCCAACTTAGATGAAAGAAAAAAGATAATCAATGATATTAGGCTGGCTATAGACTTTTTAATAGATCCAAAAGATGATAGAAAGTTGGCGGAGTTAATAATAGAGGGTTTTATAGTTAGAAATGAAGATCTAGAGTTAGAAGATAGTGAAGCAGTCAATATAATGAAGTATTTCAAGGGGGTTGACTGTGAAAAATGGATATTTGATGATGAGTATTATAGAGATTATAAAAATAAATCCACATCTAGTGAAGAGTTGATAAGTAGAGATTTAAATGAGATAGATATATTCAAAATTAGAACGAATATGTCTGCTATCAGATCTTCAATTCAAAGTTTATGTTCATTTCCTCAGATAAATATAGCTAGACTTATAGAAAATATAATAGATTTATTTCAAGCTAGTAGAGAAGAAAAAATGCTTGGAAGTTATATAGCATTTTATTTAGAGAATCTCCTGAGATTTGAAGCAGAGGGTCTATATAGAGCATCTATTGCCCTTGATTTAAAGTATTCAGCTGTATTTAACTCAGCTATAGAGTCAATATATGATGTAGGAGAGTATGAGGCTGAGTCTGGAAGCATTACATTAGCAACCTTACATAAGTCAAAGGGAATGGAGTGGGATGCAGTTATAATGTTTGGACTTAACTCAGATAATTTTCCATCTAGTTACAGCGATTATTTTAGAATGAATAGAAAGTATCTAAGAAAAGGATTTGAATGTCCAGAGGCTAGTATAAAAAAGGATATAGATTATTTTTCTAAAAGAGATGTCAAGGATATAGATGAATATGAGCGTAACTTGAAAAAGGATACAATTGCAGAACATATAAGATTGATGTATGTTGGAATTACAAGAGCAAAGAAAAGAGTAACTTTGATGAATGCTAAAAAAGAAGTTTCCCCGAGTGGAGAATATATATTCAATAAAAGAAACTCCCTATTTTTTGAACACTTGATAAAAGTTATAAATAATAAGTAAGAGAGATGAATCTAAGAAATCTAGTAACTCTTATATTTTTTGATATATAATATAGGAGTATCAAAATACGAAAAGAATGTAAGAAAAGGCAATGATATAAAAAATATAAGATGATAATAGACAAATAGAAGATAATAATAAGAGAAACAAAAGATAGAAGATAAAAATATCAAAATAAAAAAGATAAAAATAAAAAATAAGAAAAACTGTAAGATAAGAGTAGAAAAAGAGATAGTCTAAGAATAGTAAAAGTTTAAAAAAGGATAGTAATTATAAAAAGTCCATTAAGGAGGTATTTAATGGAGAGCAAGCTAGGAATAAAAGATGACTTAAAGGCAGAGGAAGTAGCTTATAGAATAAATCATTTAGTATTCAGTCAGAATATGCTAAATAGCTTTAAAAGAGATAAGGGAGAGTTTTTAGATAAGTATATTAGAAATATATTTTGGAGTGATGATAGTAAGGAGGACAAATTATATGAAAAAAATATGAGTTATGGTCGTGATTTTCATATGATGTGTCAGAGGATTTTTTTGAATATTATAGAAAATGTAGATGAAATTAACTATATAGATAATTCTATGAAAAGTGATTTGAAAAAAATAGAGTCTATAAAAAGAACATATATTAATAGATATGGAAAAGAAAATATAAAGTTTCATCCAGAAACAACTATTGAATTAAGTGATAGAATACAGGTGGCTCTTGATTTATTGGTAGAGATATATGAAGATGGAAAGCTATCACAGGTAAATATATGGGACTGGAAGATGGAAAAAAGAAAAATCTTGAAATCTTTTGCAAAAAGAAAAATGCAGACTATTGTATATATGTATGCTTGTAAAGAAAGTATAGCAAAGGATTTAGATTATAGCAATTTAAAAATGTATTATTATCAGGCAAGAATTAATAATAATGTAATGATAGAGTATACGGAGAAAGACCATGAAAAAAATAGAGAAACTATATATTCTCTAATAAATAAAATTAAGTCTATTTCGAAAGAAGTAGAATAGAGGGAGGATACTATGGGCGTAAGTTTTATTACTGGCAGAATGGGATGCAATAAAACAGATAAAATTTTAGATTTATGTTTTGAAGAGGCCAAAAAGGAGAGTCAAAAACCAATTTATATATTAGTTCCTGAAAAATATACTTATGAAATGGAGAAAAAGATAAGTCAAAGATTTTTGAAGGACTCAGATCCATATTTTAGAATTAGGGTAGTGAGTTTTACTACTCTAGGAAATATTGTATATAGCAGTGTTGGGGGATTGACTGAGAGAAAAATATCTAAAACAGCAAGAGCAATGTTGATATACAAGGCTATTGATTCAGTATCAAATGAGCTAATAACCTTTAAGGCAAAGGGTTCTGGTATTGGTTTAGTGCCTAAAATAATGGATATGATAATAGAGTTTAAGCAAAATGATATGTCTGTTGATGAAATTTATGAAATGGCTAATAGTAGTGAAGATGAATCTCTAAGGCATAAACTAAATGACTTGGCAAAAGTATATGAAAGCTATGAATCTTATCTTTTGGATAATTATTTTGATACAGAAGATAATTTGGAGTTTTTTTCAAAAAAATTAGATGATTACAAGGATTTATCAGGAGCAACGATATTTGTTGATGAATTTACAGGATTTACGCCGATACAGTATCTGGTTATTGAAAAGTTGATCTTATATTCAAAGGATATATATTTTTCTCTTATGACCGATTTGAAAAACTTCAATTCTAGGACAGGGGTATTCTCTAAGACAAATATTACTTTTATGAAAATAAATGAGATTTGTCAAAAATATTCAATAAAAAGGGAGAGAGATATTTACATTAAAGAATGCGACTATTACGATAATCCTATTCTAAGACATTTAGAAGAAAATATAAATGAATTTAATCCACCCAAATATACTGAGTCTCTAGCACTAGATGATAAAAGTAAAGATGGTTTGAAATTTAATACTAATCCTCTAAGAATTATTGAATTCAAAAATGCTCACCTAGAAGTTGAACATATTGCAAGCGAGATAAACAGGCTAGTAAGAGATGAGGACTATAGATATAGCGAGATTACTATAGCTATGAGGGACTTAGATCAGTACTCATATCTAATCAAAAGTATCTTTGAAGACTATAAGATAGCTTATTTTCTAGATGAAAAGATTGCTGCTAAAAATAATCCTATAATAATTTTAGTCTTATCAATTTTAGAGATGAAGCAGAAAAATTATAGTTATGAATCAATGTTTAGATACTTAAAGAGCGGGCTGACTCCTCTATCTAATATAGAGATTTCTATGTTGGAAAATTATGTGTTAGCAAATGGAATAAAGGGAAAAAGATGGTTTGATGATGTTTGGGATTATCCAATAAAGCATAACCTAGAGGATAATAATCCAAATGAAAAAGAGGAAGATGAATATCTAGAAACGATCAATAAAATAAAAGATAAACTTATGAGACCAGTAGAGATACTACACAATAAATTAAAAGGAAGAAATACTGTTTCAGAAATTTGTAGATATTTATATGAGTTTACTATAGATATAGAGTTGCCTGAAAAAATAGTAGCCTTAATTGAAAAATTCAAGGAAGAAGAGAATCTATATAAGGTGAAGGAGTATTCACAGGTATGGTCTATATTTACTGATATGCTAGATGAGATGGTAGAATTTCTTGCTGATGAAAAAATTGGTTTGGAAAGATTTATTAATCTTATGGAAGCTGAATTTGATGAGTTTGAACTAGGAATTATACCACCAGCCAGAGATCAGGTATTTGTTACAACCGTAGATAGGATGAAAAATCCAGACATGAAGATTTTATATTTGATAGGTGTAGGAGATGGAGTATTTCCACAAGATATATCTGATGATAATATGCTTACAGAAAATGACAGAGAAAAGCTATTAAAGCAGGGCATAAAGTTTGATACAGATATATTGTCTAGGGCATATGATGAGCAATTCTTAGTATATAAGGCTCTTAGTATATCTATGAGTAGATTGATCGTTAGCTATCCTATAGCAGACTTTGAAGGCAAGTCAATGAGACCATCACCATTAATTAAGAAACTTAAAAAAATGTTTCCGAATATAAAGTTGGAGTTAGTAGATAATGAAAAAGTAGATGAAAGTTTCGATAAAGTTGTGGAAAATATCTCAGCGAAAGAAAGACTTTTCGATGACTTAATCTCCAACTTAAGAGAGATTAAAAATACAGAAAAAAAGAAAGAAATAGATAATTGTTGGAGAAGTGTTTATAGATACTTTAAAGATAATGATGATTATAAACTTAAGATAAAAATGATAGACAAGGCTCTAAATTATGAAAATGCTGCTGAAAGAATGAGTAAAGAACTAGCAAATGAAATATATGGTGCAGGTATGTTTAGTATATCTAAGCTTGAAAACTATGTATCTTGTCCATTTTCTTACTTTGTAAATTATGGATTAAAGGCAAAGGACAGAGAAGTTTATGAGTTTAGTCCTATGGATTCTGGTATATATTCACACAAGTTGCTAGATGACTTTTCAAAGAGAGTGATGATAAATGGTGTGGAGTGGACAGATATAGATGAAAGTTATATTAAAAGTGAAGTAGATAAAATTTCGGAAAAAATAATAGAAGATAGAAAAGGCTATATATTAAAGAGTTCAGAGAAACATAAGTATTTAGCAGAAAGAATCAATAGAAATTTGGTAGATAGTCTACAGATAATGTCTGAACAAATTCGAAGAGGTGACTTTATACCAGAAAACTTTGAAGTAGAGTTTGGATTTAAGGGTGATATAGAGCCTATAAGATATAAGCTTGATGATGGAAAGGCGATTATTTTAACTGGTAAAATTGACAGGGTTGATAAATACAATGATGGCGAGGTTGATTATGTAAGAGTTATCGACTATAAATCATCTACAAAAAATCTTGATATGGATAAAATAATGGCTGGTATTCAGATGCAGTTATTTGTATATATGAGTGCTGTATTAAAGTCCAATAAGAAATTAAAAAAAGAAGATAGTATCAATAATCAAAAATTAAATAGCAAGCCAGCAGCTCTTTTATATAGTAGATTTAATCCTATTAAGAGCAAGCTATCTGGTCTTGAAGAAGCGGAAAGTATGACTGAAAAAGACTTAGAAAATACAATACTAAATGAGAACAAGCTAAGTGGATTTATAATTAAAGACAAAGAAGTAATAAAACACCTTGATAAGACATTAGATGAGGATAATAAAAAGTCTGTTATCTTGCCAATAGTTAATAAAAAGGGTGGAGAAATTGGAGCAAATACTGTAGGTTTAAGTTTTGATGAGTTTGAAACAGTAAGTGAATATGTATTAGGTAAGACTAAAGAAATATGTGAGGAGATATATTCAGGAAAGATAGATATACATCCATATAAGTTTGGAGATGAACTTCCTTGTAGGTTCTGTGATTTTAAATCTATATGTCAATTTGATCCAACTATTAAAGGAAATAGATACAACTCAATCAAGAAGAGGGTAAAAAACAAAGATTATACGGAAGTCTTGAAATTAATGAGAGAAAAAATAAGAAAAAAAGATAGGGAGAGGGGTGACGAATAATGTGGACAAAGGAGCAAGAATCGGTAATAAATAATAGAGGATCAAATCTTTTGGTAGCGGCGGCTGCTGGTTCTGGTAAAACAGCTGTTTTGATAGAAAGAATTATACAGTTAATACTAGATAAGGAAAATCCAGTAGATGTAGATAAATTATTGGTCGTAACATTTACCAAGGCAGCAGCATCTGAAATGAAAGAAAGGGTAGCTTTGGCTATAGAAAAGGCTCTTGAAAATGATGCCGACAATAAACATCTACAAAGACAAATGATGCTTTTGAACAAAGCAGATATTAGTACAATAGACTCTTTCTGCAAAAAAATATTAATGAGTAACTTTCATGTTACAGACTTGGATCCAAATATAAAAATAGCTGATCCTACAGAAATATCCATTATAGCCTCAGAAGTAATGGAGGAAATGTTTGAAGAGCTGTATGATGAAAAAAATGAAAAGTTTTTAAAATTAGTGGATTATTATTCTGTGAAAAATAATGATGATTCTTTATCTAGTTTGATTCTTACTATTAATAACTTTGTAAACTCTTCTCCCTATCCTGAGAAGTGGCTGGATTCTTCAGCACAGTATTTTGATACAAGAGATAAGGACTTAGATTTTTATGTCAAAAATTACTTTGTACCTGTAGCAAAAGATGCTTTGATCGCACTTAACTATCATTATTTTATAGTTAAAGAGTGCCTAGAAGAAATTATGCCTTATGATGATTTAATTACTTATTATAAAACAAATAGTGATAAGTTTGAATATCTTAAGTTGGTAAAGGATAGTTTAAGTAACTTCCTAGAAGAAGGAAAAAATAAAGCAGAAGATATGTTGGAAATATGGGAGGATACTCTTAAAATAATAGAAGAATATAAAAAAAAGAAATTCCCTCAGTTTCGAAAAAGTAAAAAGTTTGCAGAAGATGCAATCATAAGCTATGAAGAAATTAAACCTAAATTAGATGAGTCTTTCAAAAGTATCCAGTCTGAATATGAAAAACTCAATATAAAAATTGATTATATAAAGAAAGAAAATGATATTGTATATCCCTATATGAGAGCCTTATCTGACATTACTATACTTTTTAGAGAAAAGTTTGCAAAGAAAAAAGAAGCTATGGCAATAGTAGATTTTGCAGATGTAGAGCACTATGCTCTTGAAATATTGACAGATGAGAGAGATGGAGAAGTTTTTCCTTCAAAAATAGCAAAGGCTTACAGTGATAACTATGTAGAAGTATTTACAGATGAGTATCAAGATAGTAACCTTGTTCAAGAAATGATTCTTTCAATGGTTTCTAAAAGTGATAAGCCAAATAGATTTATGGTAGGGGATGTTAAACAGAGTATATATAGATTTAGACAAGCTATGCCAGAAATATTTATGGATAAGTATAATTCTTATGATCTTTATAGTGACTGTCCAGAAAGTTTAAATAAGAAAGTTATGCTTTATAAAAATTTCAGAAGTAGGGCAGAAATACTTGAAGGTTGCAATCATATATTCTCAAAAATAATGAGAAAAGAAACAGGTGAACTAGATTATACTGAAGATGAAAGACTAAATCCTAGTGCAGAGTTTAAAGAGATGACGAAAGAAAACGCATTTGTTGCAGGTCCTATTGAAATTTTTTTAGTGGATGAAAAAGAAGATGATGATAATAAGGAAAAAGATATCTCTAAAGCAGTTTTAACTAGTGAACTGACAGATGAAGAAGAAATTGAAGATTTACAAGGTTTTTCAAAAGAGTGCATATCTATAGCAAATATTATATATAAGATGGTAAATTCTAGAGAGTCTAATTATATGGTATTTGATAAAGAAATAGATGATTATAGGGCTGTTGAGTATAGAGATATAGTAATTCTTATGAGATCTCCAAGCAAAAAAGCATTAAGTATAGAAGAAATATTAACTGAATATGACATACCAGTATATACAGATTCTGGGGATGGTTATTTTTCTACAATAGAAGTAGACACTATGATAAACTTACTAAAAGTGATTGATAATCCAATTCAAGACATTCCACTAATTTCTGTTATGAGATCTCCTATATATGCTTTTAATTCGAGTGAACTAGCAAGGATAAGAGTTGAAGCTAGAAATGTAACTTTTTATGAGGCACTTTTAAAGGTCTATAACTTGGGAAATAATATAAGTGAAAATAATATAAGTGAAAATAATATAAGCGAAGAAAATATTAGTGAAGAAAGTATAACTGAAGAAAACATAAAAATATCAGAAGATATGATAAAGCTTAAAAACAAGGTAAGAGCTTTTCTTGATTCAATAGAAACTATGAGAGAGAAATCTTTACTTTTATCTGTAGATGAATTTATATGGTATCTATTGAAGGAAACGGGCTACTATGCATATGTTGGTCTTCTTGAAATGGGTCAGCAAAGACAGGACAATCTTATGCTTCTATTTGAAAGGGCAAGACAATATGAAAAATCTTCTTACAAGGGATTATTTAACTTTATAAATTATGTAGAACGTATGAAATCTAAAGCAAGTGATCTAGGAGAAGCGAAGTCAATATCAGAAGAAGAAAATGTAGTTCGAGTAATGAGTATTCATAAGAGTAAAGGCTTGGAATTTCCAGTAGTTATAGTTGCAAATACAGAGAAAAGATTCAATACATCCTCAGACGAGATAGATATGTCCCTGCATCAAATTATGGGGTATGGACCTAGAGTAAATGATTTAGATAGAAAGCTACATTTTGATAGCATAACTAAAAAAAGAATAGATCATGTTAAAAGAAATGAGCTAATAGCTGAAGAGATGAGACTTTTATATGTTGCTATGACTAGGGCAAAAGAAAAGTTGATATTTACTGGAAGGATTAAGGATAAGGATAAAAAAATAGATAAGTGGAAAGAGACTCCTACAGATGAAAATTTAAATATTGACAGTATGGCAGTTTTATCTGCAAACTCTTATTTAAACTGGATTATGCCAGCAATAATTAATCTAAGTGAAAGAGAAGAGTTTATAAATATTAAGGGAGAAACTTCTAAATATATAGGTTACAAAGACTGTAAGTGGAGTATTAATATTGATAGTTTTGAAAAAGTGAAGGAAGAATATAGAGATATAATGGATATAAAATCTAAAGTATCAGAAAGTAAAGATGGAATAAATAATTTAGAGCTTGTAGATGAAGAAAATGAGCCTGAAGATAAGTTAAGTAATTATGACGCTTGTAGTTATGAAGAAATAAAAAGTATATTAGATTCAAAATTTGATTATGAATATAGATATAATAATAGTGCAAATAAACCTTCAAGCATATCTGTTTCTGAGATAAAAAAGATAATTCAGGATTCAGAGGATGATGAAGTACATAAAAATATATTTGAGAAAGATTTTTCAGGAGAGCTAAAAACACCAAAATTTATGCACAGGGGTAAAGATAGAGTCGAGTTTACAGCAGCAGAGAAAGGAACTATTTTTCATCTAGCTATGCAACTTTTAGACTTTTCAAAGTTTACTGCTGATGAAAATAGCGATGAATTAGTTAAAAAAATAAATGAGGAAAAGAAAACTTTTGTAGATAAAAATATAATGACAAGCGAGGAAGCAGATACAGTAAATCCATATTGGATTGCTAGATTTATTTCTTCTCCAATATTTAAAGAGATTATAGATGCAAATAAAAAAAATAAAGTCTATAAAGAAAAGGCTATTGATTACAGCATAAAAGTAAATGAAGTATATAAAGATGAAAATATTGAAGACTCTGAAAGAATGATGATGGTAGGTATAATAGACTTATTCTTTGAAGATGAAAATGGAGACTTAATTTTATTGGATTATAAGACGGACTATGCAAATGATAAAAATTATGAAGAAGTAGCAAAAAGATACAAGCTCCAATTAGAACTCTATAAGAAAGCTATGGAGGATATTTCAGGAAGAAAAGTATCTAAAAGCTATATATATTTATTTAGCATTGGTCGTTTGGTGGAATATAAGGAGATATAATATGAGAATAATACATAGCTCAGACTGGCATCTGGGGAAAAATCTAGAAGGAATATCTAGAATAGAAGAGCAGGAAGAATTTTGTCAGGACTTTATTGAGTTGGTAGAAAAAGAAAAGGCGGATATGGTAATAATTGCAGGGGATGTATATGATACATATAATCCCCCAGCAGTTGCTGAAAAGCTGTTTTACGAGACAATTGAAAAGTTATCTGATGATGGAAATAGATGCGTGTATATTATAGCAGGAAATCATGATAATCCAGAGAGATTAGAAGCTATAAAACCACTAGTATCTACTAAAGGAATAGTTATACTAGGTTATCCTATGAGTAAGGCAGATACTGGTAAATTTGAGGGATTTGAAATTCTTGAAGGAAAAGAAGGTTTTACAAAGATAAAAATAAAGAATGAAGTAATAAATATAATAGGAATTCCATATCCAAGTGAAAAGCGTCTAAATGATGCCATTGATAATTTTGAAAATATAGAGGATATGCAAGACTCTTACTCAAAAAAAATAGGAGATATATTTGAATCGCTTGAAGAAAATTATAGAGAAGACGAGATAAATATTGCTGTGTCACATATATTTGTAGTTGGAAGTGAAAAATCAGAATCGGAAAGAAGGATAGAGCTAGGAGGATCCTTACTTGTAGAGAAAACTAGCCTTCCTAAAAAATCACAGTATACGGCATTGGGACATATTCATAAGCCACAAAGAATATCCAATAAATATAATGCCTATTACTCAGGCTCTCCAATACAGTATAGTAAGAGTGAGAGAAATACAGCGAAATCAGTATACTTGCTAGATATAGAAGCTCAAAAAGATGCAGAAGTATCAAAGTTATATACGAAAAACTATAAGCAGATTATTTTATTTGAGTGTGACAATATTGAGGAAGCAATTGATATATGTGAAAAAAGATCTGATGAAGATTTATTTGCTTACTTTGAAATAAGAACAAAGGAAGCCTTAAAGCTATCGGAAATACGAAAGATGAAAAAAACAATGAAGCATATATTGGAGATAAAGCCAATAATTGAAAGTATAGACTATGAGTTTGAGAAAGAAAGTATAGATATAAACAAGTCAAATATAAGTGATTATTTTGTTGACTTTTATAAGAAAAATAATGAGGGTATGGAACCATCAGAAGAAGTTAAGAACTTATTTGAAAGCATAGTTAATGATGAAGAGGAGGTTGAGTAGTTGAAACCTATAAAACTTGAGATAGATGGACTAAATAGTTATGCAACAAAGCAGGTGGTCGATTTTGAAAGTCTTACAAGCAGAGGTTTATTTGGAATATTTGGTAAGACGGGAAGCGGAAAATCAACAATTTTAGATGCAATTACACTTTCTTTATATGGAAATATAGCTCGTGGAACGAAGGAGTTTATCAACTCAAACCACGAAAAAGCTTCAATTGACTATGAATTTGAGCTTGGAGAATCAGGAGAAAGAACTCTATATAGGGTATCTAGAAGGTTTAAAAGAAATAAAGCTAATGGAAACTCTCTAAGTGACTATGCTAGGCTGCTAAAGAAAAGCTCTTCTGGAGAATATGAAATATTGGCGGATAAAAAGACCGATGTAGACAAAAAAATAAAAGAAATAATAGGTTTACAAGAAAGTGATTTTTTGAGATCTGTCGTGCTGCCTCAAGGGAAGTTTAGCGAATTTCTTACTCTTGCAGGTGCTGAAAGAAGAAGTATGCTGGAACGTATATTCGGTCTAGAAGAATATGGTACAGAACTATCTAAAAAGATATATAAAAGAAGAGGCAAGTTATTCGGAGAGATGGAAATCTTGCAAGCAAGGCTAAGTGAATATCCAAATATAAATATAGAAGAAAAAAACAACTTGGAAAAAGAAATTGAAGGCCTTAAAAAAGAAATTAAGCTGCTAGAAGAAAATAAAATAGACGAAAATAAAAAATATGAAGAGTTTAAGCAAGTATTTGATTTACTAGAAGAGAAAGAGAAGATAGAGAAAACTCTTGAACTTCTATTGGAAAATAGAGAAAGAATAGAAGAGTTAAGTGATAAATTAGAGCTTTCAGATAGGGCTATGATATTAAAGCCTGAAATAGATAAATTAAAAGATTTAAAAGAGAAGGTAAGAAGTTTAGATAAAGAAAAAGAAGAATTAAATATAGAAGTCTCTAAATTAGAAGAAAATTTAAAAGAAATAAATATTGAATTTAAAGAAATAGAAGCTAAGAAAAATGAAATGCCATTTATTATATCCACTAAAAAGGATATGGAAATTATATTAGAAGAAAAAGAAAAGCAGCTTAGAGAGATAGAAAATATATCTAAAGTTGAAGAATCAATAAGGATTTTGCAAGAAAAAAAGTTAAGCGTTGAGGAAAAACTGCTGGAAATATCAGTTAAAGAAAAAGATCTTGCTAAGGAAATAGAGTCTATTGAAAAGTCTATAAGCGAAAATAAAGTTGATGAAGAGTATAGGAGCTTAATATATGATGGAAAACTATTATTTAGAGAGTTAGAAAAAAACTCGGATAAGACTTATGAATATGAAAAAAGAATATCTTCACAAAATAATCTTATTAAAGAAAATGAAGAAGAAGTAAAAATTTTGGAAGATAAACTGACTGAAGTAAAAGAAAACTTAACAAAAACTTTGCAAGCAATATCTAATGAAGAAGATACAGATGGGATAGATGATGACACTTTAGAAAAAATGTCAGAAGAATTATATCTATTAGAAAAGGAAGCAAATAGACTATCTGACTTGACTGTTAGTAAAAAAAGACTGCAAGAAGAAAATATAGACTTGAATAAAGCTAAGGAAGTAATAGAAGATAAGCTTTTAAAGCTTGAAAGCACCATTAGTGATATTGAGATAAAAATAGGAAAACACTCTAAAATAGATAGTGAGTCAAGTATAGAAAAATTAGCATCACAGATAAAGGAAATATGGAGCGAGAATTTTCATAAGGGTGATATATGCCCAGTATGTAATAATACCGTTGAAAAAATAGAGCTAAATGAATATATTGAAGATGGCTATAATAAAAATAAGAAAATTTTAGAAGAGTTGGAAGAAAGTCTAAAGATAGAAATAGTAAAAAAAGCTGAACTAAATAGTGATATTAAGAATATATGTAAAAATATTGAAGAAAATAATGTAAAAATATTAGAGATTGAAAAAGCATATGGAGAAATATCTCTTGAAAGCCTTGCTGATAAAATAAATAATTTAAAGGAGAGCAGAAAGAAGGCCAAGCTTTTTATAGAGGAGAAGAAAGATAGACTTATTAAGCTAAATGAGAAAAAAGAAATATTAAAAGAAGTAGAAAACTCTTTATTAATAGAAAAAAATAAGATTTTAAGCGATAATAATGCTAAAAAGGAATCTATTGAAGATTTAAATAAGGATTTAAAGGCAATTTATGAAGAAAAGACAGCTATAAATAGTAGAATTTCTGATATTAAAAATAAAATTCTAAAAGAAATTGGAGAAAAGCTAGTAGTTGATAAAGAGTTCTTTAAGGATGAGTATGAAAAAATATCAAAGAGTTTGGAACTGCTTGGAAAGTTAGAAGTTGAAAGAGAAAAAAATATTAAAAATTTAAAATCTCTTCAAAAAGAAGAAAAAGATATAAAAACTGACCTAATAAACTTGGAAAAAGAAATAGCAATTAAAAAAAGTGAATTAGAGGGAATTGACAAAGCTATAAAATCCAGATCTGAAGAAATCTCTGAAAAAGAAGATAATGTAGATTTAGAAAGACTTAAAAATATTGTTGAATTAGACTGTAAATTGGAAGACAGATTTATAGGAATACTAGATACTTTTATAAGGGTTGTAGAAGAAAATTATAATGAAACAAGAAAGTATTTAGAAGAAGAAGCAAAAAATATTGAAAGCATTTATAGAAAAATAGAGAATAATAAAACTTTATTAGAGTATGAAAATAAAGCTTTATTGAAACAGTTGAGCAAGCTAGATCTTCTTTTAGAAGAGAATAAATTTGAGAATGATAAAGAGATAGAAAAATATTGTTTAGATGATAGAGAGATAGAAAAGTATAAGCTCGATATAGAAAATTATAAGGAAAGTTTATCTGAAAATAAGATAAAACTAAAAAATATAAATGAAAAGCTATTAAGTCGAACAGTGTCTAAGGAAGAAAAAGATGCTCAGCTAGAGATTTTAAATAAAATATTAGAAAAGCTAGATTTATTAAAGGAAGAATTGACAAAAGCAATTTATAAACTTGATAAACTAGAGAATGACTTGAGAGTAGTAGAAGATATTTTAAAAGAACAGGAAAAAAAATCTAAGATAATGGACAGTATCAAAGAGTTAGAAAAGATATTTAAGGGCAACAGATTTGTCGAGTACTTATCTCAAATATATCTAAAAAATATCGTATTTGATGCTTCTAAAAGACTAGATAGTATTACAAATGGAAGATACTCACTTGAAATCAATTCAGAGTATTTATTTGTGATAAGAGATAATTTCAATGGTGGAATAAGAAGGTCTGCAGATACATTATCTGGAGGAGAAATATTCTTAACATCACTTTCACTTGCACTAGCTCTTTCTTCCCAAATACAGCTAAAGGGAAGTGCGCCGCTTGAATTTTTCTTCCTAGATGAAGGCTTTGGAACTTTAGATAGTGACTTGCTGGAAACTGTTATAGAATCTTTAGAAAAACTATCTAGTGATACTCTAAGCGTAGGTATAATATCACATGTTGACGAGATAAAAACAAGAATACCTATGAAGCTTGAAGTAGAGATGGATGAGTCTATATCATCTTCTATAATTACTCAAGTACTTGATTAAAGTCTATCTTACTAATTTAAAATAAAAAATCTGAAAAAGAAATATTTAAAGCTTTAAATAATATTTTAAAGTATCTATTTTTGGGAATATTCAATATATGATTAGTTTTTAAAAAGATATTAAATGAAAATGAAAAGTAAATATTATCAGGCAAATACATAGAAATTTGTGTTTTATTATGATATAATAAAAGCGTAAAGTTTGACAAAGTAATTAAGTCTTTACTTGTTTTTTTTAAGATGTTTTGCTATATATAAAGCATACAAGGTATGCAAAGTATATAGGTGGACAAGAAAGGCTTTTTTATTATATATATACAAGTTTTAATAAATTTGTATTATAATTTAAGGCAGAAAACTTATAGGTGAGTTAGAAGTGTCTAAAATTTAAAGATAAAATAATTTTAAATATGGGAGAGTGGTTTTTGTTGGATTCTGGTGGTTTGTGGATTCAGGTAGTTATTTTGTTTATCCTGCTTTCAATATCAGCTTTTTTCTCAGCAGCTGAAACGGCGCTGACATCAATTAGCAAGGTAAGAGTAAGGCATTTAAAGGAAGAGGGCGTTAAAGGTGCTAGTGTATTAGAAAAGTTAATATCTGAGCCTAAAAAGCTTTTGAGCACGGTTTTGGTAGTGAATAATATAGTAAATATAGCAGCAACATCTATATCTACATCTGTAATGGTAGGTCTATTTGGAAGTCAGGGTGTAGCTTGGGCTACAGCTATAATGACAGTGCTTATATTGGTATTTGGTGAGGTTACACCAAAGACTCTTGCTTCAAATAATAAAGAGGGAGTATCTTTAGCTGTTGCCAAAATATTAAACTTGTCTATTGTAATATTTGCTCCTTTAGTATTTTTAATAAACCTAATGACTACATTGATATTTAAAATATTAAGAATCGAAGACGATGATCCGAAGTCTCTTGTTACAGAAGAGGAACTAAAAGCTATGGTAAACTTCAGTCACGAAGAAGGTGTACTGGAGCAGGAAGAAAAAGCAATAATTGACAATGTATTTGAGTTTGGTGATATGAAGGCAGAAAATGCTATGATTCAGAGAATAGATATGGTTACAGTGAGTGCTGATGCAAACTATGATGAGGTTTTAAATCTATTTAAAGAAGAAAAAATGAGTAGATTTCCAGTTTATAGAGGAAATATTGACGATATAGTAGGAATACTGAATATTAAAGATATAATATTTTTAACTGATGAAGAGGAAGAAACTTTTAAGGTAGAAGATTATATGCGTGATGTATTTTTTACATATGAGTTTAAGAAAATTTCTCAGCTCTTAGAAGAAATGAAGCTTGCAAAAACTCAGATAGCTATAGTTTTAGATGAATATGGTGGTACTTCTGGGCTTTTGACAATAGAGGATTTAGTTGAGGTACTTGTTGGAGATATTGAAGATGAATATGATGAACATGAAGATGAAATAGTTAAAATATCAAACAATGAATATATTGTTGATGGTAGTACAAAAATTAGCGATGTTAATGAGTACTTACATAAGGATATTGAGTCAGGTGAGTTTGATTCGATAGGTGGATATATCATAGGTTATTTAAATAGACTTCCAATAGAAGGCGAAGAGATAGAACTAAACAACTTTATTAGAGTCAAGGTGTTATCTCTTGATAAAAATAGAATTGCTGCAATTAGAATGATGATAGATGATGTAGAAGAAATAGATGATGAAATATCATTTAGAGAATATAAAGAAAAAGAAAGCAATAAAGATAATGATTAAAAAACCAGATGCTCAGGCATCTGGTTTTTAATTAACTAAATTAAAAACTTTTTCTTTCATTTTCCTTGTAGTCATAAGTTTTAAGGAATTTCATATAAACTCTATTCCAGAACTCATAATCTCTTAATCTTAATAGCTTTATTCTTTTACTTGCCTGTCGAGATTTAATTTTACTGATATTTTGGTACTTTTTTTCTTCTCCATCAATCACTATGAGTATAGAATTATCAAATTTATACTCAGGATTTATGCTAATTTCACTATCCTCAGCAGGTAGTATAATGCTAGATGTAAAGCTTCTAAAAGCATTACTACTAATAGGAGAAATAGGAGTGATTTGCATAATTTTTAAGCGATTATCAACAATGCTACCTCCTGCTGAATAGTTGTACGCTGTGGAACCAGTTGATGTTGAAAGTATAAGTCCATCGCCGCTAAATGTTTCCATAAAATTACCATTTACAAAAAGGTTTAGATGAGCTGTTCTAGATCGATTTCCCCTAACGACCAATTCGTTAATTGCATAGTCTCTAACAGAGTGAACACTATTTTCGATATCAATCTCTAAAAGAGGAAGCTCATTGATTTCAAACTCATTATTCATATAGCTGTCTATAAAATAATCAATTTCTTTTTCATCTGGCAGTATCTCAGCAAAAAAACCTAAGTGGCCTGTATTAATACAGAAAAAAGGCACATCAGGGAAGTCTAGCTCTCTAGCAGCCCTTAGAAAAGAGCCATCTCCTCCAATAGATATTACTAAAGAAGTTTTATCTGTAAACTCTTCGCTAACATTATATCCATATTCTGAGAATTTTTTTGTGATTATTGTTTTTATCTTTTGTGAAATATCTAGACGGTTAGATCTAATAGTAATATTTTTTTTCATAATATAATTTTTCAACCTTCTTTCATAAATACTATAAGTATATGATAACAACTAAGAGTGTAAAAATAAACAAGAAAATGAAATCTAGTGAAAAAAATAAGATTATTATAATAATAAGAAAAAGTAAAGTTAATAAAATTTTATGGGAAATAATATATTTATGGTATAATAACAAGGTATAGATAAAAAGAAATACTTAGTTAAGGATGGAAAAATTGTGTTTATTGAAGAAAAACAATTATGGAATAAGTTTGTAATATCTGTTGAAGAAGACATTAAACTAAAGGAGTTCTTGCTTAATGAATTGGAATTTTCAACTAGATCAATATCTAAAATGAAAAGAGAAAAAAGAATATTTGTTAATGGCGAATTTAAAAAACCATCTTCCATAGTGAGTAGTGGTGACATTATAGAGATTCCTATAGAGGAAGAGATGAGTGATTTTGTATCTGAGGATTTGGGGGTTGAGCTCTTGTATGAAGACTTTGATATATTGATTATGGACAAGCCTGCACATATGGTTGTTCATCCAACCAAGAGTCATTACAAGGGAACACTTGCAAACCACGTTATAAATTATATCGAAAAGTCAAAGGAAGAGTACAAGGTAAGATTTGTTAATAGACTGGATATGAATACATCTGGTATTGTTGTGTTGGCCAAAAATGCATATGCACATCATAGGCTATCAAAAGATATGAGCGATGATTTAATGAATAAAGAGTACATAGCAGTAGTTGATGGTGTGATGAAAGATGACTTTGGAACTATCGATGAGCCACTTATGATATCTGAAGAGAATTCTGTTCTTAGATGTGTAGATCCTAGGGGACAAAGATCAATTACTCACTATCAAGTGTTGGAAAGAATGGAAAATGCCACTATTGTAAAGCTGAGATTAGAAACTGGGAGAACTCATCAGATTAGAGTCCACTTGTCTTATATAGGGCATGGAATAATAGGTGATGATCTTTATGGAAGAGTAGATGAAAATCTTATAGAAAGACAGGCACTTCACGCTTGTAGGATAGGATTAAATCAACCTAGAATTAAAAATAGAATCGAAGTAGAAAGTAATATTCCAGAAGATATGAAGGAATTAATAGAAAAGTTAGGAGGAAAGAGTATTGATTATTAATAAGGTAATAATTCATGTATTGGATAAAAATTCTGATTTTCCAGTGCTAAATGACACAGAAAATGCTATTTCACCTGAGATAGACGCCTTTTATCAAAAAATCATTAGAAGAGTACTGAGAGATGATGATTTAAGAAAAGCAAAATTTAACGATTATAATGAAAATGAAATAAGAGTATGCTGTGATCATATATTATATGACGAAAACTCATTTGTTGTAAGCTCACAGGGTATTGCAGGATTTTTATTTGAAGCAATGAAGATAAATGCAGAGCTTGATTCTTGTGATCTAGCCGTGGTTTTATATACAAATAAGGATCAAAAGGGTGTAGCTATTATTAAGCTTGACTATAAAAAGTTATATACTCATGAAATCGGTTATGATGATGAAAATGAAAAGGTATCAATCAAAATGATAGCTAATGATATAGCAATTCAGTCATCACAGAAGATTGTACATGCAGCACTAGTTGGTGTGAGTGGTGTAAATGATGAGTGGCATTTAAATGTTTTAGATAAAGTTGCAGAGAAAAATGAAACAGATTCTAGCTTTGTAACAGAGTTTTTAAAGGTTGAAAAGGTAAGAGATGAGAAGTATCTTACAAAGTCTTTTAAAAATGTTACTGATAACTGGATTACAAATGCATATGGAAACAATGTAAAAGATGCAGAAGATGTTAGAAGTATGATGAACTATGTTCTGAAAGAAGACAATAATGTTGATATAGACAAATTTGTAGAAGAGTGCATAGTAGATGATGAAAGAAAAGAAAGTTATAAAGAGCTCTTGGAAGACAAAGAAATTACAGGAGAGTTTCCAATAGATAAAACTTGGGTTGAAAAAAAATTGAAAAGAAGACGTATACAGACAAATACGGGATTTGATGTAAAAGGCTTATTGGAAGATTTTGAAGATCCAATGAAGTACTCTATAAGACAAAATAGTGATGGAAGCGTAGATATCACTATTAAAAATGTAGAGTTTTATGAAGAAAAATAAATAAAATATCTTGAACGTAAAAAGGGACATATATATGTCCCTTTTTACAATCTTAGTTGTTTTCTTCAATATAATTGATGATATCAGAAATAGTTCTGATCTGCTCAACATCTTCTTCTTCAACCGTAATATCAAATTCGTCTTCAATGTCCATTATTATCTCAACGGCATCAAGAGAATCAGCATTTAAATCTTCCATTAAATCAGTATCCAAAGTGATAAAGCTGTCATCATCTATGTTTAGCTTGTCGACTATGATTTCTTTGATTTTTTCAAACATTTAGATTACCTCCCCCACAAATTATTTAGTCTAGGCAACTAATTACTTAAGCACCACGATTAAAAAAAGTATCATAGTGGCTAGTTGACATTTTTAAGTAAATAACACTTTATAACAGTATCTTAATATATTACTGGCTTTTTTTCAACAAAAAATACCGAAAAAAACTATATTTATTTTTGTGAATAGTATATAATGAAAATAAGAGGAAAATGGATACAGCTAAATTTAATTAATATTATTAGGGAATACAACTATTTGGAAAGTGTTGTACAAGGATAAGATATTATATATAATTAACTATATTAGTTTTATAAAATAAAAAAAGGAGGCAAAGATTATAAAATGGTAACTAAGAAACCAACCACAATTAAAGATGTTGCGAAAAAAGCTGGCGTTTCAATATCTACGGTATCGAGAGTAATAAATGATTCTAAACCTGTTACAAATGAAGTTAAGCAGCGTGTTCTAGACGTTATTAAGGAAACGGGATATGTACCAAATCCATTAGCAAGAAGTTTGGTAACTAAAAAGAGTCAGTTAATCGGTGTCATTGTGCCAGAAGTAACAGATACATTTTCAGCAGAGGTATTAAACGGTATTGAAGAGATATCAAAGATGTATAATTACGATATACTTCTTGCTAACACATACTCAGAAAGAGAATTGGAAATAAAAAATATAAACTTATTAAGAGCAAAGCAGGTAGAAGGAATAGTCATGATTTGCTGGGATATAGATCAAGAGATAGTGAATATACTAGAAAACAGTGGTATACCAGCAGTCTATATTAGTAAAACAACTAGAGATTTTGATATATATAATGTTTCTACTCAAAATGCACCTGCTACTAGGGATATGACACAATTTTTGATAGATAAAGGTCATAAAAATATATCTCTACTTAGAACAAACTATCATATATCAAATCTTGCAGATGCTAGGCTTCAGGGATATAAGGAAGCTCTTAGTGAAAATAATATAGAATACAATGATAAGCTTGTTAAATCGTGTGGAGCTACATATAATGATGGATATGCTACGGCTAAAGAGCTATTAAATGAAGGAACAAAGCCTGACGCAATATTTGCTACGAGTGATGAAGCAGCGATAGGTGCTATAAATGCTTGTTTTGATATGGGATATAAGGTTCCAGAAGATATTTCAGTTGCAGGATTTAATGATGTTAAGTTTGCCAAGATATATAGACCGAAATTAACAACTGTTTATCAGCCTTTATTTGATATGGGTGCAGTGGCAATAAGAATGATTATAAAGGTAATACAAGGACAAGATATTGGAGAGAAAAAAGTAGAACTACCTTATAGAATAGTTGACAGGGAAAGTGTTCTTGATAGAAATGAATAAAATCATATTTGTAATTATATAAGAGAAGCTATATACAATTATTTAGTTAATTAACAATATACTTTGAAAAACGAATAAAATTAAGTTTATTTATGATTGATGATATAAATTTTAAAATAAAAAACATTATTTAAGAAAAAAAATACAAAAAAACTTTAAAAAATTTGTGTTTTGGTATATAATGTATATATAGCTAGAACATACGACAAGGTTATATGTAAGTTCAACCTACATTTGTAATACGGGAGACATCGTTCATATACGAGTAAGAAAAGCCTAAATATTGCATTTAGGAATTCGGAAAATATATGGCGGGTCACCCACCTGGGTGATTCTCGGGTGTGAATTTAATTAGCCTACGGTGTTTTGGGAGTAAAGGTGTTGTCTTATGGCAACACTTTTATTTTTTATTTAATATTTAAGTAATTGTGTTATAGTTTATATAAGTATTTAAAAAAATATTTATATCTATAGGAATAATAAAGAATATATATGTCATTATGGCTCATATAAAAGATATTTAATATATTGATAAAGGGGGATATTTATGGAGTTTGAGGATTACAAGGTAGATTTTTCTGGTAATGAATGTAAGTATATACAGATTTACAATAATATAAAATCAATGATACTGGAAGACAAGTTAAATTCAAATGATAAATTACCACCTATAAGAAAGTTAGCAAGTTTTTTGGAAGTAAATAATGTAACAGTAGTAAAGGCTTATGAGTTACTAGAGTCAGACGGTTATGTAAATAAGAGAGTTGGAAGTGGGACTTTCATATCAAGCAAAAGTAATGGTTATTCTAAGAGGGATTTAGATGAGGATGATAAATTTTATAGGCTGGATAGCGGAAATCCATCACCGGAGATATTTCCTATAGAAGATTTTAAAAAGGCTATAAATATGGCCCTCGAAGAAGATGATGCAAGTATATTCAATTATGATGAGGGAAATGGCATAAGTGACCTAAAAGAGCTTATGGTAAGATATTTGAAAAACTTCAATATAAATACTAGTTCAGAGAATTTGATGATAATATCTGGTGCACAGCAAGGAATAGACATAGTTGCCAAAACTCTTATAAATTACTCTGATATTGTTTTTATTGAGGAACCAACTTATGCAGGTGCTATAGACGTTTTAAAGAGTAGGGGATCAAAGTTAGTTCCAATACCAATGTTGGAAGACGGTATAGATATTGGTGTTTTAAAATTAAAGTTAGATAAAATCAGACCAAAGATGATATATGTAATGCCTAACTTTCAAAATCCAACTGGTATAACATATTCAGAAAGTAAGAAAAAAAAGTTAATAGAGCTTGCAGAGGAATATGAGTTTTATATATTAGAAGATGACTTCATAAGTGACTTTAAGTTTCTTTCAAGCAATAATAGAACTCTAAAAAGTTATGATAAGTACAATAGAGTAATCTATATAAAGAGTTTCTCTAAAATACTTATGCCAGGCTTACGAGTAGGTGTGATGGATATTCCTACTGAGCTTATGAACAGAGCTATGTTATCAAAATATAATTCTGATATATCAACATCTACTTTGATTCAGAAATCCTTATACTACTATATGGATAAGTTTGATTGGAAAAAGCATATTTCAACAGTGGAAAAAATATACACTAAAAAATTTATTGAATGTTATTCCTATATAAATAAAAGACTAGGGCAAAGGTTAAAAGTTATTAAAACTGATGGAGGCATTAACTTTTTTATTGAATTGAGTAGGGGATATTTTTCTAGAGACTTTGTAGACTTCATGCTGAAGAAAAGAGTTGTTTTGCAACCAGGATCTATTTATTTTGACAATGAGATAGATGATAGGTTTTTTAGAATAAATATTGCTAGGGAGTCTGTAGAAAGAGTTAAGGAGGCTGTAGATATAATAGCTGATAACTTGGATGATTTTTATAAAGAGTTTAATACGCTTTCAATAAAAAGCAACTCAGACTTGCAGTAAGTCTAAAGATCTAATTCTTATATACAAATATTAAAATAAAAAATATATAGCAAAAATCTATAAGGTGTAGTATAATGTAGTTCGGAAGACAGAGTTTAGGAGGTATAACTATGGATATGATAAATGAATTCGATAAAGATAAATTAGCAAGAATAAATGAATTGGCAAAGTTTGCCAAGGAAAGAAAACTTACATCAAGTGAAGAAAAAGAAAGAGGTATTTTGAGAAAAGAATTTCTAGAAAATTTCAGAGCAGGATTTAGACAACAGTTAAGTAATATAAAGGTTGTTCATCCTGATGAAGAGGTTGAAGAAGTAACAGTAGAAATTGAAGAAACTGTAGAAGTATAAGTAGTAGATAAAATATTAGAAAAATAAACTAAAAAGCCACATTATGCATAAAGAGTATTGAAAATACTACTTACGCATAATGTGGCTTTTTATTAAAAAATATTTAGTTAAAATACACTATAAAACTCTACATATTAAAATGTAGATAATTTGTTTTAAAAAAATCTAAAATAAGTATTTACAAAGAAGTATCTTCATTGATACTTATGCCATAGAACTCTTCAAAGAACTCCAGAAATTTTTTCTCCGTTGGAGTAAACACCTTTTTTTTCGAGAATAGAAAATAGAAGTTTCTATCAAACTTATATCCCTTTATTCTATACCCCTTTAGTTCATTTCTATCAATCATATCTTGTACAGATATTTGAGATGCAAATGAGCATCCTAGCCCTTCTTTTACCATTTGAATAATAGCATCATTTGACTCTACATTAGCTCTAACCTTAAGGCTAGAGAAGGTTACTGGACTCGAATTTAAAGTTTTGACAATGACATTTCTAGTTCCAGATCCTTCTTTTCTCATAAGAAAAGTTAATTTTTTAAGATTCTCTATATCAATATATCCGTCCTGATCTACATCTAATTTACAGTCATTTGGACATATAAGAAGCAACTCATCATTTATAAAGTCAGAGTATTCGATGTGAGGATGTTTGAGTTTAGAGCCTACTATACCAAAAGTAACTCTTTCACTTAAAATTTCAGGTATAACTAGATTTGAATTACAATGATTAATTGTAAAAGTTATATTAGGATACCTGTCACAGAAGTTACTTAGAAACTTTGGAAATATGTATGTCTCAGGAATGGAGCTACAAACAATATTTAAACTGCCTTCAATTCTACCTGAGTATTCCTTTATATCATACACTGCCTTTTTACAGTCATTCAATATAACAATTGCATGATTGTAAAGAATATTGCCCGAATCTGTAAGAGTTATTGTTTTGTTATTTCTATTTAACAACACTGTCTGCATTTCACTTTCCAGATTTTGAATATGTGAACTAACAGTTGGCTGTGTTAGAAAAAGTTCCCTAGCTGCCTTTGAGAAACTTTTATGCTTAGCTACAGCAACAAAAACTTCCAGTTGTTTTATATCCATTAGTATACCTCCATAAAATTATATTATAGTACAATTATACTATATATTCATAGATAAACAAAATGTTAATAATAGTTTTCTTCTATTAATATATATAATACTAAAAGTTAAATACTTTTAAAAGCATATTTTGGTAAAAATTATAATTATACAGAACAAAAGCCATAAAGAAAGAACTCTTCCCTTATGGCTTTGGTAATAAATGCCGCTAGCCGGGGTCGAACCGGCACGATATTGCTACCGCAGGATTTTGAATCCTGTGCGTCTGCCAATTCCGCCATAGCGGCTTATTTAAATTGTGTTTTTCATAAAAAAATTTATAAAATAGCGGAAAACACTAAAAAATTAAGTACTTCTAAGTACATGTAATATAATATCATACTTTTTTTAAAAAAACAAGATAGAAACTAAAAAAGAATTTAAAAATTCAATGAGTATTATTTGTGGTATAATCTAGTTGATAGATTTAAGAGATGATAATATAAAAAGATAAAAACTAAGGAAATGGGGAAAATTATGACAAATAAAGAAAATAAAATATTACTATTAATTGATGGAAATTCTATTATAAATAGGGCATTTTTTGCACTTCCGCCTATGGATAATGGAGAAGGACTTCAGACTAATGCAATTTATGGATTTTTAACAATGATGTTTAAGATGATAAAAGATTATAAACCAACTCATATATCTGTTGCTTTCGATTTGAAGGCGCCAACTTTTAGGCATAAGGCATACGATGATTACAAGGCAGGTAGAAAAAAAATGCCATCAGAACTTGCTATGCAAATGCAGCCTTTAAAGAATGTTTTGGATAAGATGAATATAGATAGAAAAGAAATAGAAGGGTATGAAGCAGATGATATTCTAGGAACACTATCGCTAGAAGGACAAGAGAATGGATACAAGGTATATATAGTAACTGGTGATAAAGATGCAATACAGCTAGCATCAGATGACACAACTGTACTGATTACCAAAAAGGGAATAGCTGAGGTAGAAGAGTACAATACAGAGACAGTTATGGAAAGATATGGTCTCACTCCAAGTCAATTTATTGATCTTAAGGGATTGATGGGAGATAAGTCAGACAATATTCCGGGAATACCAGGTGTTGGTGAAAAGACGGGAATTAAGCTTTTAACAAAATACGGAAGTGTTGAAGGTGTATTGGATAATATAGATCAATTAAAGGGAGCACAGAAGAAAAAGGTTGAAGAAAATCAAAAAGAAGCTATAATGAGTAAAGATCTTGCTACAATAATAAGAGATGTTCCTATAGATTTTGATATTGATAGTATGGAGTTTGGAGATTTTGAACTTTCAGATATAATAAAGGAATTTCAAGAGTTGAAGTTTACTAGTCTAATTTCGAGAGTTAGTGAGCTATCAAATGAAGATATAGAAGAAGAGGCTATTGATATAAGAAAGCTTGAAAATATAGATAAGTTTATAGAGGATGCAAAAAAGAGTTCTAGACTTTGTATAAAGACTTTCTCTAAGGCTGGAAATATATTAGAAAAAAATATATATAAGACATATCTATCTCTGGATGCAAAGCTAATATACTATTTAGACGGAGATGATATATTAAAGATAAAAGAAGTATTAGAAGATTCTAATATAGAAAAGATAGGATATGAGCTAAAGCAAGATTATATTGCACTTCGTCCTTATGGCATTGAATTAGATCCAATGGCATTTGATGTATCTATTGCAGAGTATATTATAGACTCAAAATCATCAACATCATATGACTTTGATATAATAGCAAATAAATATTTGTATAAAAAGGTTACTTCAAAAGAAGAATTATTGGGTAAGGGAGCAAAGGCAGTTGATTATCCAGATGTGGAAGTAGAAAAGCTAGATCAATATGCAGAGGGAATGATAAATACTGTAATAAATGTGATTGATAAGATGAAGCAAATAATTAAAGACGATGATATGGAGATGCTTTTTTATGATGTAGAAATGCCTTTAATAGAAGTCCTTGGAGATATGGAGTATGAAGGAATTTATACAGATAAAGATATAATAGATAGTCTCGGAGCTGAGTTTGATGAAATTATAAAAACTACAGAAAAAAAAGTATTTGAATACTCAGGTGAGGAGTTCAATGTGAATTCTCCTAAGCAACTAGGTGTAGTTTTGTTTGAAAAACTAGAGCTTCCAGTAATTAAAAAAACAAAGACGGGATATTCTACAAATGCAGAAGTTTTGGAAAAGCTTAGGGATAAGCATCCAATAATAGACTTAATCACAGAGTATAGAAGTGTAGTAAAATTAAAGTCTACATATATAGATGGAATTAAGTCACTGGTAAATCCTATAGATGGCAGAATACATTCTTCATTTAATCAAACTATAGCGACTACAGGGAGAATATCATCAACTGATCCTAATATGCAAAACATACCTGTAAGAACATCTATGGGAAGACAAATTAGAAAAGTATTTATATCTGAAGAAGGTAAAAAGCTAGTTGATGCCGACTACTCTCAGGTAGAATTAAGAGTATTGGCTCATATGAGTGAAGATGAACATATGATAGAAGCCTTTGAAAGTGGAGAGGATATACATAGAAAAACAGCATCACAAGTGTTTGGGGTAAACTCTGAAGACGTAACTCCTGAGCTTAGAAGTGCAGCCAAGGCAGTAAACTTTGGGATTATTTACGGAAAGAGTGATTTTGGTCTAGCAAAGGATTTAGGAATATCACAAAAAAAGGCCAAAGATTATATTGCTAGTTACTTTGCCAAGTATGGAAGAATAAAGGGATTTATGGATTATATAGTATCTTCAGCAGAAGAAAAGGGATATTCAACAACTATGTTTAACAGAAGAAGATATATACCTGAAATCAAGTCTAGCAACTTTATAGATAAAAATAGAGGCAAGAGGGCTGCTATGAATGCTCCTATACAGGGCAGTGCAGCTGATATAATAAAGATTGCTATGGTAAATGTATATAATAGATTAAAAGAAGAAGAATTAGAATCTAAGCTTATTCTTCAAGTGCATGATGAGTTGATAGTTGAAGCTAGTGAGCAAGAGATTGACAGGGTTGTAGAATTATTGAAATCTGAAATGGAAAATGCAGTAAATCTTAAGGTTCATTTAGATGTAGATTTAAATGTCGGTGAATCTTGGTATGAAACAAAATAAATAATAAAAATTACTAAAATACTAAAAAATATGAGAAAGATTTGATATAATAATAGAAGTATTCTATAGTTGACTAGCCATTTTTAAAAAGTAATGTATAAAGCTTCTTTAATTAGAATAATTAGAGAATTATACCTTGCTCTCAAAGATGGCTTTGCTATTTGAATAAAATAAAAAGTGAATTGGGCGGGGATGAAAGAGTGTTAAAGATAGGCTTGACAGGCAATATAGCTTGTGGAAAGAGCAGTGTTTCCAAAGAACTAGAAAAGCGTGGAATTCATATAATAGATGCGGATTTAATATCTAGAGAAATATATAAGAATGAAGATGTTATGATGGAAATGAGAAAGTTTTTTTATGATGCAATAGATAATGGCGAAATAAATAGAAAAAAGCTAGGTGAGTTGGTTTTCTATAATGAGGATAAACTAAAAAAATTAAACCAAATAACTCACAAAAAAATAAAATCTATTATAGAAGAACGTTTGTCTAAATATCAAGAAAAAAATGAAATTGCTGTAGTTGATGCAGCGTTGCTTTATGAAGCTGGATTTGAAGATATGGTGGACAAAGTGATTGTAGTCTATTGTGATGAGAAAGAGCAGCTTAAAAGGGTAATGCTTAGAGATAATCTATCAAAAGATGAAGCAACTAAAAGAATAAACAGTCAGATGAGTCAGGAAAAGAAGATAAAGCGTGCAGATTATATAATAGATAATTCCTACACGAGAGAAGATTTAAAGGACAATGTTATAAAGCTCATGCTTAAGATTAGGGCATGGATGTTAGAAGGCGGAGGAATATAGCTTGAAAAATATACGCAATAAAGTCACTCTGATCTCAATTTTATTATTGATTCTTGTCTTGTGCGTAAACTATGAAAGTATTGAGAGAAGGTTTTATCCTATAGAATATTCTAATTATGTTGAGCACTATTCTGAAAAGTACAATGTGGATAAATACTTGGTCTATAGTGTAATAAAAACAGAAAGCAAATTTAATCCAGATGCTGTATCTAGAAAAGGGGCTTCAGGCTTGATGCAAATAACAAATCTTACAGCTTCTTGGGCCGCAAAAGAACTTAAAATCAATGGAAATGTAGATATACATAATCCAGAAACTAATATAATGATAGGTACGTGGTACTTGAGTAGGCTTGAAAAAGAGTTTGATGGAGATTTGCATTTAGTTATAAGTGCTTATAATGGTGGTTCAGGAAATGTTAGAAAATGGCTAAAATCACCAAAATATAGTAATGATGGCAAGTCCCTAAAAAGTATTCCTTTTAAAGAAACATCTCAATATACTGAGAAAGTTTTGAAAAACTATAGAAAATATAAAGAGTTGTATAATAGATAGTCTATATTCCAGATAATTTTCGGGTATACATTAGAATAGAATATAAAATTAGAAAAAATATCTAAAATTATTATGAAAGGCTTTTAAATAGCTAAGGCTAGCTAAAATGTTAGTTATAAAAAATAATCATCTCTATGATAAATTAAAGATGAAAAATAATTTATGATATGATAAACTAATGATAGTGGTTATTAGTAACCCTTGTTAGGATCTAGTTAAATTCTATTTTAATAAAAGGAGATGTTATAATGAAGAAGAGACTTGTAATAGAAGGAATGCACTGTGCAAACTGTGTAAAAGGATTAAATGCTGTGCTTACAGAAGATGTCGACGGTATAGAAGTTATAGAGATTAATCTAGATGGAGGATACGCAGATATAAAAATGGATAGTAATATAGAAGATAGTATTTTAAAAGAAGCTGTCGAAGAATTGGGATTTGAATTAAAAGAAATAAAATCTATATAATAGTATATACTTTTGTGAAGATAGATAGAAATTTTGATATTTTTAAAAAATAATCAAAAAAACTATTGATTGATTGCTATAAAAAAGAGTATAATGGTAAAAGTTACACGGTTGTTACATAATAGTAACAACCGTGTTTTTATTAGAAAGACAAAAGATTACTGGATTTTTATAAAACTATAAATAAAAAAATTAATAAAATAAACTATGTAATATTCTAAATAGCAGATATATAGTGGATAATAAAAATTATAGTGAACATTTAAGTGAAAATTAAAAAATAATTTAGCTGAAAACAGCATGGTTACAAAAAAGTAACAAAAACAAGGTGCTTGATAGAGCAAAAGGTTACAAAATGGGGTACAAAAGTTACAGAAATATGATATAAAATGACATTTTTTCAAAAAAAAGCTTTACAAACTGTAATCAAATGATGTATTATAAGAATGTGATATAAATTTAAGAGTTGAAAACATGAATTTAAAAAATAAAAATTTAAAAATAGTGACAAATAATTTGGGTCTAAATTAGTTACTATAAATATGATAATAGAAAGAAAATTACGAGAGGTGAGAATTAGATGAATAAAGCAATTACAGTATTAGGGTTAAGTGCAGCAGCTGTAGCCATATCGGTTTCAAATGCTAGCGCTATGGAACAGGCGACAGAGGCAACTACAACTATTAACCACAAAGATGCACAGGAAAATGCAACTTCAAATAAAGTCTCAGAACTTCAAACGTCAGATGCAGTTACAGAAAATAATGTAAAGACAGTAACAGCTACAGAAACAAATACTACTAGAGAAGCGACAAGTGTAAACACAAACTCTACTTTAAATAATGTTTCAGAATTTCCAACACAAGAGACAAATAATGTAAAGACAACAAATGGAAATGCAGTAGCTACAAATGAAGAAGCAGCTGCAAGTGAAGAAGTAAATAAGATAGATGAGAGTGTTAATACTAATAATACAAATGAAGACAAAAATGCTGCTAATGAAAATGCAGATATAACAAATACAAATGAAGACAAAAATGCTGCTAATGAAAATGCAGATATAACAAATACAAATGAAGACAAAAATGCAGACACAGAAGCAGTTAAAAATATAAAGACAGATGCAGCTGTAGAAACAAATGCTACAGAAGATAAGACTCCACAGACAACTACGTCTACTAATCTTAGAGAAGAAGCAGATGTAACTTCTGGAAAGATAATGGAACTGAAAGCTGGAGAAAAGCTGACAGTATTAGAAAGAAAGAATGGCTGGACAAAGGTTCAGACTGAAAGTGGACAAATTGGATGGATAAGTGGATATTATGTATCTGGAGATGAAGAAGCAAATAAGGAAAATGAAACAGTAAAAACAGAAGATAAGACATCAACAGAAGATGTACTTAATAATAATAAGACAGATCAGCGTGAAAAAGAAACTAATGGAAAGGTAACTTCTACAGATTTTCTTAATGTAAGAGTAGGTCCTTCAGTTTCTAATGGTGTTTCTGGTGTTATTTATAGAGGTGAAATATTCAAGGTACTTGAAAGAAATCCAAACGGTTGGGTAAAGGTACTATTAAATGACGGAACAACTGGATGGGCTAATGGTAAGTATATTGATATGACTGTTGAACAGGATAATACAAACTTAATTGATTATAACAAGGAACAAGATAAGCAAAACTCTAATCAGGGTAAGGTAAATAGTACTGTTGGTTTAAGAGTAAGATCAGGTGCAGGTACTAATACATCTGTAATAACAACTTTAAATCACAATTCAATAGTTAACATTATTGGAGAAGAAAATGGTTGGTATAAGGTTAAGCTTGAAAATGGACAGATAGGTTATGTTGGTGCTGGATATATAACAAAGACTACACCAAGCAATCCTGAAAATAATAATAACAATAATAATGGCTCTGGTAATATAAAGGAAGACGGTCAGAATGAAAACAATAAACCTGAAGAAAAGCCTGATAATAATGCAAGTGGATCTTCAAAGAAGGTTGTAGATACTGCTACGTCTTTATTAGGAGTAAAATATTCATGGGGTGGAACAACTACAGCTGGATTTGACTGTTCAGGCTTTACTCAGTATGTTTATAAAAATGCTTTAGGTATAAATATACCAAGAGTATCTAGAGATCAGGCAAATGCTGGTTCAGCAGTTTCTATGAGCAATGCTAAGGCAGGGGATTTGCTATACTTTGATACTATGGGTGGAGGAAGAACTAGCCACGTTGGTATATATTTAGGTAATGGTAAGTTTATACATGCTAGTGGTAGTGCATCTAATCCAGAATATGTTAAGATATCTAATCTTTCAGAGAAGTGGGTTAAGTGCCTAGGAGCAAGAAGATTTGCTTAATTAAAAATGAAGAATATTATATAGCATTACGGATTTTCTGTAGTGCTATTTTTATTATAAAAAAATAAATGGAAAATGTGGAAAAGACAGTAAAAATGTGGATAAATACTGGAATTTGGATTAGAATATAGATAAGAAATCATAATTTAGGGAGGCATATCATGAGGAAATTTAAAGTTGGGATAGTTCAGATGAATGTATCTGATAATAAAGATGAAAATATCAAAAAGGCAGTTTCAATGATTAGACAAGCTGCAAAAAATGGGGCAGACTTAGTAGTTCTCCCAGAAATATTTATGTGTCCATATGACAATAAATGTTTTTCTGTATATGCAGAAGAGTTTCCAGGAGAATGTTCCAAGGCTATGATGTCTGTTGCAAAGGAATCTAGTATATATCTATTGGCAGGATCAATTCCTGAAAAATCAGATGGGAAAATATATAATACTTCATATTTTTATAATAGAGAAGGAGAACTTATAGCTAGGCATAGAAAAATGCATTTATTTGATATAAATATTGAAGGTGGTCAAAAGTTTAAGGAAAGTGATGTATTAACTCCAGGAGATGATTTCACTGTTGTTGATACAGATCTTGGAAAGATTGGTATAGGAATTTGCTATGATATTAGATTTCCAGAGTATTTTAGGGCATTATCTATGATGGGAGCAGAATTGATTTTATTGCCAGCAGCCTTTAATATGACAACTGGCCCAGCTCACTGGGAGATATCTGTAAGGATGAGAGCAGTAGATAATCAAGTATACATGGTTGCTGCAGCTCCAGCTAGAGATGAAAGCTCATCATATATTTCCTATGCAAATTCTATGGTAGTAAATCCTTGGGGAAAAGTGCTAGCCTGTGCTGGTATAGAAGAAGGTATTTTATATTCTGAGATTAACTTGGAAGAGCTAGAAAAAACAAGAAAAGAATTGCCTCTATTGAAACATTTGAGAAAAGACAAATATAGATTAGATTTGCTAGATTAGTTTTATATATTTATAATTTTAATTTACTTTTATTAAAACAGTTTTGTTAGCCTGTAATTAATAGAAGTGTTACTGCTTTACAGTTTTATTAGACTATAGTCACTAGGAAGCTTTCACTAGCTTATAGATATTAGCTTAAATACATTTAAAAATTTATAAATTTAATTTTATAACATAAAGAATATAGAGTTAAGAATAAAAAAAGACAAAAAACCCAAAAGACAAAAAAGTCTCTTGGGTTTTTTATTGTAAAATTTAATTTATACGATTATAAGTTCTATACCTTTTTCCTTAAGAAGTTTTACCCATTTTTCATTTATGAGTGAATCAGTAATTACCTTGTCAACACAGTCTAAATTACAAATAAAAGCTGGTGAAATATTTGAAAATTTACTAGAGTCAGCAAGTAAAATAACTTCTAGTGAGTTCTTTATCACACTCTTTTTAATTGCAACTTCATATGAGTAAGCACAAGTTATGCCCAATCTCTCATGTATGCCTGCAGCAGATAAAAACAACTTTGTAGTTCTGGTGTTTTCAATAATAGCAAGTCCTTCTGAGGATTCAAACATACCTGTATCCCTATGAAATTCTCCACCTGGCATAACAATCTTTACATTTGGTCTAGCTAGCAGATGTATAAGATTATTTGCACTGAAAATAACTGCTGTAAAATCAAGGTCAGTAGGTATATTTTGAGTGAGCTTTTCTGTTGTAGTACCCACATCAATTGCTACTACATCGCCCTCTTGTATCATCTCAACAGCCTTTTTACCAATCTTATTTTTTTCAAAATCCATTAAATGTGAATTTTCGCTAATAGTATAGTTGAATTCGTTTTTATCGGCGAAAGTTATAGGGTTGTCCTCTCTAGGATTAAATACTGCTGCACCATAAAAGTTATCTATAATGTTTTTCTCTTCTAATTCTTTTAAATCTCTTCTAATAGTCATTTCTGAAACATCAAATTCACTGGCAAGTTCTTTTACAGAAGCACCATTTGATTTTTTTAATATAGAGATTATTTTATTTAGCCTGTCTTCTTTTTTAGACAAATTATATCCCCCTCGCAATTTTGCTTAATATTTTAATTTTATTTCATCAATATTATTAAAAAGTCAATACAATTATAACATAATTTGTTATAGTTGTATTACTTTTTGTGAAAAAAGTTCCTAAAATAGAAAATTTAATGAAAAAAATGTTAAAGTTCACACAAAAATATATTGACAAAGCCTTTATCGAAGTGTATTATTAAGGATAGATTAAGAAATTAATCTATTGAAATACTAAATAAAATAATTATATACCATATAAAGTTTGGGAAAATAGTACTTTAGTTTGATGAAGTAAAAAAATAAAAGCTTAAATATATATTTATAAAATAAAAAAAGGTGTGAAAACATTTACATAAACTCATTTAGATGTTTGCACTAGAAAGCATTACTGTTGAAATACAAACATTTATTAGGTGTTCAGGAGGAGAATTAAATGAATAAGGAAGAAATATTAAGTCACATAGACCATACACTATTAAAGGCATTTTCTACTTGGGAGGATATTCAGTCACTTTGTGATGAAGCTGTAGAAAATAAGACTGCATCTGTGTGTGTGCCTCAAGCATACATAAAGAGAATAAAAGAAAAGTACGGGGATAAGCTAAATGTATGTACAGTAGTTGGTTTTCCTTTAGGATATAATTCAACTGGATCAAAAGTTAAGGAAATTGAAGATGCATTTGCAAATGGTGCAGGTGAAATAGATATGGTTGTAAATATATCTGATGTTAAAAATGGTGATTATGACAAGGTTGAAGAAGAAATAAGAACTTTAAAGAAGGCTTGTGGAGATAAAATACTTAAGGTTATAATAGAAACTTGTTATTTAAATGAAGAAGAAAAGATAGCAATGTGTAAGGCTGTAACTAATGCAAAAGCAAATTATATCAAGACTTCTACAGGTTTTGGTACAGCTGGAGCAACTATGGAAGATATACTTTTATTTAAAAAGCACATCGGACCAGACGTTAAGATGAAGGCAGCTGGTGGAGTTAAGTCAGTAGAAGATTTAATTAACTTCTTAGAAGCTGGTTGTGACAGAATAGGTACTAGCTCAGCTGTTAAGATGCTTAAGGGAATGGATACTAACGGAGAATATTAAAATAAAAAATTAGCGTTTTTATGTATTTATTTTATAAAAATGATTGAAGGGAGGAGAATAATCTTAAAAACTTAGATTGTTCAATATAGTATGACAAGAAATGAAAACATTAAGAGAGTATTTCTTATAGTTCTAGATAGTTTTGGAATTGGGGAATTGCCCGATGCAAAAGAATATGGTGATGAAGGAAGTAATACTTTAGGAGCTATAGTAAAGTCAGAAAGATACAATACTCCAAATTTACAGAAGCTAGGACTATTTAACATAGAAGGTGTAGAACTAGATAGAGAGATAGAATCTCCTATAGGAAGCTTTGCAAGAATGAAGGAAGCTTCTAAGGGAAAAGATACAACGATTGGACATTGGGAGATAGCAGGAATAATATCAAATAGCCCGCTTCCAACATTTCCAAATGGTTTTCCAGAAGACTTTTTAGAGGAGTTTTCAAAGAGAACAGGAAGAAAGTGTATTTGCAATAAGCCTTATTCAGGAACAGATGTAATAAGAGATTATGGTAAGCATCATATGGAAACAGGGGACTTAATTGTATATACTTCAGCCGACTCAGTATTTCAAATAGCAGCTCATGAAGATATAGTAAGTGTCAAAGAACTTTATAGTTACTGTGAAATAGCAAGAGAGCTATTAACAGGTGAAAGACTAGGTGCAGGACGTGTTATAGCTAGACCTTTCATTGGAGAAGAAGGAAAGTTCACAAGAACTCCAAATAGACATGACTATTCATTGCTTCCTCCAGGAAAGACTATAATGGATGAATTAGTAGATGCAGGTCTAGATACTATAGGTGTAGGAAAAATATATGACATATTTGCAGGTAAATCAATACAGTCAACTAACAGAATAAAAGACAATACTGATGGTATGAATGTTACCTTAGATTTGATGGATAAGGATTTTGAAGGTTTATGCTTTGTAAATCTTGTAGATTTTGATATGAAGTATGGTCATAGAAATGATATAGAAGGATATGCTCAGGCATCAACAGACTTTGACATACAGTTAGGTCAAATGTTAGATAAAATGAGAGATGAGGATGTATTGATTATTACAGCGGATCACGGATGTGACCCATCTACTCCAAGTACTGATCATTCTAGAGAGCATACACCAATGTTGATATTTGGTAATAATATAAAAGAAGGCGTAGATCTTAAGACTAGAGATAGTTTCTCAGATATAGCGAAGACAATCGCCGACATATTTAATACGGCAGGAGATTTTTCTGGCAAGAGCTTTTTAAAAGAGCTTGAAATTTAATTAATTAAAGGTTAGTCCTTTAAAAATAAAAAAAAGGTATTTGTTGAATTATAAATAATTGTAATTACAAATATCAGGAGGTTTTATGAAGGTTTTATTAAACATATTAGGTATTGTTTTAGTTATCGCTGTAATGTTTTTAGTCTCGCATAATAGAAAAGCTGTTGACAAAAAGCAAGTGTTAAAAGCTTTTATTGCACAGTTTATAATAGCTGCTTTGATAATAAAAGTTCCAGCAGGTAGAGTAGTAATAGCAAAAGTCAGCGACGGCGTTGCAAAGGTGTTGAGCTATGGTAGTGAAGGAATTCAGTTCGTATTTGGATCTTTGGGACTTCCAAGTGCACCTACAGGATTTATATTTGCATTCCAGACACTAGGTAATATAGTATTTATATCTGGTTTGGTAGCAGTATTGTATTATTTAGGTATATTAGGATTTATTGTTTCAAAGCTAGGTTGGGTACTTGGTAAGATATTTAAGACTTCTGAAGTTGAGAGTTTCGTAGCAGTAGCCAATATGTTCTTAGGTCAGACAGACTCACCAATATTGGTAAGTAAATATCTGAACTATATGACAGATAGTGAGATAATGCTTGTACTTGTTTCTGGTATGGGTAGTATGTCAGTAAGTATAATAGCTGGATATGCAGCTTTGGGTATTCCTATGGAAGCACTATTAATTGCTTCTACATTGGTTCCAGTAGGGTCAGTAGTTATATCTAAAATAATTTGCCCTCAGACTGAAAAAGTGAATGAGATAGGCGAAGTATCTATGGATAGAAAAGGTGACAATGAAAATGTTATAGATGCTCTTTCAGCAGGTGCTATGGACGGTATGCAGATGGCATTTGCAATAGGTGCAGCTTTAATAGCATTTATATCTATGATAGCATTAATAAATGGTATACTAGGTAACTTTGGTCTTTCTCTAGAAGGAATACTTTCTTATATATTTGCACCAATAGGATATCTTATGGGACTTGATGGGCCAAATATACTAAAGGCAGGAGAATTACTAGGTAGTAAGTTAGTATTGAATGAATTTGTTGCTTATGGTAAACTAGCTCCAATACTATCTACACTAGATCAAAGAACTGCTTTAATGCTTTGTATATCATTGGCTGGTTTTGCAAATGTTGGTAGTATAGGTATGTGTGTATCAGGAATAGCTATACTTTGCCCAGAGAAAAAGTCTACATTGGCAAGACTTGGGGTTAGAGGTATGATAGGCGGATTTAGTGTGAGTTTACTATCTTCATTGATAGTTGGTTTATTGATGCTTATATAATAAAAAAATTCTATAATTATTTAAGATAATATAGATTGTTATAATGATAATTGACTTAAAATAATGATTAAAATATAAATAAATAGTAGTTATAAAATATCAAACCTAGCTTTTTAGTCTAGGTTTGATGAATTTATAGATGTTAAATAAATAGCTATTTAGTCTGCTTTATAGACTAAAAATAGCTATAAAGAATAATAGTATAAATTTATTTTATACACAAAATAATTGCTTTAGAAAAAGCAGAAATGCTTAAAATATATACATTTGAAAGGAGACTGGGAAACCAGTACATAATAATATGAGATTTTTAGATATAATAGAAAAGAAGAAAACTAATCAAGAATTAACAAAGGAAGAAATACAGTTTTGGATAGATGGTGTAACTGATGGAAGTATACCTGATTATCAGATAAGTGCTTTATTGATGGCGATACTATTCAACGGAATGAGTGAAGAAGAAACAGCTACACTAGCTGAAGCCATGATGAACAGTGGAGATGTAATAGATCTATCAAGTATCCCTGGAATAAAGGCAGATAAGCATTCAACTGGTGGAGTAGGTGATAAGACTTCTCTAGCACTAGGAGCTATGGTATCAGCTTGTGGTCTTAAATTGGCTAAGATGTCAGGAAGAGGACTAGGACATACTGGTGGTACTCTTGATAAGCTAGAGTCAATAGAAGGTTTCAATATATTCCTTACAGAAGAAGAATTTAAGAAGCAGGTAAGTGAAATAGGTCTAGCTATTATAGGTCAGACTGGTGAATTAGTTCCTGCTGACAAGAAGCTTTATGCACTTAGAGATGTTACAGCCACAGTAGACGCTATACCACTAATAGCTTCATCAATTATGTCAAAGAAGTTGGCCTCAGGATCAAATACTATACTTTTAGATGTTAAGTATGGTGAAGGTGCATTTATGCATACTGTAGAAGATGCTAAGAAGCTTGCAACTGCAATGATTTCTATAGGAAATAGACTAGGAAGAAATACTATGGCTATGATTACAGATATGAATCAGCCTCTAGGAAATACTATAGGTAATGCTTTAGAAGTTGAAGAAGCTGTAGAAACAATAAAGGGAGAAGGTCCTAAGGACTTTACTGAACTTTGTATGTGTGCAGGTGAAATAATGTTGATGCAGGGTAATGTAGCTAACACTAAGGAAGAAGCTAGAAAAATGCTAGAAGAAGCTATATCTTCAGGTAGAGCTTATGAAAAGTTCCTACAAATGGTAGAAGCACAGGGTGGAAATGTAGAACAAATAAAGAATACAAAGTTACTTCCACAGTCTAAGTTTGTAACTGAAATGAAGGCAAAAGAAGCTGGTTATATAAGCAATATACACTCTCAGCAATTAGGTATCTTAGCTATGCACCTAGGAGCAGGTAGAGCTACTAAGGAAGATCCTATAAACTATGCAGTTGGTCTAAAGATGAACTCAAAGAAGGGTGACAAGATAGCACAGGGAGATTTATTGTGTACTGTATATCATGATGAAGAGTTGAAGCCAGAATGGATAGAGCACTTCTATGATACATTTATATACTCAGAAACTCCAGTAGATGCTATACCTATAGTTGAAGAGATATTAAAGTAAGATCATCGCATTGTATATTTAATAACATACTCATTAAATAAATAAAATACATAGGATAAGAGTCTTTATAAAGTTATAAAGACTCTTATTTTTTTATAAATATTCATAATATATAGGAAAAGATTAATTAATTATAATAAATTAATCTTAATTATAGGATATGTTATGAAATTAATATTCTCAATTAATAAAAAATATAATTAGTCAAAAAAAAGACAATAGCAGACATATTAAATATGATATAAAAATATAGATTTATACACATAAATGTTGTATACTAGTATAGAGGAAAAAGTAAATATTAGTTATGAATAGGAGGTAACATGATGAAACTCTTAACTTTTAAGGGAGGTATACATCCTCCATATGGAAAAGAGTACGCAAACAAAAAACCAATTGAGAGAGCAAAAGCTCCTGCGACTGTTTATATTCCTCTTCAACAACATATCGGTGCACCAGCAAAGTGTATCGTAGAAGTTGGGGATGAAGTAAAGTTAGGTCAAAAAATTGGTGAAGCTCAAGGGTTTGTATCTTCGAATATTCATTCATCAGTATCTGGTGTCGTGAAGGCCATTAAGGAATGCGGCGTACCAGGTGGTACTGCTATGTGTGTAGTTATTGAAAATGATTTTAAGGAAGAACTACATGAAAACGTTAAACCACATGGTGAAATAGAAGACTTATCAAGAGAAGAAATTGTTGCTATTATTAAGGAGGCCGGCATAGTTGGTATGGGTGGTGCAACTTTCCCAAACCACGTTAAGGTATCTCCTCCGCCAGATTCAAAGGCAGAATACGTAATACTAAATGGTGCTGAGTGTGAGCCATATCTAACAGCAGATGATAGATTGATGGTAGAATACCCAGAAACAGTTGTCTACGGATTAAGAGTCTTGATGAAGGTATTGGATGTAAAGAAAGGTTTCATAGGTATAGAAGTTAATAAACCAGAAGCTATAAAGAATATGGTTGAAGCTGCAAGTGCATACCCAGAAATCGAAGTAGTAAGCCTACAGGTTAAATATCCAGAAGGTGCAGAAAAGCAATTAATCTATGCTTGTACAGGTAGAGAAGTTCCTTCAGGTGCACTTCCAATAGCTGCAGGCGCAGTTGTAGATAACGTAGCTACATCTGCTGCTATAGCAAGAGCTATAAAGGAAGGTATGCCTTTAGTAGAAAGAATTACTACAATAACAGGTCCATGTATCAAGGAACCTAAAAACTTAATAACAAAAGTAGGTACAAAGTTTAGTGAAATCATCGAGCAATGCGGCGGTGTAAAAGAAGGTGTGAAAGCCAGCAAGCTTATTGCAGGTGGACCGATGATGGGTCTAGCACAGTTTACAGATGATATTTCTACTAATAAAGGTTCTTCAGGTATATTAATCTTGGATGAAGAAATGGCTACAGCTCCAGAACCAATGAACTGTATTAAGTGTGGAAGATGTACAGACGTATGTCCTGCATTCCTTCAGCCATTATTCATAAGTGCATATTCGTTAAAAAATAATTTTGATGAAGCAGAAAAGCATAGAGCGATGGATTGTATAGAATGTGGATCATGTTCTTATATCTGTCCTTCAAGAAGACTTTTATTACCTTCAATCAGACAGGCAAAGAGAGAAATCGGTGCTAAGAGAAGAAAAGCTGCTGCGGCACAAAAGAAATAATAGAGGGGGAACGAGTGATGGATAATAAGTTGATAGTATCTTCTTCACCTCATATTAGGAGTAAGGAAGATACTTCATATATAATGAAGCAAGTTTTAATAGCGCTACTTCCAGCAACTTTAGCTGGCTTGTACTATTTTAGAGTAAGTGGCTTAGTTACTATTTTAGCCTGCGTTATTGGTGCTGTGGGTTCAGAATGGGCCTACTGCAAAATTACTAAAAAGAAATCTACTATTAATGACTTATCAGCAGTGGTAACAGGTTTACTACTTGCTTTTAACGTTCCTGCAGGTCTTCCTGTATGGATGTGTATATTAGGGTCAATATTCTCAATAGTAGTAGTTAAGATGTTATTTGGTGGTATAGGATTTAACTTCCTTAACCCAGCATTAGCAGGAAGAGCATTCTTATTGGCATCTTTCCCAGTAGCTATGACTACTTGGTTAGCGCCAGGAAGCAATCCTGATGCAGTAACTTCTGCAACTCCACTAAGCTATATGAAGCTAGCAGGAGCAGAAGGTATGGGAACATCCTCAGGTGCAGTTGATAAACTACACGATGCTGGTATATCTATAGGTCAGATGTTTATGGGTAATATAGGCGGTACTGTTGGTGAAACTTGCGCATTATTACTAATAATTGGTGGTATATATCTAATTTACAAAGGTATCATTTCATATGTAATGCCAGTTACATATATAGGTTTAGTATTTATACTTACTTTCTTACTTGGTGGATTCAATGCAGAGTTTGCTTTATACCAGACTTTAGCAGGTGGATTACTTCTAGGTGGTATGTTCATGTTAACAGACTACACTACTTCACCAATGACTAAGAAGGGTCAGATAATATACGCTGCAATTGCGGCTATAATAGCTACTTGTATAAGATTATACGGTGGTTACCCAGAAGGTGTATCTTACTCTATACTATTTGCCAACTGTCTAGTACCATTGATTGACAAATATGTACATAACAGAGTATTTGGGGAGGTGCGTAAATAATGAATAGTATGTTTAAAATAGGTGGAACTCTACTTGCGTTTTGTGCCGTTTCTGCATTACTACTTGCTGGTACCGACCAGATAACTGCACCTATTATAGAACAGCGTAATGAAAAAGCTAATAATGAAGCTAGAATACAAGTTCTTCCAGAAGCAAAAGAATTTAAGGAAGTTGAAAGTTCTTCTTATAAATCATCTGGGGCGGCTACTATATCTGAAGTATTCGAAGGAAGTAACGGTTCAGATCAGGTAGGTTACACTATCAAGTCTAAGCCATCAGGTTACGGCGGAGAAATCGAAATCACTATAGGTATTAGTAAAGACGGAAAGATAACAGGAGTAAATATTGGTAACAATACAGAAACTCCAGGTCTAGGTGCTAAGGCTGCTGATCCTGCATTTAATGGTCAGTACAAAGGTAAAGAAGCTAAGGAACTAGAAGTTATCAAGAGTGGTTCGCCAGGTGAAAATGAAGTTAAGGCAATATCTGGTGCAACAATTACATCAAAGGCTGTTACTAGCGGTGTAAATGATGCAGTTAAGGTATTTGAGTCTTTAAGTAAATAAGAGGGGGGTTAGATATGAGTAATTTAGGTAAAATATTTAAAAATGGTCTAATTGACGAGAACCCTACTTTCGTACAGGTAATAGGTATGTGTCCAACACTTGCCGTTACAAGCTCAGCAATAAATGGTATAGGTATGGGTCTTTCTACAGCAGTGGTTCTTGCTTGTTCAAACTTAGCAATATCACTTCTAAGAAAAGTTGTTCCAGATAAAATAAGAATACCTTGTTTCGTAGTAGTTATAGCTACTTTCGTTACAATAGTTCAGATGATGTTAAAGGCTTATGTGCCAGCTTTAGACAAAGCCCTAGGTCTTTATATACCACTTATCGTTGTTAACTGTATCATACTTGCAAGAGCAGAAAGTTTTGCTTTTAATAATGGTCCAGCAGCATCGTTTGTGGATGGTATAGGTATGGGTCTTGGATTTACTATAGCCCTTACAGTATTAGGTGCTGTAAGAGAAATTCTTGGTGCAGGTAGCATATTTGGTTTTGTATTTTTACCATCTAGTGTAAATACATTACTGTTTATACTTCCTCCAGGAGCGTTCCTTACTCTAGGATTCCTAATGGCTATATTCAACAAGATGACTAAGAAAAAGGCGTAAAGGGGTGTAGATAATGAATTTAATACTATTATTTATATATATAGTTCTTGTAAACAATGTTATCACTTCTCAGTTCCTTGGTATTTGTCCTTTCCTAGGTGTTTCTAAGAAGACAGATACAGCTATCGGTATGGGTGTTGCAGTTACGTTCGTTATAGCGTTGGCTTCAGTGATAACATATTTCATCCAAATGATATTGGATAGATTTGGCCTAGGATTTTTGCAGACAATAGCATTTATACTTGTTATTGCCTCAATAGTACAGTTCGTTGAGATGGTAATTAAGAAAACTTCTCCATCTTTATATCAGGCATTGGGAGTTTACCTTCCACTGATAACTACAAACTGTGCCGTTTTAGGTATAGCAATAGTTAATATAACACAGGGTTACAATATAATAGAAACTCTAGTAAACGGTGTTGGTGCCGGTATAGGGTTTACACTTGCAATAGTAATATTTGCAGGAATAAGAGAGAGACTTGAATTGGCTGATATTCAAGAAGCGTTTGAAGGATTCCCTATAACACTAATATCTGCCAGCCTAATGTCAATTGCATTCTTAGGTTTTACAGGTCTAATAAAATTATAAGGGGAGGTACTGAAGAATGCTTATTGTTTATGCCATAGTAGTACTAGGAGTACTCGGTCTAATCTTTGGTATGATCCTTGACTTTGCTTCAAAGAAGTTCGCAGTTGAAGTGGATGAAAGGGAAGCTGAAATACTAACAGTATTACCAGGAGCGAATTGTGGTGGTTGTGGATACCCAGGTTGTGGTGGTCTTGCAGCTGCGATTGCAAAAGGTGATGCTCCAGTAAATGGATGTCCAGTTGGTGGAGAAGCTGTTGCTGAAAAGGTAGCAGACATCATGGGCGTAACAGCTGGTTCAGGTGAAAAGATGGTAGCGCATGTTAGATGTAAGGGAACTTGCGAGGCTACTAAGAATAAATATGAGTACAGCGGATTACAAGATTGTAGAGCAGCAGCTTCATTGATAGGAGGACCAAAAGGTTGTTCATATGGTTGTTTAGGTCTAGGAACTTGTGTTCAGGTTTGTGCATTTGATGCTATTCACGTTGTAGATGGAGTAGCAGTAGTAGATGAAGAAAAGTGTGTTAACTGTGGTAAGTGTATAGATATATGTCCAAAGGGACTTATAGAGCACAAGCCAGTTAGCAAAGAAGTAACAGTAGAATGTATGTCAAATGAGTTTGGCAAGGCTGTAAAGGATAACTGTTCAGTTGGTTGTATAGGATGTGGAATTTGTTTCAAGGTATGTCCTTTTGATGCTATTATATTTGAAAATAAGCTAGCTCGTATAGATTATGACAAATGTAAGCAGTGCAACAAGTGTGCTGACAAGTGTCCAACTAAGGTTATTAAGCCTAAGGAAAGAAAAAAGCCAGCAGTAAAGGCAGCTGTGGCTACAGCTCCAGAAGCTAAGGCAGAAGCTAAATCTGAATAATAGTTATACTATTTTTAGATATATTATAAGAAATTATTAAAAGCTACTATGAATTAAATTTCATGGTAGCTTTTTTATTGTCTTTTTTATTGTCTTTTTTATCTTTATATATTTTTTATCTTTATATAAATAAAATTTCAAATCATTTTTAATAGAAAGATGTTATTTATTATTAGATTTGACTATAGACCTATGTTAGTAAATCTAATAATAAATATATAAACTATATAGATAAGGAGAATAAAATGACACTCGTAAAAATAAAAGATATGCCAGACGAAGAAAAGCCAAGAGAGAAGATGATGAGAAGAGGTATAAAGTATCTCTCAAATGCAGAACTATTAGCAATATTGATTGGTACTGGTAGCAAGAAAAAGGATGCAGTAGCTTTGAGTACAGAAATAATTAAAAATACAGTTGATGGAGTGAGAGGTCTTGAAAAACTAACAATAGATGAACTTTGTATGATAGAAGGTATTGGACCATCCAAGGCTAGTATAATAAAGGCAGCCATAGAATTAGGGAATAGAATAGATAAGTATATTCCTGAGAGATATAAAATTAAAAATCCTTGGGATGTATATAGATACTATATGAGTGATATGAGATACTTACAAAAAGAAGTTTTTAAGGTGATATTATTAAATACAAAAAATGAAATTATATGTGATGTAGATGTTTCAGTTGGAAGTTTAAATAGCTCTATAGTCCATCCAAGAGAAGTATTTGTAGAGGCAATAAAAAAGAGTGCAAATTCGGTAATCTTGATGCATAATCATCCGTCTGGAAATCCAAAGCCCTCTGAAGAAGATAAAAATATAAGTAAAAGACTAATTAGGTCTGGAAATATTATAGGTATAGATGTCTTGGATCATATAATAATAGGAGATGGTATATATTATAGCCTAAAAGAAGAAGGAGATATTTAGATAATATAGAAAAAAGCTATATCAGGGTTTAACTCAAGTTAAGAAAAATATAGTATATTAATATTAGAGCGTGCAATTTTATTAGGTATCTAAAAAGAATTGTATCTATTTCTCTATCTATTGAGGCTAGAGATATTTATTAAAAATTACTAGCTTCTTGATTGATATATATAAATTAGTGTATTACACAATCAAAAATATAAATAACGGCGATTTTTATTGCTTTCTTAATATTTATTTGTATAATAATAAAATTAGATTAATTTGATACAAAATGTAACTTTTGAAATAGCAATAACTATATTTAATTAGTTAGTTGTATCAATGTTGTTATGTTATATTCGTCATGGATGTGATATACTATAGTAGAGAAAAAATGTAAATAAACAGTGGTTATATAAGCATTATTTAGATTTATAAACTCAAAATTAATTATAGAAATCTGCATTTTAAAGAAGGAATATCTTTTTTGAAAAGAGAATTTTAATCAAGAAAATATTCTATTTTGCGTTTTTGAAATTAGTTTAGATAGTCATATTTATTGAATAGATTGAATTTTTATTATAAAATTAATCTATATAAATTTGAATTGTATGTTTATATAACATTATAATATAATATTTGTATATATTGCCTAGTATTATATTGATGTTTTAAATGAATAATTATTAAAGCATAGGAGGAAGAGATGGGATTCTTTAGCAAATTTTTTGGATCAAATATTAATAATATAATTACAAATGATATGGGTATTGATTTGGGCACAGCAAATACCTTGGTATACATAAAAGGACAGGGGATAGTAGTAGATGAACCCTCTGTAGTAGCGATAAGAGAAGATAATAATGAAATATTAGCAGTTGGTGAAAAGGCAAGTGAAATGATAGGTAGAACACCTGAAAATATAGTTGCAATCAAACCTATAAATGAGGGAGCGATAGCAGATTTTGAAGCAACTCAGGCTATGATTAGTTACTTTATACAAAAGGGATCAAAGGGCGTAGTGAGTCCAAGAATAGTGATATGTGTACCATATGGTATTACAAAAGTAGAAAAAAAGGCCATAGAAGAGGCTGCTATACAGGCAGGCGGCAGAGAGGTATATATATTAGAAGAACCTATGGCTGCAGCTATTGGAGCAGATTTAAATGTCAATGACCCAGAAGGAAATATGATTGTTGATATTGGTGGCGGAACTTCAGAGATAGCAGTTATATCATTGGGAGGTATAGTAGTAGCCAATTCAATTAGAATAGGTGGAAATGAGTTTGATGAATCAATAGAAAATTTTGTAAGAAGAGAATACAATATAGTTATAGGCTCTAGAACAGCTGAAAATATTAAGCTTGCAATAGGTTCTGCCTATGCATCTGAAATGGAACAGGAAATTAATGTCAGCGGAAGAGATATATTGACTGGACTTCCAAGAACTATCACTATAGGATCTACTGAAGTAAGAGAAGCACTTAGAGAGCCAATATCTGAGATTATTGAGGAAATAAGAACAACTCTTGAGCAGACTCCTCCAGAGCTTGCATCTGATATTATGGAAAAGGGAATATACCTAACAGGTGGAGGATCTCTTCTTAGCGGTATGGACAAATTAATAGAATCTGAAACTGCATTAGATGTTCATATTTCAGAAAATCCACTACAGAGTGTGGCTATAGGAGCAGGTAGATCAATTGAAAATGAGCTTATCTTTAATAGTATTGTAAAGATCAATGCAGAAAGTTAGTTGGTGATTGCTTTGAAGTTGAAGAAGGACAATAGGTCGAGATTTACTGTAAGGTCCATAATAACAAGTGCTATAGTTGCGGCTCTAGTGGCAGTATCTGTGATGTCTATTTCTGGTAACGACAAACTATCATTTTTAAAAGATAACGTTGCTTCTGAGTTTTTTTATGATATAGGGAAACACACCAATAATGTTGTTCAAGCAACAGGAGGCTTTATAAGTGATGTTGCTAACTTTAGAAATAATTCTGATAAAGTGAATAAACTAACTAAAGAAAATGAAAAGTTAAAGCAGGAGATAATAGATATAAAAAGTGACAAGAACAAGCAAAAGTCACTTGAAGATTTAAAAAAATCCTTGAATTATGTTCAGGGAGATCAAAAAGAAAAATTTGTATCAGCAGGTGTCATCGGAAAAAATGATGGAGATTGGTATCAGTCCTTTGTCATAGATGCTGGTGCTGATAAAGGTATAAAAGAAGATAGTATAGTAATAAATGGAAAAGGTGTCGTTGGAATAGTTTATAGTGTAAATAATAGCTATTCCAAGGCAATATCCTTAATTGATTCCAGAGCTTCTGTAAGTTTCAAAATAGTAGGAAAAGAAGACTATAAAGGTGTGATTACAACATCATCTACTGTAGGAAAGTCTGATTTGAAAGATATGGACAAACTTTTACAGGGTTATCTATTTGACTCAAGATCAAAGGTTAAAAAAGGTGATGAAATTGTTACATCTGGCCTAGGTTTATATCCTGAAAATATACCTATAGGCAAAGTTACACAAGTGATTAATGATAAAAGTAAGTCTATGAAAATAGTAAAAGTTAGACCGAATGTAGATTTTAAGAAAATAGATGATGTGAGTATTATATCTCCAAGAAAGTTGGAGTAGGTGATAAATATGAAAAATATAATGCTTTTTATAATAGGTCTAATAATTATGCTAGTAGAAGTTTTTTTTACAAACTTTATTAGCTCATTTATTAGTGTGAATTTTTTACTAATATATATAATTTTTATTTCTTTATACATAGACAAAAATAATGCATTAATTTTATGTGCTTTATTAGGACTAATTAGCGATTTGATGTCTGGAGGTATAGTTGGTGTTAGTACAATTTTATTTTTGGCAACATCTTACTTTATATCAATAATAGAAAAGTCTATATTTAAGGATAAAAGAGGAATAGTATGTCTTTTAGTAGCTATTGTAAGTGTCTTTTATTCTATTATAAGTGCAGTGTTTTCAGCAATATTCTTTGTTCCAACACCGATTATAATAGCTCTAATAAAGTGTATTGTGGCGATACCCGCAGCTAATACATTAGTTGCATTTTTTGGATATACTATATTTGAGGAAAGACTCAAAAAATTAAGAGAAGAATAGTGGTGTTTAAATATGAATAAGAATACAATTATTAAAAAAAGATTAAAGACTATTAATAAAATAATAATAGTAGCACTTATTGTGATATTAGGTAAAATCGTATATATGACTACCATTAAAAATTCTCATTACTTAGAGTTAGCAAATCAAAAGACCTATAAACAAATAATGGTTCAGGCGCCTAGAGGAGAAATAAAAGATAGAAATGGAGTCTTACTCGCAGGTAATAAGCCAGAATTTACTGTGCAAATTGTAGCAGATACCTTTAATAAGGTTGGTAAGAGCGAGAAAGAAGGTCCAAATAGGATTGCTTATTCTATAATAAATATATTGGAAAGAAATGATGAGGAATATACGGATGAATTTCCTATTGTCATAGAAAATGGAAAGTATTACTTTACATTTGATAAAAAAATTGAAGAATTTAAGTCTGAAAATGGAATAGCTAAGAATTTTTCACCTAAAAAATGTTTTTATTATATGGTGGATTCTTTAATTGATAATGGTGTTCTATCGGCATCGGATAGAAATATGGAGCCGCTGGAATTACAATCAAAAATGAATTCTTTGGGTTATTATCCACCTATTTTGGTGAGTGAGTGGATGTTTACTCAGCAAAAAAATAAAAACGACTGGCTCGAAAGTTATAAATTAGATGAAAATATATCAGCTAAAAAAGCTTTTGACTTGATAAGAAATAAATACTATAAAATAGATGTTAGTATGTCTGACAGTGAAGCTAGAAAGATTATGCTAGTTAGAGATACTTTAAAATCTAATGTATATACTCAGTACAATCCAGTAACTCTTGCAAAGGGAATAAAGAAAGAAACTGTAGCACAGATTGAAGAAAATGCTATGAAACTGCCAGGTGTATCAGTTGCTGTAGAGCAGAAAAGAGTATATCCAGAGACTGATTTAGCGTCCCATGTACTTGGATACGTTGGTAAAATACCATCTTCTAAGGCTCAGGATTTAAAAAAAGATGGATATAATCCAGATGATTTGATAGGATTATCTGGAATAGAACATAGTTATGAAAAAAGATTAAAAGGAAAATCTGGATATAAAGAAGTTAAAGTAGATAGTGTAGGAAGAGTAATTGATGAAATGAAGTCAGTATCACCTATTTCAGGAAGCAGTGTATACTTAACTATTGATAGTAAAGTACAGAAGGTTGCAGAAAGTTCACTAGAAAAGGCAATAGATTCAGCTAGAACGGGTTCTGTATTTGAGAGTCAATTTGGAAATATAAGTATAGGGGAATATGCTCCTAATGCGAAATCTGGAGCTTTGGTAGCTATAGATGTCAAAACAGGTGAAGTTCTATCTATGGCGAGTTATCCTGACTATGATCCTAATAAGTTTGCTGGAGGAATAAGTGCAGAAGATTACAATAGCTATCTTCCAAAGAACCCAAATGATTTCTTGGCTCCAAATCCACTTTTAAATCTTGCAACACAAGGAGCATTCCAACCCGGGTCAACATTTAAGTTGATTACTGCTATGGCAGCTTTAGATTCAGGTTTAGACCCAGGATACACTATAAATGACCCTGGTGTAATAAGGTTTGCTGGAAGAAACTTTGCGGATTATATATGGCATCATGGAGGTAAAAATCACGGTATTGAAAACTTATACAAGGCAATACAAGAATCTTGTAATATATACTTTTATATTATTGGTAGTGATAAAAATTGGGTAACAGGAGAAGATTTAAACCTTGGAATGGGTGCTAAGAAAATTTTAGACTACGCCAAAAAGTTCGGCTTAAATGAAGGAACTGGCCTAGAAAATCAATTAGAAGAAAGAAATGGAAAGGTTCCTAGTGAGAATGAGAAGGTTGAAGGAACTAAAGCACAACTAAGAGTAGCTTTGGATAGAAAAATGAGAAATCATTTTGAAGGAATTGACTATGATAAAAATAAAGAAAAGTTTGATGAAAAAATAAATGAGATAGTAAGTTGGATAGATGAAGATAAGACACCTGGAAGAAAAGAAACAATGGAAAGATTAGGGAAATTATCTGTAAAGGAAGAATATATCGAAAAAGATGCAGATTTAATGGTATATAGTTATTTCAACTTTGCTAAATGGGGTATAGGTGATACTTTCAACTTGGCTATAGGTCAGGGTGAAAATGCATATAATCCATCTCAGGTAGCAAGGTATATTGCTGCAATAGCTAATGGAGGCTATCTTGTTGATATGAATGTAGTAGACAAGGTGGAATCACCAAAGGGCGAAGTAACTGAAAAGAGAAAGAAAAAATCCGAAAAAATTAAGTTTAAGGATGATAATAATCTAGAAGTGTTGAAAGACGGAATGGTGAGAGTATCTAAGGTAGGTCTAGCAAGAAGAGCCTTTTCCGATTTTCCAGTAACAGTGGCTTCTAAAACTGGTACTGCAGAAAAAAGTGGTAAAATACCTAGCGACAATGAATATGACTATTTGATGTCTCATATAGCTTCATATGGAGTAGAAAAGAAAGAGTTGTTAGCAAGGTACAGAGAGCTTAGGTCTGAAAGGGAACTAGAACTTACAAATGAAAAGATACAGGAGCTAAAGTCAAAGATTAAAAATCCTAAAACTGAAAAAGAAGATAGGGAAAAATACGAAAAGGAATTGGAAAGAGGCATCAAGGTAAAGTTGGATGATAGCGACAAAATAAACGCATTTTACCTTAGAAAGGCGATAAAATCTTTAAATGCAAAGATCAGCGATACTGATATTGATAGGTTTAAGCCAGATTATGGCTCCTTTGCATGGTGTGTAGCATTTGCACCTGCAGAGAATCCAGAGATAGCTGTAGCTTGTGTAATACCTCAAGGGGAATCAAGTTCTTACGCGATTTTACCAATAAGAGAAGTTATGGGACAGTACTTTGGTCTTATCAAAGAAGAAGATGATGAGAAAGAAGAAGACAAGCTAGATCAAGACAAGAAAGAACAAGGAGATGAGGAAGAAAGTAAATCTCAAGAAAATAAAAATGAAGAGTCAGATAATGAGAGTAGCTCAGAAGATAGGACAAGAGATATAAATAGCGATATAAAGGCTATAGAATAGTTTTAAATATTAGTTTGAGGGGATGATATTATGAACTTGAAGGAGAGAGAAGCGGTTGAATTTAAAGGAACAGGACGAGGGCTAGTACTGTATATAGACAGGGAAAGCTCAATGGAGTCTATTTTTGATTCAATCTCTAACAAGATCAAGTCATCCCCTAATTTTTTTATTGGTGGAGTATTGACGGATATAGATAGCAACTATGTCTCTCCCTATCAAAAAAAGCTGATAATAGAATACTTAGATGAAAATTATGATATAACATATACAGGTGTAGATGAATTTCACTTTAATGAGCAGATGAAACAGAAAGAATATAAGGGAGCAACTGCTGTTTTCAAGGCTATTAGAACTATGTATATAATGGATATATCTCAGGGAGAGCTAATAGATTACAATGGTAGCTTGGTTATAATGACAACTACTCCTAAAAACTGTGTTATAAAGGCATCTTGTGATATAACAGTTTTAGGAAGTATAGAAGTAGATTCAACTGTTATATCAGGTGGAAATATTATTGTTATGGGAGAGGTAAGAGGAATGGTCTATGCAGGGGCATACGGAAATGACAGTGCATGTGTTATTGCAAGGCAGATTAACTCTCAAAAGTTAGCTATATTTGATTGCCAAAGTGAAAGTTCTATAAGTCAGAGAAGAAGTAGCATGAGTAATCCAGAAATAGCCTACATCAATGAAAATAAGGAAATTACAATATCACAGAAGAAAGAAATATTATTTAAATACGCTCCAGAAAGTATTAAAGATACCAGTTATGGGGCATTTGATATAAAGGAACAGGGAATAATGATGGAAAAAAATCAGTCTTTTGAGGATTTTTCATATGAAATAAAGCAACATTCTAAAAAAGACTCCCTAGATTATGATAGTGAACTAAACTCTGCTGATAAGAGTAATTTAAATCGTTTAGAAATGGAAAATACAGAGGGAAATAAGACCTTGAATCTACTTCATAGTCTTAGAAGAAACTCTTTTAGGGAGATAGACGCTAACTTTAATAGAAAAGCAAGAAAAGATGATGAAAGTGAAAAGAATAGCCCTAGTAAGTATGAAAAAAATAATTCACATAACAAGCTAGAAGAGTTGAAATTTGATATAAAAAATGAAAAGATAGATAGTAATGATAATAACACAAAAGATTTTTCTGAAGGAAATAAAGATAAAAAAACAGGAAAAACATTTGTTGATAAAATAAAAGATCTGCTTATAGAAGAAGAGGTGAATGATGAAGAAAATAGATTATAGTAAAAAGGCAAGAATAATAAGAAATATTGATTGGAAGTTGGTTACTATAGTCTTTTTAATATTTGCTTTTGGTATACTTGTACTGAGTAGTGCCACTCACGTTAACATAACGGGTGACTTTAAACAGATGATTACACAATTATTAGCTTTTGCTCTTGGAATAGTTGTAGTAATAATACTGTTATTATTTGATTATAATAGTATAGGTAAGTATTATAAAGAACTGTATATATTTAGTTTGTTGATGTTGTTAATTGTTTTGATACCAGGAATTGGAGATAAGCAGTTTGGTGCTATGTCTTGGATTCGTATAGGTAGCTACAATCTTCAAACATCAGAAATAGTAAAGACAACTTTTATTCTAAGCTATGCCAAAATAGTGGATATGAATAAGGAACATTTAAATGAGTTAAAGACATTATCTAAATTAGTCCTATATGCACTTCCATTTATAGGCTTATTATTAGGTCAACCTGACCTTGGAACAGGAATTGTATTTATGTGTATAATATTCTTTATGTTCTATGTTGGTGGGCTGGATAAGAAGATAATAAGAAATGTTATAATAGCAGCTATTGTACTGACTCCTGTAATGTTTTTTTTAATGGCACCACATCAAAGAGTTAGAATAGTAAACTTTTTTAATCCAGAAGCAGCTAGTAACTATCAGGTATTGCAGTCTATGATTGCAATTGGATCTGGTGGACTAACTGGTAAGGGATTATATAATGGATCGCAAAATCAAGAGAATTTTCTACCAGTACGTGATAGTGACTTTATATTTGCGGTTATTGGAGAAGAATTTGGTTTAATAGGTATGCTTATTATGATTATTCTATTTATTCTTCTTATAACTAGACTTTTGACAATAGCTAAAAGATCAAAAAACACATATGGAACTTTTATAGTAGCAGGAATTACAGGTATGTTTGCCTATCAGATAGTACAAAATATAGGTATGACTGTAGGTTTGATGCCTGTAACAGGAGTAACACTTCCTTTTGTAAGTTATGGGGGAAGCTCAATATTGACATCAATGGCAAATATTGGGATAGTACTAAATGTTTATATGAGAAGGAAAAGAATAAATCTCTATTAAAAAGAAGAAATATTAATTTTTATATAGATGATTCTTAGTGTATAATATAGTAGTAAGTAGTAAGTAGTAAGTAGTAAGTAGTAAGTAGTAAGTAGTAAGTAGTAAGTAGTAAGTAGTAAGTAGTAAGTAGTAAGTAGTAAGTAGGAAATTAATATTGATTTTAAAGGGGCTTGTATTGAAAAATAGAAGCCCTACATAATTGTAAGGATAAGAATTGTGGAGGTAAATTTTGGAGAAAGTAAATATAAAAGCGATACTTAAAAAAGTAGAAAAGCCAGCTAGATATCTTGGTAATGAATTAAATACTATTCATAAGGATACTTCAAATAAGAATTTAATTAGATATGCTCATTGTTTTCCAGATATGTATGAGGTTGGAATGAGCCATTTAGGGAGTCATATTTTATATAACTGCATAAACCAAGAAGAAGACGTGTTTTGTGAGAGAGTGTATGCTCCAGGAGTTGATATGGAAGAAAAGATGAGAGAGAATAATATCCCTCTCTTTGGACTAGAGTCAAGAGAAGCTATTACGAATTTTGACTTTGTAACATTTTCTCTTCAATATGAGATGTGTTATACAAATATACTAAATATGATGGATTTGGCGGGTATTCCACTACTTGCAAAAGATAGAAAGAATAGAGAACCTTTTATTCTTGTAGGTGGATCTTGTGCCTATAATGTTGAACCTTTAGCTGATTTTGTAGATATTGTAGTCTTAGGTGAAGGTGAAGATATGAACTTAGATGTAATAAGGGCATACAAGGAATGGATTAGCACAAATCCTTATGAAAATGGAAAAAGTAGAGAAGACTTTTTAGAAAAGGTATCTCAGATAGAGGGAGTATATATACCTGCTTTTTATGAGTTTGAATATAATGAAGATGGAACTGTAAAACAATTAAATAAATTAAAAAACTTTGCTCCAGATAAGCCTAGAAAAAGAATAATAGAAAATATGGATGAGGCTGAATATCCAGAAAAACTAATCGTTCCATTTATAGAAACTGTGCATGATAGAATAGTTTTAGAACTTTTTAGAGGTTGTACAAGAGGATGTAGATTCTGTCAAGCGGGTATGATATATAGACCGATAAGAGAAAAGTCACTTGATAGGCTAAAAGAAATAGTAGACAATATGATAAAAAACACAGGTTATGACGAAATTTCGCTGTCATCTTTAAGTACTAGCGACTACTCCAAGATACAGGAGATTACAGATTTTTTGGTAGAAGAATATGCTCCACAAAATATAGGAGTATCACTTCCTTCTCTTAGACTTGACAATTTCTCTATGGAAATAGCAGAAAAAGTACAGCAAGTAAGAAAAACAGGACTTACATTTGCTCCTGAAGCTGGTACACAGAGACTTAGAGACGTTATAAATAAGGGTGTTACTGAAGAAGATTTAAGAAATGCAGTTGGAAAAGCATTTGAAATGGGATGGAATAGTGTAAAGCTGTACTTTATGATAGGACTTCCTACTGAAACATATGAAGATTTAGATGGAATAAGAGATCTTGCCTATGAAGTGATAGGCATATACAAAAATGTTCATGGTGGTAGAGTTGGAGGAAGATTTGGAGTAACAGTTAGTACTTCTACATTTGTACCAAAGCCATTTACACCTTTCCAGTGGCACGGTCAGGATACTCAAGAAGAGATTAGAGACAAACAGAAACACTTAGTAGGAAAGCTTAGAAATGGAAAGATAAAATATAACTATCACGATTCAAAGACAAGTCTTATGGAAGCAGTATTTGCTAGAGGAGATAGAAGACTAGGAAAAGTCTTATTAGAAGCTTTTAAAAATGGAGCAAAATTTGATGGTTGGTCAGAATACTTTGACTTAGGTAGATGGCTAAATGCAATGGAAGTTAATAATTTAGACCCAAGTTTTTATGCCCACAGAGAAAGAAACTACGATGAAGTATTCCCTTGGGATCATATAGATGTAGGAGTTACAAAAGAATTTTTAGTTAGAGAAAATGAAACAGCAAAAGAAGCAAAAGTTACAGAGGATTGTAGACACGGTTGTAATGGTTGTGGTATCAATGTACATGATATTGGAAGGGGGCTATGTTAATGTCAAAAACAATGAGAATAAAGTTTATTAAAGTTGGAGATATGATATATATTTCTCACCTAGATGTACAAAGACTTCTTCAAAGAGCATTTAGAAGAGCCAATGTAGAGCTTGCTTTTTCACAAGGTTTTAATCCACATCCAAAGATGAGCTATGGAAATGCCCTAGCTCTGGGAGTTGAAAGCTATGGTGAATATGTAGATATAGAAATTAAAGATGATATAGGCTCTCAGGAATTGATGGATAGAATAAATAAGCAGCTTCCGGATGGTATGCAGTTTGAAAAATGTATAGAACTAGAAGGTGGGGAAAGAGCACTAGCAGCCAATATAATGTTTGGTGATTATGAATTTGAAATAGAAAATATAAATAAGCTAGATGAAGAAACTGTCTTGAAAAACTTGGAAAAGTTAAAAAGTAGCGAATCTATCTTGACAACAAGAAGAAATAAAAAGAAAAAAATAGTTGAAGTTGACATAAGACCCTTGATTAAAACTATTGATATAAAGAAAGTAGATAATGAAAAGATAGTAGTATCTTCAATATTAGCTACTGGATCAAAACAAAATTTGAATACGAATGTATTTGTACCAAAGTTATTGGAGTACTTAGATATAGAGATGGATCCTTTAGATGTAGATATTAAAAGGAATAATCTTTACTTTGAAATACAAGGAGAGCTTCTTTCTCCACTATAGTAATTTTAAAATAAGTGGATAGCCTTTGGTTGTCCACTTATTAAAGTATGAGGAGTTATTTATGAAAAAATATTATATTGAAGACTTTGTTAGTTCAACAAAGCTTGCAGTAGTTGAAAATGATAAAATAGAAAAAATCTTAATAGAAGAAAAAAATAATAGTCAAAAATTGAAAAATATATATAGAGGAAGAATAGAAAAGATAATGCCTGCTATGGAAGCTTGTTTTGTCAATATTGCTGAAGGGAAGCAAGGCTATCTTAAGCTTCAAGAGTCAGATAATTTATTTGAAGGTGACAATGTATTAGTTCAGGTGATAAAGGAAGAAAAAGATGATAAAAGAGTTAAACTAAGTAGAGAAATAAGTATTTCAGGGAGATATTTAGTATATATACCTAGCAATAAAAAGTTAGTCTTTTCAAATCAAATAAAATCTAATGATGAGAAAAAGAGGCTAAAGAAGATTTTACTAAATTCTTCAAATGGAGAAAAGGGATTTATCCTTAGGACTGAGGCACAGGGCTGTACAGAAAGAGATTTATATGAGGAAGTTCAAATTTTAAGAGAAAAATATCAGGCTATACTGGAAGAATATCAATCAAGTTTTTACCCAAAAAAATTATATTCAAAAGATAAAAAAATACTATCCTATATAAAAGAGCATCTTGACGAGGATGTAGAGAGTATAGTGTATTTAGATGGTGATTTAGATAGAGAAGTTAGAAATATAGTAAAATCAATCAATCCAAAATATCTAGAAAAGTTGGATAGAAAAAACAATATAGATATATTTGAAGGTTATGGGATAAATAACAGCCTTAAAAAATATTTATCTAGGATTGTACCTTTAGCTAGTGGATCATATATTGTATTTGATAAGACTGAAGCTATGACAGTAATAGATGTTAATACAGGTAGATTTAGGGGCAGTAGAGATTATGAAGATACAGTATTTCAGGCTAATATGGAAGCCTGTGATGAAATAGCAAAACAGATTATAACGAGGGATATTAGCGGCATTATAATAGTCGATTTTATAGATATGAGACCATATAAAAATAAAAAGAAAGTAGTAGAAAAAATGTCTCAAAATCTCTCTATTGAGGGAAAAAGATCTTATGTCTATGGATTTACTCAACTTGGACTCATGGAGATATCCAGAATGAGAAAAGAAAAAACAATAAATGACTTCTATTCATCAGCATTATATGAAATAGATAAAATAGAGAGAAAAGTTTTAAGTTCTAAGTATCATGAAAATTTAGATGAAGTAGACATAAAGCTTAGTAGAAAAAACTTTGATAAAGTTGATAAAGAAAAATCTAAAATACAAGAAATAGAAAAAAAATACGGTGTAAAAATAAAATTGATAAAAGAATAACTATAAAGTTAGAAAGAAATATATAAATATAGATATTTAAAAAAATATAAGGATTATATTTTTTTTATAATATAATAAAAACACAAAATAGATAAGTAATATAAAAAAAGAGTATATTTTTTATAAAAATATATTAAAAACCTCCTTTCTTAGTTGAAATGAGGTTTTTTTATTATTTAATAAGTTTTGTTTTTAACGTAACTATCAAAAAAAATGCTGAAAAATAGCTCGAAATATGATATTATAAAAATAGTCAGAAAATTAAATAAAAACTGAAAAATACATTTAAATAGTTTAATTACATAATTATTGTTAAAAAATAGCTAAAATATTTTAGAAAAAATACTTTTAGGAGGTAAAAAAATGAGTAGGTTGTATATAAATACTCCAGATACTGCCCAAATAGTGGTTGAAGGCTTGTACAGAGATGTTGAAAGAAGAATAGTATCAAGTCCTCCAGGGATATGCCCTGTAGAAGTTTCTCTATCATTTTTAAAGTTATGTCATGCTCAAACTTGTGGAAAGTGTGTTCCTTGTAGAGTTGGTCTAGGGAAACTACAAGAATTAATTGAGAGTGTATTAGATGGAGAGGGAGATAAGGACACAATAGATCTTATAGAACATACTGCAAAGATGATACTGTATTCTGCGGATTGTGCGATAGGTTATGAAGCTGCAGAGATGGTTTTAAAGGGTGTATTAGGATTTAGAGATGATTATATATCACATATAGAGACACTGAAGTGTTCAATGGATAGAAATATTTCTATTCCATGTGTTACACTTTGTCCTGCAGGAGTAGACATACCTGGATATATAGCCTTGGTCGGTGATGGAAGATATGCAGATGCAGTGCGTCTTATTAGAAAGGATAATCCTTTTCCAAGTGCGTGTGCCTTGGTATGTGAACACCCTTGTGAAGCTAGATGTAGAAGGGCTATGATGGATGCACCTATGAATATAAGAGGACTAAAAAAGTATGCAGTAGATCATGCAGGCATAGTTGCACCTCCTAAATGTGCAGCTTCTACAGGAAAGAAGGTAGCAAAATAATAGATGTAGCTAGTGAGATAGGAATAAAGATTCCTAAGTTGTGCTTTCTTAAGGATATAAATGAGATAGGAGCTTGTAGAATATGCTCTGTGGAAGTTGAAGGAACTAATAAGCTTTTGACATCTTGCAACAATGTTGTAGAGGAAGGAATGGTAATAAAGACTAATAGCCCAAAAGTTAGAAAGGCTAGAAGAACAAATATAGAGTTGCTTTTATCTCAACATGACTTTAGGTGTGCAACTTGTGTTAGAAGTGGAAATTGCTCCTTGCAAGAAATTGCCAACAATTTAGGAATAGGAAGCGGAGCAGGTGTAATATTTGGAGCCACAGGTGGAGTTATGGAAGCTGCCCTAAGATCTGCATATTACTTTGTCACTGGAGAGAATCCAAGTTTAGATGCCTTTGAATCAGTAAGGGGTCAGCAAGGATGGAGAGATCTTAGTTTTTCAATAGCAAGAAACCAAATAGATATAGCTGTAGTTAGTGGTCTTAGAAATGCAAGAAATTTATTGGAAGCATTGAAAAGAGGGAAAGTTAAATATGACTTTGTTGAGGTAATGGCCTGTCCAGGAGGGTGTGCTGGTGGCGGAGGGCAACCGATAAAAGACGGTTGTGAGCTAGCAGGCAAGAGGATAGATAAGCTATATAACTTAGATAAAGAAATGAGTTTGAGATATTCTCATGAAAATCCAGCTATACAGAAGATATATAGTGATTACTTTGATAAGGCGAACTCAGAACTAGCTCACAAACTTCTCCATACAGATCATTTTGCATGGAATATGGCTTTATCACCAGTTATTTCAGTTATGGAAGACAAAGAGTTTGATTTTAATATATAAAATTACAAGAAAAAATACAATTTTACAAAGAAGAAAGTGGAAATTGAATAAGATTATAAAAATTGGATAAAAGAAAGTAAAAATGAAAATATGATAGAAATATAAAAAAGGCTAAAAGAAAAAAGAGTCCTTTTTAATAGACATATAAAAAAAGTTATTATATCTATTAAAAGGGCTCTTTAATTTTTATTTATCTGGATAGGCTATCTCAAGGGATATACCATCATATCCAATAATAGTATTTTCAAAGACTGAACTTGCATTTTCTGCAAAATAATCTGGTTTTTCAACAGATGGAGAGAAGTGCGTTAGTAGGAGATTTTTGACGTTTCCATTTTTTGCAAGTGTTGCAGCTTCTCTAAAGGTCATATGTTTATTTTTTACAGCCTTGGAAATATCCATATCATCACCATACATAGCTTCACATACAAATAAATCACTATCATTTACAAAGTCAACAATAGAGTTTATAGGTCTAGTATCTGTTATATAGCTAATCTTAATTCCTTTTCTTTCATCTCCTAGAACCATATCAGGAGTGTAGCTATTATCATCTACAAAGTAGCTTTTTCCCTTTTGAAGATGGCTCCATAGAGCTTTAGGAACATTATTCTTAATCGCATTTTTTGAACAGAACTTTCTGTTTCTTTTAAAGTATAAACTGTAGCCAATACATTCTGTTGAATGATCTAGGGCAATAGTAGAGATTTCAATATCTTTTAAGTGTCCATCATTTATGGAGAAACTTCCAACAGGATCTTCAATAATATTTAATTGATATGGAAGTCCTTCTATTAAAATCATCATAGCCATTATTGCCCTTTTGATACCCTTTGGACCAATAATTGTAAGAGGACTTCTTTTTTCAGCGTTTCCGATAGTTGCAAGAAGTCCGATTAGACCATTTATATGATCGCCATGAAGATGGGTAATCATTATAAGGTCTATACCTTTAAATCCACAGCCAATATTTTTCATAGATATTTGTGTTCCCTCGCCACAATCTATCAACATTTTTTTACCTTTATAATTTATAAATGCACTGGAACAAAATCTGTTTGGAGACGGAACGTTTCCCCCAGTTCCAAGCATTGTTAGATTTACCATTTTTTCACCACCAAGCTAATTAGTTTTAGTTTTTTTATAAACTATTTCACTAGTTTCATAAGCTAAAAACACACATATAAAACTACCCACAATAGATATAAGTAAGTATACTATAGCATAAAGCCAAAAATTTGAATATATTAGAGTTCCTAAATCTTTTGAAAAAGTAGAAAAAGTAGTAAAGGCGCCTATAAGACCAGTTGTGACAGCAAAGTATAAGTCTTGATTAAAAGTAGCTTTTTTCTCTACTATAAAAGCTATTAGTGAGAGGAAAAAGCAACCAATTAAGTTTACTAAGACTGTATTTAAAGGAAATAAGCCTTTTGTGCCTATTATTTCTATACTAAATAGTAAAGATCTTAAAATAGCTCCTAAGAACCCTCCAAAAAATATGTAAAGTGTTCTCTTCAATTAATCACCCCATTTTAAAATTTTATATTAAAAGCTATCAAAAAGGCAATAAGCCCGAAAAAAATACTTTCAGAAAGATAGAGTATGCTTTTGAAAACTTTAGAGGATTTAGACAAATTAAATGCTTGTAATATAAATGTTGAGAAGCTAGTAAATCCTCCCAAAAATCCACTTTGAATGAAAAAAATATAGTTTATATCTTTTGTATTTGCAAAACTAATTCCAAGTAAAAAAGAACCTAAAATATTGATAATCATCATACTCACAGGAAAATCAATATCAATTTTATTTTTGATATATTCTCCTAGGTAAAACCTTGCAATGGAACCTAATCCTCCACCGACTCCTATTAATAAAAGCTTCATCTATTTCACCTCTTATATAATATGATTTCTTACATAAATAACATTATATAACAATAAAGAGCTAAAAAGTAACAATATTAAGTATTAAATTTATAAAAATTAATATTAAGCAAAGAAATATTTTTTTAGAATTTAAAAGATTAAATAAATTCTTAATATAAATAAACTTTATTAGTTACAAATAGGTGAAGATATTGTTTTACAAATTTAATTAATGAAATTTATGATATAATTTATTTGGAAGGTTGTGATAAAATGTCGAAGATAACAGGCATTGAGATTCAAAAAAGAAATAAAAACAGGGTAAATTTATATGTTGATAATGAATACTTATTATCTTTACAAGCGGAATTGGTATATAAGTATAATTTAAGTAAAAATCAGGAAATTGATGAAGAAAAATTATTAGAGATTGCAAGAGCGGATGATTATGAAAAAGCAAAAAACAAGGCTTTAAATTCTTTATCTAAGGTTGAAAAATCAGAAAAGAAAATTAGAGAAAAGCTTTCTGCTGATTTTGATGAAGAGGTAATAGAAGAGGTAGTTGAGTTTCTAAAAAAACATGAACTTGTTGATGATGAAAGATTTGCTGAAATGATAGTTTCTAATGACTTGAATTTTAAAAGAGTCGGCAAAAATAGGATTAAGCAAAATTTGTATACTAAAGGAATAAAAAGAGAATATATAGAGTCTGCTATATCTGATATTGATAGTGATGTTGAACTTGAAAATGCCATTTACTTAGCAAAGAAAAGGTTGCCAAGAATAAAGGATAAAGATATTAATAAAGTAAAAAACAAGCTATATCAACACCTGTCTTACAAGGGTTTTAGTTACGATATTATAAAATCAGCTATTAGAGAAGTTCTAGAAGAAGATAGCTATTGAGAATAAATAAAATAATAATATAGATAAAAGATATTTATAAAAGAGTATATTTTTATAGTAGGCTTTGGAATCTAGGAATGGAAAATATTGATATGAAAAATCTAATTATAATTACAATAAGCATTGTTGTAGCTGTATATGATATTTTCAAATTATATATAGATGAAAATAAATAGTTGAATTTTTTGCAGTTCTGGTTTATTATTAAAAATCTAAGAAAATATCTAAAGTATTATTTAGTTAATATAAGTGCTTAAATAATTTTGGTGAAAAATGAATTTTGAAGTTGATTTATTAAATACTTTTACTAGTTATTTTAAATAATAAATCAAAATAAAAAATAGATTTTTTGCGAATGATTATTTTTTTGCTTGTAGTTTAAAAATAATGTAAAGATAATGTAAAATCTGATTGGACTTATGCAGTTAGCTGTGATAAAATGAATTTATTATGGTTACGAAGGGGAAAAATTACATGCAATTAGAGGAAAGACTGGCTTGTTCACATCTACGTAATGATGAAAAACTAAAGATGTTTAGAGAGTCAGGGGAAAAAATGAAGCTGGGAGTTATGGGAGGAACATTCAATCCTATTCATAATGCTCATCTTGCAACAGCTGAATTTATTCGTGATAAATATGACTTGGACAAGGTGGTATTTATTCCTACAGGTGATCCACCTCATAAGAAGAATGTATTGGATAAGAAGCATAGATATAATATGGTTGTTTTATCTACATTTAAAAATGATGATTTTTTTGTTTCAGATTTTGAAATTACATCTGATAGCAATAATACCTATACAGTGGATACATTGAAGCATTTAGAGGAAACTTATCCGAATGAAGAGTTGTATTTTATTACAGGTTCCGATGCAGTTAATCAAATGGAGTCATGGAAAGACTTTCAAGAAAACTTCAAATATGCAAAGTTTATTGCAGCTATTAGGCCTGGAATAGATTTATTAGAGACGCAGGAAAATATTACAAGATATAGAGAATGTTACTTTGCGGATATTGATATGGTATATGTTCCGTCACTTGAGATATCTTCGACTTATATTAGGTCAAGAGTTAAAAGTCAAAAGAGCATAAAGTATTTAGTACCTAGCAGAGTGGAAGAATATATTAATAAGTATAATTTATATGGAGGTGCAAGAGGGTAGATGAATAAATCTGAGATGATTGAAAGACTAAGCGATTATCTACCAGAAAAAAGAATACGCCACTCTTTAAATGTAGCCAAGGCTGCTGTAAAGTTATGTGAATTTTGTGGATGCGATAAAGAAAAAGCTGAGATAGCAGGTATACTTCACGATACCGCAAAATACATAAAATTTGAAAAAGTGGATGACTATTGCAAGAAGTATGGCATAGAGTTAGATAAATTGGAGGAAAGTAGCACAGCACTATCTCATAGTTTAGTTGGAGCATATATTGCAAGATATGAATTTGGTATAGAAGATAGGGAAATATTAGATGCTATCAGATATCATACTACAGGGAGAGCGAATATGAAGCCTCTTGAAAAAGCAATTTATCTAGCTGATCTTATAGAGCCAGGAAGAGATTATCCTGGTGTTGAGGAATTAAGGGAAATGGCTTATTCTGGGAAAATTGATGAAGTGATAGTAAAATCAATAGACAATACTATTACTCTTGTATTGAAAAAGAAATCACCACTACACACAAGAACTGTAGAGGCGAGAAATTATTATATCCATAAATTGAAAAGTGTAAAAAAGGGGTAAGGTTATGATTACAGTTGAAAATATGACAAAGCTGATATGCGATTCTATCAGTGACAAATTAGGAAAGGACATAGCAGTCCTAAATATAGGTAAAGTATCTAGTTTATGTGACTATTTTATAATAGCATCAGGAACTTCAGCAAGACAAGTAAAGTCTATTGCTGATAGTGTAGAAGATTCTATGAAGGAAATTGGAATAGAAGCTAGAGGTAAGGAAGGTAGAGATACACAGAGTTGGATTCTTTTAGATTATGGAGATGTTATGGTTCATATATTTGATGAAGAAAACAGAGGATTTTATAATCTTGAAAAACTTTGGAAAGATGCTCCATATGTAGAGATAAAAGAGTTAGAAGCGATAGATGCAGAGTCTCTTAAGGTAGAAGTATAGGAATTTCTCAAATTAATTATATTTTGCTATTGACAGAATATTTTAATATATGTTAATATAGGTAAGTATAACTAGTATATATACTTTAGTTTACAAATTATATATGGTCGAAGTAGTAGATTATTATAAAACTTTTAGAGAGCTATCGTTGCTGGGAGGATAGTAGTTTTAGAGATTGAACTTGTCGATAGAACCATATAGCCGTAGTTGGCTTATAGACTAATCCAAGAGAGCCTTTTAGGCTAATTAGGGTGGTACCGCGAGAATACGCTCGTCCCTAAACAGAAATGTTTAGTGACGGGCTTTTTTTATTTTCTAAAGTTTATACTTTAGGACTTTGCGATTAAGTCATTATTAGGAAATTTTATAGATTTATTATTAAGAAACATTTATTAGCAATTTAAGGAGGAAGAAATGAGCACTTATAATTTTAAGCAAATAGAAGAAAAGTGGCAAAAAGTATGGAAGGAAAGTGGACAGTATAAAATGGATGTAAAAGATACATCAAAGCCAAAGTATTACTGTCTAGAGATGTTCCCTTACCCTTCAGGAAAAATACATATGGGTCATGTAAGAAACTATTCAATAGGAGACGTTATAGCTAGATTCAAAAAAATGGAAGGTTATAATGTATTACATCCAATGGGGTGGGACTCATTTGGACTACCAGCTGAAAATGCAGCCATTAAAAACAACATACACCCTCATAAGTGGACAATGTCAAATATCGATGAAATGAGAGATCAGTTGAGTATGTTAGGTCTTAGCTATGATTGGGACAAAGAAATTGCAACGTCTACTCCAGAATACTATAAGTGGACACAGAAGATTTTCTTGAAGTTTTTAGAAGCAGGCCTTGCATATAAGAAAAACTCATATGTAAACTGGTGTCCATCTTGTGAAACAGTTCTTGCCAATGAACAGGTAGTTCAAGGAGAATGCGAAAGATGTAATTCTATTGTAGATAAAAAGGAATTAGAACAGTGGTACTTTAAGACAACAGAATTCTCTGAAGAGCTACTTCAGGATTTAGATAAGCTTGATGAATGGCCAGAAAAGGTAAAGCTTATGCAGAAAAACTGGATAGGTAAGAGTTATGGAGCCAATGTTACATTCAAGGTAGATGATATGGACAAGGAAATAACTGTCTATACAACTAGACCTGATACTATTTATGGTTCAACATTTATGGTACTTGCACCAGAATCTAAGATAGCTAGAGAGTTAGTTCAAGGAACTGAATATGAGGAAGTATTAGATGAGTTTTTGAAGAGTCTTCATGCTATAACTGAGGTAGAAAGAGAATCTACAGAGCTAGAAAAAGAAGGTAGATTTATAGGAAGAACAGTAACAAATCCTCTAACAGGAAAGAAGATGCCTATCTGGATAGCAAATTATGTTTTAGCGGATTATGGTACAGGTGCGGTAATGGGAGTTCCTGGTCATGATGAAAGAGATGAAGATTTTGCTAGTAAGTATGAATTAGAAATAGTTCCTGTAATTGACGAAGATGATAATATGATAAATTCAGGTGAATTTGATGGAATGAATAAAGATAAAGCATTTGATTCAATTGTTGAAAAACTTGAAGAGCTAGGAAGAGGAAAAAAGACTACAAACTATAGATTAAGAGACTGGCTAATATCTAGACAGAGATATTGGGGTTGTCCTATACCTATTATATACTGTGATGATTGTGGAATAGTTCCTGTTCCTGAAGAAAATCTTCCAGTACTACTTCCAACAGATGTTAAATTTACAGGTAAGGGTGAATCTCCTCTTGCTACATCTGAGTCATTTAAAGAATGTAGTTGTCCTAAGTGTGGAAAGCCTGCAAGAAGAGAAGTTGATACAATAGATACATTTATAGATTCATCTTGGTACTTTATGAGATATATTGATAGTCAAAATACAGAAGAAGCTTTTGATACTGATTTAGTAGATCATTGGCTTCCAGTAGATCAGTATATAGGAGGAGTAGAACATGCAATACTACATCTACTATATTCTAGATGGTTTACAAAGGCATTTAACAAATTAGGTTGGACTAAACATACAGAACCATTTAAAAATCTTTTAACTCAGGGGATGGTACTTATGGATGGTACAAAGATGAGTAAGTCTAAAGGTAATATAGTATCTCCAATGGAAATAATAAAAGAATACGGTGCGGATACTGCAAGACTATTTATATTGTTTGCAGCACCACCAGAGAGAGATCTTGACTGGTCAGATAAGGGAGTAGAAGGATGCTTCAAATTCTTAAACAGAGTATATAGACTATTAGATGAGCTAGAGTATATAGCTAAATCTGACATAAAGCTTGGCGAATTAACAAAAGAGGATAGAGATATGAGAGCCAAGACTCACTCAACTCTAAAGAAAGTTACTGACGATTTGAGTAGTAAGTTTGGTCTTAATACTGCAATCGCATCATTGATGGAATTGATTAATGATATTTACAAGTATAAGGAAATTGATAATCGAAACGATGCAGTTATCAAAGAAGCTTTAGAAGCGGTTGTAATAATATTATCTCCATTTGCTCCTCATTTAGGAGAAGAGCTTTGGGAGAAAATAGGAAAAGAAGGAAGCGTATTTGATATAGCTTGGCCAAAATATGATGAGGAAGCTCTTGTATTAGATGAAATAGAGTTTGTTGTTCAGGTAAATGGTAAGGTTAGAAGCAAAGTATTAGCTCCAACAGGTGTTACTCAGGAAGATATGAAAAATATTGCTCTTGAAGATGAAAAGGTAAAAGACTTTATTGGAGATAAAAATATAGTAAAGGTAATTGCAATACCAGGAAAGTTAGTAAATATTGTAATAAAGTAATAAAAGTTGCAAAAAACATTTACTTTAGAGTATATTTTTAAAAATTAAGATTATTAAAAATATCTAGTTTCTAGATGAAAATATTTAAAAAAAAAATTAGTAGTCCTGATATTTAAAAGTTTTTCAAAAAAAGAGGTTTAATTAGTAGTGAAAGCTATCAATTAAACCTCTTTATTTAATTTTGTAAAAATTGAAAAACATTTAATTTTAAGATAAAAAAGAATAAGAATGATTATCTTTAAGAAAAAAAAAGCAAAATAACTAAAGTTATAGATATTTTATTACAAGTTAGGTATAGCTGCTAGAAAAAAATATTTCTCTTGAAGGTGTTGAATAAGCTAATAAATTATGATAATATTGAGTTGTGAAAAGAATACGTGGATATGATTATAAAGGGTGATTGCGTCAGCGATGCCCTTTTTATTTGAGAATTTTTAGTAATTGGAAGGAGGAATTATTATGAACATGCAGAAGAGAAAAGAAACTCAAAGTGCTTTATTAATGATATTAACATCAGTTATTTGGGGTTTTGCATTTGTATTTCAAAGAACAGGAATGGAACATATTGGTCCGTTCGCCTTTAACTTTTTTAGGTGCTTATTAAGTTTAACATTTTTATTGATAGTAAGTACTAGTTTCAAGCTAAGGAACAAGAGAATTGGTCATAAGGTAGACAAGTCAGAATTCAGTAGCAAGTCATTAATTATAGGTGGTGTTTTAGCAGGGATTGCATTATTTTTGGCTATGAGTACACAGCAGGTAGGAATGGTAAGTACTACAGCGTCAAAAGCTGGATTCATTACTACTATGTATATAGTGTTGGTACCTATAATGGGAATATTTTATGGTAGAAAAACTACTCCAAAAATGTGGTTATGCGTTGCAATAGCATGCATAGGAATATATATGCTGTCTATAAAAGAAGGATTCGCTATTGAAAAAGGTGACTTCTTAGTATTTTTATCAGCTATCTTTTTTGCACTACAGATAGTGATTATCGATATATTTGCACCAAGAGTTGATGCAATAAAGTTATCAATGGTTGAGTTTATGACAAGTGGACTATTGTCTTTGGTTGCAATGCTTGCAACAGAAACTACAACTTTATTAGGTGTTAAGGCTGCATTCGTTGCAATTTTATATACTGGTTTATTATCAAGTGGTGTTGGATTTACTCTTCAAATTATTGCACAGAAGAATCTTCCTCCAACAATTACTTCATTAATAATGAGTATGGAAGCAGGGGTATCGGCAGTAGCAGGAGTGTTGTTCCTAGGAGAAATATTAAGTAGTAGAGAAATAGTCGGCTGTATAGTGATGGTAATATCTGTACTAATAGCTCAAGTACAATTACCTTTAAGAAAAAGCAAACAAGTAGAAGAACTTGGTCAAAATGGAGAAAATCGAGAGCTAGCACAGTGAAATGAAAATAAAAACAAATAGATTCTTTAAAAAATACATTGACATACTAAAATCAATTTAGTATAATGATAAGGTAATTGCCGCACGGGAAGGGTAGCTGCACGTGTAAACAGTGCTCGGCATTGAAATTCTATTACAGATATTTATACCTGAAATAGATACCTGATCCGGCGAGTTTGAAACGAGGAGGTGTATATATGTACGCTATAGTAAAAACTGGAGGAAAGCAGTATAAGGTTTCTGAAGGAGATGTTCTTTTCGTTGAGAGGTTAGAAGCTAACGAAGGTGATGTTGTTACTTTAGATGAGGTATTGGCTGTTAACAATGGTGAGCTTAAAATAGGAGCTCCTGTAGTTGAAGGTGCTAATGTTCAGGCTAAGGTTCTTGAGCAGGGTAAGGATAAGAAGATTATCGTTTACAAGTACAAGCCAAAGAAGGACTACAGAAGAAAGAATGGTCACCGTCAGCTATATACTAAGTTAGTAGTTGAGAAGATCAACGCATAATCGTATATGATTAAGGTAACATTTTTTTATAACAACGATTTTAAAATTAAAGGTTTTGAATTAAAAGGTCATGCAGACTATGACGAATTTGGATATGATATAGTTTGTTCGGCCGCTACTAGCAACTCTGTTGCTGTAATTAATTCACTAGAAAACCTACAGAAAGTAAGTTTTAATAAGGTAATTGCTGAAGAAGGGTTAATATCTTGTTTAGTAAAAGACAGTGATATAGAAAAATCTCAACTTCTATTACAACATTTAAGGCTTGCACTAGAGGAAATAAGTAGAGAATATCCAAAAAATATAAAAATATTTGAGAAGTAGGGGGTGACTCCAGATGTTGAAAATGAATTTACAGCTTCTTGCATCTAAGAAGGGAGTAGGTTCTTCTAAGAATGGTAGAGATTCTATCTCTAAGAGACTAGGTGTCAAGAGATTTGATGGCCAGACTGTTACAGCTGGTTCTATACTAGTAAGACAAAGAGGAACTAAGGTACATCCAGGAACTAACGTTGGTAAGGGTGGAGATGATACTCTATTCGCACTTGTAGACGGTAAAGTTAAGTTCGAAAGATTAGACAAGAAGAGAAAGAGAGTTAGTATATATCCAGTAGAAATCGCTGAATAATACAAGCTATAGAGCTATCAAATAATTGATAGCTCTATTTTTAAATTATATACAAATTTTCATACTGTAAAATTAGATTATAGATTATATAGTGTGGATATAATATATATAAAATACTAAGTTATAAGATAAATATATAAATTATTTTGAAAAGGAGGGGCGCATATGTTTATAGATAAGGCTAGGATATTTGTTAAGGCTGGAAACGGTGGTAACGGTTCGGTTTCTTTTAGAAGAGAAAAGTACGTACCAGCTGGTGGTCCAGATGGTGGAAATGGTGGAAAAGGTGCAAGTATTAAACTTGTAGCAGATACAGGGCTTAGAACTTTAATGGATTTTAAATATAAGACAAAATATTCTGGACAAAGTGGTGAAGATGGATCAAAAAGAAATAGAGCTGGTAAAAATGGTGAAGATCTAGTTCTTAAAGTTCCAGAGGGGACTTTGGTTAGAGATGAAAAGACGGGTCTTATAATAGCAGATTTAAGAAATGAAGGAGACTCTGTAGTAGTTGCTAAAGGCGGATTTGGCGGTAAGGGTAACTTTAATTTCGCAAATGCAGTAAGACAGGCTCCAGCATTTGCAAAGTCTGGTACAGATGGAGAAGAGCGTTGGATAACACTAGAGTTAAAGATGCTTGCAGATGTGGGCTTATTAGGATTTCCAAATGTAGGAAAATCAACATTCCTTTCAGTAGTAACTTCTGCAAAACCTAAAATAGCAAACTATCACTTTACAACACTTACACCTAATTTGGGAGTAGTAAAGACTAGACATGGAGATAGTTTTGTAATAGCAGATATTCCTGGAATAATAGAAGGAGCTTCAGATGGCGTAGGGCTTGGACATGAATTTCTTAGACATGTTGAGAGAACTAAGGTTTTGCTTCATATAGTTGATATATCTGGAGTAGAAGGAAGAGACCCTATTGAAGATTTTGATAAGATAAACCAAGAATTAAGTCTTTACAATGAAAAACTTGCTTCTAGACCACAGCTTGTAGTAGCAAATAAGGCGGACTTATTATATGATGAGTCAGTATATGATAACTTCAAGAAAACTATGGAAGATAGAGGATATGAAGTATTTAAAATGTCTGCAGCAACAAGAGATGGTGTTGATCAGGTAATTGATAGAGTATCTGCTATACTTGCAGATGCTGAAGAGATAGAACTTGTTTCAGATGATGAAATCTACAGACCAGAACTTGATGATACTGAAGAAGAAGGACTAAAGGTAGAAGTTGATGAGCACGGAATCTATGTGGTATCAGGTAAAGAGTTAAGAAGAATAATGTATTCTGTAAACTTTGAAGATATGGAATCTCTACAGTTCTTCCAGCAACAAATGGAATCAAGAGGAGTATTCGATAAGCTTAGAGAAATGGGAATAGAAGATGGTGATACCGTTAAAATATACGAGTTAGAGTTTGAATTTTATAACTAAATGAAAATAAAGAATTAAAATATTTATAGTTTTTAATTAAGTTTTAATTTTGATAATAATAGATAATGACCATAAGTAATGGTATTTAGGAAGGTGAAATTATGTTAAACGGAAAGAAACGTTCATATTTGAGATCTCTTGCAAATACGACTAAACCAACCACTCAGATTGGTAAGGAAGGCATAACTGAAGAATTTTTGACTCAGTTAAACGATCAGTTAAGAGCAAGAGAACTTGTAAAGGTAACTATACTGGAAACGGCTGGATTAGATGCAAAGGAAGCAGCAAATGAAGTTTGTGAGGCTATAAGAGCTGAGTATGTACAGTCAATAGGTAATAGATTTACAGTTTATAAGAAAAATGTAGATGAACCTAAGATTCTTTTCCCTGGACATGGACCTGCGAAGGCTAAGAAAAAGGGAGAAACAAAGAGTGGAAGAATTACTAAAAAACAGGCAAGTGAATTAGCTAAGAGAAATAGAAAATAAGCTTATTATAATAATCGGTATTATACCGATTATTATTTTTTTTGAAGAAAAATATAAAAAATATCGATTTGATGTTGAAATTTTTGTCTGATAGTATTATATTAAATACGTAGGCAAATTATATTTTAAAGAAAATGCTTGAAAAAATGTTAAATTTCAGGAAAATATTTTCTTAATTAAATCATAGTTTGCACAAAAAGGGTGTTTGTATAACTCAAGAAAATAATAATAATTTTAGGTACGGGTGTTTGTATAACTCGGGAAAAAGGAGATAAGAAAATGGAAAATGTTACATTAGCTGATGTAAAAAGAGCAAAAGAGACTATCAAGGATATCGTTTTAAAGACTGATCTTCTTGAAAATGTTAGATTATCTGAAAAGACAGGAGCAAAGGTTTGGTATAAGTGTGAAAACTTACAGAGAACTGGTTCATTCAAAATAAGAGGTGCATGTAATAAGATTGCTAATCTTACAGATGAAGAAAAAGCTCATGGAGTAATAGCTTCAAGTGCAGGAAACCATGCACAGGGTGTAGCTTTAAGTGCAAAGAATGTTGGAATAAAGGCAACAATCTGTATGCCAGCTACAGCTCCAGTATCAAAGGTAGCAGCAACAAAGAGCTACGGTGCAGAAGTTGTACTTCATGGTAATGTATATGATGATGCTCATGCTAAGGCAGTAGAAATTCAGCAAAAGACAGGAGCTACTTTCCTAGAACCATTCAACGATAAGGAAGTAATTGCTGGACAGGGAACAATTGGTTTAGAAATATTCGAACAGCTAGATGGAAATGTAGACACTGTATTAGTTCCAGTAGGTGGAGGTGGTATAGTAGCAGGTGTGGCTACAGCTCTTAAGGGGCTAAAGCCAGACGTTAAGATAGTAGGAGTTCAGACTTGTAATATCCCATCTATGAAGGTTTCTTATGAAGCAGGAAAGGTTACTTCAGCATTTAACGATGTAACAATAGCAGATGGTATAGCTGTTAAGACACCAGGGGATTTAACATTTGATATAATATCTAATAAGGTTGATGAAATAATAACTGTTACTGAAGAAGAAATAGCTGAAGCAATACTATTTATGATGGAAAATCAGAAGTTAGTTAGTGAAGGAGCTGGTGCAGTAAGTACAGCAGCATTATTATCTGGTAAGTATAAGCCAGTAAAGGGTGAAAATGTTGTATGTGTAGTATCAGGTGGAAATATAGACATTAACACTTTATATAGAATAATGAGCGTTGCATTAAAGGAACAGGGAAGAAGATTAAGTGTTGTAGCTGAATTAGCAGATGAACCAGGAGCTCTTGCAAAGTTTGTATCTATATTTGCAGAAAATGGAGCAAATGTTTTAAGTATAAATCAGGACAAGCTTTCTACTGGTAAGCATATTAAGAAGCAAATAGTTGAAGCAACTGTAGAAACAGTAAGCTTTGATCAAATAAATATAATAAAATCTGCACTTATAGAAAATGGAATAAAGGCAGAATATCTATAAAATTCAAATAAATAGAATAAAATAGAAAAAGGCTTATTTAAAAGATGTATAGCAAAGGAAAACAGCTTGATTTTTTAATAAAATAAGTATATAATAAGAACATAAAACAAATTAGGAGGAAATCAATATGTCAGAAGTATTATTTACAAAGAATGCTCCAGCAGCAGTTGGTCCATATTCACAGGCTATAAAGGAAGGTAATATATTATATTGTTCAGGTCAGATTCCACTAGTGCCAGAAACTGGAGAATTAGTACAGGGAGATATAAAGGCTCAGGCAGCTCAGGCTTTAAAGAATGTAAAGGCTGTACTTACTGAAGCAGGTGCTAAGGAAACTAATGTAGTTAAGACTACAGTTTACCTAACTGATATGGCAGACTTCGGTGGAGTAAATGAAGTATATGCTGATTTCTTTGGAGATCATAAGCCAGCTAGATCTTGTGTAGCTGTAAAGGAATTACCAAAGGGCGCTAAGGTAGAAATAGAAGTTTTAGTAGTATTATAATTATATATTTAATATACTATTGGATTAAAATATTTGGTGTGGGAGATTTATCTCCCACACTTTTTTAGTTATGTAAAGTTTTAGTTGTGTAAATATTCTAATAAATATTTATTATTAAAAAGAAAAATTTATTAGAATTAAAAAAATATTATTTTCTTCCAATAATTAAGTTATAGCAGTACTTACAGGGAATAAATAAAAAAAATAAATAATTAATATATGGGAAATATATATAACAATATTTCAAAAAATGTTGGGTATTGAAGTCATATATCATAAATTGTATAATTGATGTGAGGTGATTGATATGAAGGTTGGACTAACTATTGAAAAGGATGTTCATGAGAGAATAGAGAGAGAATTAAAAAATTATGATTTAAAATTTAATACCTTTATAAATAGGTTAATAGAAAGTAGCGAAGATTTAGTTCCAGCCTATAGCGAGATTGATAAGGATAAAAGAAAAAATAAAACAGTAAATGTTCTTATAAATAAAAGGAATAAGCGCAAGTGGAATAATATAATAAATGAGCAAAAAGATAGGCATCAATCTGAGATTTTGAGAGGATATATTGTTTCCTATCTATCAAAGCCTTTGAATATTCGTGAATTAATAATATTCAACAGCACAGTAAGAGACATAAAAAATGCAATATTTAATAAGTCGTCATTAAAAATTAAATACTTAAAAGATGCTAAGGGTGAATATAGAATAGTGGAGCCTTATAGGATTAAAACTACACCGAAAGAGGAATATAATTATTTAGTAGCTTATTGTAAAAAGAAAAAAGATTTTAGAAGCTTTAGGATTTCTAGGATTTTAGAAGTCAAGGCTAGTAAGTCAGAGCTAGAACAGAAAAACAATGGGATACTAAAAAGAGTTGACAAATATTTTGATGCATTTTTGTCTTATGGCGAGTATGTAAAAATAAAATTTAATGATGATGGATTAAAGAGTCTAAAAAAAATCACATTGAATAGGCCACTTGAAGTAGACAAAAAAACAATGTATAAAAACAAAGAAATAAATAAAATTTTAAAATTAGATGAAACAGAGTTAAAAGACAATCATATAAAAGTGTTTGAATGTACAGAAGCACAGGCTGAAGTATATTTCTTTCAATTTCTAGAAAAGGTCCTAATAATGAGCCCAAAGTCTCTTAGGGATACTATGGAGTTAAGGCTAAAAAAGGCTATAGGCTTGATTGATCAACTTGATAACTAAATTTTTAATATAATATTTAGTTAAATTTAGGATTATATTTTGACAATTACTAATAATTATTATATACTAATGTGTAGAAGGGGAGTAGCGATGTACACCCAAGTACAGCCATTATTCGTCAGGACGGTATCTTATGATACTCGGGTAGTGGAACGAGGATTATTATGCCTTGGCAGCGAGACTTTCAAGTAGGTGAAGTATGCCTATTTTGAAGTTTTGAGGTCGGGCTTTTTTTATTATAAAGAACTATCTAGATATTTTTACTATTGTGTATTTACCTTAGTTAAGAATAGAGTTGGAAGAATATAATAATTATAGTACTCGCCAGAACCATTTTACAAGAGTAATAACAATCTTATTTTAAGGAGGAAATTATGAAAAGTAATTTAAATGAAAAATACTATATGATGAGTAGTGAAGAAGCATTAGATTCGCTCCATTCTTTTAAAGAGGGACTTAATGATGATGAAGCTTCAAAAAGACTATCTAAATATGGTAAGAATGAACTTAGAGAAAAGAAGGGGGATCCAACCTGGAAAATTTTTCTAGAAAGTTTTAAAGATCCTATGGTCATTATCCTAATAGTTGCAGCTTTAATACAAATAGCAACAGGTTCGGTAGTAGAATCACTCATAATATTTTTAGTATTGATATTAAATGCTGTTTTGGGAACTGTTCAGACTAAAAAGGCGGAATCATCTATAAATAGCTTGAAACAAATGTCTGTTCCAAATGCCAAGGTCATAAGAAATGGCGAAAAGATAACTATATCTTCAACTGAAGTTGTACCTGGGGATATAGTCTTATTAGAAGCTGGAGATTACGTACCAGCAGATGGTAGACTTTTGGAAGCAGAATCTCTGAAAATTGTAGAGGGTATGCTTACAGGTGAATCAGAGCCAGCAGAAAAGAATATAGAAAAAATAGACGAAGAGTGTAGCGTTGGCGACAGAATCAATATGGTATATTCAACATCAATGGTTGTAAATGGTAGAGCAACATATCTGTGTACAAGTACTGGTATGGATACAGAAATAGGTAAAATAGCAGGTCTTTTGGAAAGTACAGAAACAAAACAAACACCACTTCAGTCAAATATTGAACATTTCTCTAAAAAGCTAGGTATTGCAATAGTAGCTATGTGTATATTTATATTTGCAATACAGGTATTTAGAGCGACTAGGCACAGTGCTGGAGCAGATATGAAGCAGGTAATACTTAATTCATTTATGTTTGCAGTTGCCATAGCTGTTGCGGCTATTCCAGAGGCATTATCATCAATAGTAACAATTGTATTGTCTGCGGGAACAAAGACGATGTCGAAGAAAAATTCAATAATAAGAAAACTACCTGCTGTGGAAACATTGGGTTCAACTTCTGTTATATGTACAGATAAAACTGGAACTCTTACAATGAACAAGATGACAGCTGTAGAATATTATACATATAAAGATGCCAGCAAATCAGAGTCGATTAAAGTAGAAGAAAAAAAGGCGATAGAAGATATTTCTATGGACAAAGAGTCTTCAGAGCTAATGATAAATTATGCAGCAGCGCTATGTAATGACTCAGTGGTAAAAGAGGACGGCTTGGAATTGGGTGATCCAACAGAGGTAGCCTTAACAGTATTTGCTGATAAAACAGGATATTTGACAAATAGAGTAAGGGATATATATCCTAGACTTCAAGAAATTCCATTTGATTCAGATAGAAAGCTAATGTCTACTTCTCATAATATCAACTCAAAAGAAATTATGTTTACAAAGGGTGCTCCAGACATACTATTGTCAAGATGTACAAAGGTATTACAGGGCGATGAAGTAATAGATATGACAAGTGATATATTAGAAAATATCAAATTGGAAAATGAAAACTATTCAAAAAAAGCACTTAGAGTATTAGCTTTTGGATATAAAGTAATGGACGAAGATATTTCTATTGATTTAGACTATGAAAAAGATTTTATATTCATAGGTCTTATAGCAATGATTGACCCTCCAAGAAAAGAAGTAATACACGCTGTAGAAAAAGCAAAGTCAGCGGGTATTAAGCCAATTATGATTACAGGAGATCACAAGACAACTGCTGTAGCAATAGCAGAAGAGATTGGTATATTTGAAGATGGAGATATAGCTTATACTGGACAAGAATTAGATAATATCAGTGATGAACAGTTGGACAAAGACCTAGAAAAAATAAGTGTATATGCAAGAGTATCACCTCAGAATAAAATTAGGATTGTCGCTGCTTGGCAAAGAAAAAATAAAGTTACAGCTATGACAGGAGACGGTGTAAACGATGCACCAGCGCTTAAAAATGCTGACATAGGTATTGCTATGGGAAGTGGGACAGAAGTAGCTAAAGATGCTTCTGCAATGGTTCTAATGGATGATAACTTTGCTAGTATAATAGATGCAGTAGAAGTTGGAAGAACAGTATACAGTAATATTAAAAAATCAATAACATATTTATTCTCAGGAAATCTAGGAGCAATAATATCCATATTATTTGCTGTGTTTGCTGATTGGTCAAATCCTTATACAGCACTTCAGCTAATATTTATAAATATGGTAAATGACTCATTGCCAGCGATTGCTTTGGGAATGGAAAAGCCAGAAAAGGGAATAATGGATAGAAAGCCTAGAGAAAAAGATGAAGGTCTATTAGGCGGTGGCACACTTCAATCTATATTGTCACGTGGTGTATTTGTAGGTATAGCAGCTATAATAGCACAGTATATAGGTATGCAAACATCTTCACAGATGGGAGTAGCATTGGCATTTACAACGCTTCTTCTAGCTAGAACATTCCAAACATTTGCTTGTAGATCTGACTTTAATAGTGCATTTTCTGCAGGATTTTTCTCAAATAAATATGTAATTTATGCAGTATTAGTTTGCTTATTGCTTTTAGGGCTAGTATTATTACCAGCTATAAGACCTATATTTGCAATACCAATGTCATACTCAATTAGAGAATTGGCTATAGCAGTAGGTCTTTCTTTAGGAGCGGTATTATGTATGGAAATAACTAAAAAGTTTAGAAAATAATATAAAAGATATATAAAAGAGATAAAAATAATTTATAGAAAATCATTTCTAATTAAGAAAGAGTATCAATAAGACTTGACAAATCTCGAAAAAAATTATATTATAATAGGGAGGATGATAATTGTTATCAACCTCCCTATTTAGATTAAAAATAAAGTGAATAGTAATTAAGTTCTAGATTAAATAAAAGTGTTTAAAACCCATAGGAAGATTTTACTTATTCATTATTAGCGAGTATAGTTTATTAGAAAAATATTTTTAGGAGGTAATTTATGAGTTTATTGGTGATTGGTGGTCATGAAAGAATGGAGAAAGATTATTATAAGTTGGCAAAAAGCAAGGGTTATAAGACAAAAGTATATACAACAATGTCTAGCAAGGTAAAAAATTCGATAGGTAGTCCAGATGCTATAGTAATACTGACTTCTACTGTATCACATAAGATGACAAAAATTGTAGAGTCACACGCTAAAAAAATGTCCATACCAATAATAAGACACAAAAATAGTAGTAAAGTAGCATTTAATAAATGTCTTGAAGATGTTGAAAATTGCTTGGGAAATTGTGCTGACTGTAAAAAATGTATCAATAATTAATTAGTATTTGATAGACTATTTAAGTATTGTAAAAACTAAAATAAAAGTTTTATAAAGTAATTTTGATATCATTAGATACTAGAGATTTATTTAATGGTTTTAGATGCTATCCCTAGTTTTTTGAAAAAGAATAAGTGAAAAATATTACTAGAGATTAGAATTGATGAAAAGCAAAGTATCTTGTCAATAAGAGTAGTATTAGTAAAGTACCAGATATTAGTAAAAATGAGTATATATTAAAATTTTGAATAGAAAAAAAAGACTAGGAATTAATTCCTAGTCTTTTTTTATTATTTTTCTGAATCAGAATCTTTTACGATTGGTATTCTTTTTGTATCGGCAGAAGAATCTGCTGTACTTTCTTTGGCATCTACTGTACTTTCTTTATAGATATCATTCGATTTTGAAGTAGACTTTTCTTTAGTGTTTAACTTTTTTCTTTCTTTAGATTTAGGACTTTTATTTTCATCCTTTTTATTGCTAGAAGTAGGCTGATCAGGATCCATTGGAATTATATCCTCAACATTCATTTCAGCTTTATTTTCTTTCTTTTTTTCTCTCTTAGATTTTCTGTTTTTTCTATCTTCTCTTTCTTTTTTTCTTTTTTTCTTTTTTTCTTTTTTATCAGAATTATTTTTAAAACTATCTCTTACTATTCCTATAATAAGCATTATAACAGCAAGGATAATTATAATAGGTATTCCGAAAATAATAAACTTTGATGGTATAATTTTAATTTTACTGCTTATTTGTTTATCTAAAAATTTATAAAAATTGCTAGATTCAAAAGTTTTTACTAAGTCAGATGAGAAGGCATTCTTAAAGAAATCTCCTATACCATAGAAAATACCGATAAAACCGTTAAATGAGTTTGAAACCTCAGTTTTTACTTTATCAGTTGCTTTACTTTCATTATTTGAGTCTTTAGAATTCTTATCACCACTAGCGTTTTCTTTTTTCTTTTTCGAGTCTTCTTTTTTAGATGTTTCAGCCTTCTTACTAGAAGTATCTTCCTTCTTTTCTTTCTTTTTAGAATTTCCAAAAGGTAGAACGCTCATCATATACTGTGTATATGTTTTTGACTCACTTTCTGCAACTAGGCCTATACTAGATACCATTTCGCTATTTTCAAAGACATTTAGTGTACCTATTATATCACCCTTTTTAATTGGCATTTTCAAGTTTTCAAAATTTAACTTAGTTTTATAGTTTTTCTTTGAACTGTTATCATTTTTAGGTATTGTAATTATATAATCATTTGCAATACTGTATTTCACTGAAGAAGGCTTAGAAAATTTGAGTTTTTTCTCACCTTTCATATCTTCTTTTTTAAAAACGGTAACTGTTTTAAATCCATCAAATCCATAATCTAAGACAGATCTAGAGTCGTGATATAAACTACCACCTGGAGAGCCAAATACTCCAGCCACTAATCTAACTCCATTTTTTTGAGCAGATGATACTAGGCAATTTCCAGCATCATCTGTATATCCAGTTTTTATTCCATCAACTATATCATACTTGATAGGAATTTCTTTACCTTTATACTCCATATTTTGCTTGGAAGATAGGAATTTATTACTATTAAACATTTGTCTATCAAGCTTACAATTATCGCTTTTTTTGAAGCTAACCTCTTTTGTAGAAACAATTTTTTTGATAGTTTCATTACCAAAAGCTACTCTGGAAAGATTAGTCATATCTAGAGCAGTTGTATAATGCTGTTCATCTGGAAGACCATGTGGATTGTTGAAATGAGTATTCATCGCACCATATTTTTTTGCTTCTTCATTCATATACTTAATGAAATTGTCAGCATTGCCGTCTCCGTAGTGTTTAGCCAAAACATAAGCAACGTCATTTGAAGAGTGTATCAATAGGGCTTGTAAAAGCTCTAATAAAGTGAATTTTTCTCCATCTTCAAGATACATACTAGAGCCTTCCACTGTGGGCATATCTTTAATCTCTATAATTTCATTGATATCATCAGCTTTTTTTAGAACACAAAAGGCAGTCCAAATTTTGGTAGTTGAGGCAGGATACATTTTTGTATCAGCATCCTTTTGATATAATACCTTTCCAGAATTATAGTCCATCAAAATCATGTGTTTTGACGGTAATGAATCTAATTCAGTTTTTTCATCTGCAAAAACACCTACTGCAGAGCTAGATAATAAAGCTACACATAGTATAGTTGCTGAAAAAATGGAAATAAATTTTTTGAGCATAATTTTTATAGGATGCATTGTACTAATACATCAAATCTTGTTTATAAAAAAATATAAAATTGCTTAAATATACCTTTTATAAGACATATTTGTACTACGCATCGACCTCCTTTGCCTGTTTATATTTGAATATAGTTCGCAAAAATAGTATATCACATATTTCCTTATTTTTGGTGTAGAAATTTTAAATTTATGACTATATATATATAAATAGATTTATTTATATATTAGAGAACTGTATAAGCATTTTTTTATAAGACTAAATATTATGCAGCAATAATCAGGAAAAATATACTTTAAAATTAAAACAAAGTAAGTTTTAATATATATGAAATTAAGTATATTTTATATGAATATCAGTTAATTGAATCTATATATAAACAAATAAAAACAAATATATTAATATTTATATGGAGGGCAAAATGGGTAAAAATAAAGATATAGAAAGGCTAGCATCTATCAAAAATAAAATTTCAGAGCTTGATAAAAAGAAATTGATTATAACAAGCTTAATTTTACTTTTTTTATTGTACAAGATTATTTTTTCAGGACCGATTGTCATATTAGATAGAAGAGAAAAAATAGATGATCCTGTAACTTCTGCAAGTAGTTATTCATCAGATAAAGAGGGAAAGAATGAAGCCATAAAAGGTGGAAGAAAAGATAATATAGTACCTAGCAATGAGGAAAAAAAGGAAACAATCACTGTATATATAACTGGTGCTGTTGCAAATCCAGGAGTAATAAGCTTGGATAGCAATATGAGACTTGATGATGCTCTAAAAAAGCTTGGTGGAACTACTAAGGATGCAGATATAAATAGAATAAATCTAGCTATGAAGTTAGAGGATTCTCAACACTATATTATACCTTATATTGGACAAGAGGATGATCCTTCTCAAAAGGATATGCAAGCATCTAACAATTCATCTAACAATTCATCTGACAGTGCTGGCAGTTTGGCTAATAGCTCATCTGCTTCAAATTCACAAGACTCTAAGGTAAATATAAATTCTGCAGATGAAAGTCAGCTAGAGACAATCTCTGGAGTGGGTCCATCTACAGCTAAAAAGATTATTGACTATAGAGAAAAGGAAGGTAAGTTTTCAAGTATAGAAGATATAAAGAATGTATCAGGGATTGGAGACAAAAAATTTGAGAGTATGAAAGATAGTATAGATGTAAAATGATTTTGATAATTAGAATCTATAAATTACTAAAAACTTATATTATAGCTATATTATTATATTTAAAAATTGCTATAGTTTTTATCTATATAGCTTAAATAAATATAGTTGAAATAAATCATCATTACTATTTGGATTTATAGAATTGAATATAATTTTATGCTATAATATTATAGTATGAAATTGTGTCTAGTTGTGGTTTTAATTAGTATTATTGGAGGACGAAAGAAAAATGTTACTTTTAAATAGAGAAGATATAAAAAGAATTTTTACAATGAGAGATGCCATTGAGGCAGATAAGTTAGCTTATTCAATATTTAGTAAAGGAAAGTGTTTATCTCCTTTGAGAACTAACTTTGCATCAGGAAATGAAAATGGAAATATACTTTTCATGCCAGGATATGCAGCTGATATTGGAGTTGCAGGCTTGAAGATAGTGTCTGTATTTCCTGACAACTCTAAGTACGACTTGCCTGTTACACCAGGAACTGTGCTTTTAGTTGATGATAAGACAGGAGTAGTAACGTCTGTACTAGATGGTACTTATATAACTGAAGTAAGAACAGGTGCAGCATCAGGTGCAGCGATTGATTTGCTTGCTCGTGAGGGATCAGAAACAGCAGCCTTGATCGGAACTGGTGGACAGGCTGAGTCACAGTTTGATGCTATAATAGCAGCTTGTGATACAGTGAAGACAGTAAAAGTATTCTCTAGAACTCAAGAAAAAAGAGAAGCTTTTGCAAAGAAAATGCAAGATAAATACTCAGGAAAAGTGGAGGTAGTTGCATCTAGTAGTGCTGATGAGGCAGTAACAGATTCAGATATTATAGTTTTGGTTACAACTTCTAAGAATGCTATTATCAATGGAGATAAGTTGAAAAAGGGGGCTCTTGTGTGTGGTGTAGGATCTTATATGCCAACTATGCATGAAATAGATGAAAAAACTCTTATAAGAGCTGATAAAATATACTTTGACTCAAAGGATGCAGTATTGTCAGAAGCAGGTTGTATAATAACTCCTCTAAAAGAAGGAAAAATCTCAGAAGATAAGTTTACGGGAGATCTTGGGGATATGATTAATGGTAATATTGTTTCAAGAGAAAATGATGATGAAATAATTGTATTTAAGTCAGTAGGTATAAGTACTCAAGACCTTGTAACTGGAAAAGCAATATATGATAAGGCAATAGAAAATAAAGTTGGTTATGAATTTTAATAGCAAACAATTTATTGCTTTTAGAAATTTTAAATATTTAATATTCTATTTATGGCAAGAGCTTATATAGATAATAGATATTTCTTGTTAAATAAAAAGATTTATTATTAGTTTTAAATATAAGAGGAATATGCCACCGATTTTTTGGAATGCTATCCTCTTATTATTTTTTAAGGAGAAAAAATGGCAAAAGAATATAAAAAATTGACAGATATGACAAAGGCAGGGGGCTGAGCGGCTAAAATTGGACCAGAAGAGCTGGCTACAGTTCTTGCAAAATTACCACAAAATACAAGTGATAAAGTAAGTAATCTTATGGTAGGCCTTGACACAGCAGATGATGCGGCTGTATATAAGTTAAATGATGACTTGGCATTAATACAGACTTTGGACTTTTTTACGCCAATGGTAGATGACCCTTATATATTTGGACAAATTGCAGCGGCAAATGCTTTGTCTGATGTTTATGCTATGGGAGGAGAGCCAACTGTAGCAATGAATATAGTGTGTTTTCCATCTTGTCACGATATGAATGTTTTGGGAGAAATCCTAAGAGGTGGAGCAGATAAGGTAAATGAAAGTGGTTGCCTTTTAGTAGGTGGACATACAGTAGATGACCAAGAGCCAAAGTATGGATTATCTGTATCAGGTATTGTTCATCCTGACAAAGTGCTTGCAAACTCTACAGCAAAAGTAGGTGATAAATTGGTTTTAACTAAACCAATTGGAGCAGGGATTATGAACACAGCTATGAAGGCAGGTCTTGTAGATGAGGAAACATCAAATCACGTAATAGAGGTAATGATTCACCTAAATAAATATGCAGCAAAGAGCCTAGGAAAATTCCCAGTAAACTCTGTAACTGATGTCACTGGTTTTGGACTTTTGGGTCATTCGCTTGAAATGGCCAAGGCATCTGAAGTTACAATATCAATTGATTCTAAAAAGGTTCCAATTATGAATCATGCACTAGATTTTGCTAGAATGGGAATAATACCAGAAGGTGCATATAAGAATATGGGATATGTTCAAGATGATACATATATATCTGAAGGTGTTGAAGAAGCTCTTTCAGATATATTCCACGATCCACAGACATCTGGAGGTTTATTGATATCACTTCCAAGCGAATACGCAGATGCAATTGTGGAGGATATGTTATCAAACGGTACAATATCAGCTGCTGTAATAGGAGAAGTCATTCCAAAACAAGAAAAATATTTAGAAATAAATTAATTAATTAAATATTATAGTATAATATATATGATGCACCTAGTATAATTACTGGGTGCGTCTGTATAGAATTTATTATAAAGTATTAGATGATTAAAATCTTAAGTTTGGGAAGGTAAAAAATATGAATGATAAAAGTAAAAAAGAATTATTTGCAATTCTTCCATCGGTTGATGAAGTATTAAGTGACAATAGAATAATAGAGCTATGTACGAAGCTACCTAGATCAATAGTATTAGATTCAATAAGAAATACTGTAGACAAATATAGAAAGTTAATAGTTTCTATTGAAGAAGAAGAAATAGAAAAATTTGAACTAAAAGAAGAAGATATAATAATTGAAAGCATTAATTTGGCACAGAAGTCATATGAGCTATCTTTAAAAAAGGTTATTAATGCAACTGGTATAGTAGTTCATACGAATTTAGGAAGATCTTTACTGAGTGAAAATATAAAAGAAGAGCTATGGAATGCAGCTTCGAGATATTCAAACTTAGAGTACAATATAGATGAAGGACATAGAGGATCTAGATATAATCATCTAACAGCAATGATAAAAAGGATAACAGGGGCAGAAGATGTTTTGGTGGTTAATAATAATGCAGCAGCAGTTTTGCTTGTTTTAAGCACTCTTGCAAAAGGTGGAGAGGCCATTGTTTCAAGAGGTGAGCTAGTGGAAGTAGGCGGTGCATTTAGAATACCAAGTATTATGTCTCTTAGTGGTGCTGATTTGGTAGAAGTGGGTGCAACAAATAAAACACATTACAATGACTATGAAGATGCCATCACAGAAAATACAAAAGTATTGATGAAGGTTCATACAAGTAATTATAGAATAGTAGGATTTTCTGAAGAAGTAGGACTTGAGGAAATGAGAGAATTGGGAGATAAGTACGACTTACCAGTAGTTGAGGATTTGGGAAGTGGTGTTTTTGTAGATCTTTCTAAGTATGGAATGTCTTATGAACCAACAGTATTTGACTCTATAAATAAGGGTGTAGATGTTGTTAGCTTTAGTGGAGACAAAATGTTAGGTGGGCCACAAGCAGGTATTATTGTAGGTAAAAAGAAATATATAGAAAAGATGAAAAAAAATCAACTTACCAGAGCTCTTAGGGTTGATAAAATGACTATAGCTGCCTTGGAAGCTACTTTAAGATTTTATCTTGATGAACAAAAGGCAATAAAGAATATACCAACATTAAGAATGCTTACATACACATATGATGAGCTAAGAGCGAAGGCTGAAAATCTTTTGAAAACTATAAAAGATGCACTAGCAGAGGAGTCTATATCAGTTGATTTATCAATTGAGGATTGTAAGGGACAAGTCGGTGGTGGATCGATGCCTACTGAAGAACTGAATTCAGTTGCAGTTGTTATTAAGCCAGAAAAAATGAGTGTAGGTCATTTTGAAGAAAAATTAAGACTTAGTGATTCCCATATAATCGCAAGAGTTTATGATGATAAATACATCCTAGATGTCAGAACAATTTTTGAAGATCAATTTGAAGAAATTGCTTTGGAAACAGTGAAGGCTTTAGGAGGGGATAATTAATGAAGCATATAGTAGTGGGTACAGCAGGGCATATTGACCATGGAAAAACAAGTTTAATAAAGGCCCTTACAGGTAGAGCGACAGATACCTTAGATGAAGAAATAAAAAGAGGTATCTCTATTAATCTAGGTTTTACATATTTTAATCTTCCAAGTGGGAAAAATGTTGGTATAGTGGACGTTCCTGGACATGAAAAGTTTATAAAAAATATGCTAGCAGGAGCATCAGGATTAGATATGGTACTTCTAGTTATAGCTGCAGATGAAGGCATGATGCCACAAACTATAGAACATATAGATATATTATCCTATCTAAACATAAAAAAGGGCTTAGTTGTAATGACTAAGTGTGATATGGTAGATGATGAGATGATTGAATTGGCAGAAGATGATATTAGAGAGGGGCTTGTAGGTACATTTCTTGAAGGATCAGATATACTTAGAGTAGATTCCTTGTCTAAAAGAGGTATAGCTGAGCTGATTCAAAAGATTGATGAAATGAGCGAAGAAGTTGAAGAAAAAAATAATAACTTGCCAGCTAGGTTAAATATAGACAGGGTATTTTCAATAAAGGGATTTGGAACAGTTGTTACTGGGACAATTATTGAAGGACAGATAAAGCTTAATGATGAGCTTGAAATATATCCAAGGGGTAAAAAGGCTATTGTTAGAAATATACAGGTGCATGGTAATAATGAAGAAGAGGCATTTGCAGGTCAAAGAACAGCTATAAACCTAGCGAATATAAAAGTAAATGATATAGAAAGAGGAGATATACTAGCGGCTCCAGACTCATTACTTGAATCAATGATGATAGATGTTAAGATAAAACTTCTAAAGCACGAAGGGTGCAAAATAGAAAATTGGGATAGATTAAAGCTTTATCATGGAACAAGAGAGATTTTATCTAGGGCAGTACCTTTAGAAAAAGAAGTGATGAAAGCTGGAGATGAAGGCTTTGTTCAGTTAAGATTAGAAGAAAAGATAGTTTGTAAAAAACAGGATCCTTTTGTAATCAGAACATATTCACCGATGGATACTATTGGTGGTGGAGTAATAATTGATGTTTCTAAAGAAAAGCACAGTATAAATAAGCATATTGGAGAGGTAATAGAGGAATTGAAAATTAAGGAATCAGGCGATGAAAAGTCGATACTAGAAGTATTCCTAAAGAACAATTCATCAACTTATCCAAAAATATCTGATATGATGAGTTATGTAAGTTTATCTAAAGAAAAGATTGAGGAAATATTATCTCAGTTAAAAGCTGATGGCAAAATAGTTGAAATAAATAATAGAATAATTCATATAGACTACTTTGACTTTTTAGAAGGAAAGCTTATGAGAATACTTGAAAAGTATCATAAGTCAAATCCTCTTAAAATAGGAATGTTAAAACAGGAAGCTGGAACAAAGGTTGATTCATCATTTAAGGCGAAAGATATAGATGCTTTTTTAGCGTTAGTAGTTGAAGATGATAGAATTAAAATTATAAACAATCTTATTTCTTTGAAAGAATTTGAAGTGAAACTAAGTGATGAACAGAAGAAGATGAAGTCACAATTGGAAAGTAAGTTAGATTCTATGGGTTACAATGATATATCTACAATAGATGATATATGTGATGGAAATAAGGCTAAAAAAGAAGTATTGGATTCTATGATTGGAACAGAAGTTCAGCTATTAGATGATGAATATATTATTTCAACAAAACTTTATGAAGAGGCTAAGGGAAAAATGATAGACTTTATAAAGAAGAATGGAGAGATGAGCTTGGCTGAGTTTAGAGATATGATGGATTCTAGTAGAAAAATTTGTATGATAATACTTGAAAGTTTTGATAAGCAGAAAATTACAAAGAGAGTAGAAAATAAGAGAGTCTTATATTAGAGTTTTTATAGTTTTTGAAGATAAGTGTTTAGTAAATATTAGACTATATAGCTGATTTTATTCATGTATAGTAATTTTTTATTAATAGATTACATAAAAAATAATGGTTGGATATTTTCCAGCCATTATTTTTGTTTCAATAATGTATTAAATTTAGCAATAAATGCTTTTTATAGCTGTATATAAAAATACTTGTAATTAATTTTATCAATCTTAGGAAAGAAAATTACTCGTTTTGGCAGAGTTCATAGATTTTTTTTGCAAATTCTTCGGCATTTTTCTTTTTATCAGTATTCATAAAGTCATGATTATAGCCTAAACTTCTTTCAGCAAGCATACCTAAATATTCTAGCTTTGAATGTTTGCAATATCTTTTCATACCTTCTTCAAAGAGATCTGCAGCTTTTTCAGGTCTGTAGCCACAAGTTGTGATAATAGATAATTTTTTGCCCTCCCAAAGTGCAGGACCTTTTTCTTCTCCATAGTATTTATTCATACCATATACTAAACGATCTAAAAGTGCCTTCATAGGAGAAGTGCAATACCAAGAATAAATAGGTGTTGCTAGAATAATTAAATCTGCATCTAGTATGCCATCAAATATTTCTCCAACATCATCACTATGAAAACATCCAAACTTTGTCCAGTCTTTTTGACAGACTCTACAAGAAATACAAGAATTTATTTCCTTATCATATAGCCAAACTGTTTCAATCTCAACATTATCTCTTGCCAACTCACTTACAAATGGATCCAGTAGAGAAGCGGTATTTCCATTTTTTCTTGGGCTTCCCATCAAAATATAAACCTTCATATAATACCTCCATAAAATAATATACTTCTTAGAAATGAGTTCCTTTTAATAGAACTTGTCTTATATATATTAAATATAACAGAATATTATAAAGATTAATACTTATATTGGAAAATAATGGGAAAAATTTAAGCAATAAAACATATTTATAGAGAGACAGTAAATAGATAAAAAAAGTTTTTAAATGGATAGTAAAAAAAGTATATAAAAGATTTAAAGTAAATATATAGAGAAGTATTTTATAAATATAGAATAAAAGTATTTAGAAGTTTTAAAGTAAAGGTATAGATAGGTATTTTATAAAAAGCTATTAAAAGGATTCAATTTTTTTTAGTATAGATAAAAAAGAGTTTTATATATAAGTATAAGATAATTTTGATAAAAAAAAGAAGATAGCAATAAGCTATCTTCTTTATATAAAAAGTAATTTACTTCTTCTGTCCATCCTTTAAGAATCTTACTCTTTCGATGTGCATAGTATCTAGTGGAGTATCAGTCTGATGATATACTGGTATATTCATCTTTGGAGCAATACCCATTACTGTATTTGTACAGTCAGTACAGTTTGAAATAAGAACTGTCTGAGCACCAGCCTTCTTTAGAGAAAGCATCTTCTGAGCCTGTCCTGGGCAATGTCCTGGGTTTTCACACTTTAATGCGCCACCCTTACCTTCGATTGCCTGCTTACATCTTTCAACACCTACTACTGTAGATCCCATATGATCAGCGATTTCTCTTAATCTGTCTTCGTTTCCACCGCAAGCACATACCAATAGACCCATCTTTCTTTCGTCCTTTGGATATGGCTTAGTTACTAGGATACCACCTGTAGTTTTAGTTATAGGAGAGTCTAAAGTAGTAGACTTTCCTGTGAAAGGTCCACCCATGATTATTTCGCCGTATTCACCGTGCTTAAATAATCCGCCAGCTCTTTCTATTAAATCTCCAACTCTTGTTCCGATTGGAACATTATTGTATATTTCAAGAGAGTTTGCAGTATTTAAGTATCCAGCTACTGTTAAGTCCTTTTCAATTAGAGGCTTAAGATCATCAACTGCATTAGCAACTGCACACATTGTTTCAGAGTTTATTACTACAGCATTAGCTTCTGCTGGAAGCTTATCAGTTTCAAGAACGATTCCTAAACATTCTCTAACTATAGCTCTTTCTTCTCCCATTGGGTACATATCTGGTAGTATATGTACAGAGATTCTTTCGTCATCTATTATTTCTTGCATTGTTAATATTTCTTTTTCGTGAATTTCCTTTATAGCAAATACGCCGTGAGCTGCATTACAAGCTTCCATACAAAGCTTCATACCTCTTAGTAGCTTTTCAGGTTCTGCAAGTAACTGCTGCATATTGTGAGTTAGTATTGGTTCACATTCAGCTGCATTACATAGAACGTATCCAGTTCCACCAAGGTCAGTACCTAACTTGATATGAGCTGGGAAACCAGCACCACCAAGACCAACGATACCAGCATTCTTAACTGTTTCTGCTATAGTTGCACCCTTTTCAATCTTAACAAAGTCTTCACCTTGTACTTCGTTTGGCTGTATAACGATTTCATCTTCAGTAACTTCTATAACCTTACCATCTACGCTGGCATGTAGGTAAGCTCCTAAACCTTCGAAATCTGCTACTAGCTGTCCTCTCTTAACTTCGTCTCCAACTTTGACTACTGGAGAATTCTTTGCGCCAATATTCTGCTTTAATAATAAGTGAATAGTATTTGACATAATCCTGCCTCCTTAAAATAATAAATAATCTGTAGTGTTAATAATTTGTAGTTTATTTTTAAGTGTATTAGTTTTATTAAGTATTGTTTAGCTAAACACTTTAGACTAAAAGTCAAAAGCATATGAGCTGCTAGTGTTTAAGTTTATATGTTTTATTTAAAAAATTAACATAAAGTGATGTGGGTAAAGAACCATTTATAGCAAGCTCATGTACTCACGTTCTTATTATATCATATAATAGATAAAAGTTAATAGTAAATTTATAAAAGTTAATTTATTAATTTATAAAAACAGAAAAATATTATGGAATATAAAAAAAATACTTAAATATATCGAAAAAACTTCTTAAATATGGGTATATATAATGTAGAGATTTTCAAAAAAAATAAGTCAATTCAAACTATAGAGCTTATATATCAAGCGTTATAGCGATTTTGTTAGTTCGGAAAAAGAAATTTTTAAAAGCATTTATAAAAAAATACTAAATTAATTGATTAAAAATAGATAAATATATCATGTCATTTAAATTATTAATCTAAAACAACTTAGATTATACCGATATCTATAATAGATATAATCTATTATATCCCTGCATATAATTATAATATGAAAAATATGATTATAATTATATAAAAATATGATAGAATGATAGATAGAATTAATTTCCTGCTAGACTATAGTAATTTTGTATTTAATCTTAAATACAAAATTGTATAGATTTAAGATTAAATATAGTATATTATATTTCTAGTAAGAATTTCTAATAACACATAGTAGAAATAGATATAATTAATAGGCTAAAAGACAATAATAGAAAAACTTTAGCTTTATGAAAAGTACTACTTAGGGTAGATTTAAAGTTTAATTTGAGAATCCGCTTTTGTTATAAAGTTTGGATATATAATAGGTATTGGAGGTGTATAAATATGTTTGGTGTCCCCATCAAAGAGTCTTTTGACAATGTAATTCAAAAGGACTTTAAAATTGTAAAGGACTACTGTACCATAGGAGAAGTATTTGAATATATGGTTACTGAAAATAAGCTAATAATAGTAATGGATAGCCTTAGTAATACAATTGCAGGTTACTTATCTATTTTAGATATGTCGGAAATAATTGAAAGATATGATTTTAAATATAGAGATGTTGAAGTTAAGAGTGTTATAAATAGGGATTTTAAATTGGTAAGAAGTGACTATGATTTTTCATCATTTAGAGATTTATTGGACAATGGAGCTTATGTTAATATAATTATAGATAAAGATGATGAAATTGTAGGATATATGACTGAGAAGAATATAAAGTATAATAATTATTCTACTTTAGAAGAAAAGTTTGTAACACTAAAGTATGTTACTGAACAGATAAATGAAGGTATTGCAGCGATTGATAAGAATGGAGTAGTCATACTTTGGAACAAATTCATGGAAGAAAGATATGATATCCGTGCCAGTGATATGGTTGGAGAAAATATGAATGATTTTCTAGAAGATACCATAATGGAAAGGGTGTTGACAACTAGAGAAAGTATGAATGATTTTTACTATTCTAAAAAAATAGATGATAATACTGATTTATACGGTTTTGTTCAAGCGAACCCTATATATTATAATGATGAATTTGTTGGAGTTGTATGTACAGAAGTTGATATTACAGATGCAACTAAGCTATCTCAGGAACTTGAGGTTGCTAATGATAGACTGGCATATTTAGAAGATGAAGTGAAATCGCTATCAAAAAATGAATTTGATCAGATTCTAGGTAAGAGTTATCCATTTGAAAAAGCAAAGAATATTGCTAAGCAAGTAGCTAAAACTAACAGTTCAATAATGTTAAATGGTGAAAGTGGAACTGGTAAGGAAGTATTTGCAAGAGCAATTCATAAATATAGTGAGAGGGAAGGTACATTTATTCCCGTAAATTGTAGTGCAATACCTCAGGAGCTATTTGAAAGTGAATTCTTTGGATATGCACCAGGTGCCTTTACTGGAGCTACGAAAAATGGTAAAAGCGGTATATTTGAGTTAGCCAATAATGGTACAGTATTTTTGGATGAAATAGGCGATATGCCTTTAAATATGCAGGTTAAACTTTTACGTGTGCTTCAAGAGAGAGAATTTATGAGAGTTGGTGGCAGAGAAATGATCAAGGTTGATGTAAGGATAATTTCTGCAACTAATAAAGATTTAAAAGAAATGGTAAGAGAAGAGAAGTTTAGAGAAGATTTATTTTATAGATTGAATGTAGTTGAGATAAAACTTCCACCATTGAGAGAGAGAAATGAAGATGTAGGAATACTAATATATCATTTCTTGGAAGAACAATGTAAGGAAAATGGTAAACCTTTCCTAAAAATAAGCAAGGAAGCTTTTAAGGTGCTAGAAAAGTACCGCTGGAAAGGGAATATTAGAGAATTGAAAAATACTATTGAAAATATGGTAGTTTTATCATCAAAGCCAACTTTAGAAGTAGACGATATACCAGAGTATATAATAGAGGCAGTTAAAAAACCTAGCAATGTAGTTTATCCAATGGATTTAAATAGAGCAATTGAAATACTAGAGATAAATAAAATAAATGAAGCTCTTGAAATGTCAAAGGGTAATAAGAGTAAGGCTGCCAAGATACTGAATATACCTAGAACAACACTGTACTATAAGATAAATCAGTACAATATTGAGAATTAAAATAAATATACTGAAAATATTTAGAATATAAATATAAAAAGAGATGTTTAAATTTACACAGTTTAACTGTAATAAAATTGAACATCTTTTTTTGCACCCTAAAAAAGATACTTAATTTATTTAAATAAGGTCTTATAAGAGTAAAATAGTAGTAGATATAATAAAAAGATAAAAACACATTTAAAAATAAGAAAAAAATATAAAAATATCAAAAAATAAATGTATTTTAAGAAGAACATATATAGATGAAAAGTAAAAAAATAACCTATAAAAACGATTTTAAATATAAAAACGTCTAAAAGTTGTACAGTTGTATTAAAATTGAACATAAAAAGTTGTTGATAAAAAAACGTTTTTAGAAAATAAAAAGATAAAAATAAATAGGATAGATAAAAACTGTAGTAAAATTAAGAGAAATAGATAAAAACTTTATTAATAAGGTAAAAGGATAAGTTGGCACGCTGTTTGCTTATATGATAGGCGAGTGTTTATTTTGTGAAAACAAGATTGTAGTGTTGTATGTGTAGTTTTAAAAATTTAGACATTTACTTATATATGTTTATAATTATCTGATTATATGTATAAAAAAGTTAAAACATACTTAACTTTAAAAGTATCTGTACTAAATAAAAGTTTTATTAAAAACACCGCAAGTATATAGCAAGTGATAGAAGGTTGATATAATACTTGAATGTTTTATAAAAATATATTTTAAATATAATTTTATAAAATAATTTAAATTGGTATTTTTGAATGAAAGTTTAAGAAATGGAAATGTTGTACTAAGAAACAACTAAAAAACAGATAAAATATTATGTCTGATTTTTGACATATAGACGAAAAACAGACATAAGAAGTTTTTTTCTTATGATAAACGTTTACACATAAGTGTTTTACACGTATGTAGTCTTTTATGCGAAAAAAGAAGGAAGTTTTTTAAATGAGTTTTAAGAAAATGTGTCGGCAAACAGACATATTGAAAAAATATATCTTAGTTATAGATATTTTCTATTCATATTAAACTAACAATTGTAAAAGTATATATTTAAAAAAATAAGCAAATATGACTAAATACTTTTTTATAATAAAAATGAAAAAGTTGGCATTTGTTTTGCTATATATTATAGCGTATAGTGTGTTTTGTTTAAGTAGTTGTTTAAAGGGTGTTAAATAACGAGTATTTGTATTATAATAGAATTAACAGTATAATATATAATATAGATACATCAGCAAGAAGTGTGACAGTGTCACAAAAAAATAAATATCAATATTGTATAGCTTTATAATTTAGACACGTATAATAGGGGTATTTATAATTTATGAGATCTGTATAAAGATCAATTCACAAAAAAATATGTATAATGAATTACCGTTTTATTTTAATTAAAACACAATAGACAATTTTTTGCGGTAAGGACTATATATATTTGTTATAAATTAAATTTTAACTTTTAAGGAGGTTTTTTGCTATGTCAATAACTAATGAAACAGCAAAAGCTCATGCTAATGATCCAGCAGTCTGCTGTTGCAGATTTGAAGCAGGAACAGTAGTAGAGGCGGCAAATCTTGAAGATCCAGCTATATTCCCAGACCTAATTGATTCTGGTTTACTGGAAATTCCAGAAAATGCTCTAACAATTGGTCAGGCGCTAGGTGCTACAATGAAGGAAACTTTAGATGCACTTGCTCCAATGACTACAGATAATATGGAAGGGTATTCTGAATTAGTAGAAGAAACTGAAGAAGATGTTGAAGAAGAAGCTGAAGAAACAGCAGCTCCAACAGCTACAGTAGCAGCTCCATCTGCTTTAGGTGGAACAATAAAGATTCATATAGGTGAAGGTAAGGATATAAACCTTGAAATACCTACAGGAATCGCTGCAGCAGCAGGACAGGCTGGTACAATAGTAGAAGCAGCTCCAGCTGGTGAAGTAATAAAGGAAGAAACAAAGTTAATAAGAAGTCTTACTAAGAAGCACTATAAGATAGATAAGGTTGAATTCGGTGATGTAACTGAAATCAACGGAACTACTCTTACAATAAGACATCCAGAAGAAATATGTAAGGAAGCTGTAGATACTGAAAAACTTGTATATGACATGAAGTTAGATATAATAACTCAGGACAGATACAATGAATACTCAGAAGCAGTTCTTGACTTACAGCCAGTAGCAACTAAGGAATCAGGAGATCTTGGTGAAGGTGTTACTAGAGTTCTTGACGGTGTTGTAATGGTACTTACTGGTACTGATGCAAATGGTGTTCAGATAGGTGAGTTCGGTTCATCTGAAGGTGCAATGGATACAACAATGATGTGGGGTAGACCAGGTGCAGCTGACTTTGGTGAAATATTCATTAAGGGACAGGTAACTATAAAAGAAGGTACTAACATGGAAAGACCAGGACCTCTTGCAGCTCATAAGGCATTTGACTACATAACTCAGGAAATAAGAGAAGCTCTTAAGGCTGTTGAAGATGAATCTTTAGTAGTTGATACTGAGGAAATCAAGCAGTACAGAAGAACTGGAAAGAGAAAAGTAGTTATAGTAAAGGAAATAATGGGACAGGGTGCTATGCATGATAACCTAATACTACCAGTTGAACCAGTTGGTACTTTAGGCGCTAGACCTAACGTTGACTTAGGAAACGTTCCAGTTGTATTATCTCCACTTGAAGTATTAGATGGTGGTATCCATGCATTAACTTGTATAGGACCTGCTTCTAAGGAAATGTCAAGACATTACTGGAGAGAGCCATTAGTTAAGAGAGTAATGGAAGATGATGAACTAGACCTAGTAGGTGTAGTATTCGTTGGATCACCTCAGGCTAACTCAGAAAAGTTCTATGTATCTAAGAGATTAGGTATGTTAGTTGAATCTATGGAAGTTGACGGAGCAGTAGTAACTACTGAAGGTTTCGGTAACAACCATATAGACTTCGCTTCACATATCGAACAGATAGGTATGAGAGGAATACCAGTAGTAGGTGTATCTTTCTGTGCTGTTCAGGGTGCTCTAGTTGTTGGTAATAAGTACATGACTCACATGGTAGACAACAACAAGTCTAGACAGGGTATAGAAAATGAAATACTTGAAAACAATACTCTAGCTCCAGAAGAAGCTCACAGAATAGTAGCTATGTTAAAGAACGCTATTGAAGGAGAAGAAGTTAAGGCTCCTGAAAGAAAGTGGAATAACAACGTTAAGTTAAATAATATAGATGCTATAGAAAGTGCTCTAGGAGTAACTATTCCTTTAGAAGATAATGAAACTACTCTTAACATGACTGAAAAGAGAAGTAGATTATACGAAAGAGAAGATATAGATGCTGGTGTAGTTAAGGATACTTATACTCCAGTAGAAAGCAAGTAATCTATATAATTGATAAATAATAATTAATTTTGTTCAAAGAACTTTTTATTGAAAGGGGATAAAATGGAAGAAGATTTAAGATATATATCCTCAGAAAAATATTATGAGGGTGTCATCACTAATGTTGAAGGTGGCGCTGTCACAATAGACTTAAAAGGTAGGCTTGGACAATTTAAAATACCAAACAGAATGCTTATTACTGACTATAATCCTCAGGTAGGACATGAAGTTGGATTTATGTTAAGCAACCCAGAGGTATTACGTCCAGAACCTAACGAGGAATATTTGAGAAAAATAGTTAGTCAGCAAAAAGTAGAAGAAGAAAAGAAGATTGAAAATCTGACAAGACTTGAAAAAGAAATCTTAGAAAAAACGGCTATCTTAGCTGATTTGGAAAAAAAGATTAAAATTAAAGAACTTGAATCAGAAATTTAGATCTATTTTGAAGGGAGAGAAATATAATGAGTCGTAAGTTAACAACAGTTCCAGGACTTCAATCAGAGATATATGTTCCAATAACACCACCTCCAGTTTGGACTCCTGTTACAAAACCATTAAATGAAATGGTAATAGCATTGGCTTCAGCTGCCGGTGTACATATGAAGAGTGATGAAAAATTCAACCTAGCAGGTGATACTGGATTTAGAATGGTTCCAGACACAGCTACTCCAGAAGATCTTATGGTATCTCATGGTGGATACGATAACTCTGACGTAAATAGAGACGTAAACTGCATGTTCCCAATCGAAAGATTACACGAACTTGCTAAGGAAGGATTCATAAAGGGCGTTGCTCCTTGTCACTACACTTTCATGGGTGGCGGTGGAAACCAGGATGCATTCACACACGAAACTGGACCAGCAATAGCTGAAAAGTTAAAAGAAGAAGGTGTGGATGGCGTTGTTATGACAGCTGGCTGAGGTACTTGTCATAGAACTGCCGTGATCGTGCAGAGAGCAATAGAGGAAGCTGGTATACCTACAATAATAATAGCAGCACTTCCTCCAGTAGTTAGACAGAATGGTACTCCAAGAGCCGTAGCTCCATTAGTACCAATGGGTGCTAACGCTGGTGAACCACACAATATCGAAATGCAGACAGGAATACTAAAGGCAACTTTAGAGCAGTTAATTGCTATTCCTTCAGCAGGTAAGATAGTTCCACTACCATTTGAATATCACGCTGCTATATAGTTAGCTGATAATCAAATTGATTGTGATTGGAAATAAAAATATAGAAATATAAAATTGTAAACTCATCCTCTATAGCAATGTAGGGGATGTAAGTTTACTATTTTGAAAATTAAGAATATTGATTTTTTTATTCTTAATTGCTAATTTTATACCAAAGGTGGTCATATTATGGACGAAAGAATTCTTAGACGTCTTGTAATTAAACCTTTTGCTATAAACAAGGTAGAATATGGCGAAAGATTTGCAATCAAAGGCGATATTCTTGAGATAGTTCAAGATAAGATTGAAGAATTGAAAGCAGCTGATGATTTAATCAGTGATATAAAGTTAGAGATTATACAGCCTGGAGATTATGACAGGCAAATTAATACAATTATGGATATAATACCTGTTTCTACAAAGGTTTTAGGAGATATAGGTGAAGGTATAACTCATACTTTGACTGGTGTTTGCGTAATGTTGACTGGCGTAGATGAAGATGGTAGACAGATGCATGAATTTGGATCATCTGAAGGTATACTGAGTGAGCAAATGATATTTGGTAGAAGGGGTACACCTGATACGAAAGACTATATAATACATATGGACGTTACTATAAAGGGTGGATTGCCATTTGATAGAAAGCTTCCAAATGCTTGCTTTAGAGCTTGTGATAATTTTATACAAGAAATTAGAAAAGCACTTAAGACAGTTGATGGTAGAAGTGCAAGCGGTTCATATGAATATTTAGACAAGATTTCACCAGGAAAAAAGAAAGTTGTATTAGTAAAGCAAGTTGCAGGACAGGGCGCAATGTACGACAATTTATTATTCCCTGAAGAGCCTAGTGGTTTCGAAGGCGGTACATCTATAATTGATATGTGTAATATGCCAATGGTACTGTCACCTAATGAATATAGGGACGGAATCTTGAGAGCATTAGTATAGGGGGTGTAGTAATGGGTATAGGTCCTTCAACAAAAGAGACATCACTACATATGTTTAGAGACCCATTGGTAGAAGTTATGGGAGAAGATACTGATGTTGATTTTGTAGGTGTAATCGTAGTTGGTACACCTGATGATAACAAGTATAAAAATTTAGTTGGTCAGAGAGCTGCTGCATGGTGTGAAGCTATGAGAGTAGACGGTGTTGTTTTGAGTTCTGACGGTTGGGGAAATTCTCATGTAGACTATGCCAATACCTTTGAGGAAATAGGAAAAAGAGGTATACCAACAGTTGGAGTGACATTCAACGGTGTTCAAGCTAAATTTGTAGTAACAAATAAATATATGGACACGATTGTCGATATAAACAAGAGCAAAGAAGGTATTGAAACAGAGGTTGTTGGAGAAAACAATGTCGATATAGTAGATGCAAGGAAGGCACTTGTATATTTGAAGTTTAAAATGCGTCAAAAATAGTTAATTAAAAAATAAATTAGAAAAATTAATAATTTAATATAAATTAATAATTTAATAACATTAATTGAATGGAGGTACATAGTTATGAAATTTAATAGAAGTATTCATGCAATCGATTCCCATACTGCTGGTGAAGCTACAAGAATTATAGTAGGTGGTATACCAAACATAGTTGGAAACTCAATGCCAGAAAAGAAGCAGTGGTTGGAAGATAATCTTGATTATCTAAGAACAGCAACAATGTTAGAGCCTAGAGGACATAATGACATGTTCGGTTCAATCGTAACTCAGCCTACAAACCCAGAAGCTGATTATGGTATCATCTTTATGGATGGTGGCGGATACCTAAATATGTGTGGCCACGGAACAATAGGAGCTATGACAGTAGCTGTTGAAACAGGAATGGTAGAAGTACATGAACCTATAACTCATATAGTACAGGAAGCACCAGCTGGAATAATCAAGGGTGAAGTTTCTGTAGAAAATGGTAAGGCTAAGAAGGTATCATTTGAAAATGTTCCTGCATTCTTATACAAGGAAGATCAAGAAGTAGAACTTCCAGGATACGGAAAGATTAAGTTTGATATATCATTTGGTGGAAGTTTCTTCGCAATAGTAAAGGTTGACCAGATAGGTGTTGAAATAGTTCCAGAAAATGCTGATACACTAAATAGATTAGGTATGCAGTTAAGAGATATCATAAACGCAGAAATACCAGTTCAGCATCCAGAAATGCCACATATTCATACAGTAGACTTAATTGAGTGGTGGTCAGAAACTGATACACCAGGTGCTACATTAAAGAACTGTGTTGTATTCGGACAGGGACAGGTAGATAGATCTCCATGTGGTACTGGTACAAGTGCTAAGCTTGCTACTTTATATGCTAAGGGTAAGTTCAAAATGGGAGAAAAGTTCGTTTATGAATCAATCCTAGGAACAGTATTCGAAGGTGAAATAGTTGGAACTGCAAAGGTTGATACATTTGATGCAGTAATACCGAAGATTAGTGGTTCAGCTTATATTACAGGGTTCAACCATTTTGTAATAGATGAAACTGACCCAGTTAAGCACGGATTTATATTAAAGTAAGATACTTTTAAAATTACTTTACAAAGGATTTAATTATTCATAAATTAAGCTAGTTACTTAATTTATTTTGTTAGCGATTTAAAGGAAAAGTTATTTGGAATTAGTTATTTAATTAGGGGGGATTCCCCCCCTGATTCTTTGTAAAATGAGGAGGAAATCGTTATGATTAAAGCACTTCAAATATTATTGTATGCGGCATTTATTATTTATGCAATAATATTCTTTAGAGATGTATTTAAAGCAAAGAAAGAAGATAGATTAGAAGAAGAAAAAATTTGGAAACCAGTAGCTACAGGTTTTATTACAAATTTCTTTGATACACTTGGTATAGGTTCATTTGCACCTACAGTGTTCTTTTTCAAAGCATTTAAACACAATATAAATGATAAGCAAATACCTGCTACTCTAAATGCAGCAGATGCACTACCTGTTATGTTCGAAGCAATTATATTTATACAGGCAACTAATGTTGAACCAATAACATTGGTATCTTTAATAGCTTCAGCTGTAGTTGGTTCATACGTAGGAGCTGGTATTATATCTAAATTAAATGAAAGAAATATACAGTTAATTATGGGATTTGCACTTTTAGCATCAGCACTTTTATTCTTATTATCAGTATTAGGAATTGTTCCAATTGGAGGAACAGCTCTTGGACTACACGGCGGAAAGCTAATAGCTGGTATCGCAATATTCTTCGTACTAGGTGCGTTGATGACAGCAGGTATAGGTCTATATGCTCCAGCAATGGTAGTAGTATACTCAATGGGAATGGATCCATCAGCAGCTTTCCCAATAATGATGGGATCATGTGCACTACTTATGCCAGTTGCATCAGCTAAGTTCGTTAAGGAAGATGCATATGCTAAGAAGAATGCTTTTATAATCGCAATAAGCGGTTTAGTAGGTGTATTTATAGCTGCATTCTTTGTAAAGAGCTTACCAACAGAAAAATTAACAATATTAGTTATAATAGTTGTTACTGTTACAGCATTCATGATGCTTAAGGCAGCATTTACAAATAAAAAACCAAAAGAGCCAAAAGTAAGTTAATCTACTTATTCATAATAATTATTAATGCCCTTGGAGGTATATATCCTCTAAGGGTATTTTTGATGAGAAAATACTACTTAATTAAGGTTTAAAAATATAAAAAAATTAAAAAAACAATAATAGCTAAAATCACACAAAAGACTGAAATTTCAATAAATACAAGGTTTATAAATTAATAAAAAAATTCATATAATCATTTTGCTGTTATTTTATAAACTATATAAAAATATTTGCTTAAATCATTGAATTTTTCTCTAATGAAATGTAAAATAGATATGTATTGAACATAGTAAGAGGAAGGGGGAGAAATTCATGTCAGAAAATAAGTATCAAGGAATTATATTCTGTTTTTTAATGTCTATTCCAGCTTGGTTTTTAGGGAAAATGTTTCCGATAATTGGGGGGCCTGTATTTTCTATAATTATAGGTATAATTGTTGGAACAATAATGAATGAAAAGAAAGAAAGATTTCAAGGTGGTATAAATTTTGTATCAAAAAAAGTGTTACAATATGCAGTAATTTTATTAGGATTTGGTCTAAATCTGCAGATGATAGTCAAGGTTGGTAAGGCTTCATTGCCAATAATTGTATGTACGATTGCCACATCTTTGATAATTTCATACTTCTTGAGTAAGAAGATGAATATTCCGCAGAAAATATCAATATTGGTAGGTGTAGGATCATCCATATGTGGAGGGTCTGCAATTGCGGCTACAGCTCCTGTAATAGATGCAGATAGTGATGAAATAGCGCAGGCTATATCAGTAATATTTTTCTTTAACATAATAGCGGCTCTAATATTTCCAACTATAGGAGATTTGATTGGGCTAAGTAATCAAGGATTTGCAGTATTTGCAGGAACAGCAATAAATGATACGTCTTCTGTAACTGCAGCGGCGTCATCTTGGGACAGTATGCACCAAACAGGAACAATGGTATTGGATTCAGCTACAGTGGTTAAGTTAACAAGAACTTTGGCAATAATACCAATAACATTCTTCCTATCACTATACTACTCTAAGAAAGAGTCTAAGGGCTCAAGAGTAGGAGCTTACAAAATAAGTAAAATGGTACCTTCATTTATAATATATTTTGTTCTTTGCTCAATTATTACAACAGTATTTCAATCTATGATAAGTAGTGGTATAATATCAGGTGGCTTAGCTAATTTGATTCCAGAATTTTTCTCATTGATGAAAACTGTAAGTAAATTCTTTATAGTGATGGCAATGGGAGCAATAGGTCTTAATACAGATATAGTTAAGTTAATAAAGACAGGTGGAAAGCCAATATTACTTGGATCATTCTGTTGGGTAGGAATAATATTAGTAAGTTTATTGATGCAGAAATTCACTGGCCTATTGTAGGTGTAGAGAATTGCATTTAATATAAAAAACACAAAACACACAAACACACAAACACACAAACACAAATAATAATCTATATAAAATTAGTTATAAATATGGATTATTAAAATGGTAATATAGTTTAATATTTCCATTAACACGAAAACAACTACAAACATAGAAGGGAGTGAGTAAAGTATACTTTTAGTATACTGATGCGCATGAAAAAGATAGGTATAATAGGAGCAATGGAAGAAGAGGTAAAAGAACTTACTTCGATGCTAATAAACAGAAAAACTACAAAGATAGCAGGTCTATCTGTTGAAGAAGGGGTTATTGAAGGAAAAGAAGTTGCTATAGTAGAATGTGGCATAGCTAAGGTAAATGCAGCTATGTGTACACAGATATTAATAAGTGAATTTAATGTAGACTCAGTAATCAATACTGGAGTAGCAGGAGCTTTGCATGATAAGTTAAATATTAATGATATAGTTATCTCTACAGATGCTATAGAATATGATGTAGATGCTTCTCCATTGGGAGATCCAAAAGGTACTATACCTAGAATGAAAACTTCTGTGTTTAAATCTGATGAAAGAATGATAAAAGCAGCATACGATGCTTTTCTTGAAGAAGATTTAAAATTCAAAGCCTACAAAGGCAGAGTAGTTACAGGTGATCAATTTGTAGCTGATAATGAAACAAAAAATGTTTTAAAGAATGATTTTAATGGATATTGCTGCGAAATGGAAGGTGGAGCTATAGCTCATGTAGCCTATTTAAATGAAGTTCCATTTGTTATAATACGCGCAATATCTGATAAAGCTGATAGTTCAGCAGATATGACATATGATGAATTTGTCAAAATTGCTGCCATAAACTCAAAAGAAATGGTAGTAAATATGTTGAAGAGATTATAACAATTTAATAGTTTTATAAGATTATAAAAGCATATATTTGATAGTTTTTTAAAAAGTAAAATACTTTTCTGAAAATCAATATATAAAGACTTATAGATTGATGATTAAGTGGGGTGTTTTATTTTTATGCAAATTCATATAGTCATATCCTTGCTTAGAGAAAAAATTGGAAATTATAGGAATAATTTATTTGGCAAAATAAATTTAATTAGGTTTAGTTTAAAAGGAAGGGTTAGAAGAAAATGATAAAGGTATTACAGATATTACTATATGTTGCAGTAGTAGGATTCGCAATAGTATTTTTCAAGGATATATTTAAGGCGAAAAAAGAAGGTAGATTAGAGGAAGAAAAGGCATGGAAGCCAGCTATAATAGGTTTCTCTACTAATTTCTTTGATACACTAGGAATTGGTGCATTTGCTCCAACAGTATTTTTATTTAAAGCTTTTAAGAGTAATATAAAAGATAAGCAGATACCTGCTACTCTTAATGTTTCATGTACTTTACCAGTACTTTGTGAGGCAATAATATTTATACAGGCTACAAAGGTTGAACCAATAACATTGGTATCTCTAATTGCTGCAGCAGTAGTAGGATCATACCTAGGTGCTGGAGTAATAGCTAAGACTGATGAAAGAAAAATACAGATAATAATGGGTATTGCACTGTTGATTTCAGCAGTAATGTTATTATTATCAACATTAAATGTATTACCAATAGGTGGAACAGCACTAGGTCTTCATGGAGTTAAGTTAATAGTAGCAATAGTACTATTCTTTGTACTAGGTGCTTTAATGACAGCAGGTATAGGTCTATATGCTCCAGCAATGGTAGTAGTATATTCAATGGGAATGGATCCATCAGCAGCTTTCCCGATAATGATGGGATCATGTGCACTACTTATGCCAGTTGCATCAGCTAAGTTTGTTAAGGAAGATGCATATGCTAAGAAGAATTCAGTAATAATATCGCTAGCAGGTATGGTAGGTGTATTTATAGCGGCATTCTTTGTAAAGGGACTTCCAATAGAAAAGTTGAAGGTATTAGTAATAATAGTAGTTGCTGTAACATCATTCATGATGTTAAAGGCTGCTTTTAAAAACAAATCTTCACAGAATGAAATAAATGCAGAAACAGTGTAAGTAATATTACAATTTTTTAAAAATATATAATCAGTTAAGTAGACATCTTTTATTAGTTTGTGATTTTGCACAATCTAATCTTAAAGATGTCTATTTTTTATGTAAAAGCTTAATAAAAGGATATCAGGGGAAAAACAATATTGAATGAAGTATTAAAAATATTAAAAAAATAGCATAAAAATATTTACTTAGAATAAGGGATTTATAATCATGAGATTATAAATCCCTTATTTAATAGCTATATAATCTAATCGAACATCATATAGCTATATTAGCCCAAATATTGACACATTTTTTAAAGAAGTATATAATGAATTTAGGTAAAAACTTTTAATATATTATATAGGTTCTGAAATAACTATATAAGGAGAGAATGATATGAGTGGAGAAGGAAAGAAAGTAATATTCAGTGGTGTTCAACCGTCTGGAAAGATGACATTAGGTAATTATTTAGGGGCTCTAAAAAGTTGGACTGATTTACAACATGATTTTGACTGTTATTTCAGTATGGTAAATATGCATGCTATAACAGTACCTCAAGATCCAGAAGTACTTAGAAGACAAACAATAGAGCTATTAGCACAGTTTATAGCTTGTGGAATAGACCCTGACTTAAACACAATATTTATACAATCACATGTACCACAACATGCTGAACTTAATTGGGTATTAAGCACTATGACTTACATGGGCGAACTTAGTAGAATGACACAGTATAAGGATAAGTCAAAAAAGAGTGAGGCTAATCTTAATGCAGGTCTATTTACATACCCAGTACTTATGGCTTCAGATATTCTTTTATACAAGGCAGATGTAGTGCCTGTAGGTGATGATCAAAAGCAACATATGGAGTTGGCTAGAGATCTAGCTGAAAGATTCAACAATAGATTTTCTGATACTTTTGTAGTACCAGAAGGCTACTATCCAAAGGGTACATCTAGAGTGATGAGTCTTCAGGAACCACTAAAGAAGATGAGCAAGTCAGATTCTAATGAAAATGGATATATACTTTTAGCTGAAAGTGCTGATAGTACAGCAAAGAAAATTAAAAAGGCTGTTACTGACTCAGTTGGCGTTGTTAATTATAGTGATGAACAGCCAGGTCTTAGAAACTTAATAAATATATATTCTGCTTTAACTGATCAAACTGTAGAACAGATAGTAGATATGTATGAAGGTAAGGGATATGGTGCTTTCAAGAAGGAAATGGCAGAGGCAGTAGTTGAATCTCTTAGACCAATGAGAGAACAGTATAATTATCTTTTAGATAATAGAGATTACCTAGAAAGTATTTATGTAAAGGGTGCTCAGAAGGCAGAAAAGAGAGCGAAAGAAACTTTAGATGCAGTATATGATAAAATAGGTTTTGTAAAAAGAAACTATTAGTAATCAATAATTTATAAGGACAAGAGTTGATAAGATTATAAATTATCTGTGTTTAATTACTATTAAAGCATTAAAATAATTTAAAAATATAAAAAATAAAAGTATCGCAATTAGACCGATACTTTTATTTTTTATGGTATAATAATTTATTATGGACTATTATGCAATCACATAAAATCAAGGCTTTAGTGTGATTATGAAAGCTTAGATGTAGATAAAGGAGTTTTTATGTACGAAATTTTTATAGTAATTTTGGTGTTGCTAGATCAAGTATCCAAGGTTTTTATGCAGAATTTTTTGGAGTATGGAAATAGTGTTGCAATTTTAGATGGAGTATTTCATCTTACTTATGTTGAAAATCGTGGAGCAGCATTTGGCTTATTTGAAAATATGCAAGTATTTTTCATAATAGTAGCAGTTATTGTGACTGTTGTTGGCCTGGTATATATACATAAATCAGAGACCTCTAAACTTGCTAAAATATCAATTTGCCTAATCATAGCAGGAGCTATTGGCAACTTAATAGATAGAGTAAAGATGGGCTATGTAGTAGATTTTTTCGATTTTAGATTTATTTGGAATTACGTATTCAATATAGCAGATGTATTTGTAGTCATTGGAACTTTATTACTCTGTATTTATTTATTAAAAAGTGGAAAGGAAGAAAATTAGTTTATAGTTTTTATATAAATAAAGATATTCAACTATAAGCAGAAAAATATAATTTATGGAATTTAAAATAGACGATAAGGAAAATATAGATGCATCAAATCCCTTTGCAGAGGAAGTGGATGGATTTGTTGTAGAAGCGGATTGGGATGGTAAAAGATTGGATCTTTTCACATCTGAGCAATATACAGATATTTCGAGAAGTAATATACAAAAGTTAATAAAAGAAAATAGAATTTTAGTAAACTCAAAAAAGGAAAAGGCAAGTTATAAGGTGAGTACTGGAGATTTGGTTACAGTGGCTATGCCTGAGCCAAAAGAGTTGTTAATAGAGGCACAGGATATAGATATAGAGATTGTTTATGAGGATGATGACTTATTAATAGTAAATAAGCCCCAAGGAATGGTAGTGCATCCAGCCCCAGGAAATCCAGATAAAACATTAGTAAATGCAATAATGTATCATTGTAAAGGTAAGTTATCTTCTATAAATGGTGTGATTAGACCGGGGATAGTACATAGAATAGACAAGAATACTTCAGGGCTATTGGTCGTTGCAAAAAACAACAATGCCCATAAAAAATTGGCAGAACAGTTTGCAGTTCACTCAATTACAAGAGAGTATGAAATGATTTGCTCAGGAAGAGTAGACTGGGATAAAAAGACTGTAGATACATTGATAGGTAGAAATCCTAAAAATAGATTAAAGATGTCTGTAATTAAAAGTGGTGGAAAAAGAGCTGTAACTCATTTTGAAGTTTTGGAAGATCTTTCTGGATTTACATATATGAAGGCAACTTTAGAAACAGGAAGGACCCACCAAATAAGAGTTCACTCAAGTTACTTAAAACATCCGATAATAGGAGACAATATATACGGATATCCAATCAAAAAGTTTGCTCATTTAGAAGGTCAGATGTTACACGCTAGAAAATTAGGTTTCATACATCCGACAACGGGTGAATATCTTGAGTTTACTTCAGATTTGCCTGATTATTTTAAGAAGGCACTGAATATAATAAGACATTTATAAAAGCGTATTGGGAGGCTAGACTATAAGATGGAAAAAGCACAAATAATGGATCAAAAGGCTATGTCTAGAGCAATTACTAGAATTAGTCACGAAATCATAGAGAAAAATAAGGGAGTAAAGGATATATATATAATAGGTGTAGAAACAAAAGGTACACCCCTAGCGAATTTAATAGCTGAAAAAATTGGTGAAATAGAAGAAACAAAAATAGCTTGTGATTCTATAGATATTACTAGATATAGAGATGATATTACTCATGATAAGGTGCTAGATACTATGGATGAAAACTTCAATCTAGACGTGGAAAATAAAACAGTTGTATTGGTTGATGATGTTCTTTATACAGGAAGAACTATCAGGGCAGCTTTGGATTATATTATAGATAATGGCAGACCAAAATTGATACAGCTAGCTGTACTAATAGACAGAGGACATAGAGAACTACCTATTAGGGCAGACTATGTGGGCAAAAATGTTCCTACATCAAAGAATGAGTCTGTAAAGGTTAAATTTTCTCAAGAAGATGAGGAAGGCTCTGTTACTATTTGGGAATAGTAAAATGTGGGCTTAAGTAAAATAAAATATTAAATCAAGATATAAGTAGTTATACAATAAAATAAGAACTATCAAATAGATGGATTTTAAAAAGGCGGTTTTGATAATGGCATTTGATGGAATAGTAGTAAATTCTCTAGCAAGAGAATTAAATGAAATTCTCAATGGATCTAAGATAGATAAAGTATATCAACCTGAAAGAGATGAGATTTGCTTGAAGGTAAGATCTAGAGAAGGAAATAAAAAGCTTGTAATAAGTGCAAGTGCATCTAATCCAAGAGTATACTTGGCAGATAAATATGAAAAAAACAATCCTAAAAAGGCTCCTGTATTTTGTATGACATTAAGAAAGCATATACAAAATGGTGTAATAGTGGGGATTGAGCAGGTAGGATTTGAAAGAATAATTAAAATATCTGTGGAGTCATACGATGAATTAAAAGAAAAAACAATAAAAAATCTTTATGTTGAAATAATGGGAAAGCACAGTAATATCATTTTGGTTATGGAAAATCAGAATAAAATATTGGATTCTATAAAAAGAGTGCCTATTAGTATCAGTAGAGTAAGGCAGATTCTTCCTGGAAATGAGTATGAGTTGCCACCAGAGCAGGATAAGATGAACCCTTTAAATAAGATTAATGCAGATGAACTCTTAGAAAGAATAAAAAGTGGAAAAGGACAAGTTTTCAAATCAATATATACTAATATACTAGGAATATCACCTTTAGTAGCTAAAGATGTATGCTTGAGAGTAGGTATAGATAAATCTAAAGATATAGAGCAAATAAGTCTAGAAGATTCTAAAAAAATAGCAGATGAGATAAATAGAATTTTTGATGATTTAGCAAAGGATAAAATTTATCCAAATGTGGTAATAGATGAAAAAAGGGATAAAATCATTGAATTTAGCTCTATAAGATTGAAGCAGTATGAGGATTTAACAGAAGTAAGAAAAGATACAATATCTCAGGCTATAGAAGATTATTATTTAATTAAGGATAAGAAAGAAAGAATAAATCAAAAATCTTCAAATATGAAGAAAAATATAAGTCTTAAGCTTGAACGTATAAATCATAAGTTGGAAAAGCAAGCAAAGGAACTTAAGGATTCGGAAAAAGCAGATGAATACAAGGTAAAAGGTGAATTATTGACTGCATTTATTTATATGATAAAGCCTGGTATGGAGTCTATTAAATTAGCTAACTTTTATGATAATAATGAAGAGATAGAAATAAAGTTAAAAGCTCATTTTTCACCATCAGAGAATGCTCAGAAATATTTTAAAAAGTATAATAAGCTTAAAAATGCAACTGAAGAACTTACAAAACAGATTGCGATAAATGAAGAAGAAGCTCAGTATCTAGAAAATACACTTTTGAGTATAGAAAACTGTGAAAATGAAAAGGAATTAAAAGAGATAAAAGAAGAGCTTATGAGAGAGGGCTACATTAAGACCTATAAGATGCCTAAGAAGAACAATAAGCCTGGAACAAATATAATGAAATATATATCTTCCAATGGAAATCTTATAATGGTTGGAAAAAATAATAAGCAGAATGATTATCTGACTTTAAGACTAGCAGATAATGAAGATCTATGGTTCCATACAAAAGATATTCCAGGATCTCATGTCCTTTTAAAGGTTGGTGGAAAGAAGTTTGATGAAAAAGAAATATTAGAAGCGGCAACTCTAGCAGCTTATTATAGTAAGGCAAAGATGTCTGAAAATGTTCCAGTAGACTATACTACAAAGAGAAATGTAAGAAAACCTAGTGGAGCAAAACCAGGGCTTGTGATTTATGAAAAGAATAAGACTGTATATGTAACGCCTTCAGATGAAGAAAAGGCAAAGATAAAGAAGTTTGAAGAACTAGGAGAGTAGTAATGTTTTTTAAAAATAGTTATGGATATAATATTTATTATGAAGATTTTGGATCAAAAGCGGATACTCCAGTAGTATTTTTACATGCTTGGGGATCAGACCATAAGGATTTCAAGTATCCATCTGAAAATTTAGATGGATATAGAAGAATAGTGTATGATCATAGAGGTTTTGGCAGGTCAGATAAAGTCAATAAAAATATGTCACTAAGGCATCTTGCAAATGATTTAAAAGAGCTAATAGAATATTTAAATTTAAAAGATATAGTTTTGGTTGGTTACTCTATGGGAGCTTGTGTAGTATACAAGTATCTAGAGATGTATGGAGAAGAAAATATATCATCTGTAGTTATTTGTGATATGACACCAAAAGTTGTAAGCGATAGTCAGTGGAAGTATGGAATAATGGGTGGAAGATTTGGAGAAAAAGAATTTTTAGAAAGTATAGCAGGTCAATTTGATGATATGACTGAGGCGTATTTAAAAATGTATCTAGACATTAATCCAGAACTTAGAGGAAGAAATAATGATGCTTTAAAAAGATTGATTGATATTGATTTAAAAGGTAATTCTTTTTATTCAATTACGTCAATGTGGTTTTCCATAGGCTATGAAGACTTTAGAGAAAGTATAAAAAAAATAACTATTCCAACAGCCTTATTTTTTGCAACTCCAGGCTCTTTGGTTAACCCTGAAACGGTAGAATATTTAGAAAACAATATCAAAAATACATACACTTGTTTGTTTGAAAAGAGTTCTCATAGTTTTGTAAATTATAAAGCAAAAAAATTTACAAGAGAGCTAGAATTATTTTTAAAAACCATAAAATGATAAATATTTATGTTATAATAAAAGGTACGGTAAGAATATAATTGAATTGGAGAATGAATATGGCAAAGAGTATGACAGGCTTTGGCATTGGAGAGTACAAAAACGATAGTTACAATGTATCTGTAGAATGCAAGGCCATTAACCACAAATACTTAGATATCAATCCTAGATTGCCAAGAAAAATATCTTTTTTAGAAGATAAATTAAGATTATTGGTAAAGGACTATTTAAGTAGAGGAAGAATTGATTTATTTATCAAGTTTGAGACAGTAAAATCATCTGGTGTCAAACTACAATATGATGATGAGTTGGCATCTCAATACTATGATATTCTAAGAAGGATAAAGAGAGATTTTGATATAGAAGATGATATAAAAGTAACAGATATTGCGAAGTTTCCTGATATAATTACAGCTTCAGAATCTGAAGAGGATGAAGAGTTGTTATGGGATATGCTGTCAGAGGCTACAGAAATATCTTTGAAAAAACTTTGTGAAATGAGAACTTTAGAAGGTGAAAAGCTGGAAGAAGATATATTAAATAGGACTGTTATTTTAGAAAAAGCTATCTTGGATATTGAAAAATATTCTGACAGTGTAGTCAAAGAATATAAGGACAAGCTAAATGGTAAGATTAGTGAAATTCTAGAAGATCCAAGTGTTTTAGATGAATCTAGATTAGCTCAAGAAGTTGCTATCTATGCAGATAAATCTAATATTACAGAAGAGATAGTAAGATTTAAAAGTCATATAAATCAACTTAGAAATACAGTTAAAAAGGACGACACTATAGGAAGAAAGATGGACTTTTTAATTCAAGAAATGAATCGTGAAGTTAATACTATAGGTTCTAAATCTTCAAACATAGATATAACGAATCTTGTTATAGATGTTAAGGCAGAGTTAGAAAAAATAAGAGAACAGATTCAAAATATAGAGTAGCTAGGAGGAGGAAATATATGGGTATAAAGAAAAGAGGACTTTTGCTTGTGATTTCTGGTCCTAGTGGTGCAGGTAAGGGAACTATATGCAAAGAGCTTATGGAAGTAAGTAAAGAACATATGAGATTATCTATTTCTGCAACGACTAGAGCACCTAGGGATGGAGAAAAAGAAGGAGTTAATTATTTTTATAAGAGTATGCAAGAATTTGAAAGTATGATAAAGGAAGAAGAATTCTTGGAGTATGCTAAAATTTATGATAACTATTACGGAACGCCGCGCAAGGCTATATTTGATGAGTTAGATAAGGGCAATGATGTAATTTTAGAAATAGAAATGCAGGGGGCTATGCAAATAAAAAAAGCATATCCTGAAGCTGTTTTTATATTTATACTCCCACCAAGCCTATTGGAGTTAAAACATAGGATAGTTGGAAGAGGGACAGAAACACTAGAACAAATAGAAAAAAGATTTGGAAGTGCCTATAATGAAATTAAATTAATTGGTGATTATGACTATTTTATATTCAACAATGTAGTGGAAAAATCAGTTGATGATATTAAAAATATAGTAGGTGCAGAAAAAAATAAAGTTGGAAGATATAAGAGACAAGTATTAGAGATGTTTGAGAAGGAGATAAAGGAATGTTAAAACCATCATTAAATGACATAGTAGAAAAAATAGAAAATAGGTACTACTTAATAGCTACTGTATCTAAGAGAGCGAGAGAAATAGTAGATGGAGAAGCTCCTTTGATAGAAGTTGATCCAAAAGATAAGCCAGTGGTAATAGCGAGTGAAGAAATAATAGAAGGAAAAGTAGGTTATAGATTGCTTACAGACGAAGAGATAAAGGCAAAGGATATAGCACATAAGCTAGAACAGGAAAGAAAGCTTTTAGAACAGGAATAATATAATAAATAGTAAAGGATGTATCGGTGATGACAATGCTAAATGATAAAACTATTGTTGTAGGAGTAACTGGAGGCATTGCAGCATATAAGGCTTGTGATGTTGTGAGTAAACTAAAGAAATTGGGTGCAAATATCCATGTAATAATGACAAAGTCAGCCAAAGAATTTGTATGTCCAATGACTTTTCAGACTTTAAGTAATAATTTTGTTATAGATGATATGTTTGAAGATCCAAAGACTTGGGAAGTAGAACATATTGAACTAGCTAAAGCAGCAGATTTATTTTTGATAGTTCCAGCAACAGCAAACTTTATAGGTAAGCTTGCAAATGGAATAGCTGATGATATGCTTACAACTACTGCTATGGCAACTACTTCACAGCTAGTTATAGCCCCTGCAATGAATAGTAATATGTACAATAATCCAATTGTAAAAGAAAATATATCTAGACTAAAAAGTTATGGATATAAGTTTATAAATCCTGCATCAGGACTTTTGGCTTGTGGGGATGTGGGAGCAGGCAAGTTAGAAGAAACTTCTAAAATAGTAGAGTATGTTGAAAATTATTTTGAAAGCATTAAGCTAGATGAAGACAAAAAAGATTTAAAAGGTCTAAAGGTACTCGTAACTGCAGGTCCTACTGTTGAGTCGATTGACCCTGTAAGATACATAACGAATAGATCAAGTGGAAAGATGGGATATTCAATAGCTCAAAGGGCAGCTAAAAGAGGTGCGGATGTAATCTTGCTATCAGGTAAAACTAATATAGAAAAACCAAAGGAATTATATAAATATATAGAAATAGAGAGTGCCGATGATCTTTACAGAGAGATTTTGGCAGAGTTTTCTGAATGTGATGTTGTAATACAAAGTGCAGCCGTAGCGGATTATAAGCCAAAGAACTATTCTGATAGAAAAATCAAAAAAAGCGATGGGGATCTTGTAATAGAACTGTCTAGAAATAAAGATATAGCTCAAGAGTTAGGTAAGATAAAGGGTGAAAAAGTTTTGGTTGGATTTGCGGCAGAAACCAATGATGTGTTGGAGAATGCTTCAAGGAAAATAAAAAAGAAAAACTTAGACTTTATAGTAGCTAATGATTTGACAAAGACAGGAGCAGGATTTAACTCAGATACAAACATAGTTAGAATAATAGGAGCTAATGGCGATGTTTGTGAATATCCAAAACTTTTAAAGACAGAAGTTGCAGATGTAATATTGGATAGAGTAGAAAATATTTTGAGCCAAAAGAAATAATAAATTAGTTTTCTAAGGGGAGAGTGGATACTTTTCCCTTTTTTAAAGGAGGTGCTTTGTGTGTATACAGATGTGATATTGCGATCTAAGGGAAGATTCGCTGATATGCTTTTTACATATGAGGTGCCTTCTCATATGTTGGAAGAAATCAAGATAGGTCATAGAGTAAGTGTTCCATTTGGTCGTTCTAATAAACCAACAGAGGCGATAGTTGTTGGACTAAAAAAAGAGCTAATAGACTATAAATTTGATCCTAATAAGATAAAAGAAATAGATGATATACTAGATGAAAGACCCTTTCTTAGTAAAGAAAATATAAGGCTAATATTTTGGATGAGAAATAGGTATATGTGTACATATGCAGATTGCCTATATCTATTTTATCCAAAGGGCTATAGTTTTGAAACAAAAAAGATTGTTGAGATAGATAGAATAGAAGATGAGTTTAAGTTAGAAGATAATGAAAAAAAGCTTATAAATACTATACATATCAATGGAGATTCTATAGAGTATAAGCTTTTATCTGAAGTTTTTAGCAAAAAATTAATTTCAGATATGAAAAAAAAGAGATATATAAAAATAGTATGGACTTACCAAGATAAGAAAAATGAAAAGTTTATAAAATATATTTCTTTAAATGGAGAAGAAGCCGAGATAGATAAAAAAATTCTGGAAAATAAATACAGATTGGGTCACAAGCAAGAGGCTCTTTTAAATTTTCTTAAGATAAACTCTGAGACTGAGCAACAGACATTGATGGAAATACTAGATATATCAAGAAGTACTATAAAAAGTTTGAAATCTAAAGGACTAATTAAGGTAGATGAAGTAAAGTATTATAGAAAAATAGAAACAAAATTAAATTATGAAAATAAAGAGATTAGCCTCAATATAGAACAAGAAAGTGTTTTAAAAAATATAAAAGAGTCTATAAAAGATGGAAGCAAAAAACCATTTTTGATTCATGGTGTGACTGGTAGTGGTAAAACAGAAGTATACTTGGAACTTATTCAGTATACTTTGGATCAAGGTTTGGACAGTATATTTTTAGTACCTGAAATTGCTCTTACTCCACAGACAATTGCTAGAGTAAGAAATAGATTTGGTGGCATAGTTGGAGTATTTCATAGTATGCTATCAGAAGGTGAAAAGCACGATGTATTTAGAGAGATAAAAGATGGAAATATAAGGGTTGTAATAGGTACAAGATCAGCACTTTTTCTTCCATTTCAAACGCTAGGCTTAATAGTAATTGATGAAGCTCACGAACTAAGCTATAAATCAGAGATGACACCAAAGTATGACTCTATAGAAGTAGCAAGATATATGGCATATAAGCAGAATGTATCTGTAGTGTTGGGTTCAGCAACACCATCTATATCTGACTATTATAGAGCTAAAAAAGGAGATTATCAATTACTGAAACTAGAAAAAAGAGCTAATCAAATGAAGCTACCAGATATAGAATTGGTGGATATGAGAGATGAGCTACACAGTGGAAATAAGTCTGATTTAAGCAAAAGGTTACTAGATGAAGTCAAAAGAACAGTTGAAGATAAAAATCAAGTAATATTGTTTTTAAATAGAAGAGGTTACTCAAATTTTGTTACCTGCAAGGATTGTGGGTATATATTTAAATGTAACAGGTGTGATATATCACTTACTTACCACAAATATAATAATAAGGGAGTATGCCACTACTGTGGAGTGGAAAAAGATATTCCAAGTACTTGTCCAGAGTGTGGCAAAAATCATATAAGCTCTCTAGGCTTAGGTACAGAGAAAATTGAAGAAGTTTTGAAGGAAGAATTTCCAGATTATAGAATATTAAGAGTGGATAAGGATACTACATCAAAAAAAGGAGAATTGGAAAATATATTGAATAAATTTAATTCCAATCAAGCCGATATTTTGATAGGCACACAGATACTTAGTAAAGGACATGACTTTAAGGACGTCACTCTTGTGGGGATTGTATCTGCAGATATGATGCTTAACTATCCAGATTACAGAGCCTTTGAATCAACATTTCAATTGATTACTCAAGTATCAGGAAGAGCTGGAAGAGCGGATAAAGAAGGACATGTAATTCTTCAAACTTATAACACAGAACACTATGCTATACAAAGAGCTGTAGAACATGACTATGAGGGATTTTATAGTGATGAGATAAAAATAAGAGAGATATTTGGATATGAACCATTTAATAATATTATTAGAGTTGTTTTTTCAGGAGTCAACTATTCAAAGGTGCGAGATAATGCCCATAAGTTTTTTATGACACTCGAGTATCTTATGGAATCACAAGAAATTATGGCTCAAAATTCAATATTAGGGCCAAATGAGTGTTCTATAAATAAGATAAATGATAAATATAGATGGCAAGTTATTGTCAAAGATAGTTTTATAGACGTAAAAAAATTAAAGTCTATGATAAAATACATTTGCATAAATAAATTTGATGAAATATTTGATGAAGATATTATTATCAGTATTGAGCAAAATCCAAATAGCTTTATATAAAGCAACAATAAATTTTGTAAAAAATATTAAAAAATATAAGAAATAATGTTAATATAGTTATATAGTAGTAATATATAATTGAATTAATTGAAAAACAAGGAGGATAAAATGGCAATTAGAAATGTAGTAAAAATGGGAGATCCAATTTTAAATAAAAAGTGTAAAAAGGTGATAGATTTTAATGAAAGATTACATACTTTACTAGATGATATGGCAGATACTATGTATGAAAATGATGGTGTAGGACTTGCAGCACCTCAGGTAGGTATTATTAGAAGAGCAGTTGTAGTGGATGTTGGAGAAGGTCTAATAGAACTAATCAATCCAGAAATAGTTGAATCATCAGGCGAACAAACTGATCCTGAAGGTTGCTTGAGTGTAGAAAATTTTATAGGTGATGTGACTAGACCAAACTATGTAAAGCTTAAGGCTCAAAATAGATTTGGAGAAGAAATTGAATTAGAGGGAGAAGGCTTTTTAGCAAGAGCATTTTGTCATGAATTAGACCACCTAGAAGGTGTTTTATTTGTAGAAAAAGTTAATGAAGAAAAAGAAGAAGATACAATAAATTAAAATAAGAAAAGGGTGAGTAGTATGCGTATTATTTTTATGGGAACACCAGATATTTCTGTAGATTCTCTAGAGAGAATAATAGCTGATGGTCATGATGTATGTGCTGTAGTTACACAGCCAGATAGACCCAAGGGTAGAGGTAAAAAGTTAGCAATGTCACCAGTTAAGGAAGTGGCACTGAAGCACGGTTTAAAAGTAATGCAACCTCAAAAAGCATCAGACTCAGAGTTTATAGAAGAGTTAAAAAGTCTAGAACCAGAACTTATAGTCGTAATAGCTTATGGACAAATTTTGAAAAAAGAGTTATTAGAAATACCTAAGTATGGATGTGTAAATGTACATGTATCCCTTTTACCAAAATTAAGAGGGGCAGCTCCGATCAATTGGTCGATAATAAACGGAGATGTCAAAACTGGTGTCACAACTATGTTTATGGATGAAGGTCTTGACACTGGAGATATTATAATGACAAAGGAGTTTGAACTTGATGATGAAATAACAGCAGGTGAACTTCATGATTGGATGATGCAAGAAGGTGCAAAAGTACTTAGCGAAACAATCAAGTCAATAGAGGATAACAGCTATACTAGAACAAAACAAGACGATTCATTGTCTACATATGCACCTATGATGGATAAAAATTTAGGTCATATAGATTTTTCAAAAGATGCAATTGATATACATAATCTTGTTAGAGGAACAATTCCTTGGCCAGGAGCTTGGTGTAATTCAGACTATGGAAAGATGAAAATTTGGAAGACAAAAGTAATAGATAAAGAGAGCAAAGAATTAGCGGGTACAGTTATTGGGGTTAGTAAGGATGGTTTAGAAGTTTCTTGTGGAAGCAAATCACTTTTAATAATTGACTTACAAATGCCAAATAAGAAAAGAATGCCTGTGTCAGAATATATAAAGGGAAATACTATTGAGAAGGGAACAATTTTAAAGTAGTATTTTTAGATAAGGAGTGAATTTTATGTATCCATTTGGATTTTATTGGGATAGTACGATGATAATATTATTACCAGCTATTATATTATCAGCATATGCATCTTTTAAGGTCAATTCTGTAACTAGTAGATACTTTAAAGTAAGATCTGCAAGGGGAATGACGGGTGAACAAGTTGCAAGGAGAATACTAGACTCTAATGGACTTTCATCTGTAGCAATATATCCAGTAAGAGGAACTTTATCGGATCACTATGATCCAAGGAGTAGAAAAATCAATCTCTCTGAAGATGTTTATTATGGAACTTCTATAACTTCAATTTCAGTTGCAGCACATGAGTGTGGCCATGCAATTCAACACAAGGAATCTTATGTTCCTTTAGTTATTAGAAGTGCGATTGTTCCAGCAGTAAACTTTGCATCATCAGCATCTTGGATAATAATTTTAATGGGATTTTTTGTAAATAAAAACTTACTGTGGATAGGAATAGTATTATTTTCTGCAACAGTATTGTTTCAATTAGTAACTCTTCCTGTAGAATTTAATGCTTCAAGAAGAGCTTTAATCCAATTAGACTCTTTGGGGATTGTTGGACAAGAAGAAAAGTATCAAAGTAAGAAAGTATTGAAGGCAGCGGCATTGACATATGTAGCAGCGGCGCTTTCTGCTATTTTACAATTACTTAGATTAGTTGTGATAGCGAGAAATAATGATTAATAAGAAATATTAAATATGACTATGTGCTATGCACATAGTCATATTGTTTGTTGTAACGATAGCCTGTTTTCATACTTTAATAAATTAAATAAAAGAGCTAATAACATAGATTAATATAAAAAAAATAAAATATATTGTATAAAATTAGGAATATAACTCTGGGAAATTAATTATAAAATTATAAATAAAAGTCTTTAAATAAAAAAAACATAAAATGACTTGGAAAATTTCACTATTTATATTATTTAATATGAATGATAGGTTATAATAGATAATACTGGCTTATATATAGTTATTAAAATACTCATATGTAGGCAACAGCAAGATTGAAAAACAGAATAGATAATAAGAAAGATATGAAAATCTTGGAAGGAGATTATATGTCGGCAAGAAAAATCGCGTACAAGGTATTGATGGATATAGAAATAAATAAAAATTATTCCAATATATCTTTAAATTCCCATTTGGATAAGGAAAAGATAGATGATAGAGATAGAGGTTTGGTCACTGAACTAGTGTATGGTGTTATAGAAAATAAAAGATATATTGACTATATGATTAATAAGCTATCAAAAATAAAGGTTAGAAAAATGCAACATTCAGTAAAAACTATATTAAGAATGGGTGTATATCAAATAGTTTTCCTTGATAGAGTTGCTGACTATGCGGCTATCAATGAGTCTGTTAATATGATGAAGAAAATAGATAAAAAGTCTTCTAGCTTTGTAAATGCTATTCTTAGAAATGTATCTAGACAAAAGGAAGAAATATTTAAAATAAAAGAAGATACATCTGATAATATAGCAATAAAGTACTCATATGAAAAATGGATAGTGGATAGACTGATAGAGGAGCACGGAAAAGAAAAGACAAAGAAAATTATAAAGGCGCTAGATGAAAAGCCTAAACTGTATATAAGGATAAATAAAAGTAAGGCATATAGACACGAAAGTTATGAAGATATGTTAGAATTTATAATAAGCAATCTAAGTGCTGATCAGATAGTAGCAAAAAAGGTTGATGGCTTTGATGAAGCTCTAGAAGTTGAAAACTTTAAAAATATAGAAAAAAATATTATGTTTAGAAAAGGCTATATAAGCATACAAGATATTAGCTCAATGTTGGTAGCCAAAGTTTTAAACCCTAAAGAAGGTTCAAAGGTATTGGATGTGTGTGCAGCTCCAGGTGGCAAAAGTACTCATATTGCAGAAATAATGAACAATACAGGAGAAGTAGTATCTCAGGATATTTATGATCATAAAATAAAGCTTATAGACGGCTATGCCAAGAGATTGGGACTAAAAAATATTAGATCTGAAAAATCAGATGCTACAGTTTTGAATGAAGATTATGTAGAAAAGTTTGATTACGTTTTAAGCGATGTTCCTTGCTCTGGTATTGGTATAGTAAGAAGAAAACCAGAAATAAAATACAAAAGCGAGGAAGATGTAAATAATCTGCCAGATATACAGATGAATATACTTAAAAATGCATCTAGCTATGTAAAAAGCGGTGGAACTTTGATATACTCTACTTGCACAATATTTAAAGAAGAAAATATTGATGTAATCAAAAATTTTTTAGAAGAAAATAAAAACTTCACACTAGAATCTATTCAAAATATAGACATAAATAAGGAAACATTAGATGAGGGATACATTAATATATATCCTTACGAGAACAATATGGATGGATTCTTTATTTGTAAGATGAAAAAAATTTAAAAAGTATTAGAGGTGTGATATAATGTATAAAGGGAAGATAGTGTTAAAAAATCTCACAGAAGAAGAAATGAAGGAATTTATTCTAAGTATTGGAGAAAAAAAGTTTAGAGCAAAGCAAATTTTTTCTTGGATATATAAAAATGTAAGAGATTTTGATGAGATGAAAAACATTCCAAAGTCATTAAGAGATAAGTTAAGAGAAAAGTCAATTATAGGAAATATAGATATAGATCTTAGACTTGATTCAAAAATAGATAAAACAAAAAAGTATTTATTTTTATTAAATGATGGAAATATTATAGAAACAGTGGCTATGGAATATGAAGACAGAATTACAGTATGTGTTTCTAATCAAGTAGGATGTAGAATGGGATGTAGATTTTGTGCATCAACAATAGATGGTTTGGAAAGAAACTTGGAAGCTTGGGAAATACTAGATCAGATAATGAAAGTTCAAGAAGATCTAGGAAAAAGAGTATCAAATATCGTAATGATGGGAAGTGGAGAACCTTTAGATAACTTTGAAAACACAAAGAGATTTTTAAAGCTTGTAAATGAAGAGAGTGGTCTAAACATAGGTTATAGACATATAACATTATCCACTTGCGGTCTTGTAGATAAGATGATGGACTTAGCAGATCTTGAGTTGCCGATTAATATTGCCATTTCTCTACACTCTCCATTTGATGATGAGAGACAGAAAATAATGCCAGTTGCTAATAAATATTCAATAGAAGAAATTATAGATGCATGTAATTATTATATTTCAAAGACAAATAGAAGAGTTACATTTGAATATTCATTAATAAAAGATACTAATGATTCGGAAAAAGAAGCAAAGAGATTGGTAGAACTATTGAGAGGTATGCTTTGTCATGTCAATTTGATTCCAATCAATCCAATAGAAGAAAGAGACTTTGAAAAGCCGGATATGGAGTATATTAATAGGTTTAAAAATTATCTAGATAAAAAGAATATACCTGTTACTATAAGAAATTCTATGGGCTCAGATATAAGCGGTGCCTGTGGTCAGTTAAGAAGAAAGTTCAAGTAACAGTTGAAGGAGGAAGATTATGGATTTTGTATGTACTTCTCACATAGGAATGGTCAGAAAAAATAATGAAGACTATTGCAAGGGAGAAATTGTGGAAGTTGGAGAGGATAGTGAAGTAGGTATTTTTGCTATAGCTGATGGAATGGGTGGCCATAATAAAGGTGAGGTAGCTAGTCAGCTAGCTGTTGAAAATATTATAGAGCTATTTAATGATAAGCTAATACAAAATGATACTATAAAGATTGAATATATTGATGATATAATAAAGCAATCATACAATACTGTGAATTCAATGATATATGAAAAATCTAAGGAAGACATATCCTATGAAGGAATGGGCACAACTCTTACACTTGCTGTGCTTTATCAGGGAACAGCATATATAGCAAATGTAGGGGATAGTAGATGCTATTTGGTGAACAAAGAAGGTAAGCTAGAAAAGATAACTTCAGATCACTCTATAGTAGAAGAATATGTAAAGGCCAATATTATTACAGAAGAAGAAGCAAGAGTACATCCTGACAGAAATAAGATAACTAGAGCTGTAGGAACAGAGCCAGTAGTAGTTGTGGATATATTTACCAGAGAGTTAGAAGAAGGTGAAAGACTATTATTAGCCACTGATGGCTTAACTGGAGCTGTGGATAGAAGAGACATTGAAAAGGTATTTGAAAAAGATGAAGATGCCAACACTCTAGCCGATGATCTAATAGATTTATCTAATAGTTCTTCAGGTAAAGACAATGTTACTGTAATAATAGTTATGGCGTAAGGTGGTGTTATTATGGGAGCGACAGTATTAGGAAATAGATATGAAATCCTTAGAAAAATAGGCGATGGTGGAATGGCCTTTGTATATCAAGCTAGGGATAAGTTGTTAAATAGAATAGTAGCAGTAAAGGTATTAAGACCAGAATACGTAGACGATCAAGAGTTTTTAGTGAAGTTTAAAAGAGAGGCAGAGGCCGTAGCAAGTCTATCTCATCCAAATATAGTAAATGTTTATGATGTTGGTGAAGATGGCAAGGTTCACTATATAGTAATGGAGTATGTAGACGGTCAAAATCTTAAAGAAATAATACAAAATGAAGGTTCTTTGGAAGAGTATACAGCTTTAGATATAGCTAAGCAGATTGCTCAAGCCTTGGGAGCTGCACATAGAAGTGGTATTATTCATAGAGATATAAAGCCACATAATATTTTGATATCAAAAGATGGTAGGCTTGTTAAAGTTGCTGACTTTGGTATAGCAAAGGCTGTAACTAGCTCTACTATGACAAATATGGGGAGTGTAATAGGCTCTGTTCATTATATTTCACCTGAACAAGCAAAAGGCAAGCATTTAACTAGTAATGCGGACCTTTATTCTCTTGGAATAGTGATGTATGAAATGGTAGTTGGAAGAGTTCCATTTGTTGGAGACAGTCCAATTTCAATAGCCTTAAAGCATATTAATGAGGAAGTTACTTTTTCTGAAGAAGAGATAGTGAGGATTCCAAAGAGTGTTAGGACTATTATAGGTAAGTTAACAGAAAAAGAACCTGTAAATAGATACCAAACAGCTGAAGAATTAATAGAAGATATAGAGTTTGTAGAAAAAAATATAGACTTACCATATGTCAAAGATTATGATAACTTTGCTACAACAGATATGAATAGGAGAGACCCAAGTTTATTTAATGGAAGAAGACCAGCTATGTATGGTGGTCCAGAAGATTCATATGCTGATGAAGGTTATTATGATGATGAAGATTATTATGACGATGATGATGAAGATTATTATGATGACGAAGATTACTATGATGATGAAGAAGAAACAACTAAGTCAAGAAGAGAGTTAAGGAAAGAAAGAAAAAAAGCAAGCAAAAAAGAATCGCCAAAATCAAGAAAGAGATTAAAAATAATAGCAGCTATACTTATAATGATATTGATAGGTTATGGCGTTATAGCAGCCAAATATTTTGGATTTAGTCCTTTTTCTGGTAAAAGTGGAGAAGATATTACAGTTCCAAGTGTAGTTAATATGACTATAGAGCAAGCACAAAATGCGGTCAATGGAACTGGGCTCAATATAGTTGTCAAATCACAAGAGTATAGTAGTCAAGTAAGTGAGGGCAAAATAATAACACAAACTCCTAGCCCAGGTGCAAAGCTTAAAAAGGGAGACTCAGTTGGTGTTGTTGTAAGTAAGGGTAATTCAAAGGTACCAGTCCCTAATGTAGTAGGTCTAAAACTAACTCAGGCCGAAAAATTACTTAACGACAATGGGCTTTTGTTAGGAAATATAAAATATGAATATAATAGTGCAGAAGAAGGCACAGTGCTAAGTCAAAGTTTAATTGGTGGATCCAATGATGAAGGACAAAAAGTATCTTTGGTAGTAAGTAAGGGAAAAAGACCAAAGAAAGAAAGTCCAAGCATAGTTGAAGATGCTCCAAGCACTGATATACCTGATACAGATAATTCTAATACTGGTGGAAACACAGATGGAAATACTGGCGGAAACACAGACGGTGGAAACACAGGTGGAAATACCGGCGGAAACACAGACGGTGGAAACGCAGGTGGAAATACTGGCGGAAACACAGACGGTGGAAACACAGGTGGAAATACTGGTGGGAACACAGACGGTGGAAACACAGGTGGAAATACTGACGGGAACACAGACGGTGGAAACACTGGTGGAAGTACTGGTGGAGATTCTGGAAGCACAAACTAAATAAAAAACTAAAAAGAGTTATCTTTAAAGATAACTCTTTTTGATTGCGAAAGGATGTAAATAAATTGAAAAAAATAGCAATAGTAACAGGTGGTTCTAGAGGTATAGGAAGACAAATATGTATAGATCTTGCAAAAAATAATTATAAAGTGATAATAAACTATAATAAGTCTGAAAAATGTGCCCTAGAACTAAAAGAAATGCTTGAAGAAGAAGGATGTGAGGTAGACACATACCCTGCTAATGTTTCAAATGGAGATGAGGTAAAGGGATTAATTGATTATTGCATACAGAGATATGGAAATTTAGATTTACTGGTTAATAATGCAGGAGTAAGTATAGAAGGTTTGATAACAGATATGAGCGAGGAAGAGTGGGATGATCTTATAAACACAAATTTAAAATCTGTTTTTCTTTGTTCTAAAGAGGCTTTGAAGGTAATGTTATCAAATCATAGTGGAAAAATAATAAATTTGGCATCTATGTGGGGTGTTACAGGTGGAAGCTGTGAGGTAGCATACTCAGCATCAAAGGCAGGTGTTATAGGATTTACAAAGGCTCTAGCCAAGGAAGTTGGACCATCAGGAGTCAGCGTAAATGCTGTGGCACCTGGTGTTATTATGACAGATATGATGAGTTCTTTTTCAGAAGATGATGTAAATGCACTAAAGGAAGATACACCTTTGATGAAGTTAGGTTATCCAGAAGATGTTGCAGCTATGGTATTATTTTTGGCATCAGAAAAGGCTGACTTTATAACTGGTCAAATAATAGGAATAAATGGTGGATTTGTTATATAAAAATACTAGAGATTAAGTCTAGAGTATTATTTAAATAAATTTGATTTGTATCAGATTAAATCTTTTATTGAATTCTTTAATATGTTATTATGTAGTATAGATGTGAATAGCGTATATGTAAATATGCAAATACGATTATTAGTAGAAAATGGAGGAATAATGCTGAAAGGGATAATAATAAAAGGCATAAGTGGTTTTTACTATGTAGAAGTAGGAGATCAGTTATACGAATGTAAGGCTAGAGGGCTATTTAGAAAAAAGAATATAACACCTTTAGTAGGAGATAGAGTATCTATAAGTGTAGTAGATGAGGATGAAAAGAAGGGTGTTATAGAAGATATTCATAAAAGAGTGTCCGAGCTAGTTAGACCACCGATTGCAAATGTTGAAAAAGTTATTATTACATTTTCAATTAAAGAACCTAGTCCAAATATGTCCTTATTAGATAAATTTATCATTTTTTCAGAAAAGGAAAATTTAGAGATTGTAATAGTACTATCAAAAATTGACCTAGATAAAGATGGTGAAATAACAAGATCAATAAAAGAAGAATTTGAAAAAATAGGATATAAAGTGATTACTGTAAGTACTGTTACAGGCGAAAATATAGATAAGATAATAGAAGAGTTGGAAGACTCTATATCTGTATTTGCTGGTCAGTCTGGTGTAGGAAAGTCAAGTATATTAAATGCAATAGATCCTAGTTTTAAGCTTGAAACAGCTGAAATATCAAAAAAGCTAGGCAGAGGTAAGCATACTACTAGACATGCAGAACTTTATAAGATAGGAAAAAATGCTATTATTGCCGATACACCAGGGTTTAGTTCACTTGAATTAAATAACATCGAAATAGAAGAGTTGCAAGAGTATTTTGTTGAGTTTGGACAGTATGCAGATTGCAGATTTGGATCTAAGTGTATTCATAAAAATGAGCCTGGATGTGGAGTAAAAGAAGCTGTTGAAGAAGGAAATATTTCTAAGAGAAGGTACGAAAGCTATCTTCATATCTTGGATGAAATAAATAATTTAAAAGGAAAATTTAAAAGAAAGTTATAAGCCAAAATAGGTTTTATTAGGAGGAATTATTATGAAATTAGCACCATCGATATTATCGGCAAACTTTGCCAATTTATTAGAAGACTGTAAAAAGGTAGAAGCAGCAGGTTGTGAGTACTTACACTTAGACGTAATGGATGGACATTTTGTGCCAAATATTACTTTTGGACCTGCAATTATAAAGAGCATAAGAAAAGATATAGATATGGTATTTGATGCTCACCTTATGATAACTGATCCAGATGACTATATAGAAGCTCTAGCAGATGTTGGGTGTGATGTTATAACTGTTCATCAAGAAACATGTACACATCTTCATAGAACGATTCAAAATATAAAATCACATGGAATGAAGGCAGGAGTAGTTCTTAATCCTGCTACACCGATATCTACTATAAAGCATGTAATTAAAGATATTGATATGGTTCTTCTTATGTCAGTAAATCCTGGTTTTGGTGGACAGAAGTTTATACCTGAAATTATAGAAAAAACAAAAGAGTTAAAGGCACTTATAGAAGAAAAAAATCCAGATGTTTTAATAGAAATAGATGGTGGAGTTAAATCTTCAAATATTAAAGAGATAGTAGATGCAGGAGCAGATGTTTTAGTTGCTGGATCAGCTATATTTGGACACGATGATATAAATAAGGCAGTGAGAGATTTAAGAGAAGCTGCTCAAGGAAAGTAGTTGATATAATTGTACGGAGAGTTTATGTCTTCAAACAGAGCCTGTTTGATTTTAAATGGAGAAGTTGAAGATTATGATATATTAAAAAAAATAATAGAGTCAAAGCATTATAGCACTATAATAGCCGTAGACGGTGGGGCAAATCATCTATATAAAATGGGAATTGTACCCAACAATATAGTTGGTGATTTGGACTCTATAGACAAAGAGACTTTAAGTTACTATGAGAGTAAAGAAGTAGAATTTACAAAATACCCATCGAAAAAAAATGAAACTGACTCAGAGTTAGGCATTCTTTTAGCGATTGAACGTGGAAATATGTGCATAGATATATTTGCAGCATTAGGTGGTAGAATAGATCATGAGATCAGCAATATAGGACTTTTGCACTATATATTAAAAAGAGGGGCTTACCCTAGAATAATAAGTGAAAAAGAAGAAGTATATATTCTTGAAAATGATGAGCTTACACTTGAAGGAAAGCCTGGTGACTTAGTATCAGTAATACCTTTTAGGGGGGATGCTAAGGGGGTTACTCTAAGAAATCTAGAGTATCCATTAGATGAATTTGATATGGAGTACTCTGTCCCTAGAGGTATATCGAATGTAATGTTGGATAATATTTGCCATATAGATGTTCGAGACGGCTGCGTTTTGGTAGTCAAAATAAAGTAGCTGATTATAGATAGAAGATAATAAAGAATATATGTGGTGGATCTTTGGATTACTATGTATATTCTTTAATATTATAATTTAAATGTGTTTATGAACTTAGAAGGGAGGCATATATGAATTCTTATAGTATATTGGTTGTAGAGGATGAAAAAGAAATAGCAGATGCCATTGAGATATACTTATTAAATCAAGGCTATGAGGTATACAAGGCATATAATGGATTAGAAGGTCTAAAGATTATAGAAAAAAATGAGATACATCTTGCAATAGTAGATATTATGATGCCAGTTATGGATGGCGTTACTATGATAATGAAGTTAAGAGAAAAGCATGATTTCCCAGTAATTATACTTTCAGCAAAATCTGAAGAGGTGGATAAGATAATGGGTCTTAATATAGGTGCAGATGACTTTGTAAATAAACCATTTAAGCCACTAGAGCTATTAGCTAGGGTAAACTCACAACTTAGAAGATATACGAAATATCTTAATCTAATTGACAGCAATGAAGAAGATGAAATGACTGAAGGACTTTACGTAATAGGTGGATTGGAGTTAAATGAAAATACAAAACTAGTATCTATAGATGGCAATCCAGTAAAGTTAACTCCGATAGAGTTTAAAATACTAAATCTATTGATGAAAAATCCAGGAAGGGTATTTTCTTCAGAAGAAATCTATGAAAAGGTATGGAATGAAAGTGCTATTAATACAGATACAGTGATGGTTCATATAAGAAATATAAGAGAAAAAATAGAACTTGACTCCAAAAACCCGAAGTATCTAAAGGTGGTGTGGGGCGTTGGATATAAAGTCGATAAAATCTAAAAATAAAAAAAGAAATATATTTACATTCATTGTGCTAGTAGTGATGTTGATACTTTCATTTACTATGATTTATAGATATCATTATGTCGAAGTAAAAGTACAAAAGAATAAATCAAATCCATTTGAATCAGAAGAGTATGCATCGGATTTGTATAATACTAATTATTACCTATATTATAAAAGTTATCAGGCAGAAAAAAATAAATTAATAAAACCATCGGATTTATTTCTATCAGAAGAAACAATAAAATCTATGGTAGACAATGTAAACGTTGATTATTATTCCAGTGAAATGGATAGCTATAGTATAAAAAATGCTTTTAATAATAGCTTTGATGACTTAAATGATTTCCTATTAAATTCTTATGGAAATATAAAATACTATTGTGAAAATACCGAGACTGGCTATAACTTAGCCAATTATGACTTTAAAAATTTTGATATAGAATCACTTAAAAAAGTTTTTATGAACTATGTTGTTATTGAATATGATAACAAAGGGCATGGTAAGATGCTGGCGTGTTATGGAATAAATAAAGACTCTATGAATAATTATTTTCTAGATTTGGAGTCTAATAAAAATATTGGAGAAATGTCTTTTATAAATGGAGATCCTTCAAGTGATTTTTCTAACTACAAAATAGAATCTATTAAAAATATGAAGTTTGTATATGCAGTTCCGAGAAGTATTAATGCCAACTTCTATACGAGTTATGACTCAGTAAGTAACTATATAAATAAAAGTGAAAGAAATTCATATAAAATGATAGAAACTATAGCCAGGGTGTTGATATTTATTATTGCTGTAATTACACTTTTAATACCAACGGAAAAGCTAAAGTGGTTTAGAGGCTTAAATAGATTTAATAAGCTTCCTTTTGAAATTATTTTCACAATATTTGTATTTTTATACTCATCATTACTAAGCGATAGTGTTCCGATAAAGATTGTAAGAGAAACGATAACTGGTAATTTATTAAAATTGATTATAGCAAATGGTGTAAAGCTCGGTATAGCAAAGCAAGTAGTCAATTTAATGAATATAGGATATTGGTTTTTAGTGTTTTTGATGGCATTTATTTGTACATCTTTGGTTAAAATGGCTTTTAAAATGGGTATACTAAAGTATATGTCTCAAAAGAGTTTAATTGTGAGATTATTTACTAGTTTGTTTAGCGAGATAGCAAGAGTTTTTCGAAGTCTTATAAATACTGATTTTGAAAAAAGGTACAATAGATTATTTTTAATTGGGATAATTATAGTTGCTCTAGGATTTCTATCCGTTGTGTCTGTGTTTGTCCTAGACCCATCTATTTGGATAGTAATTTTGATTGTATACCTAATAGTATTTATAATATTTGCTAAAGTAGTTGCTTGTGAAATTAGGCAAGGTTCTAAGGACTATGTAAATCTTTTGGACTTAACTAAGGAGATAGCAAATGGAAATCTTGAAAAAGATATAACAGGAAAAAATGTAGGTGTATACGAAGAGGTAAAAAGACAATTAGTAAGTATACAAAAGGCATATAAGAAGTCTGTTGATGAAGAGATTAAGAGTCAGAAGATGAAAAGTGAGCTTATATCAAATGTTTCCCATGATTTAAAGACTCCACTTACATCAATTCTTACCTATACTGATCTCTTGAAAACAGTAGAAACTAGTGAAGAATCACAAAAGTATATAGACACTATATATAAAAAATCAGAAAGATTAAAGGTTTTAATAGATGATATGTTTGAGATTTCTAAGGCACAAACGGGAAATATCAGTTTAGATATGAATGATATTGATGTAGTTGAGTTGATGAAACAGAGTATATTTGAGCTAGGCGATAGAATGAAAAATAAAAATATCACCATAAAAACAGATTTCCCGGAAGAAAAAGTTATATTAAACTTAGACGGAGAAAAAACTTATAGGATATTTGAAAATTTATTGGTGAATATTTCTAAGTATGCAATGGAAAACACTAGGGCATACATCGAAATAAATAATATAGAGAACAAACAGGTAGAAATAGTATTTAAAAATATCTCAGCAACTGAAATAGATTATGAGGTAGATGATATTTTAGAAAGATTTAAACGTGGAGATAAGTCTAGAAACACTGAAGGATCTGGACTGGGTCTATCTATAGCAAAGGGATATGTAGAGGCTCAGGGCGGAAGCTTGGACTTGTATCTGGATGGAGATTTGTTTAAGGCGGTTATTACTTTCAGAAAATAAAGCATAAAAAGGGCTGTGGAATAAATCCCACAGCCTATTTAATAATTACTATGCTCTTTCAACTTTTCCTGAACGTAAACATCTTGTACAAACAGAAACTCTCTTTGCAGTTCCTTCTTCAACAACTCTTACGTTTCTTAAGTTTGCTGACCAAGTTCTTCTATTATGCTTATTTGAGTGTGATACCTTATTTCCAGATACCTTACCTTTACCGCACACGCTACATATTCTTGACACTATGTACACCTCCTTAATACTAAAATATTAAGCCTAAAAACATAATTAATCATATCATAGTAAAATCAAAAAATCAAGTAAAAAATTGCATTAATGCGGATTTTTTTGTATAATATAAAGTACAGGATTTAATAGTGGAAAATTCGTTCTAAAAGGATTAAGGATAATCTCTTTTAGATATTAAATTTTATATATGAATTAGGAGGTAGTTTATGAGCTCAGTAATCAGCAATAATTTAGGACAGATAGAAATAAACAAGCATGTACTTGCTCAGTTAACTTATAAAGCAGCTACTGAAAGCTACGGTTTAGTTGGGTTCTCATCTAAGTCAAAGGGTATTGTAGAACTTTTAAAGGGAGAAAATGCAACTAAGGGTGTAAATATTGTAGAATTGAATGATAAAGAAGTAGATATAGAAATCTTTGTTATACTACAGTACGGTACTAATATAACTACTGTAGCAAACAATATTATTGAAAGAATTAAATACACAGTTGAAACTTATTCTGGTATAAAGGTTAACCAAGTTATTGTAAGTGTTCAAGGAATAAGAGTCAAATAATCAGGAGGAGAAGGAATGAAACAAACTATAGACGGTAAAATATTTAGAGAGATGTTTATATCTGGTGCTAATCATCTTCAAAACAACAAGGATTTGATAGACAGATTAAATGTATTCCCTGTTCCTGATGGAGACACAGGAACTAATATGTCTCTTACAATAGCATCTGCAATTAGAGAGCTTGATAAGCTAGAGAAGGATAATATTGAAGAGATAGGTAAGGCTCTGTCAAAGGGCTCTTTGATGGGGGCTAGAGGAAACTCAGGTGTTATACTGTCCCAGATAATAAGAGGTATTGCACAATCAGTAGAAGGAAAAAAAGAATTGGATGTAATTGCTTTTTCGAAAGCATTAAAGGCAGGATCAGATACAGCTTATAAGGCCGTTATAAAGCCAATTGAAGGTACTGTTTTGACAGTTGTAAGAGAATCAGGTGATTTTGCAGTTAAAAATGCAAAGAAGCACAAGGATATAATAGAATTTTTCGAGTTAGTAGTTAAGGAATCAAATGCATCTTTAGAAAGAACTCCTGACTTATTAGTAAACTTAAGAGATGCTGGAGTTGTAGACTCTGGTGGTAAGGGATTAGTATGCCTGTATGAAGGTATGCTTGAGGCTATCAAGGGACAGCCAATTAAATTAGAAGGACACAAGGAAGAAAAAGCAAAAGTAAAAGAAGTTCAAAGAGTTGGGACTGCAAGCGAAAGTGCTAGATGTGTAGATATAGAGTTTGGATACTGTACAGAATTTATATTGGAGTCAGATAAAATCGACTCAGATACTATGAGAGACTTAATGCTTAAGTATGGAGATAGCTTAGTAGTTGTAGGATATGATGGAGTAGTAAAGGTTCACGTACATACAAACAACCCAGGAGATGCACTTCAAGAAGCACTTAAATATGGTCAGTTATTGACTATCAAAATAGAAAATATGAGACTTCAGCACGAAAATCAGATAATACCTGATGATGAGCAGGAAGAAATTGAGAAAAAAGAAAAGAAAACTGATACTGAATTAGTAAATAAAAGTGAAGGTTTCGTACTAAATGAAGATAAGAAGAAATATGGATTTATCACAACTACTATGGGAAGAGGTCTAGCAGAAATATTTGAAGAACTAGGAGTAGATATAGTAATAGAAGGTGGACAGACAATGAATCCATCTACAGAAGATTTTATGAATGCAATAGATATGATTAATGCAGAGAATATATTTATCCTTCCAAACAATGGAAATGTAATTATGGCTGCAAATCAAGCAAAAGAAATTTCTGAAAAGAATATATATGTAGTTCCTACAAAAAATATTCCTCAGGGGATAGGATGTTTGATAGGATTTGATCCAGATTCAGAAGCAGATCAAAATATGGATAATTTTACAGAAACTTTAGAAAATATAAAGTCAGGTGAAATTACATACGCTGTAAGAGATACTATTATGGATGGAATAGAAGTCAAAGAAGGAGATGTAATAGGCATCACAGGAAAGAAGCTTATATCATCTGGTAAGAGTGTAGAAGACGTTACTAAAAATGTTATAGCTGATATGATAGATGACGACTCAGATATAGTAACTTTATACTATGGTGAGAGCGTGGAAGAAGATAGTGCAAGAGAATTTGCAGAGTTAATTCAGGAAAAATTTGAAGATGTTGATGTAGAATTATATTATGGTGGACAGCCTCTATACTACTACTTAGTATCTGTTGAATAGATTATAGATAAAGATTGTTTTATAGGGCACTTAGTTGCCTGTTATTATTGATGTGGATAATTAATATTTAATAATTGATATAAAGGGGAGAAGGTGAAATTTAATCTTCTCCTTTTCTGATAAATTTATAAATGTGGGTGAAAAAAATGTACAGTGTATTGAATGAAAATATACAATATATTAAAGGGGTAGGTCCTAAAAAAGCTGATAAAATGGCAAAGCTTGGTATTTATACAATAAATGATGCTTTGTATTATTTTCCTAGGCAGTTTGAAGATAGAAGCAGGGAGAAAAAAATTTTTCAACTTGAAGATTCAGAAAAAATAACTGTAAAAGTAAAAATAAATAGGATTTCAAGTGTCAGGCTTAAAAAAATTGAAATAACTGAGTTTTTTGTGAGCGATGAAACTGCTGCAGCAAAATTAGTATTTTTTAATAAGTCATATCTAAGAAATACATTTAGAGTAGGGGATATAGTCAAGGTATTTGGAACTGTAAAGCTAGATAATCTTGGGAATGTAGAAATGCATAATTGTGAAATTGAATATGATAAGCTTGATAAAAATATAGGTATTATAGTTCCTGTATATCCACTTAGCTATGGAGTTAGCAATAAAGATATAATGGGAGTGATAAGAAATATATTTGAGACATCAGACATCAAAGTTAAAGAGTATATTCCGAAGTATCTTCTTGATAAGTATGGTATGTGTGATGTAAATTTTGCAATCAAGAGTATGCATTTTCCTCTTACAAGAGATAGTATAAAAATAGCAATGTTTAGATTGATATTTGAAGAATTTTTATTTATGCAGCTAGGCTTATTTTCAATAAAAGGTGGAAGTAGCGTATCTGAGGGTATAGTTTTTAAAAAAAATGATGAATTAGAAAAAATAGAAAAATCTCTACCATTTAGTTTAACTAAGGCACAAAAAAGAGCATATAATGATATTTTAGAAGATATGGGCTCAAATAAAGTGATGAATAGATTAGTTCAAGGAGATGTAGGAAGTGGTAAGACAGTAGTAGCACAATTAGCGCTTGCCAACTGTGCACTCAATGGATATCAAGGTGCCTATATGGCTCCTACAGAGATATTGGCTAAGCAACACTTTGAAAGTTTTAGTGATTTCTTTAAAAATACGGATATAAAGGTTGAAGTCTTAACTGGAAGTAGCAGTAAAAAAGAGTCAAATAGAATACTAGAAGAATTAAAAGATGGACAAATAGATATTATAATAGGAACACACGCACTCCTAGAAGATAAGATAGAGTTTGAGAAGTTAGGTCTTGTTATAACTGATGAACAACATAGGTTTGGAGTTAGACAAAGATCAAAACTATCTTCTAAATCTAGTAATCCAGATGTAATGGTAATGACAGCGACTCCAATTCCAAGAACATTGGCATTGATACTTTATGGAGACCTTGATATATCTATTATAGATGAATTGCCACCAGGAAGAAAAGCAGTAGAGACTATAGCTATTGAAAAAAATAAGAGAGAAAGGTTTTATCTTTCAAATCTAAGAAGTGAGATAGAAAAGGGAAGACAGGCATATGTGGTTTGTCCATTGGTAGAAGAAAGTGAACAGTTAGATCTTAAGTCTGCAACTGAGGTATATGAAGAACTACAGCATTATTTTTTCAAGGATTTAAGAGTTGGCCTTCTACATGGTAGGATGAAAAGCAAGGAAAAAGATAAAGTAATGGAGGATTTTAAGAGTCATAAATTGGACATACTAGTTGCAACTACTGTGATAGAAGTAGGTGTAAATGTTCCCAATGCAACTTATATGATAATTGAAAATGCAGAAAGGTTTGGTCTATCACAGTTACATCAGTTAAGAGGACGTGTGGGAAGAGGTAGTGACAAATCCTATTGTACCTTGATTTATGATTCAAAGTCAGATGTCTGTAAAAAAAGAATGAATATTATGGAAGAAAGTAATGATGGATTTAAGATATCAGAAAAAGATTTAGAGATAAGAGGGCCAGGAGATTTCTTTGGAACTAGACAGCACGGACTTCCTGAGCTAAGAGTGGCAAATTTGTTCAAACATATGAAGATATTAAGGATGGCTCAAAAGGAGGCAAGAGATATATACTCTAAGGATCCATCACTAAAAGCTTTAGATAATCAAGGTATAAGGCAAAAGGTAGAGCATATGTTTAGAAATATAGGCGGAAATATTTCTCTTTAGTTTATTTATTTTTTATAGGAAATACTTAAAAAAATAGAAGTTATATGAGAACTTAACTCTAGTTAAAATACCTATTGTATGATAAAATATAAATAGTAATGTAAAAAAAGGGGGTCGACAATGAGAGTAATATCTGGCAGTGCAAGAGGACTTAAATTAAACGCACCAATAAATGACGATATAAGACCCACTACTGATAGGGTCAAGGAGTCAATGTTTAATATTATATCTATGCATGTTTATGATAGCGTTGTATTAGACCTTTTCTCAGGTAGTGGTGCCTTGGGAATAGAGAGTCTATCAAGAGGTGCTAAAGAAGCATATTTTTGTGACAAAAGCAGTGAAAGTATAAAAGTTTTAAAAAGTAATATAGATAAGACAAAGTTTAGTGATAGGAGTTTTATAATAAAAGACGATTATAAATCAGCTATTAAAAAACTTTCATCTCAGAAAAAGAAGTTCGATATTATATTTGTAGATCCACCATACTATGAATCCTTATTTGAAGATGTTTTAAGTATGATAGAGGAATATAAATTGTTGTCTGAAGATGGAATTATCATTGTAGAGCATGATAGTAAGATTAAAATAAATAATGTAGGGAATCTATCTAATTATAGAGAGAAAAAGTATGGAATTACAACATTGTCATTTTATGCTTTGGAGGGAGAAGATGAATAATAAACCTATAAAAGCAATCTTTGCAGGAACATTTGATCCTATTACAAATGGGCATGTAGATATAATAGAGAGAGCTTCGAAGTTATTTGGAGAGTTACAGATTGGTATTTTAATAAATCCAAATAAGAAAACTCTTTTTACTATTGAAGAGAGATTGAATTTAATTAAAAAGTCTACTGAACATATAGATAATGTCGAGGTTATTTTTTTTGAAGGACTGTTGATAGATTATTGTAAAAAAAATGATATAAAAGTATTAGTTAGGGGTGTAAGATCCTCTGCAGATGTTTCTTATGAGTTACAAATGGCCCATATGAACAAAGAGTTGGAGGAAAGTATAGAAACTGTAATTTTACCAACTAATACAAAATATTCTTTTATAAGTTCTTCACTGATTAAGGAAGTTCTTAACTTTGATGCAAATATAGACAATTTAGTTCCAAAATGTGTTTTAGAGGAGTTAAAAAAGAAAAGAAGTACCCTTTAATAGGAGTTATTAAGCTATACTAGTATAGTGAAAATATAGTTTATATCTTAGGTATTTGTACTATGTAAGATTATAAAGTTTATTTTATGGCTTATGAAAGTTATTTTTGATGGAGGTCATTATGAGCGAAGATATTAAAATTATGGAAATATTAAGTGATATGGAAAATATATTAAATGAAGCTAGTGGTTTTCCACTATCTAAGAAGGTAGGCGTAGACAGAGATGATATGCTTGACCTTATTGATGAATTAAAAGAAGCTCTTCCATATGAGCTAGACACTGCTATTAAGATTATAAAAGAACAAGATACAATCCTTGAGTCAGCTAGAAATGATGCAAACTTTATATTAGAGGATGCAAAGAGAGAGAGAGAACAACAGATAAAGGCTTGTAACGATGAAATTATAATAAAAAATAAGCAAGTTGATTCTGAAATAGAAAATATGATGAGAGAAGCTACAATAAGAGCTCAGGAATTGGTTGGAGATAGTAAAATTACCAAAGATGCAAAGGCAAAAGCTGAAAAGTTGATAAGAGAGGCTCAAGAATATTCTAGAAGTATTAGAGAAGGTGCTAGAGGTTATTCTATAGATCAATTAGAGAGTGTCGAAGCAACTCTTGCTGCTATGTTGGCAGAAGTTAGAAACAATAAGACACAGCTTTAAATAGAGGCCGATATGAAAATAGGAGGAATTATTGCCGAATACAATCCCTTTCATAATGGTCATAAGTACCAAATAGATAAATATAAAGAAGATGAAGGCATTTCTCATATCGTGGTAGCCATGAGTGGAAACTTTGTTCAAAGAGGTGGACCTGCTATAGTTGATAAATTCTCTAGAGCAGAAATGGCTATAAGAAATGGAGCCGATTTAGTAATAGAAATTCCAGCATACTTTTCTACCCAAACGGCTGAATTGTATGCAAGAGGAGCAATATTGAGTCTGGATTCACTAAAGTGTCTGGACTCAATATGCTTTGGTTCAGAAGAGGGATCTACTAAAAGATTAAAAGAAGTAGCAAAGATACTATCTGGTGTTAAAGGGAATTATGAAAAGGATTTATCAATATTTTTAGCTGAGAAACTTGCATTTCCTATAGCTAGAGAAAAAGCAATTAAAAAAAACTTAGCTTTGGAGATTGCTGATAAAAACGATTTCTTAAAGTTGTCAAATAATATATTAGGGATAGAATATCTTAAGGAGCTAATAAGATTAGATTCATCTATGGAGGCAGTGACTATAAAAAGAGTTGCTGTTGATCACAGAAGCACTGTGGCAAAAGGGGATTTTAGCTCAGCTAGCTCTATTAGAAGTTCTATTATTTATTATAAAGACTACTTAGAATTAATAAATAAGAAGAAATCTTTAACAAAATATTTAAGTATAGATGAAGATATTAATGATAATTACAATCATATAATTACTGATATGATTGATAGTGTAGAAAAGTATCTTCCAGTATTTTCTTGCAATAAAATAATAGATAATATAAAAAAAAATTTGATTCCTGTTGATGGTGCAGATTTCTATGGGGAAATCTGTTATAGTATACTGAGGGAAGAAAATTGTTTAGATAAATATTTTGAAGTGCAAAATGGCTTGGAGTACTCTATAAGAAAACAAGCAATTTTGTCTTCGGGATTTGAGGAACTAATCTCAAATCTTACTAGTAAAAATTATAGCTCTTCTAAAATAAGAAGGAGTATTTTTAATATTTTATTAGGAATAAAGAAAGAAGATATGGATGAGATTAAAGAAATAAAATCAATTCCATATATAAGAGTGCTTGCATTCAATAAAAAGGGTACAGAAATTTTAAAAGAGATTAAAAATAAATCCAATTCTATTTTGATTAATTCTCCAGCAAAAACTAGGAAAATTAAGGAATATAGCGAAAATCCTATTTTTAAAAAAATGTTTGATTTTGATATACTTTCTTCTAATATCTATTATCAAAACTATTATAAAAATAATAGGGAGCTTTTATCAAAAGGTGAGCCTGACTTTATTGCTCAGTGTTCATTTTTGTAAATAATAAATTAATATTTTTAATAAAAATCAATCTTTAATTTATGTGTAAGTTATAGGAAAATTAATAAAAGTTATATTGAAATTATTTGAGTTATTTTGGTTTATTATTCATTAACTATTAAGAAATAGTCGTGTATTTTTATTCCATAATAAACTCACTTTTTTATTGTCATAATAGCTTTTTATATCACATATACATATAAATGTATAATATTATTGATATTTTAAAAACTAGATAGATTATTTCTATTAAAAATATGTACATTTATATTAAAAAGTGTTATATTATCATTGGATTATTAATAATAAATTTATGGAGGTAAACGATATAATGAAGGTTTTAGTATTAAACTGTGGAAGTTCATCATTAAAGTATCAGTTAATAGATATGAATAATGAAGAAGTGCTATGCAAGGGATTAGTGGAAAGAATTGGAATCGAAGGTTCTATTCTTAAGCATGAAAAGCCAGGTCTAGAAGGAAAGCACATAGTAGAAGAGGCTATGAATGATCATAAGGATGCTATAAAGCATGTACTAAATGCAGTAGCAGACGCAAAGGTCGGAGCTGTAAAGGATATGAAGGAAATAGACGCTGTTGGTCATAGAATTGTACACGGTGGAGAAAAGTTCGCTTCTTCAGCAGTATTAACTGATGAAGTTATAAAGGCTATAGAAGATTGTTCAGCTTTAGCTCCTCTTCACAACCCAGCAAACTTAATGGGTGTAGAAGCTTGTCAAACAATACTACCAGGTGTAGTACAGGTTGGAGTATTTGATACTGCATTCCACCAGACTATGCCAGAAAAAACATTTTTATACGGTCTTCCACACGAATTATATACAAAGTATGGAATAAGAAGATATGGTTTCCACGGAACAAGCCATATGTATGTAACTCAGAGAGCTGCAGAAATGCTAGGAAAGGCTCCAGAAGATTTAAAGATAATTACTTGCCACTTAGGTAACGGAGCTTCTATAGCTGCTGTAGACCATGGTAAGTGTTTAGATACAAGTATGGGACTTACTCCACTTGAAGGTCTAATAATGGGAACAAGATGTGGTGATATAGATCCAGCTATAATACCTTTCATAATGAATAAGGAAGGTTTAGATGCAGATGGTGTTGATAAGCTAATGAACAAGCAGTCAGGTGTTTATGGAATGACTGGTATATCTTCTGACTTTAGAGATATAGAAGATGCAGCTAAGGAAGGTAACAAGCTTGCTATAAATGCTTTAGACGCGTATGTTCAGAGAGTTAAAAAGTACATAGGTGCTTATGCAGCTGAAATGAATGGTGTAGATGCAATAGTATTTACAGCAGGATTAGGTGAAAATGGTATAGGTATGAGAGCTGATATCTGTAAGGATATGGAATACCTAGGAGTAAGCCTAGATGCTGAAAAGAATGATGTAAGAGGAAAAGATAGAGTAATATCTACTGATGATTCTAAGGTTAAGGTATTATTAATACCAACTAATGAAGAATTAATGATAGCAAGAGATACACTAAGACTTGCAAAATAATAAAATTTCAAATAATATATTTAAGCAAAAAATAGGGTAAATATTAATATTTAATCACTAATTAAGTGAATAAAATAAAAAATATACAAAATATACAAAATATATAAGTATAAGGCAAAAATGCTTGACAAATAAATTTTGAATATGTATAATAGACAAGTAATGTTTTAGAGGTGATAATAGTATGAAGCTAAATATTGATTCTCTATATGGGAAGGAAATTAAAAGTATAGACTTCGATTTAAGCGAAGATGTATCAAGCATTGAATTTTCAGGAGTAGAGTATAATTTAATATCACCAATTCATCTAGCTGGAGAAGTTTCAAAAGCAGGGCGCAATTGTTTATTGGAAGCTGAAGTAGAATTTGCTTTTAAAACCAGTTGTGGTAGATGTCTTGCGGATATTGAAGTTCCAGTGAAATATAATATTGATGCTTATCTAATGAAAGAAGATTACGACGAGAGTGAATTTGAAGATATTGATGTGTTTAAAATAGATTCATCAGATGTTGATTTGATGAGTATTATTAATTCCACATTGAGCTTTAATATGCCTCAACGTCTTCTTTGTAGCGAATATTGTAAAGGAATATGTTCGGGCTGTGGGGTAGATTTAAATACTGAAAACTGTAAGTGTGAAGACTCCATAGATGTCGATGATGTTGATCCTAGATTTGCTAAACTAAAAGAATTGTTAAAATAGAGTAAGGAGGTGTCTTCATGGCAGTACCAAAGCGTAGAACATCTAAATCTAAAAAGAATATGAGAAGAGCAGCTAACTCAAAGATGGTTCCAACTGGTTTCGTAGAGTGCTCTCAGTGCCACGAACCAAAGTTACCACATAGAGTATGTCAGACTTGTGGAAGCTACAATGGAAAAGAAGTTGTTTCTGTTGACTAATTAGATTTTAGAAAAATGTAAATTTGTTAATAATGTGAATGAGATTATTGTCTCATTCACATTTTTTATGCTTTTTTGTGATATAATAATATTAGGAATGTATGCTTATTTAAATAGTCTTTTAAATTATATTTCTATCATAAAGTGTTTATTAAATGTAATTGTTAATAAAGTTATCTAAATATAAATGTTATTTTTAGAAATATAAAGCGGACTATTATATAGATATAAGAGTATATATCTTATGGAGGATTTATATGAAGATTGTAATAGATGGAATGGGCGGAGATAACGCTCCACAAGCTACTGTCGAAGGTGCTTGCATGGCCGTAAATGAATACGGTGTAGAGATAATTATCACTGGTGATGAAGAAATAATCAACAGTGAACTAAAGAAACATAACTATGATAAAAACAAAATATCAGTAGTTCATACAACAGAAATCATAGAAAATGAAGAAAAACCAGTTCAGGCGATAAGAAAGAAAAAGGATAGCTCTATGGTAGTGGCACTAAATATGGTTAAAGATAAAAAGGCTGATTTAGTGATTTCTGCAGGAAGCACCGGAGCTCTTTTGAGTGGTGGGGTTTTTATAATAAAGAGAATAAAGGGAATATCTAGACCTTGCATATGTGCAACTCTACCTACAATTAATGGGGGTGCTACTATGCTAGCTGATACTGGTGCAAATGTAGATTGTGACACTCAAAATTTGATGGATTTTGCTTTTATGACAGATATATATGCAAAAAAAGTTTTGAATGAAAAAAATCCAAGGGTTGCACTTGCAAATATAGGCTCTGAAGAAGGCAAGGGAAATGATCTTGTAAAGAAAAGTTATGAATTATTAAAAGAAGAAAATGGCATTAATTTTATTGGAAACATGGAAACAAGAGATATCTTAAATGGCGTGTGTGATATAGTAATCTGTGATGGTTTTGTTGGAAATATAGTTTTAAAGACTATGGAGGGTTCAGTATTATCACTATTTAAAAAATTAAAAGAAGTAATGATGTCATCTACAAAGTCAAAGTTAGGAGCACTTCTTATGAAGAGTGAGCTTAAAGAAATAAAAGATTTACTTGATTACACATCATATGGTGGAGCTCCATTCTTGGGGGTAGACGGTGGTGTGATTAAAGCACATGGAAGTTCTAATGCAAAGTCATTTAAAAATGCTATAAATCAAGGAATTAAATTCCATGAAGGCAAGGTAGTTGAGGAAATAAAGAAATACGTAGAAGAAAAGGCAAAATAGTTTTTTTGGAGGTATTATATTATGAAAGAAAAATACTCATATCAGGAGCTTAAATCTAAGATGAAGTATTTAAAACTTTTAGCAAATCAGTATCCTACAATATCAAAGGCTAGTACTGAAATAATTAATTTGGAAGCAATACTAAATCTTCCAAAGGGAACTGAACATTTTCTATCCGATTTACATGGAGAGTATGAGGCTTTTATCCATGTATTAAAAAATGGTTCAGGTGCAGTTAGAAGAAAAATTGAAGAACTTTTTACAGATACTATGAGGGAGTCAGAGAAAAAAACACTGGCTACTTTGGTATATTATCCTCATAGCAAGCTAGATTTAATTAAAAAAACAGATCAAAATATAGAGGATTTCTATAGAATTAGTATATATAGATTAGTAGAGCTTTGTAAGTATTGCTCAAGTAAGTATACTAGATCTAAAGTCAGAAAGCTTTTACCAGAAGAATATGGTTATGTAATAGAAGAATTACTTCATGAACACAGAAAGAGTGAGCATAAAGAAGAATATTATAGATCCATAGTAGAGTCTATTATAGAACTTGGTCAATCAGAGGATTTTATAGTAGCAATATGTACTACTATACAAAGATTGGTGGTTGATAGGTTGCATATAGTAGGTGATATCTATGATAGAGGACCTAGACCAGACATTATAGTAGATAGATTGATGGATCACCATTGTGTTGATATACAGTGGGGAAATCATGACATACTTTGGATGGGGGCAGCTGCAGGTGAAAAGACTTGTATAGCTAATGCTCTTAGAATATCATCTAGATACGCAAATCTTGATGTGATAGAGGATGTATATGGAATAAATTTATTACCACTAGCAACATTTTCGATGTCTACATATAAGGATGATCCATGCAAGGAGTTTATGCCAAAGACAGAAAATGCTGAGTTTAACACTCAAGAAGTCCCGCTTGTAGCAAAAATGCATAAAGCTATAAGTATAATACAGTTTAAGCTAGAAGGAGATATAATTAGCAGAAGACCTGAGTATGAAATGGAGCATAGGTTACTTCTAGACAAAATTGACTATGATAAGGGAACTATAAAACTAGATGGCAAGGAATATACTTTGAAGGACAACAATTTCCCTACGATAGATCCAGAGTCGCCATATACACTTACAGAAGAAGAAAGTGATATTGTGGACAAGTTAGTAAGATCTTTTAGAATGAGTGACAAATTACAAAAACACGTAAATTTCTTGTTTATAAAGGGAAGTATATATCTAAAGTACAATGGAAACCTTTTGATACATGGTGGAGTTCCTCTAAACGAAGATGGAAGCTTTATGGAAATGAAATTAAAGGGGACAAAGTATAAAGGAAAAGCACTCTTAGATAGGATGGAGAAGCTTGTAAGAGAAGGCTATTATGAAAGCAATGAAGAAAAAAGATTATATGGTCTAGATTTATTCTGGTATCTTTGGACAGGAAAGTGCTCATCTTTATTTGGCAAAGATGAAATGACAACTTTTGAAAGATATTTTATAGAAGAAAAAGAAACTCATGAAGAAAATAAAAATCCATACTATATTTTGAGAGAAAATATGGATGTTTTAAAAGATATTTTTGAAGAATTTGATATGGATTTTGAGGAAGACCATATTATAAATGGTCATGTACCAGTGAAGTTTAAAAGAGGAGAAAGCCCAGTAAAGGCAAATGGAAAAGTATTTGTGATAGATGGAGGCTTCTCAAAGGCATACCAGTGCAAGACAGGTATGGCAGGATATACTCTTATATATAACTCTAGAACTCTGCAATTAGTAGCTCATGAACCATTTACATCTAAAGAAGATGCTGTTGAAAATGAAAGAGATATTATATCTTCAACTGTTTTGGTGGAGCATAAGTCTAAGAGAAGAATGATTGCCAATACAAATGATGGTCAACAACTATCTGAAAAAGTAGAGGATTTAAAGACTCTATTGGCAGCATACAGAAGTGGATTAATAAAAGAAAAATAAGGACTAGTACTTATTAGAATATAGTATTAAATTTATATTAAAGTATTAAATTTATATTAAAGTATATAATTTTAAGATAAACTTCTACTTTATTATGCTAAATATAGAAAAAATTTATTATACTATAAAAAAATCATAAAAACATTATACTTTTAGAAGTAGTACAATGGCGAATAGCTTAAAAATATGTTATAATATTATAAGTATTTTATGGAGGTGTACAATGGAGAATTTAGGTCAGATAAAGATATCAAATGACGTTATTCAGACAATAGCTGGATTTGCGGCTATGGAAATTGAAGGAATAGACAAAACTACATCTTTTACGGATAAATTATTAGGAAATCACGGTATAGAGGTCAAGATAGATAGTGATAAGGCCGTAATAGATGTTAATCTATCTGTAATGTATGGAGAAGTAATACCCGAAATATGTTACAAGGTACAAGAAAATATAATCAATGCAGTAGAAACTATGGCAGGACTAAAGGTTGCTCAGGTTAATGTTCATGTTGCTAGTGTAGAAGTAAAGAAAGAAAGAGAAAAAAAAGATAATGAAAAATAATCCAACTAAAGATTTACTAATAAGAAGAATCGTATCAAGAGAAGTTTTTATGAAATATATGTACCAGAAGGCTCTTATGGGAGAAGAATGGACAAACATATATGAAGATCTTAATAACTTTTTAGATTCAGTAGAAGAAGATGCAATGGAAATACATAATGTCAATGGCGGAAAAGAGCTTGATACTTTGGAAACATATAGAGATTCCTTGTTTGATAGTGCCTATCTTATGGATATGTCAAGTGCGATAGAAGAACATATAACAGAGATAGATGAATATATCAATAAATATGCTAGAAACTGGAGTATAGAAACTTTACCAGCAGTAGACGTGGCAATATTAAGAGTTGCAGTTGCTGAGATAAAGTATTCATTTATAGTTCCAAATGGGGTTGCGTGTGATCAGGCTGTCAATTTGGCTAAAAAATATTGTGATGAGAATGCTTATAAGTATATAAATGGTATACTTGGAAGCGTAATCGGTAAATAATAAAAAGACAGATATTAAAAAAGAACTGTAAATTTTACAGTTCTTTTTCTATTTAAATATAAAAAATTTATAGTAAAGCTATAATATATTAATTATATTTTGAAATTTTCCATAAATAGAGAATTTGTATTTCCATATAATATCTATACAGTCTATTATTTAAAGCTTTATGGAAAAGAAACATCAAATATTTTATCTTTAACTTAGTTTACTAAAGTATACTTTTTATCTAAAATTTTAAAATCTTTTTTTATTCCATCTGTAATATATACCTTATTATCTTTTGTAATAAAAATAGCGTCAATTTCATTCATAGATTTTACTTTTTTCATTCCATCTTTAAGACCAAGTCCATATATAGATGTAGAAAGTGCATCTCCGTCTACAGATTTATCTGAAAAAATAGTTACACTGCTAAGCTCATTATCAAATGGATATCCTGTATCAGGATCTAACATATGATGATAAATTTTGCCGTTTTTCTCTAGATATCTTTCATAGATTCCAGATGTAACAATAGATTTATCAGATAAACTTACACTAGCCATAGAATCACTAGATTTTAAACGTGGATTTTGAATTCCAACTACAAAATCTTTTTTAGATTCATTTTTACCCATAACATATATATTTCCACCAAGATTTACGATTGCATCCTTGACTCCGTTTTCTTTTAGATATTCGGCAACTTTATCAGCACAATATCCCTTAGCTATACCACCCAAGTCTAATTTCATGGCTTTTTTCTTTAAATAAACTGTTTTATTAGCTTCATCTAATAAAATATCCTCTGAATTAATAAGTTTTAATACATTTTCAATTTCTGTTTTTTCTGGAACTCTTGCATCTTCATTTCCTATATTCCACATTGAAGTAAGGGGCCCTATAGTAATATCAAACTTACCATTTGTAATCTTTGAATAGGCAATGGATTTTTTTATGACTTCAAAAGTATCATTTCCAACTTTAACAGCTTTTATTCCAGCATTATTATTTATTGCTGAAATTTCACTTGAAGGTAGGTGTGCACTCATTGAATTATTTATATCCAGTATTACTTTATCTACTCCAGGTAAAACTTTATCAGCCTTGCTTTTTCTGATATTAATCAAGGAAATTTCGTTTACAGTATCTAAATAATAGTTAGTAGTAGAATAAGTCCCTTTTTTATCAAATTGATTAAATGCAAATATAGCCGTTATGACAATAAGAGTTATTATCGATGCTATAATTTTAGTGTTTTTTTTCATATTTTCCTCCGAGAAATGTGTTATAATCATTTATGTGAAATAATCACACAAACTATTATATCATAAATGGAGAGACATAATGAAGAAGAAAGATTTTATTTTAATAGCAGTAATATTACTTGCAATAGTTATAGCATTTTTTGCGAATAAGGCTATAAATTCAGGTCAGAGTGATAGGATAGAAATATATGTAAATAACAAGCTTTACAAGGAATATCCTATAGATGCAAATGAAAAAATTACGATTAAAAATGGTAATGAAAAAAACGTAGTATACATACACGATAATGGTGTTGAGATGCTAGAGGCAGATTGCCCTGATGGAGTATGTGTAGATACTGGATTTATAAATAAGCCTGGGCAAAGTATTGTATGCTTGCCTCATAAGATAAATATAAAGATAGTGACAGATGATAAGTCCAAAAAAGAATTAGATGTATCAACACAATAGCATTTTTAAGAAGTTAATATAATTACTTACTTTGAGTATCTAGACAATTTAAATAAGTAACTTGCTAGTGAAAGTATAGCTGCTTACAATTGTATTTCTAATGAAAGATTATAGGCTAATTGATATATAGCAAATAAAGTTGATTAAGGAGTTTGAGATGGTAAACATAGGTAATGATTGGGATGATGTATTAAAAGATGAGTTTGAAAAAGATTATTATAAAAAATTAAGAGAATTTTTAAAGGAAGAATATTCAACTAAAGAGATTTTTCCTGATATGTATGAAATTTTTAATGCTCTAAAGTATACATCCTACAAGGACACAAAAGTAATAATACTAGGACAAGATCCATATCATAATAATGGGCAGGCCCACGGTTTAGCCTTTTCAGTAAAAAAGGGAATAAAGACTCCTCCATCACTTTTAAATATTTATAAAGAGTTAAATGAGGAGATGGGCCTATATATACCTAACAATGGATATTTGGTAAAGTGGGCTAGACAAGGTGTTCTTCTTTTAAATACAGCCTTGACAGTGAGAGCTCATCAGGCAAATTCTCATAAGGGGATGGGCTGGGAAATTTTCACAGATAATATAATAAAAAAATTGAGTGATAGAGAAGAGGCTGTTATATTTGTTTTGTGGGGTGCAAATGCAAGGAGTAAAAAAAAGTTAATAGATAGGAGCAGACACTATATATTAGAAGCTCCTCATCCAAGTCCACTTTCAGCATATAGAGGATTTTTTGATTGTGGCCATTTTTTAAAAATAAATGAAATTTTAGAATCAATAGGAAAAGAAAAAATTGATTGGCAGATAGAGAATATATAAAATCAAATAATTCTTTTTATGAAAACTATTGCATTGAAGGTTTTTTTGTGGTACTATTATAAGGTATTCGGGGGTGAATGAGTGCTGGTGTGCTCTCTAGTCTTCAAAACTAGTATGAGGGGTTAGTAGCTTCTTGGGTGAGTTCGATTCTCACACACTCCCGCCAATATTGTATATTTACTACTATTTTTTGTGTTATACTTAAAATAGTAGTTTTTTATTGTAAAAAATAATAATTAGGGGGGTATATTGTGGAATTTGTAGCGTCTTTTAGTGGTGGAAAAGATTCTCTTATGGCAATCAAACAAACTTTGGAAAGAGGGGGACGTTTAGTTGCAATAATAGTTTCAACGAGAGAAGATATGAAGACTTCATGGACACACGGTCTCGACAAGGAATATTATAAAAAAGTAGCAGATATTTTGAGATGCGAAGTAATATTTACGGACACGGATATAGATAATTATGAAAAGGAGTTTGAAGCTGCTTTAGAAAAATCTAAAAAATTAGGTGCCAGAGCCTGTGTATTTGGGGATATAGATATATTGCAACATTTATCTTGGAATAAGAGAAGATGTGATAATGTTTGTATTGAATGTATACACCCTTTAATGTTTAAAAATAGATCGGAAATAGTAGAGGATTTTTTAAATAGTGATTTGAAAGCAAAAATAAAGAAGTTAGATGAAAATAAATTAGCAAAAGATATGCTAGGAAGAGATTTTGATAGAGAATTTATAGAGAGCATAAAAAAAATAGAAGGTGTAGATGTTTGTGGAGAAAACGGTGAATACCATACAGTAGTTGACCCATATTCTATAAGAAAAGTATTGGGAGCAGAGATATATGTAGATAATGCATCTACTTGCTATCCAAAGGCACCAGGTGTAAGCACAAGAGTGTCTGAGTTTATAGACAATGAGTCCTTTAGCATTAACAGGGGAACATATATGAAGGCATATAACCTATCTTCTAAGGTAATAGATGTAAGAGATAAGATTGCAAAATTTTTACACGCTCCAAAAGATTATGTAACCATATTTTCACCTTCAGCAACAGAAGCTATCAATATGAATTTAAGAGGCTACTTATCCAAGGGAGATGAGATAATAGTAGATGAGCGTATGCACAATTCTTCTTGGAGAACGGTTGAATATCTAAAAAATAAGGATGTATCTGTTAAAATTTGGTCTGAAAAGAATGGAGAAAAAAGCTCAAGCTTTGGACTGAGATCAGATAGTAAAAAAGAAAGTATAGACATTGAAAAACATTCTAGCTTGAATGATAAGCCGCTCTATGAAAGTGAAAATTTAGAAGAAGAAAATAAAAAATATGATATTAGTGAGTTAAAAAATTTAATAACAGAGAAAACCAAGTTAGTATTTATTACTTTAACAGATAATATTACGGGACATTATCTAGAGGAGGCAGAAGAAATTGGAAGAATCTGTGAAGAAAAGAATATTTATTATGTAATAGATGGCGTTCAAAGTATATGTGAAAGAGAAATAAACATAGAGAAATTAAAGGCAGATGCTTTTATTTTGAGTGGGCATATCGGTCTTATGGGACCTGAGGGAATAGCAGCATCAGTAATAAAAGAAGATATGGCAAAGAATATAGATGCATTGATTTATGGTGGAACAGGAAGTCAATCAAATAGTCCCAATATGCCTGAAAGTCTGCCAGATAAGTTAGAGGCTGGAACTATGTCAACTCCTATGATAATGGCTATGGGAGCAGCTATTGATTATATAGAAAGCGTAGGGCTTAGGAATATAATAGGTAAGAAACATAGTTTAGGGAAAAAATTAAGAGCGGGTCTTAAAGATATTGATGGAACAATTGTTTCAGGACACGGTTCTTTTTGTTCACTATCCATGAAAAATCAGGATGATGCTATGGTAGCATTCAACATAGATGCCAGCAGGAAAATAATGACTAGAGTAGGAATACAGTGTTCTCCATGCACGCATATGGTAGAAGGAAGTTTCCCAAATGGAAGTATTAGATTCACACTTGGCTACTTTAATAATGAATATGATGTAGCTGAGATAATTGATGCAATAAAGTATATAGAGAGCAGCTTTTAAAAATGAAATATTTTATTGTGAAAAATTATTAAGGTAATATTTAAAAGAGAATTATTAATATTTTATAGTATAAAAGCCTAATATAGATACTTCTAATATATAAGAATTTAAAGAACTAAAAACAACTTAAAAGCTATAGAGGAAATCGATATCAGAATGTTAAACTATTAAAAAAATGAATGAAGGTTCAAGTATATTTAAGTTTACTTCTTATTGTGATAATATTGAGACTGAGGTCTGATTGAATTTATTTTTTAAGTTTAGGTTAGATTTTTAATTAAAAATTTTAATAAATAATAATTAGGGGAGGAAATATTAATGGCTGATTACAGAGAAATGTGGAAAGAATTGGGGATGGATGTAGAAACTCATGATCAATTATGTGAAGTTCTACCGATGGCATTTACAGATGTATATCTATCTCAAAAAAATAGACCAGAAAATATGGGATATTTTGATTTTGTTGTGTCTGAAATACATGGAGTTAGACCAGCTGAATTAGTTAAGGCTCAAAAAGAAAATGGAACAAAGGTGTTTGGTACATTCTGTGTTTACGTTCCAGATGAAGTAATATTTGCAGCAGGTGGTATTGCCACAGGTCTATGTGGTGGATCACAGTTTTGGGTTCCAGGAGGAGAAAAGGTTCTTCCAACTAATACCTGTCCACTTATAAAGGCATCTGTAGGAGCAAGACTTGATGGAACATGTCCTTTCTTTAAAATAGCAGATATGTATGTAGGAGAAACTACTTGTGATGGTAAGAAAAAAGCTTGGGAAATATTAGGTGAAGAAGTTCCTATGCACATTATGGACCTACCTCAGATGAAGAGAAGAAAAGACTATAAGGCTTGGTCTGAAGAAATAGTAGAGTTCAAGGAAAAGGTTGAAGAATTTACAGGAAACAAGGTAACTGAAGAAAATCTAGCAGCTTCTATAAAGATGATAAATGACAAGAGACGTGCTCTTGAAAGACTTTACTCTGCTAGAAAGAATAAAAATATTCCTATTTCAGGAAAAGATAGTTTATTAATATCTCAGATAGCATTTTATGATGACCCAACAAGATTCACTGAGATGACTAATAAGATTTGTGATGAACTAGACAAGAGAGTAGAAGAAGGTGTAAGTGTATTCGAATCTGGAACAAAGAGAATACTTCTTGCAGGTACTCCACTTGCAATACCAAACTGGAAGATACATAATATAGTTGAAACTTCTGGTGGTGCAGTAGTATGTGAAGAAATGTGTACAGGTACTAGATACTTTGAAAGACCAGTAGACGAGACTCAAACTACTTTAGAAGGACAAATTGATGCACTAGCTGAGAGATATATGGGAATAAACTGTGCTTGCTTTACTCCAAACAATGCTAGAATAGACGATATAATAAGACTATGTAAGGAATATGATGTAGATGGTGTAATAGATGTAAATCTTAAATTCTGTAATCTATATGACACAGAAGGATTCCTAGTAGAAAGAGAATTAAAGAAGGCTGGGATACCAGTACTGGGTATAGAAACTGACTACACTGATTCTGATGTACAGCAGTTAAGAACTAGAGTTGGTGCATTTATAGAAATGTTAGACAGATAGTTTGAGGAGTGTTTTAATGGAAAAAATTTTTTATGTATTATTTAATAACCACGAAAATGGTTTGAAATTAAACTCTCTTTTAAAGGAGAATTCTTTAAAGTCAACCATATCTCCAACTCCAAGGTCACTTAGTAAGTGCTGCGGTATATCACTGATAGTTGAGGAAGATGAACTTGAAGATGTAAAAAGAGTGGTTAAGGAAAATGATATAGAGATAATAGCAATAGAATCTCTTGAAAGGGACATAAATCCTAATAGAGATGTGTATTGTTAGTGAGGATGTGAAGTATGATTTATGTAGGAATAGACATAGGCTCTACTGCATCAAAAGTCGTGGCTAGAAAAGAAGATAAAAGGTATGAGTTTGTTATACCTACTGGCTGGAGCAGTAAAGAAACTGCATCGGCAATAGTTGATAAATTAAAAGAAAATGATATTGATGTAAATAGCGATGAAGTAGTAGTGGGAGCCACTGGATATGGAAGGGTTGCTGTTGACTTTGCAGACTATGTAGTCACAGAGATTACTTGCCATGGAAGAGGCGGCCATGAAATGGTGGGAGGAAACTGTACTATCATAGATATCGGAGGTCAGGATACGAAAATCATCAAGATAGAAGATTCTTTCGTTTCAGATTTTCTGATGAATGATAAGTGCTCCGCTGGTACAGGTAAGTTTATTGAAGTTATGGCTAATAGATTAGGTGTTGATATAAATGATTTATTTAAGCTTGCTCAAGAAGGAGAAATTCTTCCAATAAGCTCATTGTGTACTGTATTTGCTGAATCAGAAATAATAAACTATATCGGTGAAGGAAGAAAAAGATCAGATATCGCAGCAGGCGTAGTAGATTCTGTTGCAGGTAAAGTAGCTCAATTATTTAGCAAGTTTGCAAACTCTGAATATGTTGTTTTAACTGGTGGTCTTAGTCACAGTGAATTTTTTGCAGATTCTTTGTCTAAAAAAATTAAACTTCCTGTTCATACCTCTGAATATGGTAGGTATGCAGGTGCTTTAGGAGTATCTTTAATTGCAGAGGACAAATACCTAAAGTCAAAAAAGAAGTAAGAGAATTAAAAAATATAAAAAGCAGTGTTTTATATTGAAATATTAAAAAGGCTATCTCTAAGAGATAGCCTTTTTAAGTTAATAAGTAAGATATAGTTTTATATAACTATCTTATCGTATTGTTCATAGTATTGTATGATATCCAGCCTAAATCAGTTCTACACCAGATTCTGCTAGCTGATTCAACGTATGTATCATATATATAGACTTCATCACCTCTTGAGACTGTGCCTGTAACTGATGAACCCTTACTTGGTGAAGATCTTACATTTGCTTCTCCAGAAGTTATGTACTGGTATGTACCCTTGATAGCATCCGCAACACTGTTTCCAGAGTTAGAGTTATTTGTACTTTCTACAGCTACTGGAACTTCTTTATTTACAATGATTTCTTTTACTTGGGAGTCTGTTTTACCAGAAGATTTTTTATAGAGTTCAACACCCTTCTTATCATCAGGCATAATTGATATATACTCTGATAATAAAGAAGAAGCTTCAGAGTTATTTCCAGATTCTATAAAAGAATTAGCTTTACTAATTATATCTTTTTGTATAGATTCAATCTCAGTTGAGGCTATTTTATAAGATTTTTCATCTTCTCTAGGAATCATTTTGTACAAGGTTAATGCTTTTATTAGTTCTCCTCTTTTTTCCTGATCATCAGCTTCCTTTATTGTATCAGAGATTTCTTTTTTTATTTCAAGCTGATTTTTTAGAGATTTATACTCTATATTTCCTGTTTTAGAATATAGTTCAGAGTATAACTTTAGAGCTTCATCATAATCTTCTATTTCTATAAAGTTCTCTGCCTTTTTTTCCATAGAAGAGATTTCGTATTTGTTCTTTAAAAAGAAGCCTACAAAAATGATAGCGATTACTGCGATGACAGCAATAACTGTAATGATTATCTTCTTTTTATTGCCATTAGAGTCATATGTTTGTTCAAAATCATCTGATGAATTATTATAATCATCAAAATTTTCATCAGGATTAAAGTTATTACCTTTTTTTCTCAAATTAATTCCCTCCAGTTTTCCTTTAATTTTTAAATATTTTTGATAATATCATAACTTAATTATACATAATATATTCTTTATTTTCAATTTAAAATGAGATATTTATTTTTGAATATTAAATTAATTTAAAAAGATAATATTATTTTCGAATTTAAAAATAATTATTGTCATATTTGTATAAAAAAACATAAAAAAGTAGAAAAATCATAAAAAATAAGCTTAAAAGTAAACTTGAATTTCTTTCAGATATTAAGTATAAGATGTATTGTTATGTTGATTTCATATAGTAAATATAGTGTAGAGGATTTTACGTCAAAAATATAAAGATAAATCTAAAAAGATAAGAAAGAGTGTGTTTTGCCAAAGAGAGTATATCTTGTAAAGAGTATGCCTTGTTAAATAATAGTTGATTTAATGCTAAACTAAGAAAAGTTTGATAAGATTGACAATAAGCTTGTAGCACAATTATAATATTATATACGATTAAAATATAAAAAATATAATATATAAATAAGGTGGTAAATAGATGTCAGAAAAATTTAAAGAGAGAACAAAGATAGTTATAGGGCAAGAAGGTATAGATAGATTAAGGGATGCAAATGTTATAGTCTTTGGACTGGGTGGTGTAGGTAGTTATGTTGTGGAGGGGCTTGTAAGGGCTGGAATAGGAAATTTAACAATAGTTGACTTTGATACAGTAGACGAAACTAACATAAACAGACAAATACCCGCACTTTACTCAACTATAGGCCAATATAAGGTGGATGTATTGGAGAAAAGAATAAAAGATATTAATCCAGATATAAATCTTATAAAACATCAAGCTTTATTTGATGAATCTAACTCAGAGGAGTTATTGAATGGAAATTATGATTATGTTGTAGATGCCATAGACATGGTTAAATCAAAGATACATCTTATAGAAAGCTCATATAATAAGAATTTAAATATTATAAGTTCTATGGGAATGGGGAATAAGCTAGATCCAACAATGATAGAAATAACGGATTTGTATAAAACAGAAATGTGTCCTCTTGCAAAAGTTATGCGTAGAGAGCTAAAGAAAAGAGGAATTAAAAAACTAAAAGTAGTATTTTCAAAAGAGAAACCAAAAGAGACTGCAGAGCTATTAGAAGACGGTGTGATGAAAAGAGTCAATGGTAGTACATCTTTTGTTCCACCTGTGGCAGGGCTTACTATAGCTTCTTATATTGTAAGAGATATAATATCTAAGCAGATACAGAAAATTTAAAAAGCAAAATAAAAATATCACTTATAAAAATAGATTTTCAATAGAGCAGTTATAAAGCTGCTCTATTTTGATAGAAAAATACCTTCTTTATTAAAATAAAATTTTATATCACCATCGAGATCAGTTCTGTAAATTTTAGAGTTATACTTTTCTAAGCTTGCAATAGTCTCTTCATTTGGATGGCCATATTTATTTTTATATCCACAAGATATGACTGAGATATCAGGACTAATAGTAGATATAAATTCTTCAGATGATGAGGTTTTGCTTCCGTGGTGGGCTACCTTTAAAAAATTACAGTGTTCTAGATTATATTTACTCAAAATATTTTTCTCAATGCTAGAATCAGCATCTCCTGTAAATAAAAATGAATAGTTGTCATATTTCATAAGAAATACAAGAGAGTTTTGATTTGGATCTGAAGATATACTTGATGGTGAGAGTATATAGATACTTGTAAATTCACCAAGATTAAAAGAATCATCAGCTTTCAAATACTTTATTTTAATATTATAATCAATCGATTTTTTTAAGATATTTTCAATGATTGGATTTGACTTTTCTTCTCTGGAAAGTAATATTGTTTCTGCATTTATTTCATCCAATAGTTTTGATGCTCCACCTGAATGGTCACTATCCGAATGAGTGAGAAGTATATAGTCTAACTTTTTGATTTTATTGATTTTCAAATCTCTTATTACATTTCTAGCAAAATCTTCATCTCCTGAGTCTATCAAAAGACTTTTATTGTCGGATGTTTTTACTAAAATAGAATCTCCCTGACCTACATCAATAAGATCTATCTCCAACTCTTCTTTTGGACTTGAACATGAAATCAAAATAAAACAAGATAGAAGACAAAGTATATTTTTTAGAAATCTTTTAATAGAGTTTATTTTCATTTAGATAGTATCCCTTCTTTAAATTATTATATTAGCCTATATATATATAGGCTAATATAATAATTTATAAAACTTTTTTACTTTGTAGAGCTGGGATTTATATATAAATAAATATTTAAAATAGTATTTTTAAAAAAGTAATAGTCGATTTACTACTATATTTAGAATGAAATTCAAGAAAAAATGGATAAAAGAAAATAGGACTATTAAAAAAAGAAACGATTTCATACGCGATTTCAATAATTATATCGAAAAAAACGCAAAAAAAAGAGTCAATCAGTAATTTTGGGGTTTACACTTAACCTTATAGGGTATAAACTAAGATAGTCAATAGAAATTTTTTTCTATTGATAAAAATATAAAATTAAAAGTTTTTGATTCAGGTGATTTATAAAAACTTTATAAAATTACACACAGGTATTTTGAATTGATAGTTATTAGTTTTTTGAAGACATAATTTGATATATTTATGAAAGGTTAATGGATTCATGTAAAATATTAGTTTAAGAGTGTAGAGTATTATTTAAAGATATAAAATGTAAATATAGTATTTAGAATAGATATTATAAATATAGTATTAGAGTAGATATAAGGAGTTGTTTTTTATGGAATTTAAGGAAATAAATATAGAAGCAAAAGAGGTATTAGACAAGTATTTTGACATAGTTGATTATGAAGCGTGTGAATATTGTTTTAATACACTTTTTATGTGGCAGCATTCGTATAAAACGTGTTATCATATAGGTGATGGCTTTGCTGTATTAGTTGGTGAACATAACGGTGAAGTATTCTCTATACTTCCATTAGCACCAAAGGAAAAAATACCAGAAGCAATAGATTATGCACTTAACTGGTTTGATACAGACAAGCACAAGATCTATTTTAGAGGTATAGATAAAGATGTCGTAGAAATGTTAAAGGAGTTACACCCTGGAAGATTTGAATATACAGCAGAAAGAGATATATTTGACTATGTATATGATGCTGAGAAGATGAGAACTGTTAGAGGTAGAAAATTAAGTGGAAAGAGAAATCATCTTAATCATTTTGCCAAAGAATATGAAGGAAGAGTAGAAAGACGTTTATTGACAAAGAAAGATTTTCCCGAGTGTTTTGAACTTCTAAGAAGTTGGAACAAAACAAAGAGTGGTGATGATGAATATGAAGAGAGCATAGACGAAGAATTTATTGGAATGAAAAAGCTTTTTGATAATTATGATGTTATAAGCGACAAATTAAAGATTTATGGTGTATTTATAGATGGCAAGTTGGAAGCTTTTAGTATGGGTGAGAAAATAAATGATAATATGGCTCTTATACATATAGAAAAGGCAAATGCTGATATAAGAGGTCTTTATCCATATATAAATAAAATGTTCTTAGTAGATGAATTCCCAGATGTAGAATGGGTTAATAGAGAAGAAGATATGGGAGTAGAAGGTTTAAGAAAGGCCAAACTTTCTTACTATCCAGAGAGATTTGTCGAAAAATACACAGTAAGAGAAGTATAAAATCAGAAAAAGAGGTTGATACTATGAATATTAGATTGTGTAATAAAAATGAAACTAATCAAGTAAAAGATATTTGGAAATACTGTTTTAATGATAGTGATGAGTATGTAGATTTTTACTTTAAGTATAAGTTTAATCCCCAAAATACAATCGTTCTGGAAGATGAAGCTAGTGTAATATCCTCTCTTCATCTCAATCAACACAAGATAAATTTAAATTTTAGAGAATATGAAGCTTCATATGTAGTGGGAGTATCAACTCTTCCAGAAGCTAGGGGAATTGGTAAGATGAATGAGCTTATGAATAGCTCACTTAGACATATGTACAACTTAAATCAATCAGTATCAATACTTATGCCAATTGATTTTAGACTATATACAAAATATGGTTATGAAAATTGTTATGATATGTTGCTGCAAAAGTTGAGCATATATGATCTAAAAAAATTTAAGACAGATGGAGAATTTAAAAGGGCAGAAAGTCCAAGCGATTTAAAAGAAGTTTATAGTTATGCGGTGTCTAGATATAATGGATATGCAATAAGAGATGAGAAGTACTTTGAAGAGTATATAAAAGAAATGATTGCAGAGGCAGGATATATATATATAAATTATAGAGAGAAGGTTCCTGTTGGATATATAGTTTATTCAATTGAAGGAGAAGACTTTATAGTGAGAGAGTGTTATTATAAGGATATAATTTCTTATAAATCTATGCTTAAGTTTATATTTAATCACAATACACAGTGTAAGAATGTAATAATTAACTCAGCAATGGATGATCCATTGAGATTTATGCTTGATAATCCTAGAGAGTCATCATTTGAAATAAAACCATTTATGATGGCTAGAATAATTAATTTTTCGAAATTAATAGATGAATTAGACATTACAATGCTTGATTCAGAACTTGAAGATGGCGAGGAAATACTGATAGCTATAAAAGATGGACAAATAGAAGAAAATGATGGCGTATTTAAATTATATGCGAAAGATAGGAAGTTAAAGGCAGAAAAAATCTCTGAATTAAAGGATAAAACAGATGATTTAGATGTTTTTACAATAAATGAACTTACTAGTATATGTTTTTCTTATCATAGTATAGATGAAATAGACCATATTAGGGAAGAAAAGCTAAACAATATAATTGCTATTAGAGATATTTTCTCTAATATAAAAAATGATCTTTGTATAAACCATATAAATGAATATGTTTAAATATAAAAATAAGTGCAGATAATCTGCACTTATTTTATTTTTTGACTATATTATAGTAAAGAATTAATTTATTATGTCTAACAGTTGAAAGGATTATTTATTAAGATTGTATGGTGAAATAAGATGAAATTTAGAAGAGCAGGAATAGTAGTTTTATTATTTTCCTTGATATGGAGTGTATATAAGATCAATACAGAAAAAAGTCCTCAAATCAATTCTAAGCCTTGTGTAATTGAGGGGAGGGTAAGTAACATAACAAGATCAAAGAAATGCAAACAGTACTATATGGGAAGTTATTTGGCGAGTGATATGTCATCTAAAGATAGAAATATTATGATTGGTGACAAAGTAAGGGTATTTGGGAAATTAAATGATCTAGATAATTTTTATATAGGAGACTTCAATTATGGTCTTCACTTAAAAAGCAAGGGGATAAGTCACAACATAAAAGTAGAAAAAATAGAGATTATAGGAAAAGATAGGCTATATAGTGTTTTGGGAGCATTTAAAGAAGGATTTTTACAAACAAATAATTACCTCTATAAAGAAAATGCAGACTTTTTAAATGCCATAACAATAGGTGTAAAAGATAATTTAAGTAAGGATATAAGAGATATATTTTCTGATTCAGGCAGTAGCCATATAATGGCGATTTCAGGACTTCATATATCAATTATACTTTCTATGCTTATATTTTTATTTGGAAGCATAAGAAATATTAAAACTATTTTAATAATAGCTGGGATACTTTTTCTATATAGTTTATTGCTAGGAGGAGGAGCTTCTATATATAGGGCAATAGAATTAAGCATACTATCTATGATGGCATTTTTGATTGATGAAAGAGTAGATGTTATTAATCTAATAAGTATTATTGCGAGCTTAATGATAATAGAAAATCCATATATTATATATAACCCATCATTTGAATTAAGCTTTTTAGCAGTTTTATCAATTTTTATATTTAATAAGTATATAAAGAAATATGTATACTTAAATATTCTTTCAGTAACAATATCTTCAAATATACTAACTCTGCCCATAGTAGCTTATTTGTTCAAAGAAGTTTCTACAGTATCTATAATTGGAAATATTGCAGTAATACCATTTATTGGAATAATAATATTTTTAGATTTTTTATCGGTATTATTTTACTTTATATTTAGTCCATTGGGATTGATGCTTGCTTTTTTAAATTCATCAATAATAGAAGCAGTTCTATTTCTATTGAAAAAAATTGCTAACTTCGGCGTAAATAATATTATATTTAAAAATATAACATTGAAGCAGATATGCTTGTATTATGTATTTATATTTTTGTTTTCGATTCTTTTAGAAATTTATATGATAAGGAAAAATAAAATATAAAAATAATTGTAAAGGATAAAAAGGTTTTTAAAAATTAAAGTAACTATAAACTAAAAAATAGTTTCCAAAAATAAAGCAATAAAAATCTTGCAAAGATCAAAGTAATTGTAAACTATAAAAGTCTTCTAAAAAGAAAAGCAATATAAACGATAAAAATCTTAAAAAAGTAAAAGTAGTTATAAAGTATAAAAATCTTCTAAGAAGCAAAATTAAGATAAAGGAAAAAGAGAATTATAGAAAAATAAAAAATCAAGTAATATAAATGTATTATTATATAAAAAAAAGATAGTTAATTCCTAATCTTTAAACTTTTTACCTATGAGAAGCTTTTCATTGTATTTTTTATAAAAAGACAGTTAATCTATGATATAATAATAGGGAAACTCTAAATATGGAGGAATATTATGGAAAGAAAAAAATTGCTGTCAAATCTTGAAAATAGAAATATTGAGCAGATTTATTTGATATATGGGAAGGAAAGCTTCCTTATAGAGGAAATACAGGAAAAATTTAAAACATTAGTAGATGAAGCTATGATGGATTTTAATCTTAGTGTCCTAGATGGTAAGGAAACAAATCTTGAAGAATTTAGATCTTCTGTAGAAACACTTCCATTTATGGATGAAAAAAGATATATAATTGTAAAGGATTTTGAACTTTTAAAAGGTAAAAAGAAAAACTTTAATGATTCTGATGAAAAAGAATTGGTGAAGATTTTGGAAAATATATCTGATACAACAGTACTTGTTTTTATAACACATGGAGAAGTAGATAAAAGAAAAGCCATATATAAGTCAATCAATAAACGTGGTGTAGTTTGTGAAATGAAAAAGCTAGATGATATGTCGCTTTTAAATTGGTGCAAGCTTCAATTTTCAAATAGAAATGTAAGTATAAGTAACTCAGATATCACCTACTTTATAGAGGCAACTGGCTATAGGGATAGAACATCTGAAATGACCCTTGGAGATGTTGAACAGGAAATTATAAAGCTATGTTCTTATGTTGATAATGATGAAGCGATAACAAAAGATATTATTAGAAACTTAATGAATTCTAGAGTTGAAAATGATATATTCCAACTTATTGATATGATAGGAAATAAAAATGCGAAAAGATCCTTTAAGATATTAAATGATATGATAGATAGCGGAGAGTCAATTCTCGGCGTATTTGCGATGCTCTCTAGGCAGTTCAACCACATAATACAGGTAAAGTATCTACAAGAGGATAAAATGCCTCAGGCAGTGATTAAAGATACTTTAAAAATGCATCCTTACACCTTTAATAAGGTTGTGAGACAGGCAAAAAATTATGATGAAAACGGAATTGTAAGTATCTTGAACTATATATCAGATTCTGATTACAAAATAAAGCAAGGATTGATGGAAGACCATTTGGCAGCGGAAATATTGATAGCAAAATATTGCAGATAAGTGATAAAAAATGAATATTTTACAAAAAACTACCCAATTTTTCATAAAAGATAATTTATGTTTAAGTTAGGTAGTTTTATTTGTAGATAAAAATAAATTAATTAGACAATTATTATGTTCAGCTTATGAAATTTTATATCTGTCTTGTAAATTACCGTAATTTCTTATTAATTTAGAATAAATTATGGTTTTAGATTTAATATAAAAGTGTATATTTATAAATAAAAGTGAAAAGTTTATAGATTTTTTATAAGAATGGTGAAGGATCTTGTAACTAATGATGGTTTATTTGGATGCTTAAATATAAAAATATTGAAGTATATACTTTTATATTTTCAGGGAAAGTTATTAGAGAATAGTAAATTATTGAAAATTAAATAAAAGAATTAGGTTTTAGATAGTATGTTTAGATTGAGTTTTATACTTTTGAAAACTAAAAAAGATAAGCCTTCCCACTGGAAAGCTCATCTTTTATCTAGTATTTTCAAACGTTTGACACACAAGATATAATCTATATATTGCGTAGTCACAATTATAAATGATACCCGTCGATATCAAATTGTCCCGCATAATTAAGCGTTCATAGAGTTAAGCTTATTAGCAAGCTTAGATACCTTTCTATCAGCAGCATTCTTATGCATAGTTCCCTTAGATGCAACCTGATAGATTCTCTTCTGAGCTGCTCTGAAGTTAGCTAAAGCTTCATCCTTATTTCCAGAAGCTACGGCCTCATCAAATCTTCTTATAGCAGTCTTTATCTGAGATTTTCTAACTCTATTTAAAGCAGTCTTCTTTTCAATAACACCGATTCTTTTCTTTGCAGATTTAATATTTGCCACGTAATTCACCTCCCTGTCGTAAATCTAAATTCATAATCAACATACATAATTTTAACAGAACTAAAAGTAAAAATCAAGGAAAAAAACAATTTTTAATAAAAAAATTAATAATTGTATTTCTATTATTTACGTTGACGGAGTTTTAAAGTAGAATATATATTGAATACTTATGTAAATTTGAAAAGGAGTAGTTAAAATGGGAAATAGACAAAGTAAAACTAGGAATTTTAGTATTATTGCTCATATAGATCATGGTAAATCGACTCTTGCTGATAGATTGATTCAGAATACTGGATTAGTAGCTGATAGAGATATGAAATCACAGCTATTAGATAATATGGATCTGGAGAGAGAAAGAGGCATCACGATAAAGTTGCAAAATGTAAGATTACATTATAAGGCAAAAGATGGTGAGGTGTACAATTTAAATCTAATAGATACACCAGGTCATGTTGACTTTAACTATGAGGTATCTAGAAGTTTGGCTGCCTGTGAGGGAGCTTTACTAGTTGTAGATGCTGCTCAGGGAGTAGAGGCACAGACACTGGCAAATGTATATCTAGCCCTTGAACAAGATTTAGAAATTTTACCAGTAATAAACAAAATCGACTTGCCTAGTGCAAGACCAGACTTTGTAAAAAATGAAATAGAAGATCTTATAGGAATAGATAGTGCTGAAGCGCCTATGATTTCAGCTAAAAATGGAATAAATATTGAAGCTGTATTAGAAGATATTGTAAAGAATGTACCAGCACCAACAGGGGATTCTAGTGGACCATTAAAGGCTTTGATATTTGACTCTTACTATGATGCCTATAAGGGTGTTGTAGCTTATGTTAGAGTATTTGAAGGTACTGTTAAAAAGGGTATGATAATAGAAATGATGAACAGTAAGAAGCAGTTTGAAGTAACTGAAGTGGGTGTTATGGCGCCGAATCCAACAGTTCTTGACGATCTTACAGCAGGCGATGTTGGATATATTGCAGCAAGTATAAAAGACATTAGAAGTTGTAGAGTGGGAGATACTATTACAGATGCTGAGAATAGAACAGATTCAGCTCTTCCAGGCTATAAAAAAGCCACACCAATGGTTTATTGTGGTATATATCCAGGAGAAGGGGAAAAGTATGAAAATGTTAGAGATGCACTAGAAAAGCTTCAGATAAATGATGCTGCTCTAGAGTTTGAATCTGAATCTTCTGCTGCCCTAGGTTTTGGTTTTAGATGTGGATTCTTAGGTCTTCTTCATATGGAAATTATTCAGGAAAGACTTGAAAGAGAGTTTGATTTAAATATAATTACAACAGCACCATCAGTTATATACAAGGTAACAAAATTAGATGGTGAAAAAGTAATGATACAAAATCCAGCCAATCTACCTGATCCAACTGAGATACTTACAATAGAAGAGCCTATAGTCAACAGTGATATTATTGTTCCAAAGGACTATGTTGGTGTTGTAATGGAGCTATGTCAGGAAAGACGTGGAAATATGAAGAATATGGAATATATGGATGATACTAGAGTAATGCTACACTATGAGCTTCCTCTAAATGAAGTAATATATGATTTCTTTGATGCTCTAAAGTCTAGAACAAGAGGTTATGGCTCTATAGACTACGAAATAAAGGGTTATACAGTATCTGATTTAGTAAAAATGGATATACTAATAAATAAAGAGCAGGTCGATGCACTTAGCTTTATAATACATGAAAGCAGAGCTTATGTAAGAGGTAAGGCAATGTGTGAAAAATTGAAAGAAGAAATACCTAGACATCAGTTCCCAGTACCTATTCAGGCTGCTGTTGGAAACAAGATAATTGCAAGAGAAACTGTTGCAGCTTATAGAAAAGACGTTCTTGCAAAATGTTATGGTGGAGATATTTCAAGAAAGAGAAAGCTTCTTGAAAAGCAGAAGGAAGGTAAGAAGAGAATGCGTCAGATTGGTAATGTTGAAGTACCACAGAAAGCATTCATGTCAGTTCTTAAGTTGGATGACTAAAGAAGGTGTTTAATTGAACTATATAGATAAAAAAGAACTTGCTCTGGAAATTGATTCTGGAGCAAGCCTTATAATAGAAGCACTAGAAAATCATGGATTTGAAGCTTTTATAGTGGGTGGTTGTGTGAGAGATTCTATAATGAAAAGAAAACCGAACGATTGGGATATTACTACAAATGCAAGGCCAAAAGATATGATGAAAATCTTTAAAAAAACCATTCCAACTGGAGTAGAGCATGGTACTGTAACTATAATTGAAAATAATGTAGCATATGAAGCTACTACATATAGAATTGATGGTCAGTATCTGGATATGAGACATCCAGAAGAAGTGAAGTTTAGTAAGAATATAATAGACGATCTCTCCAGAAGAGATTTTACTATAAATGCTATGGCATATAATCAAAAATCAGGGCTAATAGACAGTTTCGATGGTATTAAAGATATAGAAAAAAAGCTTATTCGTTGTGTTGGTGACCCTGATCAAAGATTCAATGAAGATGCTCTAAGAATGGTTAGGGCAATCAGATTTTCTGCAAAATTGGGATTTGAAATTGAAGAGAAAACTTTTAATTCTATCTTGAAAAACTCCAAAAATATAGAAAATATTTCTGTTGAAAGAATTAATAGAGAATTAGAAGAAATTATAGAATACAATCCTTTAAAGCTAGAAAATTTTAATATGATAAATCTTTCGGATTATTTATTTGGAGGAAAGTCCTTAGAGATGAATAATATTGAAAATGCATATAATGTAGAAAGTTTTATCAATAAAGAAAAAACTTGTAAGTATCTAGATAGTGATAATGAAGAAAAAAAATATAAACAAGCCTTAAAAAGAGCTCTTATATTTGAAGATAGATCTAAAGAAGAATTAAGTAAAATAATGAGAAGTTTAAGGTATTCAAAAAAAGAAATAGAGTATACTATAGCAATACATTCTATACTAAAGGACGAAAAATATGAATTATTAACTGAGAATAGCAAGGATTATAGTCATAAAAAACTATTATTAAAGTACATTTTGCGTGATTTAAAGAATATATATCTTGTAAAGTATGCAATATATTCAAAGTTTATTGAAAAAAATGCAAATCCTTCTATCTGTTTTAGTCTATTTAATGATATAATAGAATCAGGAGAATGTTTTTCTATTTCTCAATTGAAGTTAAACGGAAGAGATATTATAAAAAATGATATTGCAAGTGGAGCCCAAGTAGGAAAAATACTTAGTGGGCTACTTGAGCATGTGATACACAATCCGGGTGACAATGAGAAGGACAAGCTTTTGAGTTTGGCCAGAAAAGCATAGAATTACGAAAATTTGGAGGTAAATTTATGGACTATAAGTCATTAATTGTGAATGGAAGATCAGTAAGACATTTTAAAGAAACAGCAGTTGATGCAGCTAAGATATCAGAGCTTCAAGCTTTTATAGCTGATTGTAAGAAGTTAGTGCCATCTATAGCAATTGAAGCAAAATTCTTTGCTGGAGATGATACTTACAAGAGATTATACGGAATAGCTGGTTATCAGGGAGTGATGATAGAAGCTCCTAACTACCTAGTACTACTTTCTGAAGATAAGCCACAACATCTTGAAAACGCAGGGTATGTAGGCGAAAGAGCAATATTAAAGGCTAGAGATTTAGGATTAGATAGCTGTTGGATATCATATTCAGATAGAGATATGGTAAAGACAGTTTTAAATCTTGACACTGATATGGAAGTAGTAGCTCTTATAGCTCTAGGATATGCTAGTTCAACTAAGAAGGTTGAAGGAATAGCAAAAACAGGAGATAACTATTCTCAGGCAGAAATGTCTGTTAAAAAAATGGGATCAAACTCTGAGAGAATCTCTTTAGAAGAAATGGTATATATAGATAAGTGGGGAAATTCTGCTACATCTGAAATACTAGAAGAAAGAGCTCTATTAGATGCATTCTCATATGCAAGAATGGCTCCTTCAGCTCTTAATAAGCAACCATGGAGATTTATAGTTGATGGAGGTCGTGTAATATTAGCGATAGACAATGAAAACTATAGTGGTAGTTATTTAAATAAAATAGATGCTGGTATAATAATGTTATACTTTGGTGTTATTTTAGACATAACTATGTTTGATTCTAAGTGGGGATTTGACAACTTAGATAATGACTATGGCATACCATCTAACTATAAGGTAGTAGGATACTGTAATATATAATAAGAAATCAGAATAATAAAGAATAATTTATTGTTTTGAAGATATATTTATTTTATAATATCTAAAGATATTATAATTATTTAGACAGTTTTTATAAATAAAAGTGAATAATCAAGTATACTAATAGAGCTATTGATAGTTATTTCTGTCAATAGCTCTATATATTTTTTAAAAAATATTTCATTAATGCTTGATTTTTACTTAAATACGGTATAAAAAGGTATAGAGATATAAAATTAGGAGGTAAATTATGGAAAGTAAAGGTCTATATATACATATACCTTTCTGTGTACAAAAGTGTAAATACTGCGATTTTACTTCATACGTAGCAGATGGGAATGAAAAAGATAAATATTTAGATTCTTTGGAAAAAGAATTAAAAATGTACAAGCTAAATCAGGAAGAAATAAGTACAATATTTATTGGAGGTGGGACTCCAACTATTTTGAATAAGACCCAGTTAAAAAGATTATTTAAGATGATAGAAGATAATGTTGATCTAAAAAAGCTTGAAGAATACAGCATAGAAGCAAATCCTGGAACATTATCAATTGAAAAGCTAAAGATAATGAAAGATGCTGGTGTAAATAGGCTTAGTATAGGTCTTCAGGCGGTTCAAGACAAGCATTTATTATTTATGGGAAGAATTCATAACCTTAAGCAATTTGAAGAGAGTTTCTATAATGCTAGAGAAGTAGGTTTTGATAATATAAATATAGATGTAATATTTGCATTTGATACTCAAAGCTTAGAAGATTGGAAGGAAACCATAGATTATGTAGCAGAAATAAAGCCAGAACATATATCTGCATACTCATTGATAATAGAAGAGGGTACAGATTTTTTTGAGATGTATGAAAAAGGAGAGTTAAAAGATATAGATGAAGAAAAATATTTAGATATGTATAGGTATACTGTTGAAAAATTAAAGAAGTATGGATTTTATCAATATGAGATATCGAATTTTTGTAATGTTGGATACGAGTGTAAACACAACATAAAATACTGGAATTGCGATGAGTATTTTGGAGTTGGAGTTGGAGCTTCAGGATATATAAATAATGAAAGATATACAAATGTAAAGACACTAAATGACTACTCTAAAGCTACCAATAGCAACGTTTTCCCAATAGAATCTAAGGAGGTGTTGGACTTCAAAGAACATTTCAATGAAAAAATAATGTTGGGATTGAGAATGAATTCTGGAATAAATTTATCACTTATAGATAAAATCAATAATCAAGAGTTAGAAAAATGTATAATAAAAAGTATTGAAAATTATCAGAAAAAGGGATATATTGAAAAGTGTAAGGACAATACGATAAAACTTACACAATCTGGACGTGAAATATCAAATTCAATAATAGTGGATTTGATGCTATAAAAGTTAAAAAAACTTTTAAAAAATAAGTCTTGATTTTTTGATAGAAGATGTTGTACAATTATCTTACAGATGTACTTGCTAATTGTATAAAAGTTAGACAACTAATAATTAAATATGCGGATGAAGATTCTATGAGAGAGCAATTGCCACCGAAGGGACAAGTAACATTTCCGTCAAGAATGTTATGAATTTCTCAGGTAAAGGAAGTAGAATTGGACGTATCTCTGAAGGTGAATAATATGACAGGGGAATAAAGGACAACTTTATTTCCCTTTTTTATATTCAAATTTAGTTGGATGTCTAACAGTTTATAAATGCATAATATAGAATTTCCTCTACAAGTTGATCTATTTAAAGTTATACGTGATGGGTCAGGAAAACATTTATTCCAAGGAGAGGAACTATTATCTCGCAAAAATTGATATATGAAAGGTGATTTAGATGCTTTTAATTACTAATAATGAAAAATTTCTTGAATCGGAAGAATTTCTAACATCAAACAAGATAGAGCTTAAATTTTTAGATAATAAAGATTATATAGGTGTTTTAGAATATTCGAGAAATTTAATACACGAAGGCTATGAATTGCTTACTCATCCATTGTATGGAAGTGTTAAACCTAATGAAACAATATATAGAACTTTGATTCTAAAAGCAGGCAAGGAACTGGATTTTAATTCGTTAAGTTTAATTGAAGACGCAATTGAAACTGCAAATAAGTTTAAAAAAAATAAAATCACTCCTTTATGGACAGAAAGTGTAAAAGATGATTTTAGAGTAATTGACTATGATCTAATGAGTAAAACTATTTATAGAATACTTAATTAGAAAAATATATTCAAGATAAGAAAAATAGATTTAGCCGATTATTACTTATCTTTTTGGAATGACTTAAGTTAATCAATTAACATTAAAATGTGTGGAGGTAGAAATGGAAAATATTTATGATTTAATAATTATTGGTGGGGGTCCAGCAGGCCTATCAGCAGGTTTATATGGTGCTAGAGGAAAACTTAAAACTCTTATCCTAGAAAAACAAAAAAATGGTGGTCAGATAGTAATCACTCATCAGGTTGATAACTATCCAGGATCAGTTGAAAATGCAACAGGTCCATCACTTACAGCAAGAATGGTAGAACAAGCTAAGGCTTTTGGATGTGAAATCGAAAGAGGAGATGTTACATCTTTTGACTTTGATGGTGATATAAAAATTTTAAAGACAGCTGACAAGGAATATAAGACAAGATCAGTAATTATTGCAACTGGAGCTAACCCAAGAAAGATGAATTGCCCAGGTGAAGATTCACTAATTGGTAAGGGAGTTTCTTACTGTGCAACTTGTGACGCAGACTTCTTTGAAGACTTTGAAGTATTCGTTATAGGTGGTGGAGATAGTGCAATAGAAGAAGCGCAGTATCTAACTAAGTTTGCAAGAAAGGTTACTATAGTACATAGAAGACAAGGATTTAGATGTGCACCTACTGCACTTGACAGAGCAAAAGAAAATCCAAAGATAGACTTTTTACTAGATACAGTAGTTGAAGAAGTAAAGGGTGATGGAATACTTGAGTCTATAGTATTTAAGAACAAGATCACAGGTGAAATAACAGAGCATTTTGCTGATGAAGAAGACGGTACTTTTGGATGTTTCGTATTTATAGGATATGTTCCAGAAACTCATCTTTATAGAGATGTAATAGAATGTGATGATGCCGGATACTTTATGGCAAAGGAAAGCACAGAAACTAATATACCAGGTGTATTTGTTGCAGGTGATTGTAGAGAAAAGCCAGTAAGACAGGTAGTTACAGCTACTAGCGATGGAGCAGTTGCAGCAGTAATGGCAGAAAGATATATAGCAGAAAAATTCAACTAATTGAATTTGGAAAAGGTCAATTATTGTAAGAAAAATAATCAGAGTGAAAGATTCCATCAATTTGAAGGAACTTTACATAAATTAAAATAAAAATAGGAGGTTGTTGAAATGATCGAATTAACAAAGGCAAACTTTGAAGAAGAAGTATTACAGGGCGAAGGATATATATTCGTTGACTTCTGGAGCGAGGGTTGTGAACCTTGCAAAGCATTAATGCCAGATGTGCATAAATTAGCTGAACAGTATGGTGATAAGATTAAATTCTGTTCAATGGATATAACAAAGGCTAGAAGACTTGCAATCAAGCAGAAGGTACTTGGACTACCTACAATGACTATATATAAAGATGGCGAAAAGGTTGAAGAAATAACAAAAGATGATGCTAATATAGCAAACATTGAAGCCATGATAAAGAAGTTTTACTAAAATTAAATAGTTTATCCACTTAGTTAAATAGGTATTGCATCTGCTTATTTAATGATTATTAAATAATTGACATCAGACAAGGATTGGATATCAATCCTTGAGCTGAGTCAAGAATAATAGTAGATAAATTGTTTATTTTATATTAATCAAGTTTATTATATTAAATTATTTTTTATAGGAGGTAACCTATGCGTCTTGAAATAGGCAAAATCTTCATTAAAGACATCCAGTTTTCAGATGTTACGAAGATAGAAAAAGGTGTTTTATTTGTAAACAAGGAAGAATTGATCAACGCAATATGGGATGATGAACATCTTGCATCTGTTGATCTAGATATCGCTAGACCTGGTGAAAGTGTAAGAATAACACCAGTTAAGGATGTAATCGAGCCAAGAGTAAAGGTTGAAGGTAAGGGTGGAATATTCCCAGGAATACTTTCAAAGGTAGAAACTGTTGGTGAAGGTAGAACTCACGTACTTAAGGGAATGGCAGTTGTAACAACTGGTAAGATAGTTGGTTTCCAGGAAGGTATTATAGATATGACTGGACTAGGAGCTAAGTATACTCCATTTTCTAAGACAGTAAACCTAGTGGTAATAGCTGAACCTGCTGAGGGTGTTAAGCAACATGAACATGAAAAGGCTGTTAGATTCTTAGGATTTAAGGCTGCTCAATATCTTGGAGAATTAGCAAGAGACTTAGAGGCTGAAGAAGTAAATACTTATGAAACTAAGCCATTATTAGAGCAAATCGCTCAATATCCAGAACTTCCAAAGGTTGGATATGTTTATATGTTACAGACTCAGGGACTTCTACATGATACTTATGTATATGGTGTAGACGCTAAGCAGATAGTTCCTACTATTTTATACCCAACAGAAATAATGGACGGTGCAATAGTATCAGGAAACTGTGTTTCTGCTTGTGATAAGAACCCTTCATATGTACATTTAAATAATGGTGTAATAGAAGAGTTATATGCTCAACATGGTAAGTCAATAAACTTCATGGGTGTAATAATAACTAATGAAAATGTTTATTTGGCTGATAAAGAAAGATCTTCTAACTGGTCTTCAAAGCTTTGTAAGTTCTTAGGATTAGATGCAGCTATTGTATCTCAGGAAGGATTTGGTAATCCAGATACTGACTTAATAATGAACTGCAAGAAGATAGAAAACCAAGGAATAAAAACTGTTATAGTAACAGATGAATACGCAGGTAGAGATGGTGCTTCTCAGTCACTAGCAGATGCAGACGCTAAGGCAGATGCAGTTGTTACAGGCGGAAATGCTAATGAATATGTAGTATTACCTAAGATGGATAGAGTAATAGGACATGTAGAATATGTAAACATCATTGCTGGTGGTAATGAACATTCATTAAGAGAAGATGGTTCTATTGAGTGTGAAATTCAGACTATAACTGGAGCAACTAATGAAACAGGATTTGGTTATCTATCTGCAAAGACATTCTAATTTAGATGACATATTAATTAATCTCAATAATTCATTCTTACATATAGTAAGAAGAATTTATACCATTTAAGTAAAGCAAAAAATTAAGATATGGATATATTATCCATAAAAAATAAAAAAATAAATTAAATTACAAAGGAGTAATCGTTATGACAACTTTACAGAATAAAAAAGTTATAATAATCGGTGACAGAGACGGTATACCAGGTCCTGCTATCGAAGAATGTGTTAAAACTGTTGACGGCGCAGAAGTAGTATTTTCATCTACAGAATGCTTCGTCTGAACAGCTGCTGGGGCTATGGACTTAGAAAATCAGAACAGAGTAAAAGACGCTGCCGAAAAATTCGGTAACGAAAATGTTGTGGTTTTACTAGGTGCCGCTGAAGCCGAAGCTGCAGGTCTTGCAGCTGAAACAGTAACAGCAGGAGATCCAACTTTTGCTGGACCACTAGCAGGTGTTGAGCTAGGATTAAGCGTATTCCACGTTGTAGAAGACGCTATGAAGGAACAATTCAATGAAGATGTTTATGAAGAACAAATAGGCATGATGGAAATGGTTCTAGATTGCGATGAAATAGCTGAAGAAATGTCAGAAATTAGAGACGAATTCTGCAAGTATTTATAGAATTCTAAATGGGAGGTAAAATAATGTCAAAGATTAGAGTAGTTCATTATATCAACCAATTCTTTGCAGGAATAGGTGGAGAAGAAAAGGCAGATGTTGAACCAAAGGTTATGGAAGAACTTCCTCCAGTAAGTAATCAATTACAGAAAAAATTGGGCGAAGATTTTGAAATAGTAGCTTCAGTTGTTTGTGGAGATAGCTACTTCAATGAAAATATAGATGAAGCAAGTGAAGAAGTATTAGAGATGATCAAGGGATTTGATCCACAGTTATTTATAGCTGGACCAGCATTTAATGCAGGTAGATACGGAGTTGCTTGTGGTACTATCACTAGTGTTGTAAAGAATGAATTAAACATACCTTGCTTAACAGGTATGTATATAGAAAATCCTGGTGCAGACATGTATAAGAAAGAGATATACATAGTAGAAACTTCAAATTCTGCAGCAGGTATGAGAAAGGCTCTACCAAAGATTGCAAAATTAGGTGCAAAGCTTGCTAAGGGCGAAGAAATAGGTTCTCCAGAAGAAGATGGATACATCGAAAAGGGTGTAAGAGTAAACTACTTTGCTGAAGATAGAGGATCTAAGAGAGCCGTTGATATGCTAATAAAGAAAATAAATGGCGAAGAATTCAAAACAGAATATCCAATGCCAAGTTTCGATAGAGTAGATCCAAACCCAGCGGTTAAAGATCTTTCTAAGTGTACAATAGCACTTTGCACATCAGGTGGTATAGTTCCAAAGGGTAACCCTGATAGAATAGAATCATCAAATGCTACTAAGTATGGTGAATATGATATTACAGGTGTAGAAGACTTAACTGAAGAAGGTTGGGAAACTGCACATGGTGGATATGACCCATCTTATGCAAATGAAGACTCTGATAGAGTTCTTCCTGTGGACGTATTAAGAGACCTTGAAAAAGAAGGCGTAATAGGAAAGTTATACAACAAGTTCTACACAACTGTTGGTAATGGTACTGCAGTTGCATCTTCTAAGGCATTTGCAGCAGAATATGCACAGAAGTTAATAGCTGATGGTGTGGATGCAGTTATATTAACTTCTACGTGAGGTACTTGTACTCGTTGCGGTGCAACGATGGTAAAGGAAATAGAAAGAGCTGGACTACCTGTAGTACATATGTGTACAGTTGTTCCTATTTCACTAACAGTTGGTGCTAATAGAATAGTTCCAACAATAGCTATACCTCATCCTCTTGGAAATCCTGCTTTAGAACATGAAGAAGAAAAGGCTCTAAGAAGAAAATTAGTTGAAAAAGCACTTGAAGCATTGACTACAGAAGTTGATGGACAGACTGTTTTTGAAGATTAATAAAAGATTATAGCTGTTAATAGTATTGGTACACTTAGCTTTTCTAGGTGTACCAATATTAATATATGAATATATTATTAAATTTGGAGGTAACATTATGTCATTCCCAGTATTCAGAGGAGCAGGATATGTTTTAGTACATACTCCTGACATGATAATCAAAAACGGTACTACTTGTACTGTTGAACAGGAAATTAACCCAGATTCTGAGTTTTTAAAAGAAATTGATAGCAAGATAAGAAGTTATGAAGAGGTAGTAAACTATCTTCCAAACCAAGTGTATATAGGAAATGTAAGACCAGAGTTCTTATCTGACAAGAAGCTTCCTTGGTGTAATATAGAGCACGAAGGTGAAAGACATGGTAAATTCGGCCAAATAGTTCCAGAAGATGAATTTCTAGCTTTAATGCAGATTTGTGATGCATTTGAGCTTGTAAAATTATCAGAAGAATTTGTAAATGGAATTAGACCAGTAATGGAAGAAAACTACAAAGAATTAGAAGGCTTCTTTAACCATTTAAAGGGTGAAGATATATCTGATGCACAGGAACTTTTGGATAACCACGTAGCAGAAGGATTATACTTTGAACATAAGTTAGTAGGTTATGTAAAAAGAGCTCATGATGTAGATGTAAATTTAAGTGCCCATACTATGCTTGAAAACTTGGTTGTTAAGGCATCTGGTGTTGTATCTGCTTTAGAATTACTTAGAAGTTCAGGCGTTCATAGAGAAGAAATAGACTATGTAATAGAATGCTCTGAAGAGGCTTGTGGAGATATGAATCAAAGAGGTGGAGGAAACTTTGCCAAGGCTATAGCTGAAATGGTTGGTCTAACTAATGCAAGTGGATCAGACACAAGAGGATTTTGTGCTGCTCCAGCTCATGCATTAATAAATGCAGCAGCTCTAGTAAAATCAGGAGTTCATAAGAATGTTATGGTAGTTGCTGGTGGTGCATCTGCAAAGCTTGGAATGAATGCAAAAGATCATCTTAAGAAGGGTCTTCCAGTATTAGAAGATGTTATAGGAGGATTTGCTGTATTAGTTTCAGAAAACGATGGTGTTCATCCAATTATTAGAACTGACTTAGTTGGTAAGCATACAGTAGGTACTGGATCAGCTCCTCAGGCTGTTATGACATCTCTTATTACTCAAGGATTAGATAAAGCGGGTCTAAAGATTCCTGATATAGATGTATACTCAGTAGAAATGCAAAACCCAGACATCACAAAGCCAGCTGGTGCAGGTAACGTTCCAGAGGCAAACTATAAAATGATAGGGGCTCTAGCAGCTACTAGAGGCGAAATAGAAAAGAAACAGTTAAAGAGCTTTATAGCTGAACATGGTCTACCAGGTTGGGCTCCAACTCAGGGACATATACCTTCAGGGGTTCCTTATGTAGGATTTATGATGGACGACTTAACTACAGGTGATAGAAATAGAGCTATGATAGTTGGTAAGGGTAGTTTATTCTTAGGAAGAATGACAAACTTATTTGACGGTATATCTTTTGTAGTTGAAAGAAACCCAGGCGTAGAAGAAGAAACATCTTCAATATCTAAGGATGAAATAAGAAAGATAATTGCAGAATCAATGAGAAATATTGCCCTAGATATGATAGAAGAATAGGGGGTGTAGATATGTCTAACAAATTAATATCTGATGCATTGTTAGAAGTTGCTGATGCTATAGAATCTGGCAACTTTGGAAAGAAAATTAAGGTAGGTTTAACTACACTTGGAAGTGAGCATGGAAGTGAAAACTTAATTCAAGGTGCTAGACTTGCCAGTAATGGTATGTTTGAAATAGTTCTAATCGGTAAGGGAGACGAGGACTTTAAGTCTTATGAAGTTGAAACTGAAGATGAAATGTATAAAAAAATGGAAGAATTATTAGATGCAAAAGAAATAGATGCTTGTGTTACTATGCATTATAATTTCCCAATAGGTGTATCAACAGTAGGTAGAGTAGTAGCTCCAGGAAGAGGTCGCGAGATGTTTTTGGCAACAACTACTGGTACATCTGCAACTGATAGAGTAGAAGCTATGACAAGAAATGCAATTTATGGTATAGCGACTGCAAAAGCTTGTGGAAAGAAAAAACCTACAGTAGGTATATTAAATCTTGACGGTGCCAGACAGGTTGAAAAGATTCTTATAAATTTAAAGGAAAATGGATATGACTTTGATTTTGCTGAATCTATGAGAGCTGATGGCGGTGCTGTTATGAGAGGTAATGATCTATTAATAGGAGTTCCAGATGTAATGGTAACAGATACTCTTACTGGTAACTTACTTATGAAGGTATTCTCTTCATTTAATACTGGTGGAGATTTTGAAGCTCAAGGATACGGATATGGACCAGGAATAGGTGAAGACTATGATAGAAGAGTTCTTATCTTATCAAGAGCAAGTGGTTCTCCAGTAGTTGCTAATGCCCTAAAGTATGCATATGATATAGTAAAGGGTGAAGTAAATGTAGTTGCTAGAGATGAATACAAAAAGGCTATTAAGTGTGGTCTAGACAAAGAAATAGAAGAATTAAAGGCTAAGAAAGCACCAAAGGAAGCTGTTGAAGAAGTAAAAGCTCCAGAAAAGGAAGTTGTTACTGAAGCTATCACAGGAGTAGATATACTAGATCTTGAAGATGCTGTAAAGTCACTATGGAAAGAATCAATATATGCAGAGAGTGGAATGGGATGTACTGGTCCTGTTGTAATGGTATCTGTTGCAAATGTTGATAAATCAATAGATGTATTAAGAAAGAATGATTTTGTAAAATAAAAATGCTTTTAGAAATGCCTTTTAAATAAATTGAAAAACAACCAATGAGCCCCCCAACAGTTTAAACTGTTGGGGGGTTTGTTTTTATATTTGAAAACAAATAATTTATAAGGATTAAATTCTATACTTTTACTTCAAAAAAATAGTAAGATAAATAATTATCTAATCTAAAAACTAGTAAAAAATATATTAATAAATGCTTTTTAATTGAAATAATCAAAAAAAAGTTTGAAAAATAATAAAAAGATTTCAGAAGATATAAAGCTTTCAAATGCTTGGAATATCAATCATTTAAGCTTAGACTTAAATGAGCATAAAAATAATAATAAAAAAATGTTAAAAAAATATTAAAAAAATGTTAAGAAAACAATTTCTTGGGTAAATATTAAACTATAAGGTAATATTAAATAAGACGTAATAAAAAAAGGTAATATTAAATAAGACGTAATAAAAAAATGGTCTTTTCTTAATATTACACAAAAAATAATTAACAAACAATTAATAAATTTATATTTAACTGGAGGAAGAATAATGAGTAAAATAATAGTAATAGGTGCAAATCATGGTGGAACAGCAGCAACAAGAACATTATTAGCAAACTATCCAAATGATGAGGTAGTGGTATATGACAAGAATAGTAATATATCATTCCTAGGATGTGGGATGGCTCTATGGATAGGTAATCAAATATCTAAGCCAGATGGTCTTTTCTATGCTTCAAAGGAAGAATTTGAAAAGCAAGGAGCTAAGGTTCATATGGAAGCTGAAGTTCATGATATAGACTTTGATAATAAGAAGGTATTTGTTAGATTAAAGGATGGAACAGAAATAGAAGATACTTATGATAAATTAATATTAGGTACAGGATCACTTCCAATAGTACCAAATATACCAGGTAAGGATTTAGAAAATGTTCAGCAGGTTAAGTTATTCCAAAACGCTCAAGAAGTAATAGAAAAGCTTCAGCATCCTGAAATCAAGAATGTTGTAGTTGTTGGTGCTGGATATATAGGTGTTGAGCTTGCAGAAGCATTTGAAAGACATCATAAAAACGTTACTATGGTAGATATAGCAGATACTTGCCTACCAGCTTACTATGATAAGCCATTTACTGAATTAATGAAGAATAATCTAGCAGACCATGGTATAAACTTAGAGTTTGGACAGGCTGTAAAGGAAATCAAGGGTACAAATGGTAAGGTAAGCTCAGTAGTAACAGATAAGAAGGAAATAGAAGCAGATATGGTTATCCTTTCTATAGGATTTAGACCAAACAATGCTTTAGGTAAAGATAAGTTAGAATTATTCAGAAATGGATCATATCTAGTAAACAAGAAGCAAGAAACTAGTGTTAAGGATGTATATGCTATTGGTGACTGTGCAACAGTATACGATAACTCAATAGACAATACAAACTACATTGCTTTAGCAACTAATGCTGTAAGAAGTGGTATTGTAGCAGCTCATAATGCTGGTGGAACTGAATTAGAATCTATAGGTGTACAGGGATCTAACGGTATCAATATATATGACCTAAAGATGGTATCAACAGGTATTACAGTAGCTAAGGCTGAAAAGTTAGGTTTAGATGTTGAATACACTGATTTTGAAGATACTCAAAAGCCTGGATTTATAGAAACTACTAACCCAGACGTTAAGATAAGAATAGTATATGACAAGAAGACTAGAGAAGTATTAGGTGCTCAGATGGCATCAGAATATGATATGTCAATGGGTATACATATGTTCTCATTAGCTATACAGGAAAAGGTGACAATAGAAAGATTGGCACTGTTGGATATATTCTTCCTTCCTCACTTTAACCAGCCATATAACTACATTACAATGGCTGCATTAAGTGCCAAGTAATAGTGTTTTCAAAGTGTCCAACTAGGTTTAAAACCTAGTTGGTAGCACTTTTTTTATTTAATCATTCTTATCATGTCCAGTAAGTTCATTTAATACATCTACGGCTTCAATAGATCGATCTTCATATAAATGTGCATAAACTTTAGCTGTAGTAGTTATATTTTTATGTCCTAACCTCTATCTAAATAAGAAATATAAAGTAATATTCCTAAGTTTTTTTCATTTATTTTAACTTTTTCTTTATAATCTTCTTCATCAAAATAAATTTCTTTATATTTACCACCATATACTTCAATATCTATGTCCTTAATATCATTTAATATGCCATTAATAAAGGTGCAGTCTTTACAAGGTATATAGCCAACGTGTATTTTATCAATAATAACTTTAATAGCATTTTTATCATATTTGTTACTTGGCTCAGGTATAAGCTCACAATTTCCGTAGTGTATTGCTGATAAAGGTATTTCATAAATTTTATCTCCCTCGTAATAATTCTCTTTAATATCACGTGTAGATAAACCATCATATTTTTCATAGTAGTCAAAGTTTCTTAAAAGACGTTTAATTTCTTTTTGTCTAAATGAAGTACCTGCAACTATAATTTTTACTTTATGACATTTGTGAATATTAAAATTCGGTTTTTTTTCTTCATATTTGAGAACTTTTTTAAAATTATAAAAATTATTATTTGATTCATGTGAAGTTAAATTAATAGAAGGTTCTACATCTGTATCTTTTTTTAATAGTTGATTTTTAAGTTGTTTTTCTTTTTCGT